>NZ_VOBE01000002.1:0-599358 GCF_008369225.1 Psychrobacter sp. ANT_H59
AGCTACGGTTGCGATTGCAGCGGTAAGGGTGGTTTTACCGTGGTCAACGTGTCCGATGGTACCGACGTTAACATGTGGTTTTAGACGTTCAAACTTGGCCTTTGCCATGGGTATTTCCTCTTTTTTTGGTGAATATTTATCAATCAAAGATCGGTAAATAACTGTTTGACGGCTTATGATGTATGACCATCAAACCGTTGACACTGTGTTTTTTCTATTAAACCAATATTTATTAAAATACTAGCTATAACGCTATACTATCTTTATATTCGATATTTTAGCTGTTAAGCGTATAAATAGGGGCATTATACGTGCTTTTCAATCTGTTGAACATGACAAGTTAATATACAGTACTGCTATTGCACTACTTTATCTAACTCTTATTTATTTAATTCTTTATACAGCTCATTTATTAGGTAAAGATAACACCTACTAATAAACTGACAGCGCAAAAAGGCAACACCTCAGTGTCACCTTTGAATTATTCTCTGCCACACTGTATGTATAATTTTCGATATTTTATAATTTTGATACCAATACTGAGCTATGGACAAGCACTAGCAAAGCGAATATAAATAATGGAACAATAAATGGAGCTCATATTGAGAATTGAACTCAAGACCTCTCCCTTACCAAGGGAGTGCTCTACCGCTGAGCTATATGAGCGTGCTTTTAACAACTACAGTAGCCAACCACTAAGTTGCACTAAAAAAAATATCACGATACAGCAATAATAACTGACTGTCGTGATGAGTATTGATGATTTGTGCAATGGTACATATATGGAGCGGGTGGCGGGAATCGAACCCGCGTCATTAGCTTGGAAGGCTAAGGTGTTACCATTATACCACACCCGCATTTACTCTTATCTGGGTTGACTCTGATAAAGAATCATGGATTGATATAGAGTATGCTTGGCGCTAAGACGAACTTAGAAAAATATGGTGGTGGGAGAAGGATTCGAACCTTCGAAGCTTTCGCGACAGATTTACAGTCTGTTGGGTTTGACCGCTCCCCAATCCCACCTTAGGTTGCTTTAAACAAAAATGGCTTTAGTTTAAGACATATTCATAAAAAGCTACTTTGAGAGAGATGGTGCCGACTGCCGGGATCGAACTGGCGACCTACTGATTACAAGTCAGTTGCTCTACCAACTGAGCTAAGTCGGCTTGTTCTCTCAAAGTGGTGGCTATTCTATCAAATATTTTGAGATGCGCAAGCCCTTTTTTAGTATTTTTGGCTTTATTTTAATAAAAAATCTCAAGCAGCTGATTATAAAAGGGTTTTTATTTTGTGAAAATAGTTATTTTTACTGCTCTTACTTCAACGGTCTATCTTTTAGCCAAAAAACCTAGTCACTTAACTTCTTTGGATTGGTTATTCATTGCTAGAAACATTCAATAATTGTGTAAACCTGCCAAGCGCTAATACTTATCAGCGGCAGAATTTTTAAAAGATACCGTTAAAACTTGTGATTCCTACGATGCTAAGATAAAACTTGTTCGCTATAAAATTACTATTTAAAGCGATGCAAAATTTATCCTAACATAGCACTAATCTCTTAAAGCAAATCAACTACAACTTTTACCAGTTGGCCAATTTATTATTTAAATAAACAAAGATAGCTCTCTTGTTAAAAATTGGCTATACCATGCCTGTATTAAACAACCATAGGGCTAAGCCAATAATAATAATCGCGACAAACACCCATATAAACCAACTACCACTCGGTTTCTTTTCAACTGCTCCAGTAGTGGCAGGGTTATCCAGTGCTTGATCCATCGCATTATTGCCTGTAGTACCCAAATCGCGAGATTGACCTAGATTGGCTGTGCCCGAAAACTGTGAAGTGGCTGCCTGTTTAGCACGCAGTACATCTGGATCTGCTTCTTCTTGCAAGGCCGTCTTAGTGGTTTTGTCATGCTCTGGCTCAATAGCTGCTTCAATGACTGGCGCCTCACTTACAGGAGACGTTTCTGAAAGGGTTTCGGATACAGCGTCTTTATGTAGCAAAGGCTCATCAGCTAAGACGGGCTGCTCTACAAGTGATTCTTGATGAGCAGAAGGCATTGATGTAGTTTCGGTTGGGATAGACTCTATTACTTCGGGCTCAGCAGCCACGCTAGGGACACTTGAAGTTTCAGTAGGACTATATTCTACTTCGCTCAATACAGGTTCAGCTTTATCTGCGGCGGATAAGATATCAGTGATGCCTGTTTCTTTAATCACTGACTCATCTGTTTGAGCAGCGCTAACAATCGGCTCTGCTTGCACAGCAGCAATAGGCATTGCTTCTAAAGAATTTTCGACAGGTAATATCTCTTCGATTATCGTTTCTTTAACCACTGGCTCTGCTTCAACAATAGGTGCTATTTCAGTATCAGGACTCAACATTAACGTTGGCTTATCAATCTCTACTTGCTCATGAATAACAGTAGCAGCCACTGGCTTATTTACCTGAAAAATAAAGCTTGCAAACCCAAGCGTATCCTCTGCTGCTAACTGCTTCGATTCACTGGCAGCAATACGCTCATCATTAATAAAAGTGCCGTTTGACGACTCTAGATCTTTTACGTATAGCTGACCGTTTAAGACACTCAATTGTGCATGATTGCGTGAAATTTGCTTGCTACCTAGTACCAGATCATTATCACTACCACGGCCCACAGAGAGGCTGTCAGTGACCGTTAATGTCAGATCACCAAGTGCCTCTGTCAAGGCATTCAACTGCCATGTATTGGTCGTTGCGGCATTCATATTATCGATATCGTTTGTCATGCGATGACTCCTTATTTATTATTAAATATTCATGATGGTCATTAGCTGATCCATCCTATTGTATCTGACGTTTATAGCTATATTATTTAGGGATAAAGCGCGGTTGTATGATACCGCTAAGCTTACTATAAGGAATGCTAAGCACTGGCATACCATAGGCATAGGGAGCGATAGCATAATGCTGATAACGAATATCAATCCCTTTATCCGTCAATGTGACGTTATCACTTAAGGTGAATGGCCAATTTTTTTCGTAGTTTTTCACATCTTTATCGACCGTTTTCACCCAGTCTTTATAAGCATTATAGGCAAGCGCCTTAAACTGTGGCTTTTTACCGCTTTGCAGCATATCAGCCAGTTTAATTTGTTTTTTCGTCTTCTGGTCAAACACTAGATATTCGCTATATGGCATGCCATGTGCGCCGCCAGTAAAGACATATGAGCTTATCTCGATCGTCTCAAAATCATTAATATGACCCACATACTCAGGTGTCACCGTTAGGTTGTAGGCAAATGCACTGTCACTCGGTAGCTCATTAAATTGCGAGGCAGCAAAACCATCAAGCGCGCTTTTGACAGCAGCTGGAGTGGCTTTGGTAGTGATAGGCGCAGATTCAGAGGGTTTACTATTTACAACCAGCGTATTGATACGCTGATTGGTGATATCATTTATCCACTTGTAATTGGTTTTAAGATATTTAACTTCAATCTCCGGACAGTTATCACGCGCCGCACAGGTTTCTTGTAGTTTTTTGGGTAACTGATAATCGAGGTACTCTGTGCTACTAAAAAGGCTACCGGCATATGCTGAGAAGCTTAACGTGCCAAACAGCAACGCACTACTTACTATTGACAATAAACGCAGCCTACCCGCATCCGTAGAAGCTTGCTGGACTGATTGTGACTCAATAATAGGACGTTTATTAGCAGTTTTCATATAGCCTCTTTAATATATCTATAAGATTTACTGATATTCTACCGTAACCTTTGTCCTATATTGTAGGAACACTGTTCGTGTTTTTTCTAGAATCATAGGGATTAAAATCAATAATACGCTGTTTGATAAGCTAATAAAAAAGACACGATAACGTGTCTTTTAAGATTAAGCAAAGTGGCATAATGGATTTTAGTGCTCACGCGTATTGCTAAACGTCACTTCTGGATAGCGATCTTGCATCAGCTGCAAGTTCACCCGTGATGGCGCAAGATAAGTCAGATGACCACCGCCATCTAGCGATAGTTGGTCATGGGCTTTGCGCTTAAACTTGGCTAACGCCACTTCGTCATCGCAATGAATCCAGCGAACGGTCGCAATCGATACTGGCTCAAAGATACACTGTACTTTGTACTCTTCTTTGAGACGATGGGCGACCACTTCGAACTGTAGTACACCAACCGCGCCTAAGATCAAATCATTATTAATCTGCGGCATAAAGACCTGTGTTGCACCCTCTTCACTCAACTGCTGTAAACCTTTTTGCAGGGCTTTTGATTTAAGCGGATCTTTTAGAATAACACGGCGGAATAGCTCAGGGGCGAAATGCGGGATACCGGTAAAGTTGAGCTCTTCGCCTTCAGTGAAACTATCGCCGATAGAGATGGTGCCATGATTGTGTAAACCAATGATATCACCCGGATAGGCTTCTTCTAACGCTTCACGGTCACCTGCTAAAAAGGTCAAGGCATCAGCAATACGTACGTCCTTACCTAAACGTACATGCTTTAATTTCATACCTTTTTCGTACTTGCCTGAGCAGACACGTAAAAATGCAATGCGATCACGATGACGCGGATCCATGTTTGCCTGAATCTTAAAGACGAAACCACTAAACGTTGTCTCAGTCGCCGCTACTTCACGTTCATTAGTCGGATGCGCTTTTGGTGGCGGCGCATATTTGATTAAAGTATCAAGTACCATATTGACGCCAAAGTTACCTAGCGCTGTACCGAACAATACGGGTGTCATCTCACCGGCTAAAAACTCGTCAACATCGAAGTCTTCTAGCGCCATTTGTACCAATTCTAATGACTCTTCAAACGAGGCGAACATTAAAGCGCCTAAGCGCTCACGGATATCAGGATAATCATAGCCTTCGCGCGTCTCAGCGACCGTCATATCACCGCCATGACCTTTCTCATAAAAATAGGTTTTGTTTTCGGTTAAATGATAGACACCAACGAAATCCTGTCCCATACCGATAGGCCAAGTGACAGGAATACATTTAATCTTTAATACCGCTTCGATTTCACTCAATAGCTCAAGCGGCTCACGAATCTGGCGGTCAAGTTTATTGACGAATGAGATGATGGGCGTATCACGCATTCGGCAAACCTCCATCAATTTGATGGTACGTTCTTCGACACCTTTTGCGCCATCGACCATCATCAGCGCACTGTCTACAGCGGTCAGAGTACGATAGGTATCTTCACTAAAGTCAGCGTGACCCGGTGTATCTAGCAGGTTGACCATATGTTCTTTATAAGGGAACTGCATGACCGAGGTGGTAATAGAAATACCACGCTCCTGCTCCATACTCATCCAATCAGATGTGGCATGGCGGTCGGTTTTACGACCTTTGACCTCGCCCACTACTTGAATCGCTTTACCCCATAGCAGCAGCTTTTCGGTCATCGTAGTCTTACCAGCATCAGGATGCGAGATGATGGCAAAGGTGCGGCGCTTGGCCACTTCTTTATTTAATTTCTTTGGATCTACGCTCATAATGAATAACTTATCGTTAAATTTTGGAAGAAAAAAACAAGAATTTAGAAAAGGTCTAACAGTAAATGTGATGGATTTTGGTGCGCGTATTGTAGCGGATTTATGGTTAATATACTATTCATCCCTTAGCTTGCAACAGCCTTATTTACACCACTTATCTAGATCCATGATTTTTACAAAACACTCATTTAATTGTATAAGAAACCTGTTTGACAATCAAAACATCATCATACAACATTGATTATTCAAAGATTTTTATTAAAAGAGATAAAAACAATCATATGTTAGTCATTGTAAAATTATTAGAAGGAGACAGTTATGTTGCTTGAAAAGATTAAGACACCTGGGCTTGCCCATCTATCTTATCTGGTGGGGTCAGGTGGTCAAGCTGCAGTGATAGATCCTCGCCGTGACTGCGCTATTTATGTAGAAAAGGCACGGGCACAAGGGTTAGAAATCACACATATTTTCGAAACTCATCGCAACGAAGACCTTGTTTCCGGTGCTCCGATTCTAGCAGAAATGACCGGCGCCAGTGTTCTTCACGGTCCGAACCCAGAACAGCCTATCGTCTATGCCCAAACGGTGCGCGATGGTGATTGTTTTACCATCGGTCAGCTTGAAATACGCGTTTTAGAAACGCCCGGTCATACTGATGACCATCTTGCCTATGCTCTATTTGACACAGCTTACCCCGATAAAGCTGTGGCGGTCTTCACCGGAGATGCCCTATTCGTCGGTGACGTTGGCCGTACTGACTTCTATCCTGATAGAGATGAGGAAGTCGCAGGTCTACTCTATGATTCGCTACAAAAAATCTTAGCACTAGGTGATCAGGCCATTATACATCCTGCACACGGCGCGGGCTCTGTCTGCGGATCAGGTATGGCAAAGCGTGAATTCTCTAGTGTCGGTCATGAAAGATTAAATAACCCACGTTTACAATTCACAGATCGCGACGCCTTTATCAGCTTTAAGGTCAGCGAAAATCATTATCAGCCGCCTTATTTCAGACTGATGGAGCGCTTGAACATGGAGGGCGGTACTGCACCTCCGTCTGTTATTCGACCGCGCAGCTTTTCGCTACAGGAGTTGAAAAGCTGCGGTGCCGATCATCTGATTGATATTCGTGAGCCGATGGCTTATGCTTCCGGTCATTTATCTGGAGCGATGAGCCTACCCGTGAGCATGATTTCAGCCTTTGCCGGGTGGTACATCCACGAAGGCGAAAGCTTGGCATTAATTGCCTCTGATGAGGCACAACTCGCCACGGCTATGGAGCATCTGGTTCGAATTGCCCTTGATAACGTATTAGGTGGCTATGTCGGCGTGGTTCCCGCTGCTGCGAAAGGTGAAAAAATGCAGCAAACCCCTATGATTGATACTAGTGAGGTTGAAGCTCGTCTAAAGAATGACACTGAGGGCTGGACCCTACTCGATGTCCGTGATGCCGACGAACGAGATACTGTCGCAATCGAGGGGTCAAAACACATTTACGTTGGACATCTTAACAAATGTTGCCGTGAACTTGATAAGAAACATCATTATACCTTGATGTGTGCTAGCGGAGCACGGGCCACAATAGCCGCAGGATGGCTTGCAAGCCAAGGTTTTGAAAACATCGATATTTATCTTGGTTCGATGGGCGCATGGCAAGCAGCTCATAAATAAATCTATAGATACAAGCTGTTTGTATGAGCAACGATTTGTTTCGACTAAATCAGTCTTATCGCCTTCACTTTATTGCAACGACTACTGAACGACTACTGATAGAGAGCTAGTTATAATATGATTTTACTGAGAAAACTAACTTACAAATTCATATCATACTTTTACTACCGCTATATGAAGCTTGTCTTATCCTCTGGTATGCTAGATGGGCTATTTTATAACTAGCTATAACAAGACTCAAAAATACTACCTAGAAATGATGGAAAACAATTTATATAAAAGGATACATTATGGAAACCCTATATTCGACCAAAGCATCTGTCACTGGTGGCCGTGCAGGTAAAGCTAGCGTACAAGACAGCGATTTAACCATCAATATGGTTGCACCTGGTTCTGGTAAAGACGGTAATAACCCAGAGCAACTGTTCGCTATGGGCTATGCTGCTTGTTTTGATGGTGCACTTGGTGCCGTCAAAGGGGCAGAAAAAGCAAAGTTTGATTCTACTACTGAAGTATCAGTAGATTTAAAGAAAGGCGAAGGTCTAGACTTTAAATTGGCCGTTAAAATTCACGTTATCGGTGAAAATACAGAGCTATCAGCGGATGAGTTTCAGCAATTGGTTGAGAAAGCCAATAAGGTCTGCCCATATTCTAAAGCGACCCATGGTAATGTCGATAGCGAAGTAACCTCAGAAGTAAAATAAATTTCTAGTAACTACAATAGTTACAATGATAAAAAGAACTCAGTTGATCTGGGTTCTTTTTTTATGAATTATCATTTTAGGTCCTACACATCATAACTGTTTATACATTCTATTCATTCATCATCTATTCGGCACGCAGCGCTTTTATCGTTATAATGAGGGTATCTTTTTATCCCATACTTACTGCACAATATTTACTGACCAATACTTGCGACCCAAAACCTGATAAGTGACTTTCTATGACTGCCAACGATCACAACTCCCACTCGCCTATTAATCCCAATACGCTACCAAATTTTGCAACGATGCCCAATGTGGCGACAATGGACACCACGCATGTGGACAAAAACCAGCCACCTTTTATTTTGGTCGATGGCTCTTATTATCTGTTTCGTACCTATCATGCGCTGCCAAAAACCATGCAGAATTCGCAAGGGCTAGTCACCAATGCAATACGTGGCACGCTCAATGCACTTTTAAAGCTCATGCGCCGCTATCATCCAACCCATATGGCCGTTTGTTTTGATACCAAATCACCAACCTTTCGTCATGCTATGTCAGAAGAGTACAAAGCCAATCGTCCAAAAATGGATATCGAGCTTGCCGAGCAGATTCCTTATATTCATCGTTTGGTCACTGCGCTTGGGATTCCACTGTTACGTATCGAAGGCGCAGAAGCCGACGATATCATCGGTACGCTCGCCTATCGTGCAGTTGCCGAAGGGCATCACGTGGTTATCTCAACTGGTGATAAAGACATGATGCAGCTGATTAATGACTGCGTAATACTAGAAGATAGCTTCACAGGC
The DNA here is from genome assembly GCF_008369225.1 of Psychrobacter sp. ANT_H59. NCBI lineage: Bacteria > Pseudomonadati > Pseudomonadota > Gammaproteobacteria > Moraxellales > Moraxellaceae > Psychrobacter > Psychrobacter sp. ANT_H59. The sequence continues at coordinate 8,685 of NZ_VOBE01000002.1, forward strand.
AAGATGACGGATAGCGCTGGCGTGGTTGAAAAATTCGGTATCAATCCTGAGCAAATGATTGATTTTTTAACTTTAATGGGTGATTCCTCTGACGGTATCAAAGGCGTACCCGGTATTGGTAAAAAGACCGCCAAAGATTTGCTCAATGAATATGGCAATATCGATAATATGCTCAAAAACGTCGCCAATATCAAAGGGCGTGCTGGCAAAAACCTGCTCGAATATGCCGATGATATTCCGATGAACGCGCAGCTGGCAACCATTGTCACTGATTTAGAAGTGGGGCAAGACTGGCAAGATTTAAAAATAAACACTGATCCTTGCGCCCACATCGATGAGCTACGTGAGCTATATAGTGAGCTCGAATTTAGGAATGAGCTAGCGTCACTTGATCACCCTAATCATCCAGCCAATGGTAATGGGCATGGCACGCAAAGTGTTGCTCATAGTCAGGCTGATGCTGAGTCACAAGCGCAAATCGCTAAATCCCTACAATCAAGCACTATCGGTGATATTAGCGATAGCAAAATTCATGATAGAGCATGGCATACTATTTTAGACGAGCCTGCCTTTGACAACTTAGTTCAATTGTTAGCATCTGCGCCGCATTTCGTTATCGATACCGAAACCACGAGTGTCTATTGGCGTCAGGCTGAATTGGTTGGCTTGTCTTTTGCTGTGCAAGCACACGAAGCTTATTATATTCCGCTGACTCATGCGCTAGAAGGCGATGAATTAACAGCAAAACAGCTCGACCGCGATACCGTTTTGGCGCGTTTAAAGCCTATTTTAGAAAACCCGAACATCGGTAAAATCGGTCAACATTTAAAGTATGATGCCCATATTCTTAGCCTTTATGACATAAACCTCTTAGGCAATATTCATGACAAGCCCAACAATTGGGCGATGGATACCATGCTTGCCAGCTATGTGATTAATGCTGCCATTACCCGTCATGGCATGGATGATTTGGCACGGCATTACCTGCAAACGCAGACCATTAGCTTTGAAGATGTCGCTGGTAAAGGCGCTAAGCAAGTGAGTTTCGATCAAGTGGCGATTGATATTGCTAGCGACTATGCTTGTGAAGATGCTGACATTACTTATCAATTATTTGAGCTGTTTAGTCAAAAGCTTGCTGATGATACCAATAACGCTAAGCTACTACATGAATTAGAGATTCCAACCGCAGAGATACTGTGCCAAATGGAAGCAAACGGTATCTTAATTAGGCGTCCGTTTTTAAACGAGCTATCTAAACGCTTTGATGAAGAAATCATTGCCCTAGAAAAACGTGCGTACGAAGTCGCCGGTGAAGAGTTTAATCTTGGCTCTCCTAAGCAGCTTGGCGAGATGTTATTCGATAAGCTGGGCGTCGTGGGTGGCAAAAAAACCAAAACCGGTCAATATTCTACCGGTGAAGCCGTCTTATCAAAAATCGACCATCCATTAGTCGATATTACCCTAGAGTATCGCGGACTCTCTAAGCTTAAAAGTACTTATACCGATGCGCTGGATAATGTGGCAGATGCCAAGACTGACCGTGTGCATACCAGCTATCATCAAGCATTGACCAGTACTGGGCGCTTATCTTCGACTGATCCCAATTTACAAAATATTCCTATTCGTACCGCTACTGGTCGCTTGATTCGTCAAGCATTTATTGCGCCAGAAGGTCGAGTCATATTAGCGGCGGATTATTCGCAAATTGAGCTGCGTTTGATGGCGCATTTCTCAGGTGATAAAAATCTCACTCATGCCTTTAATGAAGGGCTAGATATTCATGCCGCCACTGCCGCCGAAGTACTAGGAAAAGAGGTCGCAGAGGTTACAGCAACCGAGCGCCGTAACGCCAAAGCCATTAACTTTGGTCTGCTATATGGCATGAGCGCCTTTGGACTGGCCAAACAGTTACAGATGAGCCGTAGTGAGGCGCAAGACTATATCGATATGTATTTTGAGCGCTACCCTGGCGTCAAAGACTATATGATCAATACTCGTGCCAGCGCTTATGAGCATGGCTATATCGAGACGATATTGGGTCGTAAGCTTTATACCCCTGATATCAATCATAGCAATCGCATGGTCAAACAAGGCGCTGAACGGGCAGCAATTAACGCGCCATTACAAGGTTCTGCAGCTGACTTGATTAAGCTTGCTATGATTGCCGTCGACAAAGTACTACCTAAAGAGCAGGCAAAAATGCTACTGCAAGTTCATGATGAGCTGGTGTTCGAAGTGGATGCCGACAAGGTCGATAAAATAAGCCAATTGATTACTGATGCTATGCAAGATGTCTTGACAGCAACAGCAGTTGAAAAAGGCTGGAACGTCAATTTTGCAGTGCCGCTATTGGTTGAGACGGATTGTGGTCAGAATTGGGATGAGGCGCATTGATTCTTAAGGAGATTTTAAGTAGGTTTAATGCTATTTAAGATACTTGACACTCGCAGCGTAAACTAAAAAAAACAGTCGCGTATCATCATTGTCGGTATAATAAACCTATCTTATTTTTTCCCAAATTATTTTTTAGTCTAAAGTGAGCCTTAGCGCTCACTTTTTTTATTCTAAAAATCAGGAGCGCTTATTTTGGCTGCAGATGGCATTATCGAAATCCCCGGCATTATCTTACTGATAGCCTGTATATTACGTTGCGTGCAATATGTAGTGCAGAGTGAAAGCAAGCAAAGTCTTTATTTTTGGCTGGCATCAGTATTGACGTTTTTTGCGGTGATCCGTCGCGAGTTAAACTATTTACCCGAGTTGTTTATTGCTAGCGATTTTTCACTGTTAAATCAGTCCTATGACTGGTGGGAAGATGCGGTGCTTCTTATAGTTTATCTGCTTATCGTGGGTTTGTTAGCGTATACCTGGCGTTATCTCTGGGCAGTATTAAAATCGGTGCCGATTTATTTATATCTTATGATAGTGGGGTTGGCATTATTAGAATATATGGGCGAAAACGCGATTATGATTCCTCAAGGTTTGGGAGAGATCGTTGAAGAAATGGCAGAAACTGGCGTTTACGCGATTGCATTGACCTATATATGGCGTTTCAAACCGATTATGTTTGAAAGACGCTTGCCACCTAATAAGCGCTATTCATCATGCCAAGCGTAGCAAACACTGGTCATGATAGCATTTGTCTTAGCGCTAACTTTTAATAGAGAGTTTGCTATACTAAAAATTAGCGCATTTTTTCAGGCATCATTTATCACCAATCATTAAGCGAGTCATTATGAATATATTCATTACGGGTGCATCACGCGGTATCGGTCTAGCGACAGCAAAACGATTGCTCGCAAAAGGTCATAACGTCGGTCTTTTTGATATTGACACGGTTGAGCTTGAGCGTGCGATTGATGATAAAACTTTTAAAAAAGCGCTAAAAGGCAATCGTCTCGTCCATGGTCATCTAGATGTCATTGACCCTGAAGCATGGGATACAGCAATCGATCATATGCTGGAGAATTTTGGTGGTATTGATGTCTTGATTAATAATGCTGGCGTATTGGTGAGTGGCGCGTTGCCCAATACCGACTTGGACAAGCAATTGTCATTGATTGATATCAATTGTAAAGGTGTGCTCATCGGCTGTCATAAGCTAGCGCCGCATTTAGCCGACAGCAAAAATGCCAAAATCATCAATCTCTCATCTGCCTCAGCGATATATGGTCAATCTGAAGTGGCACCTTATTCTGCCAGTAAATTCTTTGTCCGCGGTTTAACGGAAGGGCTAAACATTGAATACGCTGAGCTAGGCATCAAAGTGATTGATGTCATGCCATTGTGGGTAAAATCCGACATGACGAAAGACATCAAGGTCACCAGTATCGACCGTTTGGGCATCAATCTAACCGTTGACGATGTGGCTAAAACCTTGTGTAAATTAAGCGCTCAGCCGAATCGCAAGCTGTCACGGACTCACTATCCTATTGGCTTTCCCGCTAAAATGCTGCATACAGCGTCGCAAGTCGCACCTGACTCATTAATGCGCTTTATCAATAGTAAAATCGGTACTAAATAAATTTAGATTATAAAGTTCAAAAGTAACATGACAATATTGAAACGGCTACCAAGATTTGGCAGCCGTTTTTTTACGGTTAAATAAGCAACCTTCGTACATATTTTTAACATCCTGTGACACCTTACTACTAGAGGCAATGATGATAAGCGGACAAAATAGCTATACGACCACCTTTAAACCCTACTAGGCTTGTTAACTATAAAAACTAAGGAAGACAGTATGGAACACTCAAAAACCCCGCTACCAGAAGAGATGAATCACATCGAAGGTGATGAAAATATTGATAATGATATCGATGAAGGTCAAGATAACCAAGGTAGCCAAGAGGTCGATTTAGACAATCCTATGCTGCATGTTATCGACAATGATGACTTTGACGATGATGCAGGATTTAATAATTCGCAAGTCGGAAGTGATGCAACTCAAGGTCTTACCCCTGTACATCATCAAAATATCGATGAATCACGTATTGATGAGTTGCTGGTTGAAGAGAATTTAGATGATAGCCATTACCCCAGTATTGCCGACATTGCTGACAAAGACGCGGCAAAACTAAGCCATGACAATGACTTTTAAATAGTACTTTTAGAAAATTATTGATAAAAAATACCGAACGTGATGTTCGGTATTTTTTTGAATATTCATTTGATATTAAAAACGTTTATGCCCAACCATCCAGAGTCCCTGCCCAACCTTTTACCAATGGCGCACTCATTGCCTCTAACAAGTCTATATGTGCTTCGTCAGCATTGAGCGCTGGAATATAATGGTATTCTTGCCCGCCAGCATGCAGGAAAGTCTCGCTGTTTTCGATAGCCAATTCTTCCAAGGTTTCTAGGCAATCTGCCGAAAACGCAGGGCTAAGAATCTGTACCGAGCGTACACCTGAGTTGCCCCACTCTTTGAGTACCACATCAGTATAGGGCTTAATCCATTCTTGCTTACCAAAGCGTGACTGGAAACTGATAATCCATTCATCTGGATTTAGACCAAGCTCATGAGCCACTTGGGCCGCCGTACATTTACAGCGTTTCGGGTACGGGTCGCCTTTATCAGCATAAGGCTGCGGAATACCGTGAAAGCTAAACATGAGCCTTTCAGGCTTGCCATGTACCGCTTGAAAACGGCGGATGCTATCTGCTAATGCTTTAATATATAAAGGATGAGCAAAGTAATCTTTGACTATCGTTATATTGGGCAAATTACGCTGCTTCAGCGACCACTTAGTAATCGCATCATAAACCGCACCTGTTGAAGTCGCCGAATACTGCGGAAACACGGGTAACATGACGAAATGGTCAACCCCTTCGCTACGCAATTGATCCATGACATCAGGCAAACCCGGATTACCGTAGCTCATCGCGGCATGAACAGACACGCGAAATGGCGCAGCCCGTTCAGCCAAACGCTTGTCTAACATCTCAACTTGCGCGTTAAGAATATTGCGCATTGGCGAATCGCCATCCCAAATACTGGCATATGCTTCTGCTACCCGTTTCGGGCGACTTGGCAGCACAAACAGATTGAGGATAATCGCCCATAAGAATTTTGGGATTTCAATCACGCGCGGATCGGACAAAAACTGTTTGAGATAACGACGGACAGCTGGCGCGGTCGGCTCATCTGGCGTACCAAGGTTGACAAGTAAAACGGCAATACGGGGAGGCAGGTCAGGTTTCATAGCAGCACTGTTTTATAGTTAAGTTGATGAAGGAAGCTCTACAAAAGATTGTTAAGACAGTATTCAATGAGCACGCTGTTAGTGTAGCATTTTAACCCTTTATAACGCATGGCAAAAGTGTCCTTGTACAATTTGACACGCAGTTATCACTACTCGCCTACGTCGATAGCGCCTAAAACTTGTAGCAATGACCCAGCATTTTTTTCGATTGGCTTAATAACATAAAAACTAAGTATGAAAGGCTGCGCTTGAAGGTTGTACTCATATGCGCATCGCCCTACAATAGGCAAGCACATGGTCAAAAAAACAGTGTAGATAAAACGCTTTTAGTAAACCATTTAAAAATATCGGCAAAACGAGTTGTCGATACAGTGTCCTTCTTATTTTATTGATGATTGTTGTCTTGTGAGGTAGCTTTGAACGCACGCCCTGATAATACCAGTGACCAGTCCGCCACAGATAAAAGCAATGCTAAAGGCAATGCTAAAAGCTCAATCAACACTGAGGAATTATTGAACTCAGTCGGAGTCGTCACGCCCCAGACTCTTCATTTCGCTGAGCCATTAACTCTAGAGTGTAATCGCACTTTACCATCATTCGATTTGATTATCGAAACCTATGGTACGCTTAATAGCGACAAGTCAAATGCTGTGCTTATTTGCCATGCCCTATCAGGCAGTCATCACGCAGCAGGCTTTCATAGCGATGAAGATCAAAAAGCTGGCTGGTGGGACAATATGATCGGACCCAATAAGTCCATTGATACCAATCGATTCTTTGTTGTTTGTGTCAATAATATCGGTAGCTGCTTTGGCTCTACTGGTCCCACGACAATAAATCCAGATAGCAGTCAAGCACAAGTATATGGACCTGACTTTCCTCTGGTCACTATCAAAGACTGGGTCAAGACCCAAGCCATGCTTTCAGATCGCTTGGGCATTGACGTCTGGCATGCCGTCGTTGGTGGTTCAATGGGCGGTATGCAAGCTCTGCAATGGTCAGTAGATTACCCAAACCGTTTAAAACGCTGCGTGGTCATTGCCAGTACGCCCAAGCTGTCTGCGCAAAATATTGCCTTTAATGAGGTGGCACGCCAGTCTATTTTATCTGATCCTGACTTTAAAGACGGACGCTATCTGCTAGCAGGCACTTACCCTCGCCGAGGGCTTATCCTTGCGCGAATGGTAGGACACATTACCTATCTAACTGACGATGCAATGAAAGCCAAGTTTGGCCGTGATTTAAAGTCCGGCAAGTTTATGTATGGCTATGATGTTGAGTTCCAAGTCGAAAGCTATCTGCGCTATCAAGGTGAGCGCTTTAGCGAAAATTTCGATGCCAATACCTATTTGCTCATGACCAAAGCGCTAGATTACTTTGACCCGACACGGGATTATCCATTAGAGTCTGCTATAGATTCGTCGCCAGAATCTTTAGCCTCGTCTCTTGCTGAGTCTGTAAAAGCAGATAGTAGCGAAGACGAGCTAGCAAATACTTTAGCGGACAGTGCGGATATCGACAATATAAGTGCAAGCAATCATCAAGAGCTGACCGCATTGAAAGCCGCCTTTGCCCATACTGAATGCCAGTATCTGATTGTGTCATTTACCACGGATTGGCGTTTTGCTCCCGAACGCTCACAAGAGATTGTCGATGCGCTGATGGCGACTGGCAAACCGGTCAGCTATATCAATGTCGATGCGCCGCACGGGCATGATTCTTTCTTATTTGATATTCCGCGTTATATGGGCGCTGTCAAAGGCTTCCTAAACGCACCATTTATGACTGATAACCGAGACCAAAACAGTCAAAAAACATTAGGAGCGCGCTCATGAGAATGGATCATCAATTGGCTGAGCGTTGGATTGCCCCACACTCACATGTGCTTGACTTAGGCTGTGGTAATGGCGAGCTGCTCGCGCATTTACAGCAAAATCGCGGCGTAACTGGTTATGGACTTGAGATTGACGAGGACAAAATCAATGAAGCCATCGCTAATGGTTTATCCATTGTTGAGCAAGACTTGAATGACGGCTTGGCACGTTTCGCTGATAATAGTTTTGATACTGTAGTAATGGCACGTGCACTACAAGCAGTCAAATCGCCCGATATACTGTTGCTTGATATGCTGCGCGTCGCTCGTGAAGCGGTTATTACTTTTCCTAATTTTGCCCATTGGCAGAACCGAATACATTTGGGTTTGAAAGGTATTATGCCGGTCTCAGAAGCGCTGCCTTATGAGTGGTACAACACCCCAAATATTCATCTATGCACCTTTAAAGATTTTGAGAAACTGTGCGCGCAGCATGATATTCATATTATCAATCGTTTTGCAGTCAGTGATTCTGAAAAAGGGCATTCACCGTTGATGACAGCATTGATAAGACAAGCGCCAAACCTATTGGCAGATGTCGCTATTTATCGCGTCACCAAACAAAAACTTAAATGATATTTGCTACTGCTAGCTCTTATTAAAAGTAATATTGACACCCATAAGTACAACCTTAACCTTAATAGAGTCTTAATCTATTCTTACACCTAAGTAACTCTATGATTTTATTGAGGACAACGAGGTATAGATAGGCAGTAAATCGTGTAATTAGTATTTGAGTTTCGTAAGTTTGGGTGTTAAGCTAGCGAAATAGTGTCAACTGCACCCCGATTAATACCGTTTGTCGGCTTTATTGGAATCTATTGGCACATGATAACGATTAATTATATTGCTAATAATTAGGTAAGTTGGTCTTGCAAGATGTCGCCTAATTGTTATCGCCGTTTAACTGTCTTTAGCGAGACAATGTTTAGCGGGACAATTTTTTTTGCTTATTAACTGCCTAATTTTGGAGCTGCTATGAAATTATTAAAAGCTGCGTTGTTTACTGCCATTTTTTCTTTTGCAGGTTTTGCCAACGCTGAGTTAATATCAAACGTACCACTCGATACGTCACGTTTTGAGCTAATGCCTATTAGCGAGCTATCTAATCGCGCGGCTCAAGGTAACGATCATGCTCAATTTTATCTGGCCAAGCGTTTGCAAAAAGGCGAAGGCATTGCTCAAAATACCAAACAAGCGGTTCAGTGGTATACCAAAGCGGCTCAGCAAGGCGTTGCCCCTGCTCAGCTTAACTTAGCCATCATGTACTTGCGCGGTGAAGGTGTACAACCAAACCTACAACAAGCGCGTGGTTGGTTAGAAAAAGCCGCTATGCGTGGTGATAACCGTGCTAGCTATACGCTTGCCTTGTTAGATGAAAAGCAAAAAAATCTAGTCGATGCTTATAAATGGTACGACTTGGCTGCCCGTGATGGCATGCTCGATGAAAAAGTCCGTAATAAAGCCCGTGGCAAAATTGGTCAATTGGCATTAAACTTATCCAGTGCTGATATCGCTAGTGCTCGCAGCAAAGCAGATACTTGGTTTCAGAGTAAATAAGCTATAATTTACTTTATACAATGAATATGCAAAAAGCTCAGTATTTTACTGGGCTTTTTTATTGACTATTTTTATCATCGCCTATATCTGGCTTAAGAAGGATAAAACACCCAAGATATTCCTAAAATTTGTTACACTACGCGCGCATTAGCCAATGCCACAATCGTGCTAGTGTTATGAATCTTACCAACTCATTTTAACCGTTAATGATAAAAAGCACCTTAAACCCAATGCACTAGGTTTGCGACCTAGCCAGCAGGAGAAAAATATGAGTACCTCACAGACTGATAACGTAAAAGCATCAACCCATGCGACCGAATACGACAGCGTGACCAATAATATTGTCGTTGCCGCTCTTTATAAGTTTACGCGCTTTGCTGACTTTGAAAAATACCGCGACCCAATTCTAAATACCATGCTCGATAACGACGTCAAAGGTACGTTGCTAATCGCTAGTGAAGGTATTAATGGAACGATTTCTGGCACACGCCAAAGTATCGATAATGTCGTAGACTATCTGCGTAGTATCGAAGAGATTGGCAGTTTTACTTTTAAAGAATCTTATACCGATGCTCAGCCTTTTTATCGCACCAAAGTAAAGCTTAAAAAGGAAATTGTCACGATGGGTGTGGAGAATATCGATCCATTGCAGTCGGTAGGGCGCTATGTCAAGCCAAGCGACTGGAATGCCCTAATCTCAGACCCTGATGTCATCCTGATTGATACGCGTAATGATTATGAAGTAAAAATTGGCACGTTCCAAAATGCGGTCAATCCTAATACCGAAACGTTTCGTGAATTCCCAGAATACGTGGCAAAAGAGCTAGACCCAAGCAAGCATAAAAAAGTCGCCATGTTCTGTACGGGCGGTATACGCTGCGAAAAATCAACGGCATTTATGCGCGAGCAAGGTTTTGAAGAGGTTTATCATTTAGAGGGCGGCATTTTAAAATATCTAGAAGAAGTACCTGCCAGCGATTCTATGTGGGAAGGCGATTGCTTCGTCTTTGATAACCGTGTCTCAGTCAATCACAACTTAGAAAAAGGTAGTTATGAGCAGTGTTTTGCCTGTCGTATGCCGATTACGCAAGATGAGATGCAAAGCCCTGCCTACATAAAGGGTGAGTCATGTCCGCACTGTATCGATAAAGCGACTGACGAGCAAAAAGCACGCTTTCGTGAGCGTGAGCATCAAATGCAATTGGCAAAAAAACGTGGTGAAGCCCATATCGGTAGTGACGTCATTGATGTTATTGAGAAGCGCAAAGCAGCTAAGATCGAAGCTCGCCGTCAAGCAGACGCAGCCAATAAAACTAAAGCTGGCTAAATTTATGCCTTAGAAATATGTAAAATGCGATAAAAAAAGAGAGGCTCTTATGAATAGAACCTCTCTTTTTTGTTATTCGCTATTTATAGTGCTAACTATAAATTCAAACTGTTATTACAAAACTTAAAACAAAATACGCACACGAATTGTCTCTTGAACGTCTTTTAACTGATCTAAAGCCGCGGTTGAGTCGTTATAATCGACATCCATAACGAGATAGCCGACATTGCCTTCTGTCATCAAGCTCTGCGCCAAGATATTGATATTTGCTTCAGCAAACAGACGGTTAATCTGTGACAGGACGCCTGGTACGTTTTTGTGGATATGTAGCAGGCGATGTGTGCCTTCTTTAAACGGAATCGATACTTCTGGGAAGTTGACCGCCGTTGCCGTATCGCCTTGGTCAGAATATCGCACAAACTTATCTGCAACTTCCAGTCCAATATTTGCCTGTGCTTCTTGCGTTGAGCCACCGATATGCGGAGTCAAGATGACATTATCGAACTTACGCAGTGGTGACTCAAACTCTTCATCAGCAGATTTTGGCTCTTTTGGGAACACATCAATTGCTGCACCCAAGATTTTGCCAGATTCAAGCACGGCAGCAAGGTCATCAATCTCAACACAAGTACCACGCGCGGCATTGATAAAGTAGCTGCCGTCTTTCATATGCGCAAACTGCGCCGCGCCCATCATGTAGCGTGTGCTTGGCAGATCAGGTACATGCAAAGTCACGATATCAGCAGTAGATAACAGCTCTTCTAAGCTAGCTACTTGGACTGCATTACCTAGTGGCAGTTTGGTCAAAACATCATGATAGATAACTTTCATGCCAAAGCTTTCAGCCAATACAGACAGCTGCGAGCCAATAGAGCCGTAACCGACAATACCGATGGTTTTGCCGCGTACTTCATGTGAGTTAGTCGCAGACTTACCCCAACCACCGCGATGTACAGTGGCACTCTTTTCAGGGATACCGCGATAGAGCATGATGGCTTCAGCAAGTACCAACTCAGCGACCGAACGGGTGTTTGAGAATGGCGCATTGAAGACCGGAATACCGAATTCACGAGCAGCATCTAAGTCTACTTGGTTGGTACCAATACAAAAGCAACCAATGCCGATAAGCTTATGTGCATGCTGAAGCACTTCACGTGTCAGCTGCGTGCGCGAGCGAATACCAATAAAATGAGCATCTTTAATCTTTTCAATCAGCTCATCTTGATCCAATGCATGACTGATATTTTCAATGTTTTGATAACCAGCATCTTTTAATACTTTTAAAGCATTGTCGTGCAGACCTTCAAGCAATAAAAACCGGATTTTGTCTTTTTGGAGTGATAACGCCATGTGAGAACTGTCCTATAATTGTCTTATAAAAATCATCTGAGGGATAAGCTTGGATGAATGAAACGAAAAGAGTCTGGATATCTTACACAAAATTGGGCGGCGATGTTAGCAGATTAGATGAATTATTGGTTATCAATCCTGAAAACTTTTTATGCTATAGTGAATCCTGCTATCCAAATGAGCAAGTACCCCTTCTTTATGCTGTGTACGCATATACAGAGGCAAACTAATAACACTCTACGATTGCGACGACTATTAAATTGCAATAATATACATCGTTAATATTCCCTTAACAACATACATCATTACACACGTTCAGTTATAGCCATTTGGTTATATAATAACTCTTATAATAATCCTCTTTATGCATAGCACTCACGTTGATACCGAGATTTGACCATGACTTCTTTATCTAGCCAAGCCCTACCTGAAACCCATGCATCTGCTGTTCAAACCATCCTCAGCGCTCTGCTTGATACCCATCAGTTTGATGCCAGCCAAATTAAAACTGATAGTGAAAGCTTAGAACATTGGGGTAAAGACTGGACCAAGCACTTCGCACCCGCACCTGCGGCTATCGTCTTTCCAAAGACTACTGAGCAAGTACAAGCAATTGTATTACTTGCCAATGAGCATGATGTGGTATTGACGCCAAGTGGCGGTCGTACGGGATTGTCTGCGGGTGCAGTCGCTGCCAATGGTGAGATTGTGGTCAGTATGGATAAGATGAACCATATCGGACAATTTTATCCTGCCGATCGTATGGTTGAGATTGAAGCCGGTGTGGTCACGCAGCAGTTGCAACAGTTTGCTGAATCGAAAGACCTCTACTACCCTGTCGACTTTGCCTCAGCAGGCTCCAGTCAAATCGGTGGCAATATTGGCACCAATGCTGGCGGCATCAAAGTTATCCGCTATGGCATGACCCGTCAATGGATTATGGGGCTGACAGTAGTAACTGGTAAAGGTGATATCTTGCAATTGAACCGCGGTATGGTCAAAAATGCTACTGGCTATGACTTACGTCAATTGTTTATCGGTAGCGAAGGCACACTTGGCTTTGTCACTCATGCACAAATCAAGCTTGAGCGTCAGCCGCAAGACTTAAACGTCATGGTGCTTGGCATGGACAGTTTTAATGATGTAACGAATGTGCTATCTGCCTTTCAAGCACAGATTGATTTAACAGCCTTCGAATTCTTTGATGATGTGGCAATTGATAAGCTGATGGCACACGGTCAAGTGCAAGAGCCATTTGAGTCGCGTACCAAATTTTATACGCTATTAGAGTTTGAAGCATCGTACGAGCCGATCATGGATAAAGCCATGGCGATATTTGAAGATTGCATGGAGCAAGGCTGGGTCGTCGATGGCGTCATGAGCCAAAGCATCGCACAAGCTGAAGAGCTGTGGAAGCTACGCGAATATATCTCTGAAACCATCTCAGTATTTACGCCTTATAAAAATGATGTCTCAGTACTCATCAGCTACGTCCCTGAGTTTATTAATGAGATTGATCACATTGTCAGCAGCAACTATCCTGACTTTGAAGTGTGCTGGTTCGGTCATATTGGTGATGGCAATTTGCACCTCAATATTTTAAAACCTGAAAACATGAGTAAAGATGATTTCTTTGCCGAGTGTCAGGTTGTCAATAAATACGTGTTTGAGACCGTACAAAAATATGGCGGCTCGGTATCTGCAGAACACGGCGTTGGTATGACTAAAAAGCCGTATCTACATTATAGCCGCAGCGAAACTGAGATTGAGTATTTAAAAGAGGTCAAAAAAGTCTTTGATCCCAATAATATTATGAACCGTGGTAAGATTTTCGATATGTAAGGCGTTTTTACTCCTGATATATCTTTAATTATTAAAGATATATAGAAAGACGCTCAATCGATAAGATTAGCGTCTTTTTTTATGCTCAAATAACACTAGGGCGTGTCCTCAATTCAACTGATCATATCTAAACGGGCTAAAAATGGCTAAATTTTGCCAAACATCGTTAAATAGCTGGTTAATATCCCGATATCATCTGCGCTATTTTCCTCGTTTGACTGCAATTTATCTCATTTTTATCACCATTTTTGAAATGAGGACACGCCCTAGTACGATATATTTAAGTGAATCGCCTATATCTTTCTAAAGTGGCATAAACTATACATACAGCAGCGCTAAACCTGCGACGAGCAGCACACTCAAAAAACCCTGAACAACTAAAAATGCTTGATGCGGCGCAGCGACATGGCGCACCATATTACCTAGCGCATTGTAAGTGATGCCTGCTGCATTGATATGAGGCGGCGTATCAAAATTTTTGATCACTTGTAAGAATAATTCGGTATGATCGGGTCTCCAATCGTGGGGCGAAAATGGCAAAAACGGTGATAGCTGTGCCGCTTGTTTTTTGGTCGCAGGTGACCATAACCAACGTTCCAAAAACAGTAAGCGCATACGCCAATCAGAAAAACTGCGCTGCTTGAGGACTTGCACTAATAGCACTTGAATGTTTTTATGACGTGTATCGACATATATACGCTGAATTAGCGTCAGTACTCTGGCCTTTTCACCCTCAATGCACTGCAAAAAATGCCCATTGCCATAGCATAACGTGCCTGTAATACCCTGCTGCTGATTATAATTACGCGCATGACTTTCTACTTCTTCAAATATTGTCGTACTAAAACGCGAACTAAGCGTCATGCTACTGACGTACACCAATTGCACCAGTGCAGTATCTTCAACTTCATCTAATTTTCTAAAAGCAGCAGTATGAATTTCAGGCGTCATTAAAAATTCCTAACGGGTTAATATCAAATATGAGCAAGAAAAAACAACCAAATACAACTAAGTATAAATTTATCAAATGATGTCTCGACGAGGCAGAAAGACTCACAAAAACCTAGCAAATCTTTACGACGTTTGACTGTCATTAGCTGACGAGCTTGATATCATACCAGTCGACATTTATTTCAATAAAACTATAATCAGCAGTCAATGTACGTCGAAAGGTAGTTAAAGCACCCTTGAAGTGCGATAGCGCCACTTGCAAACTTATAAAAATGCCTCATTAAAATAGATCATATGAGAAACGATCCTTATAACTTATTGTAAATACACAGATAAATGATTGTAACGATTCTCACAGCCTATTGGTATATTTTTCTCAACATTGTTATGCCGAAACATTGTCCTTAAGTTGAGAATTAAGTTTGCCGTTATTTATCCCACTTATATAAAAATTAATCGCAAGATGTGTCGTACCTTCATTTATCAATATCACTTATTAACACCCGCATACAGAAACAACAGACAGGAATTTTATGAGTAAGATAGAAAAACCAGAAGACTTTCATTTAACGATTGCTGAGATTAAGAAAAAAGACTACCCGCAACTAAAAGCGTTAATGGATCGAGTCTATGTCAATTTAGGCGGCGCATGGTCAAAGAATACAATTCATACTTTGATTGACGCTTTCCCAGAAGGGCAGATTGCTTTATTTGATCACGACGAGCTGATTGGTATCGTATTATCTATGCGCGTTGATTATGCAAAGTTCTCTAATCCACATACCTATGATGACTTGATTGGTCATAAAGAGATTATCAGAGACAACCCTGAAGGCGATGCTATCTATGGTTTAGACGCTCTCATTGACCCTGAATATCGTGGTTATCGCTTGGGTCGCAGGCTGTATGATGCCCGTAAAGAGCTTTGTCGTCAGTTGAACTTCCGAGCAATTTTAGCTGGTGGTCGTATTCCAAACTACCATAACCATCAAGATTTAACGCCCGGTGACTATATCGATGCGGTTGCCTCACGTGAAATTCATGATTCTGCGCTTTCTTTCCAGTTATCGAATGGTTTTATCGTCAAGCGTATTTTGACCGCTTATTTGCCAGATGACAAACAGTCTAAAGGCTTTGCGACCTTGCTTGAGTGGGCAAATATTTATTATGAACCAAAAGACTACAAGCCAAATACTCGCAAATCTGAAGTGCGTATTGGCGGTATTCAATGGCAGATGCGTGAAGTTGAATCGCCAGAGGAACTACTGCAACAGGTTGAATTCTTTGTCGACGTTATGGCTGATTACAACTCTGACTTTGCCTGCTTGCCAGAATTTTTTAACGCGCCATTGATGGGTTTGTGTGAGTCGACGGATCAAAACATTGCGATTCGCTTTTTGGCAGGTTATACCGAGTGGTTTAAAAACGAAATATCGCATTTAGCGGTCAGCTATAACGTTAACGTTATTATGGGCTCCATGCCATTACTAGATGAAGACGACACGCTGTACAATGTCAGTTATTTATGTCGCCGCGACGGTACGGTAGAAGAGCAACGCAAAATCCATATTACCCCTCATGAGCGTAGCGCTTGGGTTATCGAAGGCGGTGATGAGGTCAAAGTATTTGATACGGATGCTGGTCGTATTGGTATCTTGGTCTGTTATGATGTTGAATTCCCTGAGCTTGCCCGCTTGTTGGCGCTCGACGATATGGATATTTTGTTCGTGCCTTTTTGGACAGATACCAAAAACGGCTACTTACGTGTGCGCCACTGTGCTCAAGCACGAGCCATTGAAAACGAATGTTATGTGATGATTTGTGGATCAGTGGGTAACTTACCGCAAGTTGAGAGCTTAGACATTCAGTACGCGCAGTCGTCTATTTTTTCACCGTCAGATTTTGCATTCCCGCATGATGCGATTATGGCTGAAACGACGGCGAATACCGAAATGGTATTCTTTTCAGATGTGAATTTAGACAAGCTCACTCACGTCCGTAACGAAGGTTCGGTCCACAATTTGCTTGATCGCCGTGATGACTTATTTAGCTTAAAATGGAAGCGAAAATCCAAAATTCCAGCGAGCAAGTTGAGTGATGAAGAGCGCCGTGAAAACTCAGGTAGTGTGCTCACTGGCGATCCACTACAAAACCGTGCGCAAAAGCCTTAAGTAAGGACTATCCAACCATTAATTAATAGCATACTTAATTAATGAGACTCTTAATATTTTAATCATACGGCTGACTATTCAGCCGTATATTTTTATCTATTAAAAACTATAGTCAATTCCAAATAAAACAGATACCTTATGTTCCAACGCAGTACTGGTATAAATTTTTCTGGCATGCTGTGCCTACGCCGACAGAGGCTGCGTAAAATTCATCCCAGTCCTACTGTAGCGCTTTAATACTGAACTCACTATACTTATAAAAGCCACCGAGCAAAAAAGCAGCCACTATGACGACTGATAGCGACAAGACGACTGAGAGATCTAAAAAGACACCCAAGCAAAAAGCACTGTCACTTATTAAAACTGTGCTGCTCTACGGCTTGGTATTTGCCATTATTTATACTGCTGTTAACTGGTGGCGACAGCCGGTCATGCCAGCCGATCCACAGTTGCAATTGATGGATTATCAAGGGCAGAGTATTGATTTGGCAGCAATTAGTGCGGATAAACCCACGCTGGTCTATTTTTGGGGTACGTGGTGTCCGATATGTAGCGTGACCTCACCGAATATTAATGCGTTGGCTGCAGAAAATAGCTATCCAGTCGTTACTGTTGCTATCAAGTCCGGCTCTGACCAAGAGTTACACAGCTATCTTAAGCAAAACAACTATAGTTTTAATACTGTAAACGATAAAGAAGGCGCTATCTTTGATGATTGGCAAGGGCAAGTCACGCCCTCTTATGTCATATTAAAAAACGGCGAGATGAGCCAAGGGCTTACAGGTATTCAACCATTATGGTCATTAAAACTAAGACTGTGGCTGTCGTCAGTTTTTTAAGACTGAAACTAACTATAATCTTAGTCTAGCACCTCACGCAAAAACCCTATAGCAGAGCTCACTGTTATAGGGTTTTTGTATAAACATTTGAACAAATTAGGACATAAAACGCTGTGCAGCCGGCATCTTTAACATCAAGATCCAATAGATAGCGCCTGCTGGAATTAAGCTTGCATACCAAGAGATACTTGAGAATAGTAGAGCGACTACAATCCCCACTACCATAGCGATAACAGCTGCCATGTTGACGCCCTTATAGGGACCATTCTCATCATATAGCTTGTCAAGATCCAGCTTTTGCTTACGTAAGAAATAGTAGTCAACGACTAAGATGGCAAATATAGGACCTAAAAATGCTGAATAAGTTTGAATAAATAAGTTTAATCCTGCCGCAGATTCATCTTTTACCAACTCCCAAGGGAATGTCCCAAAGGCAAGCAACCCAACAATAACTGCAGCGGTTTTATACTTAATTTTGAAGATATCCATTAATGCATAGGCAGGCGGTACGACGTTGTTTAAGATATTGGTAGTGACCTGCGCAAAAGCAATGAAAAGCATCGTAATGATTAATAAAGGCTTGTTATCAACGGCGCTAGAAAACACCTTGATAGGATCAACTTCACCAGTCGCACTGGTCACCATCACACCAATTAGACCCATAAACAATGTTGCAGGTAGGATAGAGTTGGCATAGATGGCTACTTGACGAAAAAGACCAACATCTTCTTTTAGTTCACGCGAATAGTCGGAGACGTTAAGCATCATCGTACTGTAAACGCCTAAAAACAGCATGGTTGCGCCCCAAAATGGCGCTCCCCAAGTCCCTTCTGTATTGATAAGATTGGTTGAAATCACATCACCATATTTATTAATCACACTAATAAACATGTAAATCAGTGAACCAATAATAAAAATTGAGCCAATGTTTTCGAGCCATTTGATACCATGAAAACCCAAAACGGACAGACCAATTTGTAAAAACTGAAAACCAACAAAGAAGACGACTATATTACTGTAGCCAAACAAGGTATCAGATACTAAGTTCAAGGCACCGGCACCAATCCAACTTTGAAAGCCAAACCAGACAATCGCAGGTACAGAGCGCACCAGTGCTGGTATGCGACTACCAGTGAAACCAAAAGATGAACGACTTTGCACCATAAATGGGATACCATATTTATGACCTGCGCGACCGTTAATCATAAGCGCTGCACCAATAACCGTACAACCAATGGCGATTGCTAGCACTACTTGTAATAAGTTAAGGGTACCAACCAAACCTGACCCAACGGTGAAGGTACCAATAGAGACACACCCACCTAACCAAGTAAATAAATAAGACCAAGAGCCCATAATTCGTGTGGTTTGCGGCGCTAGGCTCTCTTCACCAACCCCTTTATGCTCTATTGTTTTTACGCCTGCCGTAGCAACGGCTCCTTGAATATTGTCCATCACCTTCTCCTTCCTTGAGAATGTTGAATATTTATTGGTTGATAGCTGTTTCGTCCATTTCTATTTAATGTTGGATAGGTGCTGCATAGGCGCCAATTTTACTGGTTTTTAAACCACAGCCAACCAGTGCCTCAATCATACGAGTAGCCACAGTCACACCATCAATCACAGGCACACCCGTTTCTGCAGTCAGCCATTCTGTTAGGTCTGCCATCCCAGCACAGCCCAAAACCACCGCTTCGCAGTTGTCTTCACGTACTGCACGTAAAATTTCATCACGAACTTTTTCACGGGCACCAGAGTCAGCTTCCTCAAGAGCAAGCACGGGTATGGCAGCAGAGCGTACTTTTCTACAGCGATGAGATAAACCATAACCATGAATCAAATCTTCAATCACAGGTACGGAACGTGGCAAAGTGGTGACTACACTAAAAGAGGTTGAAATCATACTAGCGGCTTTGACCGCTGCTTCACAAATTCCAATAACTGGACCTGAAAACACTTCGCGGCAAGCACCAATACCCGGGTCATCAAAGCAGGCAACGACCACACCATCAATTCCTTCTTGTTCCGCTTGTTGTAAGCGTTTAATCAAACCAGGGACAGAGAGCGCTTCATCATGATGTCCTTGAATAGATGCAGGCGAATCCGTTCCAGAAGCGCCAATAATGGTCGTACCTGCACTGGCTTTTTGACGCGCGCTTTCAACGATTTTATCGGTCATAGAAGTGGTCGAGTTTGGGTTCATCACTAGAATTTTCATAGAGCCTCGCTATTCATAGGTTATCGTCATTATTCACAGATCGGCAGCATGTAATATTTGTTAACTATTATTGTTAACTATTATTGTTAACAAAACAATCTATTTTTTTAATATTTGTTGTAGCGATAACAGTCGCACACTATAATTGCGTCTATGAAAATAGAGAAAACCAAACAAACAGTTCCTGCGCTCGATGAAATACCCGAGCAAACCATTATCAACTCCATCACCGCTGCGGTGTCAGAGCAACGCTTGCCCGCTGGAACAAAGCTTGGCGAGCAGATGCTGAGTGACTTGTTTAACTGCAATAGAGCCAATGTGAGGCGAGCACTCTCTACCCTTGCAACGATGCATGTGGTGCAATTACAGCCCAACCGAGGCGCTTTTGTTTCAACTCCGTCACCGAAAGAAGCAGGTGATGTGTTTGAAGCACGGCGCACGATTGAGCGTACGCTTGCCCGTAAAGTAATCAAAAATGCCAGGCTGCAAGACATTGCTGACATGCGTGCTACGATAGCTGCCGAAGCTGACGCGCGGGCGCAAGGTGATAAGCCTGCGGAGCTACGCCTATCGCGCACTTTCCATATGCAGTTGGCAATGATTTCAGGCAATACAGTTTTAGAGCGATTTTTGAGTGAACTTACCTTACGTACCACGCTAATCATTGGGCTATATAATAAAGTTGGCTCATCTAACTGCGCTGAAGACGAACATCTTGGCATGGTAAATGCCATTGAAAACAGGGATGAAGAAGGTCTGTTATTGCTCATTAATCAACACTTGAATCACTTAGAATCTAGTCTGGATTTTAAATGCGCAGCAAAACCTTTCTTTAGATTAGCCGAGCAGCTGACTATCGTGCCTGCTTGAGTATTGGTAATAGAAATGCACTTGTAGCACCCTTTAAAGCCGTTTACATTAAAAAACCTGCCAATCATTTGACTGGCAGGTTTTTTACTTAAAATAATCAGCGGCGATAAAAACTAGCCAATTAAAGCATCCATTTTTCTATACTGATAATCTAGCGCTTCTGCTACGGCTTTATACGTCATATGAGCTTGCGTGGTATTCACACCTTAATAAACCCATATTAGTAATTGTATGTTTCATTTCTTTGAATCGAATTGAATCGGATATGATATGTGATGCAGATTGAAATCAATGAATAAGAACAGTTAAATCAACAATGACTATCAACTACTGAAAGTAGGGATTATCTGACGATAGTGATATGATGCTGTCTTGCACATAAAGACAGCATCAACGTTGATTGCTCAATTTATTATCACCTTTATTATCCTAGCAGATATAAAGTAACAACCAATCGCTCGTTAAATGAATTTTGTGACGGTTTTGACGGACATAGAAACGATACTCGGCAGCTCTTCTTACCCCACTCTTTTTGTCATATAATAGCGAGTGTTATCTACTTTCAATCAAATTATTACTTTAACTTTTGTAGCCAGCTTTACACGCACTTTTTAATTCAATTTACATTTTCATCACCATTCTAAAAGACGCCTTCTATGACTGATAAAAGTACTGATATGCCAAGCCAAGACTATAAAGACACCTTAAACCTTGCCGACACGCCGTTTGCGATGCGTGCAAACCTTGCCAAACGTGAGCCAGATTGGCTAGCAGCTTGGGAAGCAGATGATGTTTACGGTAAAATTCGTGCGGCACGTGCTGGGGCAACCAAATACATTTTGCATGATGGTCCTCCATACGCCAACGGTCAGATTCACTTGGGTCATGCAGTCAATAAAGTACTCAAAGACATTATCGTAAAATCAAAAACGTTATCTGGTTTTGATGCGCCTTATGTGCCCGGTTGGGACTGTCATGGTCTGCCTATCGAGCAAAAAGTCGAAGCCAAACATGGTAAAGTCGGTCAAAAGGTTTCTGCAACCGAATTCCGTGGTCTATGCCGTGAATACGCCAGTACGCAAATTGAGCTACAAAAGGCGGATTTTAAACGCTTAGGGGTGTTTGGCGATTGGGACAATCCTTATCTAACCATGAACTTCCATCAAGAAGCCAACATCGTACGTGCCCTTGCCAAAATTTATGACAACGGTCATGTAACTCGTGGCATGAAGCCGGTTAACTGGTGCTTAGACTGTAGCTCTGCGCTCGCTGAAGCTGAAGTTGAATATCAAGATAAAGTCTCAGACGCTATTTATGTCAGCTTTGATATCGTAGACCGTGACAAGGTTTCAGTATTGGCTCAGATCGAGGGTAATATCGCTGCCGTTATCTGGACGACGACGCCTTGGACCTTGCCTGCCAACCAAGCTATCTCAGTACATCCTGAGCATGACTATAGTGTGGTCGCCACCGAAAACGGCAACTTACTACTGGCGACTGACTTGGTTGAGTCAGCGTTAAGTGAATTTAAACTTGAGAATAAAGGTGTCTTAGCGACCGTATCAGGTCGCGAGCTTGAAGGTCTACATGCTCAGCATCCGCTTATCGAAGCTCGCCAAGTGCCATTAATCTTGGGCGATCACGTAACGACTGACAGCGGCACTGGCTTAGTCCATACTGCACCGGGTCATGGTCTTGACGATTATATCGTCGGTCTAAAATATAATTTGCCTGTTGAAAACCCTGTGAGTGGTACGGGCGTTTATTTAGACAGCGCAGCGGTATTTGCCGGTGAGCACATCTATAAAGCCAATCCACAAATCATCGCTGCTCTACACGAAAACGGTCATCTGGTTAGCCATACCAAAATTGAGCACAGCTATCCGCACTGCTGGCGTCATAAATCGCCAATCATTTTCCGTGCCACGCCGCAGTGGTTTATCAGCATGGAAACTCAAGGCTTACGTGAGCGTGCACTTGCTGATATTCCAGCGGTTCAATGGACACCAGCGTGGGGTCAAAACCGCATTGAATCTATGATGACAGGTCGCCCTGACTGGTGTATCTCCCGCCAGCGTACGTGGGGTGTACCGATTGCTTTCTTTACTCATAAAGAAACGGGTGAACTACACCCAAATACACTTGAACTGATGGAAACGGCAGCACAAAAAATCAACGAAGGTGGCGTAGAAGCATGGTTTGATGCCAGCTGTGAGGATTTCTTGGGCGCGGAAGCTGCTGATTATGATAAAGCGACTGATACGTTAGATGTTTGGTTTGACTCTGGCACGACACATTTTGCCGTACTTGATCAACGCGATGAGCTGACCAACCCTGCTGATATGTACTTAGAAGGCTCCGACCAACATCGTGGTTGGTTCCAGACGTCGTTGCTGACCTCGGAAGCCATGTACGAGCGTCCACCGTTTAAACAAGTTTTGACTCATGGCTTTGTGGTTGATGAAAACGGTCGCAAGATGAGTAAATCACTGGGTAATATCATCACGCCGCAAGAAGAGATCAATAAAACAGGCGCGGATATGTTGCGTTTGTGGATTGCATCAAGCGACTACCGTTATGAAATGAGCGCTGGTAAAACGGTCTTTAAAGGCGCAATCGATATGTATCGCCGCATTCGTAATACCTTGCGCTTCTTGCTTGCCAATACTGATGACTTTGATCCTGCTACCAATAGCGTTGATATTAATGAGCTGGTTAGCCTCGATAAATTTATCATTGAGCGTGCGCAAACGGTACAAGCACAAATCATCAGTGCGTATGATGCGATGGACTTTCACCAAGTCACGCAGCATATCACCGCATTCTGCTCGCAAGACTTGGGCAGCTTCTATTTGGATATTATCAAAGACCGTCAATACACCACACAAACTGATGGTCAACCGCGCCGCTCTGCACAAACAGCGATTTACCATATTGCTGAAGCATTGATTCGCTGGATTACACCGATTTTATCCTTTACGGCGCAAGAAGCATGGGAAGTATTGCATGGCGATGATAGCTATGTATTCACTGAAGAATGGTACACCTTCCCAGAGTTTGAGCTGAGCGCTATTAGCAATGATGACTGGCAACGTATTATGCTGGCAAAAGATATGGTCAATAAACATATCGAAACTGCACGTGGCGAGAAAATCATCAATGCCAACTTATCTGCTGACGTCAGTCTATATGCTGATGGCGCTATGCATGAAAGCCTAGCTAAGCTTGGCGAAGAGCTGCGTTTTGTCCTTATTACCAGTAGCGCAACCTTAAAGCCTTTGAGCGCTGCCCCTGCTAATGTAGCAAACATCAATGAGCAAACAGATAGCAATAATATAACGGCAGATTTAGTCGTCGAAGTGAATGCTGCAGCGGGCACCAAGTGCGTGCGCTGTTGGCATATCCGTGATGACATTGGCACAGATAGCGCACATCCAGAATTATGTGCGCGCTGTGCAACCAACGTCAGCGGTGATGGAGAGGTGCGCCACTATGCCTAACTCAACGCCTAATCCAACAAATTCGCCTGACGATAAGCAGGTGCCTATCGACGTCCACAGTTCACCTAAACCGGCTCATGCCACTACGGGTAGCTCATCGACGCCGAAGAGTCGACTGAACAAGACGCCAAAGATGATCGCTAATGGTCGCCTTGCGCTTAACTGGTATCTGTTGTCACTGGTCGTGATTATCCTTGATCAATGGACAAAATGGCTCGCAGAAACCAATCTGACCTTTCTTGAACCTGTGCCTGTGATTGAGCCGTTTCTAAACTGGACGCTCGCTTACAATTACGGTGCTGCTTTTAGCTTTTTGGCAGATGCAGGCGGTTGGCAAAAGTGGTTTTTTGCAGGGTTAGCGCTATTGATGTCACTATTCTTGATAGGCTATCTAGCTAAAGCGCCCCGTCAAGCCAAGCTCTTATCACTAGGTTTGGCATTGGTATTAGGCGGTGCCGTGGGCAATTTGATCGATCGCTTATTACATGGTCACGTCATCGATTTTATACATGTGCATTATGCTGATGTTTGGCATTATCCCATTTTTAATATTGCTGATATTGGCATTTCTATCGGTGTATTATTGATTGTCATCGATATGCTGTTTTTGGAAAAAAAGCGTGACGTTTAACGCGTCTTTATAATATTAAAAGTACAATCTATTAACAATAAAAAGCCCTACTATATCGATTATAGCGGGGCTTTTTATTGTTTAAAAACGCAATAGAGTCGCACAAACTACTGCCTTTATTGAGCATTTCAAACCTGTATTATTATTTCACTATACCCTATCCAGCCCTATATATTAGCCTACCCACTATCACAAGGCTATCTGTATTCTCTACGTTCACCAGCTTATCCGGATAATCTGAATGTAAGCTATGCAATCGAAGTACATTGCCCGCTTCTATAAATACCTGCTTAAACATCATATGTTTACCATTTAAAATCACAGCATATATACTTCCATCTTTTATGCAGTTGTCATTTATCGCTATTCCCACTTTATCTTTAATATTGATATAAGGTTGCATACTGCTATCTGTCGCATAAATTAATCTAAAAGACTGGGGGTCTATACCTTTCTCCTCAAAAAACTGAGGATGAAAGTAACATTCTTCTTCGATTTCTTCATGACAGAAATAGGTTTTATATATCGGTACTTTTATTAAATTGTCGGATGTCTCTTCACCAAAACCTAGACCATTATTTGCCTTTTTAGCGACATCATGTTCATGATCCAACCAGTTGATAGGTTTATTAAAAAATACTTCAATTTTATTTGCTGTCTCATCACCAATGGCTTTAATAGGATTCTTGCCGATATAGTGACCTAATAACGCATAGTTAATGTTTGTACCTTGAGATAACATCATTCTTGTTATTTTATAATTTTGCATCAGTGTTCTGACGTTTTCACGTCTAACCATCTCTATACTGGTAAATTTTTCAGTCACTTATCTCTCCGATGCTTTCATTCAAAACAGCTATAAACAAATCTGTCTCAAAAAATAAATTTTAATGGATGATTTGATAGAACTAAAGTCACTCCATTAAATAAAATTCTTCTGTAAAAAATCCAAACCGCCATCCGCCAATATAAATAGTAACCCTGCCATGTTAATGATGACAGTCAAATAATACGCAATACGGAATTCAGGCTTTTGTGACTTATGACGCAAGTAGGTTTGTGCGACCATTGCCCCGACCCAGCCACCAAGCGCACTTAAAACATGTAATGTCATCTCAGGTGTTCGCCAGTCGTTGTTTTGAGCAGCCGCTTTGTCTTTAGCATACATGGTATAGGTTATCATACCCAATACAGCATACCACCCAACAACTAGCCAGCTAAGCTTATTCATGACCGCCAGTAATATCAGTACACCATAAAATCCAACACCAAGAAACAAGCGTTTCTTCTGCCCTGCTTCAAACTCTGCTTGGGCGTTACGTTTGTGATTACGCTGGCGAATTTGCTTATTTTTTTGCGCCATCTTTTGTTGTACAAAGCTCAGCTCTTGCACGTCTTTTGCTTGCAGGCGTCTTTGATTGTCATATCCAACGATAAAAACAACCTCTTCACCGATAGCAGGACGACGCTGCGCTTTAAACGCGCTGACATGAAAAAACACCGACTCACCTGCTTCGGTTTCAATAAAGCCAAAGCCTTTATCGTCTTGCCATTTTGTGACTCGACCTTGTTGTTTATTTGCCATCAGTTTTGCCATAAATGTTGCGCTCACTTTTAGATTCGCCAAATATATTACACTATTTACGTTACACTATTGGCGCTTACAACCTTTTCTAGATGACTTATCATTTCTTATATTGATTCCACCTAACTTCCTACTCCAGTAATAGGTAAATTTTCCATGACCGACTCGCAATTTATAACACCCAATGAAGATGTACGTATTACTTTTGGCAGCCTAGTTAAGCTGCATTTTGAAGTATCGCTCGAGAATGGCACCGTAATTGATTCAACCTTTAGCCGTGATACACCCGTTACTTTAACTATAGGTGATGAGAGCTTGCTACCTGGCTTTGAGCAAGTGCTGATGAATCTGCGTGCAGGCGATACGCGTTCCGCTCATCTTGAGCCAGAGCAAGCATTTGGTGAATGGAATCCTGACAACATCCAACGCTTTAGCCCTACTCAGTTTGCGCTTATCGCTGACAATCCTGAAATTGGTATGCTAGTAGAATTTGAAGACAAAGGCAAAAACACTTTACCCGGTACGATTAGCGCCATCACTGATGACGAAGTAGAAGTAGACTTTAACCATCCGCTTGCTGGACAATCTGTGCAGTTTAAAATTAAAATCTTTCAAGTGACGCCGCCGGGTGTCACAGGCATCAAGCTCATGTAATATAAAAATTGCTTTAGAATAAAATAAAAAAGGAAGAACATATGCAATATCAAACACTGCCGCAACTCAATGAAAAAGTCTCCAAAATCTGCTTGGGAACGATGACGTGGGGACAGCAAAATAGCGAAAGCGATGCACATGAGCAGATGGACTTAGCACTCAGCGAAGGCGTAAATTTTTGGGATACTGCTGAGATGTATCCCTCACCGCCAGACAAAGACAAGCAAGGCGATACTGAGCGCTTTATGGGCACATGGTTCCAAAAGACCAAACAACGCGATAAAGTCGTTCTTGCCAGTAAGATATCGCCAATGGATTTTTTACGTGATGGGCAAACGCGTTTTAATACCGCGCATATCAGCAGTGCTATTGATGGTAATCTTGAGCGTTTGCAGACCGATTATATTGATATCTACCAACTACACTGGCCTGAACGTCAAACGAACTATTTCAGTCAGCTCGGTTATACCGAAGCAATGGCAGCACAGCCGCTCGATGATTTGACGCCTTTTTTAGAAACCATCCAAGCGTTAAATGACGAGATTAAAAAAGGTCGTATCCGTGCTTATGGATTATCAAACGATACTGCTTGGGGATTGATGCGCTACTTATGGGAAGCGGATAAAAATGGTTTGATCGCACCTATTACGGTGCAAAACCCTTATAGTTTGCTTAACCGCTTATATGAAGTGGCTATGGCAGAGATTGCGCATCGTGAAAATGTAGGTTTACTGGCTTATTCACCGCTTGGTTTTGGTGTGCTATCTGGTAAGTACCTTGATGGTAAACGTCCTACTGGCGCGCGCCTGACCATGTATGATCGCTTTGCCCGTTATACTAATGAAGAAGCACTATCAGCCACCGCCCAATATGCCAAAATCGCAGCAGATGCCGGTTTAGATATGGCGCAGATGGCATTAGCCTTTGTTAACTCACGCTCGTTTGTAACCAGTAATATCATTGGCGCGACCACCATTGAGCAGCTAAAATCTAACATTGATAGCATTAATTTAACCTTAGATTCAGATGTACTAGATGCTATCGAAGCGGTACATACTCAACATCCTAATCCGTCACCATAATTTTGCGTGGTCATAGATTGATATTGTTCAGCTTTCAACAATCTGAAGTTCAGGTATTTGCATAGCAAAGAAAAAGGCGCAAGTCGTTAGTATTAACTACTAAGATTTGCGCCTTTTTTATACACGTTTAACTAACCAATTTAAAGCATATAGAATTAAACTTTCGCTATTTTTGTCAATACACGCGAATGTAATTCAGCTAAGCCTTCTTGCATACGTAATTGTAATAAATCTGTCAGCTGACTTTTACTCAAACCTTTAGGATCGATTGCTTCTAGTGGTAAGACGTAAGCGGTGACATCTTTACTATCTAAAACCTTTTTCAAACTGTCTTTCATCGTCAGCTTGCCGTAATAAGGCAGTTCTTCACTTAAGGTACCGTCTTTATTGACATACGCAATCACCAGCGGGCGCACAGGTACATCAGCTTCTATCGCCGCTTGTAGCAATGTGCCATGGATACGTTTGATTTTTTTGCCATCTGTGGTAGTCGCTTCAGGGAAAAAGATAACCGAGAAGCCTTTGGTTAAAAAGTTAGCAATTTGCGACGCAACTGAGCCGACATCACCGGAACCACGCTCGATAAATACTGTACCTGCCGCGTGTGCCAGCTTACCAAAGATAGGCCATTCACCTATTTCGGCTTTGGATAAGAAAAAAGCAGGGCTCACTGTACCGACCACAGGGATATCCATCCACGATACATGGTTAGAAACCCATAGCCCGTGATGTTGCTCTACGCGCTCAACGGCGATAACCTTGACGCCAAAAGAGCCTGCCATTTTGCGACAAAAAGCTTGAATGTAGCGCGGCAGTGTTTCGCGTGGTGGCTGTTTAAATGCCCCGATACGTTGGGCGGCGCGTAGCCCACCAGCAATTGTGGTGGTCATACCAGCAATCTGTTTGCCGCGCCCCAATTGCTGTTTAATTGAAAAGCCTGGCTTGGGTTGGCTCATCTGTGTCCCTCGTAATTAAAACTTATGATTATATATGGTAAACAAACGCAATGAGTATAACAAAGTTTATGCAGTCAGTGACTACTTGTTCACTGATTTATGAATAGGTTTTGTGAGTAATTTGCTGCTAATGTCTCTAACTGATTCATTTTAGAAAGAATATTGCGCTGCAAAGATGAAATCCTACTTAATGAACGCTGTAACATAAAATCATCGCTAATTGTGTGAATACGCTTTAATATCAACTGATAAGACCACATATAAATGGTTATCTGAACGCGACTATGATGGATATTCTATTTAGATAAGCTTGGTAATTTACTCAATGTATTGAATAAAACCCAAATATTTAGAAGTGATATTTAGAACTGGTATTTAGAATAGGCAGCGTTGCGATTTATTTACTTTATGGATAGGTGATACTCTTTGGAATATTTTGAAAGACATACCGGTGGCGAGCGCGCCATCATCGTACATTTAGACATCCGCCAAATTCAAGATCCTGATGATTTAGGTGAATTTGAATTATTGGCAGACTCAGCAGGCGCAGACCGCTTGGCACTCGTCACAGGCTCACGTGCCCGTCCTGATGCCAGATATTTTGTTGGTAGCGGCAAAGCAGAAGAGATAGCAGAACTGGTACGCGAGCATGATGCGGACATCGTTCTTTTTAACCACAGCTTATCGCCTTCACAAGAGCGTAACATTGAAGCCTTGGTACAATGCCGCGTACTTGATCGCACGGGTCTGATTTTGGACATTTTCGCGCAGCGTGCACGTACTTACGAAGGTAAGCTACAAGTAGAGCTGGCACAGCTTAACCATTTGTCGACACGTTTGGTACGTGGTTGGACGCATTTGGAACGTCAAAAAGGGGGTATTGGTCTACGTGGACCCGGTGAAACCCAGCTTGAGACGGATCGTCGCTTGCTACAAGTGCGAGTCATGCAGCTCAAAAGTAGAATCGAGAAAGTCAGACAGACGCGTGCGCAAGGTCGAGCTCGCCGTCAAAAATCAGATGTGCCGACTATTTCGCTTGTGGGTTATACCAATGCTGGTAAGTCTACCTTGTTTAATCGCTTGGTCGATGAAAACATTTATGCGGCCGACAAACTGTTTGCGACACTCGATCCGACGTTACGCCGCTTAGATTGGCAAGGTGTAGGACGTGTGGTACTGGTCGATACGGTCGGTTTTGTCCGCCATCTTCCACATGAGTTGGTTGAATCTTTCCATGCGACCTTAGAAGAGACACTTGAAGCAGACCTATTGCTCCATGTCATCGATTCTTCGAGCGAAGACATGCATGAGCAAATTCAGGCGGTGAAAGATGTACTGGCTGAAATTGATAACGATGTGCCTGTGCTCAATGTCTACAACAAGATCGATTTGACCGATGAGCCTGCACGTATCGGTTATGCCAGCGAAGGTCAACCCAACCGCGTCTATGTTTCTTCTAGAGAAAATTTAGGCATGGAAGAGTTGTCATTAGCCGTGCAGCAGTTACTGACTGGCACACTGACCACTTTTGATTTGACACTACCTTATAGCGCAGGGCAGTTAAAAAATGCTTTGTATGAGCTCGGCGTTATTCAAGAAGAAAGCTATGATGACAGTGGTCATGAGTGCTTAACGATTCGCTTGCCAAGCGATAGACTGAGACAGTTACTTGGTCAAGCCAACTTAGAACCTTTAGATGTATTGCCATTAGCGCAAGCAACATTGCTGATGCCGATACTTGAAGAGTTTGAGCAGCCTGATGATGTGGAAGAACAAACGATGACGGATGCTGAAGAAAAAGCGTTTGCTGAATTTGAGGCATTAAATGCTGAAGCTGAGAGAGTAGCGGAAGACTCGATGATAGAAGATACTCAAACATCTGATTTGCAAAAATAAGTCATTTACTTAAAATACTTTGAATAAAATTAAAAAGGACGCTATTGATAAATAGTGTCCTTTTTAATGCTGAATCAACATAGCGCACAAGTGAAATTCGTATTAGCAACAGCTATATATTGATGTATCGATTTTATTACTTACAGACTATATGGTCACTATTGACCGATACGCTTTATTAGTTGCGACACTCTATATATAATCTTTTATATACTGCACTCGTGAGTCTCCTCTCACTCATCTTTTTACTCTTTTATCTATCCCTGACGTGGTCCACTTGCTTATGAAGTCTACCCATTCTTCAAAAATGCCCTTATGGATGGCATTACTCCTGACGCTCACCATTGTCGTTACTGTACGTGAGTCGGCAGTATTTGTCTGTCAGTTGGCGGGTATTGAAAAAGCGGCCAATATCGTCGGCTTACTGACCATGTTTTTTATTCTGATGATTTGGCGATTTATCAAAGGTATTCCAGGCTGGCTTACCCAAGCGAGTAATACTTTACTTGTCGATAGTGGCTTTGCTTTTTTGCCAGTTTCAGCCGGTGCAGGCTTGCTATTATTTGCTTTAGGAGATGAGCTATGGGGCTTTATGCTTACCATACTGATTAGTACGCTGATACCGATTTGGGGATTTGCCGTGTTATCCAATCGCTGGCTGAACCGTAATAATGATATGAACGGCAACACTACCATTAATGAGCAAAAATGACAGCCTTGAGCGGTATGAATAAAGGAATCTTATGAGTTTTGATAATGTGTTTGTGGTAACCTTTGCGGCGATATTACTGACTTTAGCAGCCCATGTAATTGCTCGCATATTGGCACGCAAACTATCATGGTTACCGATGGTCATTACCGCACTAGTATTGGTCGTTATATTTCTATTCATTTTCCAATGGGATTACAATAATTATTACGCCGTAGCTAAACCCGTTTTTGACCATCTATTAGGTTATGTTACTGTCTTATTGGCAATACCTTTGGCTGCCATGAATTTCAAAGGTCTACCCATCAAGAAACTTGTCTTGATTGTGGCGATGGCAAGTTTGATTGGCGCATTATTACCGATGTCATTAGCCTATCTATTTTCACTCAGTCACGATACGATATTAGCATTTGCCAGTCGTTCAGTGACCACGCCGATTGGTCTTAGCATCGCAGATTTAATCAAAGCACCTTTAGCGATGGCAAACCTGATTATTATCGTTTCAGGTCTCATCGGCGGGACATTAGCACGTTTCTTATTTATTGGCATTGAAGATGACCGTGCTAAAGGCTTAGCGCTTGGCTTAGTTGCTCATGCGTTCGGCACCGTAGAAGCATGGCAAATCAGTCATACAGCGGGCAGATATGCCGCGTTTGGCTTGGCGGTGAATGGTTTGGTCACTGCTGTCTGGGTACCTATATTTATCACAGCACTGTCTGCTTAATAGTCCTTTAATATAGCACTGCTATTCTAATACGGCTGCGAATATTTAGATGCATCGTGTATTTCAATGCTTTTTGGCCAATATTAGTGATAATAGCCCTCCTCTATTTTGCCTTCACTGTAAATGGTCTGTCGCTACTTCTGACCTCGCATTCAATAACGTACACTGCAATACCATATTGATTTTATTAAAAATTTTTACAATTTAAATGTTTGTTTGGCCAGCTTGTCAGGGCAATCAGATGTAGTAAAAAGTTATTATATGTTATAGTAAGCAACTATTATTTTTTGTATCTATTGCAATTGGTTTTGTTAACCGTGGTTCTGCGTTGTAGTACTTAAGCTTAGTGACTATGAAATATTGCAGACAGGATAACCGCTTTATTGCGCAAACCAATGCGTCCATAAGCAAGGCAATTTGCTACTACTCGATAAAAAGTGATAACCCTATGATAAATGTTGCACCTTTTATAACCCGCTGCCTGTCTCCCGTTTTACTCACCGCCGTTGCCCTATCTAGCCTACCTATCGCTGCTCAAGCAGGCAATATGTATATCTATAAAGACAAAGGCGGACAAGTACTTCTCACCAACGTCAATCCCAGTGGTAATTTTGATAAATTTACTAAAAAAGTAAAAGTCACTTATTATAAAGATTCTAGTCTGTATGATGGTGGTAGCAGCAGTAATAGCAATGACTATGGGAGCAGCTCTGCAAGCAGCAGCGGTACTCGTAACTCTTATGATAGCTATATTCTGGCTTCAGCGCAGCGCCACGGTGTCGATCCAGGACTTATGAAAGCCATGATGCATACTGAGTCTGCCTTTAATCCCAATGCTCGCTCACCAGTTGGTGCGCAAGGTTTGATGCAGCTAATGCCAGCTACAGCACGTCGATTTAAAGTGAGTAACCCTTGGAATCCTGCTGATAATATTGAAGGTTCTGCCAAATATATCGCTTGGCTGATGCGCCGCTTTAACAACAACGTCGAGTTTGCGGTCGCGGGTTATAATGCAGGTGAAGGTAACGTCGATAAATATAATGGCATTCCACCGTTTAAAGAAACGCGTAACTATGTCAAAAGTGTGATGAGCCGCTATCATAGCCTGTATAAAAACGATTCAGGGCTATCTGGTAATACGATGAATGCTAACAATAGCAATACAGCCAATACCAGTAATGGCGGTGGCATGCAAAACGTTAGTTATGGCACGAGTAGCAACAGTAATAGCGCAAGCTATGCCAACTCTGCTTATTTAGCATTGCGTTAATCCAAAATAAAAATCACAGACATAAAAAACCCGTTAAATAAATAACGGGCTTTTTTATGCTTGATTGCTTCTTATGTCAAACAATCTATAAGTACTGAGCAAAAACAAACTCAGTACTTACTGCATTTTAAAACTTACTTGTTAGCTAGTGCTTGAGTTGCAGCAACTTCAGCAGCAAAGTCTTCTTGCTTCTTCTCAATACCTTCACCAACTTCTAGACGTTTGAAGCCAAGTACTTTTACGCCTTCAGCTTTTAGTACGTCACCAACTTTTTTCTCATTGTCCATAACGTATGGCTGACGTAATAAAGTAACTTCTTCTAGGTACTTACGTAGACCACCTTCGATCATTTTTTCAACGATGTTGTCAGGCTTGCCAGACTCACGTGCTTTTGCTTCAATGATGTCTTTTTCGCGCGCTAATAGATCAGCAGCGACGTCTTCATCAGCAACAGCAACTGGGTTGAACGCAGCGATGTGCATAGCAAGATTTTTACCAGTTTCTGCACTGCCGCCTTCATAAGATACCACTACGCCGATACGTAGACCATGGCGGTATGCAGCAATGTTAGCGCCTTCAAGTACTTCAACACGGCGGATTTGGATATTCTCACCGATTTTTTGTACTAGAGATACACGTGCTTCTTCAACTGTTTGACCATTGCCATATGGCAATTCAGCGATAGCAGCTACGTCAGTCACATTGTTTTCTAATGCAAGGTTTGCAACTGTTTCTGCAAAGGCTGCGAAGTTTTCATCTTTTGCAACGAAGTCAGTTTGGCAGTTCACTTCTAGCAAGAATGCTTTGCTGTCGCCTTGAGCGATGATGATAGCGCCGTCAGCTGCGATGTTACCCGCTTTTTTAGCCGCTTTTGCTTGACCAGATTTACGTAGGTTATCAATGGCAGTTTCGACATCACCGTTTGATTCTTCTAACGCTTTTTTACATTCCATCATGCCAAGACCAGTACGGTCACGCAATTCTTTTACCATTTTGGCAGATACTTTTACTTCTGACATAAGAGTTACCTTTTATTATGTAGGTGAGCATTATTATATATGGGAGTGCACGATATCTAAACGCATTTGAATTCTGTATAGCGGCTTAACAACGCCACTTTAACAAATCCGCTTTAACAATAAGGCATGACGAGTAATACTACATCATGCCTATTGTTTGTCTTTATGCTGTCTATACTATAAGTCATGTTATATGGCTGTTAATAGAAAAACTATCAAGGCAGCCTTACAACATTAAACCATATCACTCAGCGATTTATTCTGCTGGAGTAGCAGCTTCTTCAGTTTGAGCATCAGCTGCTTCTTCAGTAGCAGGTGCTTCTTGCTCAGCTTTACCACCAGCTTGAGTTTGTGCGTATTCTTTACCGGCGATGATTGCATCAGCCATAGAAGTTACGTACAAAGTCACAGCACGGATAGCATCATCGTTTGCTGGGATGATGTAATCAACGTTATCAGGGTTAGAGTTAGTATCAACGATACCGATAACTGGGATACCTAGGTTCTTAGCTTCTTTGATAGCGATTGCTTCATGATCTACGTCTACAACGAAGATTGCGTCAGGTAGACCGCCCATGTCTTTGATACCGCCCAATGAACGCTCAAGTTTTTCCATATCGCGAGTACGCTCTAACGCTTCACGCTTAGTAAGCTTAGCGAAAGTACCGTCTTCAGCTTGTTTTTCTAGCTCTTTTAGACGATTGATTGACTGGCGTAGTGTTTTCCAGTTAGTCAACATACCACCTAACCAGCGATGGTCAACGTATGGCATGCCAGCACGTGCTGCTTGCTCAGCGATAACGCCGCTAGCTGCGCGCTTAGTACCAACAAATAATACTTTGTTTTTCTTAGCAGCTAAGCCGTTAACGTAAGTCAATGCTTCGTTAAACGCTTTTACCGTGTGCTCAAGGTTAATGATGTGAATCTTGTTACGGGCACCAAAAATATATGGACCCATTTTTGGATTCCAAAAACGTGTTTGGTGACCAAAGTGAGCGCCGGCTTGTAATAGGTCGCGCATTTCGATTTTGGTTGGATTCTTTGTAGCCATGTTAAATGTCCTGTTGGTTGGGTTATGCCTCCACATCACAAAAACTGCCTATCTAGCGACACGCATCTGCTATGAGTTAGGTATATCAATGAAGCACCTAGCCATGAAGCAAATTAATCAAGTCGCCAAACACCCAGCAATTCTTTGCCATGATGTGTGTGTCATTGGTTGATGGGTTGGTTAAAAAACTGAGCTACGATTTGAACGTACAGAATACTATATGATAAAAAATAGCTGGGCTGTATTTTATCATATAACGCTTAGCGACTGCTAGCGCTATTATAAGGTTTAAGTGGATGATAATGCATAAAAAAACGACGGTGAGACGTCGTTTTTTTAATCAATTTGGAATAAGATTAAGCGATACTGATACCGATGACTGCTTTATAGCCTCGCCACGTAAATGGCGTGACATAGCTTTGGCGGTCTTTTGGTAGATAAGGAATACTGGGTATACCTTCAATAATCTTGGGCGGTGAGATAATAAAATCGGCACCAAACTCGGTACGAGCGTTGCCAGAGATGGTATTTGCCATCTCACCTAACAAGTCTTTCATCATCGTCATGGAAGAGTCAGGCTCGCCCATCACTTTGATGACTTCACGCAGCATATTGCTTGGGGCACTGACATAGACACAGCCTTCAAGCGGTCCAGATATTTTAATCATGCCGCTATAATCGTAACCAACCGCATTTTTATTGCTGTTTAGGTAAGGCGTATCAATGACCACTGCCTCACCATCAATCTGGGCAAAAAATGCACTGATTGAACTTAAAAAGACGCCTAACTTTTCTACATTAACCATAATTGTTCATCGTCCATAGTTATCATCACGGGGTTGTGTAATCAATCTTGCAAACAAACCACAATCTCTCCGATTTGATTGCGCCAACTCACTGGAATGATAAAAGAACGGCCACTTTTAGGCAAAATGATACTTTGCGGCGAGCCTTTAAAGACAAACGGGACAGAGATATGAAATTCTGGACCAAACTCGTGACGAGCATTACCCGAAACCGTATTGGCAACCTCGCCTGCTAAATCGACCAGATTGTCCTCACTTTTATCTATCTCGCCCATACTGTCTAGAATACTGCTCAATAACGCTGTGGTCGCCGTAAAATAAACCACCCCTTTTTGCACTCCTGATATACCGATGACGCCCGTATAATCATGGACTTTTGGCTGTTGGTTTTCTAACAAGTAAGGCGTATCGACCACCAACTCATCATTACCAAACTGAGTAAAATAGTTGGTAATGATACTCACAAAAATTTGTAAATTTTGCTCTTTCATAATGTGTGTTCTTTAATAAGGTATTTATTAAAATTATTGGACAATATTAGTCTTGTACCAACTCATACAAAGACTCTACCAGCTCTTCTTCTGAGAACGGTTTGCACAAGAACCCACTCGCGCCCAATGATAACGCTTCAATGCCAGTAGATTTGTCAGACAAGGCTGAGACCACCAAGATACGAACGTCAGGGTCGATAGCAATGATTTTTTCAATACATTCAAGACCGTCCATTTGCGGCATGGTCAAATCCATGGTCACCACATCTGGACGATGAATATTGAACTTTTCAAGCGCTTGAACCCCACTGGTTGCCGTAGCAACCAACATGAATTGACCCGAGTCATAAGCGCGCTGAATACGGTTTCGAATAATATTTGAATCATCGACGATCATTAATTTATACATAGATTTTTTATTGTCCTTAATTACGCAGCAGGCAAGGTGATGACAAAACGAGTCATTTTCCCAAGCTCAGTATTTACATTCAGCTTACCGTTGTGCTCTTTGACCAACGCCTTGATAACGTCTAAGCCCACACCACGACCGCCATCTTCATCGGCATGTTCTTTAGTCGAGAAACCAGAAGCAAACAAAGTTTTGAGCAGATCACCATGAGTCATCTGACTCGCCTCTTCTTGCGTGAAACGACCATCAGCAATCAGCTTATAACGAATGCCTTCATAATCAATACCTTGACCATCATCTTGCAGTGCGATGATTAAGTTTTGACTGTCACGTTGCATCTCTAAATCAATGCTACCGATGGCAGACTTGCCCGCTGACTGACGCGCTTCAGGTGATTCGATACCATGTACCACTGCATTACGTAGCAACTGAATACTGATTTCTTTGATCGGTTGTTTGAGGCGTTCAGGGATGTTTATATGTGCTAAATTATGACCGTTAAGCTGTATTTTCTTGCCCTGTCTAACAGCAATGTCTTTAGCAAAATCTTGGTAATAAGATAGATGCTCGTCATCTGACTCATCGCTCAAATCGATTTCATTACCGCCATCGACATTTATGTTAGTGGTAACAACGCCTGCTACTTGAGCTTGGACAACACTTGGTTGTGGTGCAGTCTTTACTGGCATTACAGGTTTTGCATTATTGTTAGCTTTTGGCGCTGCCTGATTGATACGTTCACCTAGCGTTTCAATGGTATTCGATAGGCTCAATAAGTCATCCAAATGCACGGCGAGCGGTAAGAAGTTATTACCCGACAGCTTGCCTTGATTTTGCAGCGCATCAAGCTTATCTTCAGCATCTGATGCGATTTTGGTAAAGCTATGCAGTTTAAGCGCAGATGCCTCACCTTTTAGGCTATGCATTTCACGATAAATCGCTTTTAGCTTCCCTTCTAGCTCAAATTGCGAGCTACCAGGATTTTTCAGGATATTGTTCATCTTATCGATGTGAGCTTTGGTATTACTAATAAACTCATTAATAATTTTTGGATTCACGTTTAAGATGGTCGTCAACATCTCAATCTGCATATCATTTTGCGAGCGCTCTTTTTCTAGGCGCTGCTCTAAATAAACCGCATCTGAGACGTCATTGACGTTGACCAAAATACGGGCAATGTCTTTATCTTCATAAACACGTGAAAACTTAAAGTCTAAGAAGCGACTGGTCGTACTCTCTTCTCCAGACGCATTGTGTAGCATGACTTTATGCAAAGGATTCAAAGAATCAACCAGCTTTTCTTTGACACGTGGATTGTATAACTGCTCGATAAACTGACGGGTGGTTCTCAAATCCTTGTCTGAAATACGGCCACGCAGTACATCAGCAAAGTTTTCTCCTGCCAACCTATCCTCACCAATAATGCCGTTAAGCGCGCGAGAATGCTGCTGACCAATATTCAAGTCCTTATCCAACAAGAACAGGCCGGTATTAACCGTTTCCATAATTTCTTGCGTTTCACGACGAGCGGCCAACGCTTCAGCATCGGTATCACGCAGACGACGTACAAAGAAAAATACGAAGATTAGGAAGTAAGCAAAAATAGCTGCAACCCCTAATATCTGAATTAGGCGGATAGTGTCTGCTTGGCGTTCAGCGTTGATAAACACTTCATCGGTGAGCTGGTCTAACGAATCGTTAATTAGTAGACTCGATGTTTTTGCCTGTTCAACCGCTTGAATCAATTCATCAGATGAATCGACCATGATGTTGTCAGCGTCTTTAAGGTAAGTCTGAATCTTAGGCTCTAAAAGTAACCACTGCTCATTCGCCGCAGCGACTTTGGTTTGAGAGTTATTATTAATCTTCGGTAAGTCATAGCTTTTACCATCGACATCGGTAATTTCACCACCCTGTTCAATAGCAGTGATAGAGCTAGTAATAAGCGCTGTATTTTGCTCCAAACGCTCTAATACTCGTTGTATATGCGGCGAGTTGGTGTCTTCACCGTAACTGCTGTCCAAGTCGAATAAGTCTTTAATTACCGCTTGGGCGCTATTAGCAACTTGGTTGGTTTTATCAATTAAAACTGTATTTCTTTCAAGCAAGCTTGAGGTATAAAAAGTAAACGCTAGCAAGGCGCCAATCAAAGATAAAAATAATGCAATCGAAATAATCAGACTGCGATAGCGCTTATTATCGACATTGTGTGTGGTTGCCATCTTTATAGTCCCTTAGCTCGATTGCTGATTATTTGAAGTACTTTTGGTCGCAGGCTCAGTCGCACCCAGCCATTTCTCTTCAATCTCTTTAAATGTGCCTTTTGCTTTTAGCTTGGTAATGCCTTCATTTACACTCTTGATCAGCTTGGTATTTTCTTTTGCCATCAACACGACTTGCTGTGCTGAAGGCGCATCCGCTGCTTCATAAGGGACAATCTTAACTTTATGTTCTGGATAACCTTTTATAATGTATTGCAAAACTGGCATATCATATAAGAACACATCAGTATTACCTTGAACTAAGTCCTGATAAGCCAAAAATGCAGTAGATCTTGAAACCAGCTCAACTGAGCTGCCCATCTCTTTTAGAGTGTCTTCTTCTTTAGAACCCTCTAAAGTACCTGTTTTTAGACCTTTGATATCGTTTAAATCTTTGATATCAAACTTTCCTTCCAAATACATAATAGTAGCTGGATTGAAAAAGTAAGGCGTTGACAGACCATATCTAATTGCACGATCATCTTTATAAGAAATACCAGAAATAGCTAAATCACGCTTTCCCGATTCCACACTATCGAACATATCCTGCCATGACTCTTTGTAGAATTCGACTTTAAAGCCTTGCTCTTCCCCAATGGCTCTAATCGAATCGACATCAGTGCCTTGCATGTTGCCATAATCATCTTGAAATGAGAAAGGCGGTAAATCACCAGTCATTGCCACCTTTAATGTCGGTGCTGTAGCAGGAAGTTTACTGACAAAATTGTCTTTATGTTCCGTTACTGTTGCGCCAGCTGCATTAGCGTTGTCTTGGGTAGAAGAATTTCCACACCCAAATAAGCCTACACTCAATATAATCGGTAATGCTCGATATAATAGCTTCATCTCTTATCCTTAAGCCTCAATTTTATCCAAAAAATCAATTTCAAAAACAATTCTGTAAGTTTAAGAAAGGTATAAAAAACACTTAATTACAGAAAATTACCTTAGATAATAATTGAGCAACTCAGTCATTGCAATCACTTTGTTTTGTCAAGACAAACAATTGTTCATATATAGCTATAAATGTATATACAATATATAAATCAGGTTCAAGATTTTTACCTATCAAGCTAAGCGTACTGAGGCTTGTACCAAAAATAGATATTATTAACAATGCATAAAAAAAGCATAAAAAAAAGCACTCAGACGATGAATACGTACTGAATACTTTTTTACTGATGAATATTAATAAATAGAATTTGTCAGTTAATTAATCTGCATTATCTAAATCCAAATTACGGTCTATCTGCCAAATTAAATAGCAACCAAGACTCATCAGTGCAAACATCGCGATACCGATTTTCAGTACTGGATTGACGGGGAATAAGTTTAATAACAATCCACCAAAGATACCTACTGAGAACATAAGTGAGCCTTGTAGCGCACTGGCCATACCAGCACGGCGCTTTTGAAAAGCGAGCGCAATCGCTGAAGCGTTGGGCTGTGTCAAACCTAGACCTGAGATACAAAAGAAAATACAGACTAAGACCAATGGCAACCAAGCATCCGTGCCAAATACAATACCGAGGGTAAATAGAGCCCCTGCTGAGATGACCTGCATCATCGCACCAAAACGTAAAATACTCAAAATACGGAAGCGATTGGTCAGCCATTGGTTAAGCTGCGTCAATGCCACAAAGCCTGCGGCATTCATACCAAAGAGCCAGCCAAAATGTGTGGCTGACATGCCATAGGTATCCATGATAAGTTCAGAGGCTGAGCTGATATAAACGAACATTGCGCCCATCAATAACCCGCCGCCAATCGCCGGATAGTTAAAGGTGGGATCTCTCAGCAAATCCCAATATTGACTGAGTATCTCTTTGGCAGGACGCACATTGCGGTTTTCTTCGCTAAGGGTCTCAAAAAAGAAAAATTTGGTCAGTAATAAATTTAACGTGCCAAAAGCCGCCAAAAACCAAAAGATAGAATGCCAGCTAAAATACTGCAAAAATACTGCGCCAAGTGATGGTGCTAGTATCGGCGCTAAGCCCATTACCAAAATCATGATAGAAAACGCTTTTGCCGTTTGCTTAGCGGTTAGACGGTCTCGGATCGCAGCACGGGTAACCACTGCCCCTACGCAAGCACCGAGCGCTTGCAAAGTACGACCAGCGAATAACACGTATTCATTGTTGGTGGTTGCACAAATAATAGAGGCAATCACATATAAGACCATGCCTATATATAAAGGCTTGACACGGCCAACGCGGTCACTAAAGGGACCATAAAACAATTGACCAAATACCAATCCGACAAAGTAAGCAGGTACGGAGTTTGCCATAAAGGCAGTCGACACACCAAAGTCATCCGCCATCGATGGTAACGCTGGCAGATACATATCAATAGATAAAGGTCCTACCGCAACGATAAGACCCAACATCATAATCCATGCGACAGGTAAATCGGCAGAGCGCACGCGGTCAGCAGCAAGCGGTTTATTAGAAAGGGGGGATTTTGGAGCAGACATAGTTAAACCATTTGATCTAGTGATTGTTATTTTATTTTTATCGACGAACCGCTACGCAAGCAGACAGTCTTATATCGCACTGTCTGCCTATATTTCAATAGAGGTATCACGTTAATAAAACAAACTTTAATCAATAAAACAATGGTTCGTTTGAAATAAGATGAAGTCATTTAAAACAATAAGCTATCTAAACTGTATTAACGGAACTGGCGCTTGCCAAATACAGTACTGGCTTGCTTCGCTTTTCTAAGGGCAAGTTTACGATTGCGACCGAACATCATCTTTAATTGCCAGACTTTTTCTATATATAAAGTCGTTGCAGATTGTTCAAACATGGCATTGATAACGCGTTTACTTGCCAGCACGGCATCTGGTGACCGTTCAGCAAATTCAGCGGCAAGTTGCTGCGCTTGCTCAAGTGGCGTCTCACTGCAATGACTGACCAATCCTAGCTCTTTGCCCTGCTCTGCACTAACGATACGGGCTGTCATTGCCAGCTCTTTTAGGATATCAGCGCGTACCACGCCAAAACCAGATTGCGTCAAGCCCATATCTGGTACTAGTCCCCATTTAGCTTCCATAATAGCCAATTTACAATCAGGATGGCTGATACGAATATCACATGCCAGCGCCAGCTGTAAGCCTGCACCTATGCAATATCCTTCAAGTACGGCAATGACAGGTACTGGGACATCACGCCATACTAAGCACACGCGCTGAAATGAGCTTTGCCAAGGTTTGATCAGCTCCCATAGCGCAAAAACTTGGTTTTTGGGGTGGTTTAAGTCGCCCAAATCAATCCCTGCGCAGAAGGTGCCTTCAGCGCCATTTAAAATCACCGCACGTATTGTTTTGTCTTTACTGATGCGACCGGCTACCGCAATCAACTCTTCGACCACTTTAAAACTCATGGCGTTTTTTTTCTCAGGTCGATTGATTGTCACGGTTAAAATATCGTCGGTCGCGCTAACTTG
Source organism: Psychrobacter sp. ANT_H59 (assembly GCF_008369225.1). NCBI lineage: Bacteria > Pseudomonadati > Pseudomonadota > Gammaproteobacteria > Moraxellales > Moraxellaceae > Psychrobacter > Psychrobacter sp. ANT_H59. The sequence goes on from NZ_VOBE01000002.1 coordinate 51,885, forward strand.
CAGTGTTTCATATTGGTAGGTGGCGATAGTGTGCATAATCATCCTTAATAATTAAAATAATAGCTTATATATAGAGTGATATTAACAGCCTTGCCTATCTCCTACCTTATCAATAACTGACTGCCACGATATCGTTAGCTCTTAGTATCATAAAACTTTTCCTTAAATCATTTTCCAAGTCATATCGTTTTCACTTAGACGATGGTAATTAAGCTGCGGATAAGCAGACAAATCCAGCGTTTGCAAATTATTCAAAGCAGTTAATAAAGCCTTATAATAAGGCTCTAACATTGCAAACTGTGCAGGCGTGGTATGCTGGATATTTAATAAACACTTATCTTCTAAATCTTGGCTGGCTTGGCGCAGTTGTGGCACGCCCGTATAACGACTGCCGCCCAATATCCGATGAGCGATTTGCGCGAGCATACTGCGATTGTGTGCCTCCCACGCTTGCGTCAATGCTTGTTTTTCCTCATTAATGGTATCAAGCATCATAATGATTAGCTTTGCAGCAAGATCTGGCTTATTGGCTGATCGCGTCAATGCATCTTGCCAATCTAGAATATCTAAGGTATTAAATACAGAAGCATTTAAGTTATTGTCGTTTTGCAGATACACAGTACTGACTGATAGTTCATCTTTATTATCATCGAGTGTTTGAATAGAACGCGTACCAAATGCCGCCTGCCCTTGTTCTTGAAAACGCAGGTTTTCATAGCGTGGCTGCGTTTCGCGCAGATTTTCACGTCGATAGTCTTCACGTGGTTGACTGTCACGCAGGTAGTCATCACGGATTTTTTTCAGTGACAGAGGTCGCTTCACTCTTTTCTCATTGCTCATCTTGGTAGGTTTATAACTCTGAACCTGCTCGCTTCGAATCATTTGATAGGTAGGCGGCGCTGCATTTTTAGGCGCAGATGAGGAAGGTTGCAGCATCATATTTGGTACATCAGAATTTTGAGCGTCAATGGTTTTTGAGTCTAATACTTGTAAGTCACCTGCTATGCCAAGACCTTGTGGATACTCATCATTTTCTGCCGTTAATGGTGATGACGACGCATTACGCCCAAGCCATTTTTGTAATACTTGTAGCAGCTGCGGCTGGCTAATAGGCTTACCGACATAATCATTGATACCACTAGCGACTAATTTATCCCGCTCGTCTGCCAGCCCATGTGCAGTCAGTGCAATAATGGGAATATGACTATCTGCTGCTTCAATCTTACGGATTTGTCGCGCCGCCTCATGCCCTGACATACGTGGCATTTGAATATCCATAAAGATAAGATCGATCCTATCTTTAGGTTGTGCGTTACCCTTTTCTTCTATCGTTACGTCTTCGATATGTAACGTGCTAACCGCTGATTTACTGACATCATCTCGCGTGACCGCTTTTGAGATTTGAGTTTTTTTCGACAGGCTTTGTTTTTCAGTTTTGGTAGCTTTGATATTTTTCGCTTGTTGTTTACTGATTAGCTCTATCGCATCAAATCCGTTACTGGCCGTAATAACATGAATACCAAGCTCGCTCAGCAGCGCATCAAGCACCAGTAAGTTTGGCAAATGATCGTCAACTGCCAATACGGTAACGCCTTTCCAACGTGGTTCTGCCATACCAGTAGGTACACTACGCTTTTGCGTATCTAGCATGGCATACAACTGTCTCTTGTCTAATGGTTCATACAAAATATTGGCATGGTAACGATTGAGTAGTGCTTGATCGGCGGCAACTTGATAACCAAAGACGGCCAGTTTACCTTGATAATGTAGACGGATTTGCTTAAGCAGCGCCATCATATCGTCTTGGGTATCATCATCAACGATGACCCAGTCCCAATAATTACCACGCTCTTTTAACGATTCAAGCAAACCTGGCAAAGAATTGGCTTGGGTTAGCTTAATAGGCAAATGATGCAAACTAGCTTTCAGTACTTGTATAGACGCGGTATGGTTAATCCAAATAAGGACATTAAATTCATCGGTTGCACTTGCCAATGGTGCCAATACGGGCAGCTCAATGGTTTGTCCTGTCGCTGCCTCTACCACATCAACATGTGCGGGCATACGAAACCAAAAAGTTGCGCCTTGATTGGAAATATTCTCTTGCATATTGTCATAAAAACCAATATCGCCGCCCATCAGCCGTGTTAATTGTTTAGAGATGACCAGTCCCAGTCCTGTACCACCATACTGACGCGTGATGGATGGGTCTCCTTGACTAAAGCTTTGAAAGAGCATTTTTTGATCAGACAGCGAGATGCCTTTACCACTGTCTTGCACGCTAATCATCAAATAATTGTCTTGATAGTCATCTAAACTGACGCGCACCACCACGTCACCGCTATCAGTAAATTTAATCGCATTACCAACAATATTGGTTAGTACTTGTTTGAGGCGCAGCGCATCACCATTGATACGCATTGGCACATCGTTGTAAAACAGTACCGCCATGCGCAGACCTTTTTCTGCAGACACCGGCGACAGCATATCGACCACATCATAGATAGTGTCATAAAGATCAAACTCATGGCGATCTAGTACCAACTTGCCCGCTTCGATTTTAGAGAAATCAAGCACATCATTGACCAATGCCAATAAGTGCGCAGACGATTTACGGATGGTTTGTACATACAAATCTTGTTCAGGATTGAGCTCACCGTGACGCGCGAGCAAATTAATAAAACCATCAATACTATTGAGCGGCGTACGCAGCTCATGACTGATATTGGCTAAAAACGCTGATTTGGCTTGGCTGGTAGAAATTGCCGCATCACGCGCATTACGAATAGAGATGTTTTGCATCTCCATCTCATCAAAAGCCAGACGCAAATCATCTTCGGTCTGCTCCGCATGCTCTTTCAGCTCTTGAAAACTGACATACAAACGACGTAATGTTCTCACCAAGTCTTGTTGTAATAGATTTAGCTCACCATTCGATTCAACAGGGATAGGCTGATAAAGATTATCGACGTGAGTACGCTGTAATTGCAGCCGCAGCTCATAAATCGGCGCAATCCAACGTTTTGAATAAATGTTTAAACTTAGTAGTAGAATTAATAACGTAAACAAACCGGTAATCACCAATGCCATAGCGATACGATAGCGCGCAATATAAAGCGGCTCACTATCCATATCGACTAATAACCACAGTGTCTGACCCTCAAACTCACCTAATATACTGCCGTAAGCGGTACCGATAGGAGTGGATTTTTGCGCTAAAAAACGCTCTGATGGATCGATTGCAGGCCACGCCTCTTCCGTACCATAGCCAACTGTCGCAAGTATGTCGTTGCTCTGATTGACAATAGCGATACGCTGAACATGTTGCTCTGCCCGCATACGCCTGAGTTTATCTTGGATGCCTTCTAACTTTGCAATCGCAGCTTGCGAGACTTTATTATTATTGTCATCAGCGTTTTCATTATTATTTTCTGAAGTCTGTATCTTGGCAGCATCTTGCTCTAACAGCTCAGGTATTATCTCTGCAATCGTAGGTGAATAGCGGATAAGCACCGCCTCAGCCAACACTGCTTGCTCTGAATTACTGGCACGCATGGTTTCATAAAACACCAAGATACCGCCCACTGCTGCGAGTAAACAGATGGGCAAAAATACCAATATGACCAGCTGACCATAGGCACTACTGGTATCAAAACGTTTTTTGTAAGCCATACTGGGCACCATCTCCACTACTGTTTTTGTTACTGGCATTTTACAATGCTTTTACTGACCGCTTAGGTATCATCTATTAACGACTATATAGCTTATGATTATCTTAACAGGATTCCATTAGCCGCTGTTAGACAATCATCGATAAAGCTATCTGCGTTAAGCGCCATCAAAAACAAGATGATACAATGTCGCAAATTTTTATTTTCCATAATAAATACCTGACAGTCACGATGTATTGACTTATTATTGACGCATTTATAAAAACATGGTTATTTAACACTTTAATACCATAATCTTATCAAATAATAAAAACGCTGCCGTTACCTCAAAGTATTGCCAAATATATAGCACTTTACTATAGCGTTAAACTACTTTAAAAATAGATACTATTAAGGATACTTTATGTCCGCTACAGCTCAGTCAAACGCCAATTTCATTACTCAAATTACTGACCTTGCTGATTGCGTCGGTCAAACGCCGTTAGTCAAATTGCAGCGCTTACCTGAACAAGAGCAGATTGACAATGGTGCTATTATGCTTGCCAAGCTTGAAGGTAATAATCCTGCTGGTTCTGTCAAAGACCGCCCTGCTTTTAATATGATTTATCAAGCGGAGCTACGCGGTGATATTAAGCCAGGTGACATGTTGATTGAGGCAACCAGTGGCAATACTGGTATTGCATTAGCCATGGTAGCGGCGATGCGTGGCTATCCGATTACCTTGTTTATGCCAAGCAACTCAACCCAAGAACGTAAAGACGCCATGACGGCTTATGGTGCGACGCTGATTGAGGTAGAAGAAGGGATAGAAGCCGCGCGCGACATGGCATTACAAATGCAAACGGACGGTAAAGGTATTGTCTTAGATCAGTTTAATAACCCTGATAATAAACAGGCGCATTATCTGACTACAGGTCCTGAGCTGTGGGCGCAAACAGACGGTAAAATTACCCATTTTATCAGCTCTATGGGTACCACAGGCACCATTACCGGCGTGGCACAATATTTAAAAGAGCAAAACCCTGATATACAAATCATCGGTTTACAGCCTGATGAGGATGCAGCTATCGCTGGTATCCGCCGCTGGCCTGCCGCTTATATGCCAGGGATTTTTGATGCCGAATTAGTCGATGAGATTATGGATATCGATCAGCGCGTCGCTGAGGTTTATATGCGTAAGCTTGCTAAAACCGAAGGGATTTTTGCGGGCGTCTCATCAGGTGCAGCAGCATGGGCAGCCACACAAGTTGCTAAGGCAAATCCTGATGCCGTCATTGCCTTTATCGTCTGTGACCGTGGTGATCGTTATTTATCGACCGGCTTATATAATGTTGATGATAGCTTAGATAATGTAAACTAAGATAATTTATAAATCGCTGACAATGCCGTTGATGCGGTCAGTGCGTTTAATGCAGTGTAGTAAGACAATGATCAGGTAGAAACCTCTATGTCACAAGCTTTTTCGTCTGACCCTATTTTGGTCTTTGATATTGAAACGGTTGCAGATACCGATGCTGGCCGCCGTATCTATCCGCAATTGGCTAAGCTCAACGATGCAGATACACTCAGTGCGTTAACTGCCATTCGTATACAAGAAGTCGGGCATGATTTCATGCGTTTGCCATTACAGCGCATTGTCTGTATCTCTGCTCTATATATTAAAGATGGTACTTTTTCATTATTTTCCCTCACTGCAGACAAATTTAGCGAAGAAGAGATTCTTGCCAAGTTTTTTCGCGCCTTTAATGATATTGCAAAACTGCCTAAACTGATCAGCTGGAATGGTTCAGGTTTTGACATGCCTGTGCTTATTTATCGTGCCATGCAATATGACTTGGCAGCGCCTTGGTTATTTGAAGAAGGTGAACGTATCAAAAACATGCGTTTTGACAACTATGTCAATCGCTTCCATACGCGCCATATTGACTTAATGGATCGATTTAGCCAATACGGTGCCAGTCGCCGTGAAGCAATGGATGTCGTTGCTAGCTTATATGGCTTGCCCGGTAAAACAGATGTTGATGGCAGTATGGTCGGCGAGCTTGTCAGCAATAATGACTGGCAAACGCTGTCAATATATTGTGAGTCTGATGTGATGAATACTTGGTTAATATACCTGCGTTGGCTGCGTTTGACCGGTCAGCTATCCTTGCCAGATTTTACCGTTTGGCAGCAGCAAAGCCGCGATTATTTAACCAAATTTACCCAAGTAGATGGCACGCCACGTCATCAGGCATTTTTGAATGACTGGCTTATCAGCTAGCAATTTTAGCCAGTTGATATATTGATGAACGATACATGTAAGCGGTGATTATAGTTTTATAATCACCGCTTTTTTACTTTGTGAGCGCCTAATACCTTGGCAGCTTTATATGTTAAAATTGCTATTATTTTTAACACCTTCATTTTATAGGCAGGTTTATGCAACCCACCGATTCAAAGACGCTTACCAACGTAGATGTAACCGAACAGGCAAATGAGACGCAAACGATTACGATTCCGCCTAATAAGAAAAAATCCAAGCCATCATCAAAGACGCGTCGTCGTCTAAAAGATGCTGAGCCACTCCCCTTTACTATCGATGGCTTATCGCATGATGGTCGCGGCGTTGCCGTATATGGTAATGGATTTGGTGAAGCTGACGGTCATATCACTGACAAGCATGGCAAAAAAATCTTTGTCAGCTTTGCCCTGCCAGGTGAAAGTGCGTTGGTCAAAATTACCAATAGCCGCACGAGCTTTGAAGAAGGTGATGCCGTTAGAATCACTGCCAATCCAAATCCTGAACGCGTGGTACCACCCTGCCCGCATTTTGGTGTTTGCGGTGGCTGTAATTTGCAGCATTGGCAGCCAGATGCACAAATTACATTTAAGCAATCTGTCCTTGCTGAGATGTTGGTCCATCAAGCCAATGTGGCACCTGATCACTGGCTTGAGCCGGTAGTCGGTGATCGCCTTGGTTATCGTACCAAAGCCCGACTGGGCGTACGTTATGTGGTCAAAAAAGAAACTGCTTTGGTCGGCTTTCGCGAGCGTTCAAGTAATTTCTTAGCAGAGTTAAATGAATGTCATATATTAGATCCGCGTATTGGCTTTGAGATTGAAAACTTAAAAACCCTTATTAGTACTTTAGATAGCCGTGACAAGATTGCTCAGCTTGAGTTGGCTATGGGCGAGCATTTACCAGAGCTGCCTGATGGCGATCAGCCAGTCGCGCTAATTGTGCGTAATCTTGAACCGTTATCAGATGGCGATATTGATAAGCTAAAAGTATTTTTTGCAGCACGTAATTGGCAGCTATATCTACAATCAAAGGGGGCGGATAGCATTCAACGTATCGCCTTGAAAGATACAGATGATTTAAGCGAACAGTTTGGACGTTTGTATTATCAATTACCAGAGTATGATTTGACGTTTGAATTTATCCCTACCGATTTTACCCAAGTTAATCTGTCGGTGAATCGTCAAATGACCAAGCTTGCTTGTGACTTGCTTGATTTAAAAGCAGGTGAACGCGTTCTAGATTTATTTAGCGGTTTAGGCAATTTTAGCTTGCCTCTCGCGCGCTTGGTTGGTGAAACCGGCTCGGTCGTTGGTGTTGAAGGCAGTGAAGCTATGACTGCACGCGCCGCTGATAACGCGCGCCGTAATGGCATTAATAATACTGAGTTTTATAGCCAAGATTTGACGCATGACTGTACAGACAAACCGTGGGCTAACCAAGGGTTTGATGCGCTGCTTATCGATCCACCGCGTTCTGGCGCGTGGGAGATTATGCAATATTTGCCTAAGTTTAACGCCGAGCGGATTGTCTATGTCTCCTGTAACCCTGCTACACTTGCTCGCGATACCAAAGCATTGCTCGAACAAGGTTATCGTTTGACTCACGCTGGCGTCATGGATATGTTTTGTCATACTGGTCACGTTGAGTCCATCGCGCGCTTTGAAAAAATATCTGCTTAAACTGTATGTAATGGCAGAGTATGGTATTAACCTATGATTTTTAGAGGCGTTAATAGCTGCAATTTAAGAATGATATCTGCGTTACTCGCATATGCGGCTAACGCTATCATTACAGAGCCTTGCTTGATTTGTCATCGCAACATGCGATAATAATAGTCACTGTTTTTATTATTTATAAAACATAGTGAGTCTAAGCGCTCATAATTCTATGCAAGATCCCTATAATTGATTTTATAGCTGCTAAAAAATGGATTTTTTAGCGGCTGTATTGATTTATAACTGACCATTTATCGATAGCAAGCTCATGTTTAGCTCTAGCATTGTAGATGGCGTTATTATCAAGTCAAAATAGCTAAGAGGAGTGGGCAATGGTAAAAATTCGTGAAGGATTACCGCTGGTAGATGGACAAACCACGCAAGCCGACAGTGCAACTTTGGCAGCGCAACTGGTCGCGAGTCAACGCTCGCACCAGTCTGCCAATAGCTATGCTCAAATCCCACTAGATATCAAGTATCAACTTGCCACTCATAAACTCCATACTACCTTTGATCGCTCTGTTAATTACGCCTACTACAGTCATGACTCAAATCTTGAAAATGACTATTTAAGGGATAAAATCCTTGATGAATCCGAGGCGTTTTCACAGCAAGAGCTTGAAGCGTTAGATTTAAATCAAATCAATATTGATGTACCTACTTGGCTTGATAATGTTGCAAAGCGTATTGGGCAAGATTCAGTACCCAATCTTAGCGCTGCCTGTGTATTCGTCCGTAATCACATGAATACCAGTGAATCGGAGCGTTCGGGCGCTTACGTGACTGGTATCGGCATGACTGATATCTTAACTTACCTTTATCAAGATGAAGATGCCCTTGTCGCTGCCATGCTCTATCGCAGTGCGCGCAAATCGATTATTAGTCTTAGTGAAATCGAAAAAAAGTTTGGCACCGATATCTCAACCTTGGTTAAAGATACCTTAGCGATGGGACAACTGTCTGAGATTATCGAAAGCAATAAGCGCTTAGAGGATCACTTCGTAAATAATCAGCGGGATCAATTATCAAATATTTATAGCATGCTGATCTCAGTGACAAACGATGTCCGAGTAGTACTGATTAAACTTGCTGAACGCACTTTTGCTATGCGCGAGCTGACCTTTTCCAATGAAGTTCGGCAAGCTCGCGTGGCGCGTGAAGTCATGACTATTTATGCGCCATTGGCACATCGCTTGGGTATTGCCCAGCTGAAATGGGAGCTTGAAGATTTAGCCTTTCGCTACCTTGCCCCTGATCGTTATAAAGAAATTGCCAAACTATTATCAGAAAAGCGTAGCGAGCGTGAGTCTTATATCCAGCGCGTACAAGATAGACTGAACGAGTCTTTAGCAGAATCTGGTATTGAGGGCGAAGTTTCAGGACGCGTGAAGCACATTTATTCTATTTATCGAAAAATGAAGCTTAAAGGATTGTCTTTTGATCAGCTTTACGATATCCGTGCGCTGCGAGTATTGGTCACCACTCCTTCAGACTGTTACCACGTGCTAGGATTGGTACACGGGTTATGGCGTTATATTCCTGAGCAATTTGACGATTATATTACCAATCCAAAATCTAACGGTTATCGCTCACTCCATACTGCGGTCATCGCTGAAAACAAATCGCTTGAAGTACAGATTCGTACTCAAGAGATGCATTTTGAAGCTGAGCTTGGCATGTGTGCCCATGTCAACTACAAAGAAGGGCTCAAAAACAAAAAGGACAATTACCTTAATCAGCGAATCAGTTCTTTACGTCAACTGCTGTCTATCAATAATCAGCCGCGCTCATCTTTATCAACCGGTGATGAATTAGAGGAAGTTGAATATGATGACGAAGAGCAATTGGTTGATTTTGATGAACTCGAACGTATTTACATATTTAGTCGTGATGGCGATATTACGGAGTTGCCAAAAGGCGCGACTGTGCTGGATTTCGCCTATTATGTTCATACACAGGTCGGTAACCGCGCCCAAGCAGCGCGTGTCAATCAACGTTATGTACCATTAACTTATCAGCTCAAAACGGGTGAGCAAGTTGAGATTATCACCAAATCTTCACGTGAGCCCAATCGTGACTGGCTAGTGGCTTCACTAGGCTATATTCATACCAATCGTGCCCGCTCAAAACTGCGTCAATGGTTTAACAAACAAGATCGTGATAAGAATATCGAAATCGGGCGTCAGATGCTCAGTAAAGAGCTTGAACGTCTATCGGTGCATCCGAATAGCATCGATTTAAACGATTATACGCAACATTTTAATGTCAACAATACCGACGATATTGTGGTTGGTTTGGTGACGGGTGAAATTGGTCTAAATCAGCTTACCAGTCATATCTCTCGTCAGCTGCATTTAGAGCCTGAAAGATCTGAAGAAGATTTTACTCCTATTATCGATAAAAGAGATTCGGGTAAGCTTGATGCTTACAAAATCCAAATCGATGGCTTGGATAACATTGAAGTTGGCTTGGCAGGCTGCTGTCACCCTGTGCACGGTGAGCCTATCGCGGGCTACATTACTTTATCGCGTGGTGTCAGTGTCCACAATCGCGGTTGCCCTGAATATCTGCGCCTGATTGAACGTGATCCTGAACGCGAAATCAAGGCAGCTTGGAAAATTAAATCTGGTCGCTATCAGCCAGTTGATATTCATATAGAAGCCTATGATAGGCGTGGTTTATTACGCGATTTAACCCAAATTATTGATAAAGAAAACGTCAATATTCGTCAAGTTCAAACCCTGAGCAATGATGATAATATTGCATTTTTAAAGTTTCATATTGAAGTGTCGGGGCTGGCACATTTATCCAAGTTACTTGCTAAGCTTGAACAGCAGCACGGTATCTTACATGCTCGCCGCGCTGTTGCCTGATAATACCTTTAATTCTTAATAGAGATTTTATAAAATACTATGCCTGAGTTACCAGAAGTAGAAACGACAAAAACCAGCCTGACGCCTTTATTAGGACAAAAAGTCACCAACGTACAAGTCTTTCAACCCAAGCTGCGTTGGTCGATGCCTGATAATTTAGCAGATTTGATTGATTATACATTGGACAGCGTTGAGCGACGGGCAAAGTATTTAATCCTCAATTTTATACCGTTAGTTGATAATGGCATTTCATCTTCTGTTCAACCTAGGAATTTACAGCCGAGACAGCTTCTGGTTCATCTTGGTATGTCAGGTAGCTTGCAACAACACAGTCATGCAAGCGATAAGCGCAAACATGACCATTTGGTTATGAGTTTTATCGGCGCTGACGATAGTCAAACTCAGCTACATTATTATGACCCCAGACGCTTTGGCTCTATCTTATGGCTTGAGGATTACGGGGATAAACTACTAAACCATTTAGGACCCGAGCCACTATCAGATGATTTTACGGCAGACTATTTGTATTATCTCATCCAACGTAGCGAACCATCCATCCAGACTCAAAACAGCAAATCGATTAAAAAACAGTCTATCAAACGAGCCATCAAGTCAGTCATTATGGAGCAGCAAGCTGTGGTCGGCGTTGGTAATATTTATGCCACTGAAAGCTTGTACCTCTCGGGCATCCATCCTGCTACTCCAGCGAATAAGATATCATATGACCAAATAGTAATTTTAGTCGCCCATATCAAAACGATTTTACAGAAAGCTATCAAGCTAGGTGGTTCAACACTACGTGACTTTACGGTTGCTGATGGTCAAACAGGCTATTTCCAACAAGCTTTGAACGTCTATGGTAGACAAGGTGAAACTTGTCCACACTGTGATTCAGTTTTAGAGAATATCAAGCTCAATGGACGTGCCAGTATCTACTGCCCTGTTTGTCAGCCAATTAATTAGATCTGAATTTTCCAATATTAATTTTTTATCCAATATTCACTTAAATAGACCAGTTCGCCGCTCTTTAACTACTGGTCATTAAAATAGAGCAATTAATAAACATATCCTTATATGCTGCGCATTTTTGTTGCTTATTGATCCACATATTGCTTTAATAGTGCTTGCACTTACATAAATAATGCAAATCATTTATTTACCTGTAATATATAGGCTATTTCTCGTTGCCGCGATATCTCTATTTCTGTGGAGAAATAGCAACAGCCATTTATCATTCTATTTATGAGTTTTAGGATATCATTATGACTGCTCAAGCTAACACCAAATGCACCGCAAAGTATAAGCTATTAACTGTATTGATAAGTGCCAGCTTAGCTTTTGCAAGTATGCAACCTGCTTTGGCAGCGATAGAAATTGATGAAACAGATTTTGGTCCCTCTTATGAGACTATGGCTGTAGATACCGTTGTCGGCAAGCCATTACAGTTGATAGCAGCTGTCGCAGGTACAGCCGCTTACATCGTCAGTTTGCCCTTCTCTTTGATTGGCGGTAATGCTGACCAAGCACAGCAGAAGCTCTTTGTTGAACCATGGAACGCCATGAGTCGCTGTTTAGGCTGTACGGTTGCTGAAGACAACTATTACAAATCGCAAATCGTTGATAATAACGTTGTGCGTATCGTCGTTGATCAACCATCAGAAATTATTATTAATACCAATGACTATGTTGTCGTTAGACCCTAAACATAACTACCATTAAGTAGTTATAAAAAATCCAATAAAAAGAGGCTAACATGACGTTAGCCTTTTTTATTTTTTAATCTGACGATCAGTAAAATGTATTTACTTATTAATATTGCCAAGCTTAACGCTAATTTCACGAAGCAATTGCACTTCTTCTGACGGCTCTTCTATTGCTTCTTCTACCTCATCTGCACGGCGCAATCTGTTGACCATTTTTACCATCATAAAAATAATAAACGCCAAGATTAGAAAGTTAATCAGTACGGTAATGAAGCTACCGTAAGCCAATACAGGAATGCCAGCAGCTTTGAGGGCATCATTGGTTCGTGCCACACCTTCTGGCGCATCGCCCAATATCAAAAACATATTCTTGAAATTAATTTCGCCGCCGACGATAAAAGCAACAATGGGCATGATCACGTCTTCTACTAAAGACTTTGTGATCGTAGCGAATGCTCCACCGATGATCACACCGACGGCCAGATCCATCACATTACCTTTTAAAGCAAATTCTTTAAACTCAGATACCATACTCATGATTTATCTCCTCAAAAATCTTATTGACCATAAGATAAGCGTATAAATGATGCATCCAACTTGGGATTTTAATAATAACCGTAAGATTACTCGTTTTTTTAGTAAGTGATATCCGACTATTGTCTTTTTATTCTATGTAAAATGCAACACAAAAAAAAGCAGCATAGAATAGTGGTATACCAACTATTCTATGCTGCTCACTACATATCTTTAATGCGGAACCAAATAATGGATAACCACTATTTATTGTTCAATATTACGCACCTTTCTTACGACCATAACGTTTACGCTCACTTTCAGTCAAGTAGCGTTTACGAATACGTATCGCTTTTGGCGTTACTTCTACCAATTCATCATCTTGGATGAATTCAAGTGCTTGCTCAAGCGTAAACTTAACCGCTGGAGTCAGTGTCAATGCTTCATCAGTACCACTAGCACGAACGTTGGTTAACTGCTTACCAGTCGTCGGGTTCACTGCCATGTCATCATTACGTGAGTTAAGACCAATAATCATACCTTCGTAAACTTCAAGCTGTGGCTCAGCAAATAATTTACCGCGTTTTTGTAGGTTAAATAAAGCAAAACCTAAGCAAACACCTTTCGCCATAGAAACCAAGACACCGTTTGAGCGAGCACCAACTTCACCAACTTTCTGTGGACCATAATGTGAAAAGCTTGAAGTCATAATACCTGTACCTGAAGTCAGGGTTAAGAACTCAGAGCGGAAACCAATCAAACCACGGGCAGGCATTGTCGCTTCGATACGCATACGACCTTTACCATCAAGCTCCATATTGGTCATCTCGCCTTTACGCAAGCCAACCTGTTCCATGATAGGACCTTGATGCGCATCTTCGATATCGAAGACAACATTTTCATACGGCTCTTGTAGCTTACCATCCACTTCTTTGACGATAACTTCTGGACCCGAAACGCCCATCTCAAAACCTTCACGGCGCATGTTTTCGATCAATACAGATAAATGCAGCTCACCACGACCTGATACTTTAAATTTATCAGGAGATTCTGTATCTTCGACACGTAATGCTACGTTATGAATCAATTCACGCTCAAGACGCTCACGAATATTACGTGAGGTCACAAACTTACCATCACGACCAGCAAAAGGTGAGTTATTTACTTGGAAGTTCATAGAAACGGTAGGTTCATCAACCGTTAATGCTGGTAATGCTTCGACAGCACTAGGATCACAAATCGTATCTGAGATATTAAGCGAATCAATACCAGTAATACAAACGATGTCACCAGCTTGTGCATCTTCAACATCAATACGGTCAAGACCATGATAGCCCATAATTTTCAAAATACGGCCATTACGGGTATTGCCATTTTTATCAATGACAGTTACTTGTGTATTGGTTTTTACTTTACCACGCTGAATACGACCAATACCGATAACACCAACGAAACTATTGTAGTCAAGACTTGAGATTTGCATACGGAATGGTGCATCTGCATCAACCTGTGGAGCCTGTACAACATCAACGATAGTTTTGAACAGTGGCGTCATGTCATCAGCTAAATCATCAGCTTCCAAACCTGCAATACCATTCAATGCTGACGCATAAACAACTGGGAAATCAAGCTGCTCATCAGTCGCACCTAGGTTATCGAACAAATCAAAAATTTGATCCATTACCCAATCAGGACGTGAACCAGGACGGTCAATTTTGTTGATGACAACAATAGGCTTTAGACCTTGCTCGAACGCTTTTTGCGTTACGAAACGAGTTTGTGGCATTGGACCATCAACAGCATCAACCACTAGAAGTACGCAGTCAACCATAGACATTACACGTTCAACTTCACCACCGAAATCGGCGTGACCAGGGGTATCCACAATATTAATACGATATTCAGTACTGTCAGTGTTATCTGTCCAACGAATGGCTGTATTTTTCGCCAAAATAGTAATACCACGTTCTTGCTCAATATCACCTGAATCCATTGCACGCTCAGCAATATTTGCACGGTCGCCAAAAGTACCAGACTGATGTAATAGCTTATCAACCAAAGTTGTTTTACCGTGATCAACGTGGGCAATAATTGCAATGTTACGCAGGTGTTTGATATCGTTCGCCATATAAAATGCTCGTTTCGTCTTAAAAAAATGCAGTAGCAGTAAGCACCGCTGGATAAACTTTTGCCATTAACCAGATAAGTAGTATTACGCTATGATTAAATAACCATACAATAGGTACAGCTAGATAATTAATAGAAGTAAAACATAGACTTATGGTGATGAATCCATCGTACAGATAGCTATGCTAATTACACTTTGTCAGTTTACAAAGTGTTTGGGTGGCTAGTATAGCATTATTAAATCATAAATTTATGTAATAACTTACTTTTCTCGATACATAAATAAAAAAAAGCCACCCATTGGATGACTTTTTTTGTAACTAATTAGCTTATTACACAATTAGTAGCTAGTACTTATTGAACAACCATATCTTTAGTTTGTTCAACAGTCATTGTTTTGTCACCAGTGATGATGGCATAAACACGACGGTTCATAGCACGACCTTCTTCAGTGTTGTTGTCAGCGATTGGTTGATCATAACCATAACCAACGGTTGATAGACGGTTTGGAGCAATACCAAATTCGTTAGTCAACATAGATTTCACAGCAACAGCACGGGCTTCAGACAGACGTTGGTTATAACGTGCTGATGGACCAGTTTTAGAAGCATGACCTTCAACACGAGCGGTAGAGTTAGGATACTCGCGCATCTTCTCTGCTACTTTAGCGATTTCAGGTTTGTACTGAGTTTTGATAGCTGATTTATCGTTATCAAAGAATACACGTAGTTCCATTTTCAATTCATCAGTAATATCTACTGGTACTGGGCAACCGCGCTCATCTACAACAACATTCATTGGAGTGCCTGGGCATGCATCGATGCTATCAGGTACGCCATCGCCATCAGAATCAAGATCAGATTCAACAACAACGATTGGTGGAGTCTGAACGTTAGGCTCTTGCATCGGTGGAACAGCTACTGCAGGTGCTAAATGACCACCAAGTACTACTTCTAGACCGGCTAAAGCCATGCCTTCCCACCAGTTTTCGTCAAAGTTATGAATCGCACGAGCTTCACCACGTAGGCTTAAAGCGTCGTTAATACGGTACATAGCACCTAGACCTAGGTTACCGATAGTATCTTTAGAACCAGTAACGAAGTTACCAGCAGCATCTTCAATTTCAATCTTAGAACGACCAGCACCAACCAATACATATGGCTTCAATGCACTATCAGTATAACCAGTGAATTGCTCAGTACCAATCAAGAAGTTACCAGAAATCATTTCTTGTTCAGCGTCATAAGGACCAGTCAATAATGGATTGTCACTTGCACCATCAGTATTTGAAACGCCATACTCTACTTGAAATTGAGTAGAAGGAGTAAGCTCAATACCTAATGCTGCACCAGTATATAAGCCGTTTTCTTTATAGATTCCGCCCATAGTAGCAGCTTGTTCTTCATCAGCACCTTCAGTGTAATGATAACCAAGTAGTAGTGGGCTGACAGTTACGCCAGCGTTAGCTGCTAGTGGGGCTGCTGTGATGGCAAACAAAGCCAAAGCAATTTTATTTAATTTCATGAAACTTCCTCCAAAGGATAATTTTAGTAGTGCATTAAGCAAAACTATTGCTCAAAAACAAACATCATTTACGAACTTAAAATTACAAAGCAAAACCAATTAAGACGTAGCTTAGCGATTATCAATTCAGTTTACAACTTTTTTCGTAAACCAGCTACACATTATTACACGATAATGTCATAACTAAAACACATTAGCCCGCTTAACTTACTGAGAGCTAACACACTTTACACTCTTTATCTTTTGTATGTTAGGTCGCAATAGATGATGAAACGATTCCTACCTATTGTTGCAACTCATTTTAATACAAGTAGTTAATTTTCTCTATTATTAAAAGCATCTATTCACGAATTGAAACATTCTTTGACAGTAGACATATATTTGGTTTATATTTACAATTTTAGAAACAAACAATATTCTACTTATTCCGTGTAATAGCTTTTTTTTGCTATTCACTATATTAGTAATGCAACTTGGTAAAACAAATAGTGACACGAACAACAAATTTAAAAACACAATGAACATTTAAAACCATCTTAGCTATCCCTTTCATACAGGTGGCAGTCCATTATGGCTATATCATATATAACACTTCCAATATGCTCGAAGGATTCTAGACACTATGATGAACATGGGTTTAATTTAGTAGAATTAATCGTAACCATTGCTATCTTAGCTATTATATTAACGATTGCCACACCTTATATTTTGACTCAGTTGGCAAGTATGGAAGCCAGACGTATTGCAAGCCAAATAGACACTACCTTGACTTTGGCAAAAGCTGAGAGTCATATTAGAAGACAAGATTTACTGGTTTGCTTATCTAATGGTGGTGGTCTTTGCCATAGAGACAGCTTTAAAAAGTTATTATTATTCTCGGATAAAAATGATAATAACAATTTTGATGTTGGTATTGATGATTTGTTAGAAGACCAAGCGCTGAACCCAAAATACAGTACTTTGTATTTACGGGTCGGTAATAACCGTCACTACACTAAATTTTGGGGCAATAGTGGCAGTCCTCGTGGGCATTTCGGACATATTAAATACTGTCCAACCTCAACCTATAATCACATCATGTACCAAATCTCTTTTAATCAGACAGGCGGCATTACCTACAAACCTAACGAAAACCATCCGACCGGATGTGGTACATAATGAAATAGCAATATAAGCTAAAAATAAACTGTCGTAGCTATCGGTGCATCGCTGCTTTCATCATAATAACCGCCTGCTCTATCCCCACAAATAGCGCATCCGCTATCAAAGCATGACCAATATTTAGCTCATATATACCGTCAACTTGGGCAATCGCATGAACATTATCACGTGTTAAACCGTGACCAGCATTGACCAACAGCTTACTATCAACTCGTTTAGCGGTAACCACTGCATTTTTAATACGTTCAAGCTCTACACTTACCCTATCTGTGTTACCTGCCAGACCTGCCTCAGCGTAAGAACCTGTGTGTAATTCAATTGCGTCAGCGCTACAATTAATTGCTGCCTCGATCTGCTTATCTTCTGGATCAATAAACAAAGAGACTTTGATACCTGCTGCTTGTAACTGACTGACATAATTTGTCAATGAGGCTAGCTGCCCTGCCACATCAAGCCCCCCTTCTGTAGTCAGTTCAGCACGTTTTTCCGGCACTAGGCATACCCAATATGGTTTGACTTGACAGGCTATGTCTAGCATCTCAGTCGTTGCTGCCATCTCTAGATTCATTCTCGTGGTCAGCTGCCCTGCCATCTCATATACATCGGCATCTTGAATATGACGGCGATCTTCACGCAAATGAATAGTGATACCGTCAGCACCTGCTTTCTCACATAAAAGTGCTGCAGCTAGTGGGCTTGGATAGCTCACACCGCGTGCTTGACGTAAAGTTGCCACATGGTCAACGTTGACACCTAAGAGTGGTTTTTTTGAAGTATTTTGTGGATTTTGCTCTAATGTAGTCGGCAAAATCTGCGCTGTATCCGTCATAAAAAATCCTTTTATTAATAGTTAGATCATTTACTAAAAATAGCTTATTGATGATAACTAAAAATAGCTTATTGATGATAAGTAGTTGTGAACATATTCTATTGTTAAATACGCTTTATAGTTGATAACGCTGTTGCTGCTGCCAAAGTAGACGACTTTGTAGCGGTTGATAATCAAGCATATGATCAATCAACTGCCGATGTAAACGCGACCATGCGTTCAGAGTACTAACGGACAACCCTTGCTCTACCATTATCAAAATATCATTCCCTTTAAAAACCGCATAACCAACCATACTTTCGCCATGTTCTGTATGCAAAGTCGGCACTAAGCCCATATCGGGTAAGAATCGGTAAACCTGTTCAGGCTCAATAGGGTTTTCAAGGCTGTCTTGATGTAACGTCAGTGAAAATCCCAACTCATCAAATAGATAGCTCTCAAACTGGCGCAAGCACAGACGTAGCTCGTCAGCGGTTAGAGGTTTTTTGAGCGCATCTAGGCTGTTTTGATAATGTTGCCATAATATGGGCATAGGATCTTCAGTAGGCAACAATCGCCACAATATCTCGTTCAAATACAAGGCTGCATATTGATGCTGACCTGTAATGCTTTCTTGATGTCGTATATCTACATTTGCGGCATCGTCATCTTGGACAGCTTGTGTATGGACTGAACTAAAAGAGGCTATATTGATTTGACTGAATGTTTTGAGATCACGTTTGCCAGTAGCAAAGAGTTGTAAAGGCATAAATAGTGGCGCGCCTTTTTTACCAATACCATGTATCACCCCATGCTGCTGAGAAAATAAATAATATAAGGCGCGCTTTTCTTGATAAGGGCGCTGATGTAATAAATAACCGATTAACGCTTCGTTACGCATGATTATTACCTCAGCTATAGTTCACTCAATATAAAAGAGAGTGGCTATTAATATTTTTAATAGCCTAAACTGGTCAAAGCTCGCTCGTCATCCGACCAACCGCGCTTAACTTTTACCCACAGCGTTAACATGATTTTTTTATCAAACAGCTGCTCCATATCTTTACGAGCATCCATACCCACTTGTTTGATACGTTGCCCTTTGTCACCAATCACAATCGCTTTTTGCCCGCTACGCTCGACATAAATAGTGGCATCGATAAAGGTACAGGCTTTACGTGGACGACCAGTTTTTGGGTCAGTATGAGCCGCTTCATCTTTAAAGCCGTCAATTTGTACCGTTAAATCGTAAGGTACTTCATCACCGGCACTGCGCATGATTTTTTCACGAATAATTTCACTGGCTAAGAAACGCTCTGAGCGATCAGTAATTTGTTCTGTATCATAAATTGGCGCCGCGACTGGCAAATGTGATGCGATCACTTCTTGTAGACGATCTAAGTTTTGATTCTTTAATGCAGAAACTGGGACGATATCAGCAAAATCAAAGCTGTCGTTAAAGGTTTCCATTAACGGTAAAACGCTGCCTTTATCTTTTAAGGTATCGGCTTTATTAATCACTAAAACCACATTTAAATTGGTATCACCAAGCTTCTGTAGAACCAGTAAATCATCGTCACGCCATTGATCAGAATCAACGACAAACAATACTAAGTCAACATCTACCAATGCAGAGACGGCCGCTTTATTCATGCGTTCATTGATAGCACGTACTTCGTTGCGGTGAATGCCGGGGGTATCAACAAATACTGCCTGCATCTCATCATTAGACAAGATACCGTGGATACGATGACGCGTCGTTTGTGGTTTACGTGAGGTGATGGACAGCTTTTGACCCAATAAATGGTTCATCAGCGTTGATTTGCCGACATTTGGACGACCAACAATGGCGACGTAGCCAGTTTTAAAACCTTCAGCAGCAAGCGCGCCATTATTTGGTGAAAAGAAATCTTCGATTGCTGAATCGTTATCTACTGCATTGTTTTCTGTTTCGTTGATTTCTACTTCACTCATTTCTACTGCATTGTTTGTACTTGTATTTAGGTCAGTATTTTCGGTCATATTTGTGGCATTATCTTCATTGTTTAATGGCAAGTCAGTGTGATTGCTCATAGGGTAATCCTGTGGGGTTTGTCATCAGTTAAACTGCTTTATGCGCATATGACATAAATAGCAGCACTGTTATCAAGTTATGAATATTTGATGTTGCAATACTAATTCGTTAAAGAATGAGCATTTTTCAAAATATGGAAATGATAGTCTTAAAGACATTACTATCAAGTCAGCAATATAAAACCAGAGTAATATTACAAAAACCATTAGCTGCGTTTTTTAGGCGCACTTGGCAGCTTATGAAGTTGATTAATCATCAATTCTGCTGCTTTTTGCTCAGCAATACGGCGGCTTTCACCAGATTCGGTAATATCAGGACAATTAAGAATGTTTACCTGACAGCGTACCACAAATATCTGATGCGGGGCATTACCGCGTGTTTCCATCAACTCATAATGTGGTAAGTCAAATTGCTTCGACTGCAGCCATTCTTGTAAACGGCTCTTGGCGTCTTTTAGGGCTTTCTGATCATTGACATTATCAATCAAATCACCATACCAAGACAATACACATTCTCGTGTGATATTCATATCTTGACTGTCTAGATAAATAGCACCAATTAAGGATTCGACGGCGTCCGCCAATATAGAAGCACGATTGCGTCCGCCACCTTTACGCTCACCCACACCCAATATTAGCTGATTAGACAGCTCTAGATTTTGAGCGATAATGACCAAGGATTCTTGCCTCACGAGCGTCGCTCGCATACGGGTCAGACGACCTTCATTTTGGGTTGGATAACGATGATATAGCGCTTCACCGACTATCATACCTAGCAATGCATCACCCAAAAACTCTAAGCGTTCATAGTTCTTTTTACTATCAAACGAGCGATGCGTGAGTGCCAGCTTAGGTAGACTTAAATCATTAAACACATAACCCAACTTGCGCGTTAATACTGCTAAGCGTTGAATAAATTCTGAGCTAATAACAAGCGTGTCATCAGACAGGCTATTTTTTGGTGGATTAGGAACCGCCTGAGGATACTGCGAAGTTGGTTTCATGCGTGGCTTATGATTATCCCTTTTGTTGTACTATTTAAGGTCATTAAATAGTAACGTTTAAAAATATTAAATACAAAAAACCAGCTCATAAAGAACTGTTTTCTAGAGTACTGGCTTGTTAGATCATTGCTGCTCGTATTTTAAAAAATCGAATTACTCTGCTATTGTAGGATCGATATCGCCTTCAAAGCGATTCACAATATCAATATTTCCAAAGAGCGTATTGGTTTTTTCATATTTTTTATAGATAGCCAACTGACCTGTTTTTTTATCTTTAAAGGTAAATACATCCTCTGCTTTAGTATCGTAATCAGCATTGATAGACAACTGCTTATCAACACGCTCGACGAATTGCTTGGCGGTCTCTTTCTTGTTATTAGACTCTTGAAGCTGCGCACTCAAGGTTTTGGTCAGTTGATAATCGCCAATTTGTGCTGGCACAATGGCAACAATCAATTTAACAGCAACACCCAAAGCGATGATAATAAAAACGATACTCGTGACACTAGCACCGCGCTGTGTAGATAAGCCAGATAACTGTTGCACCATAATACCTCTCAACGAAAAATAGCTATATTTGTAATTTATCTAGCTTAGAAAACACTATTTCTTAGTACATGTTTATAAGCTAGATATCATTGCATTGAATAGCCATAATATTAGCACAAAACGTTTGTCGGTAAATATATCTATAGAACACTGATGTCATTAATCGATAGCACCATTACGTTTAAAGGTAGGTAGCTGTAGACCCGGCGGCTTATGCATCCAAATATATACTGCTTTTCCTGCTAAATTATCATCAGGAACAAAGCCCCAAAAGCGTCCATCTGCACTGCGATCACGGTTATCGCCCATCACAAAATACTGACCTTCAGGCACATTAATACGCCATTCATTGCCTTCTGAGCTCACCACTTCTGGCGACTGTTGCTGTAAAAATGGTGCATATTGCGAGCTGTTCATACCATTCAAATAACGAACAACATACTCATGCTTACCTTGAGTTTCTCTAAAATACTTTGCATCGCCTTCTTCTTGCTGACCCATCACAGCAGCATTCTCTTCTGTCAGCATTTGACCCGGAGCAACTTCCCCTGAAGAATATAACTGTGACGTCAGCTCTGCATTGGCGTCAAAATCAATGGCTTGAGTAGTAACAGGCACGTCATTAATCGCAATTGTGCCTTGATTATAACTAACCGTATCACCCGGCAGACCAATGACGCGCTTAATATAATAAATACTTGGGTTCTCTGGATAACGAAAAACTGCAACATCGCCATGTTCAGGCGTGCCAGTATCGATTACTTTATTATAAGTCAGGGGCAAACGAACACCATAAGCATACTTATTGACGGCAATAAAGTCGCCCGTATATAGCGTTGGCACCATCGAGGACGACGGAATATTAAACGGCTCAATTAAGAATGAGCGCACAATAAGCACCACCGCTAATACAGGGAAAAAATCATATGCCCAGCGTACCAGTAAGCTCTCTTTACCGCGACCCCGTGTTTTACGTTGTTTAAGTGTCAGCTTATCTAATAGCCAAATAATACCCAAACCTATGGTTAATGGCACTAAAATCAAATTGAAATCAAAATCCATACTTAATTGCCTATTAGCGAGCTACTTATCCAATGATGACATCCGTAAAAACAGCAATGATGATTCATTTATTAATAATCTAATCTACCTGCAATACGGCTAAGAAGGCTTCTTGTGGAATCTCGACGTTACCCACTTGCTTCATGCGTTTTTTACCGGCTTTTTGCTTCGACAGTAGCTTTTTCTTACGTGAGACGTCACCGCCATAACACTTAGCCAAGACATCTTTACGCATGGCTTTCACAGTACTACGCCCGATAATTTGGCTACCAATTGCCGCTTGAATAGCGACATCAAACATCTGACGTGGAATCAGCTCTTTCATTTTGGTCACCAGTGCGTTACCACGGTAGCGCGACTGAGTTTCATGGACAATCATAGCAAGCGCATCGACTTTGTCACCGTTAATCAGCACGTCAACTTTAACCAATTTATCGACTTGATAACGCTCAAAATTATAATCAAGTGACGCAAAACCACGTGACACTGATTTTAGACGGTCAAAGAAGTCCATGACCACTTCACCCATCGGAATATCAAAAATGAGCTGCACTTGACGACCCATAAAGCGCATATCGACTTGAACTCCGCGGCGCTCAATACAAAGCGTCATCACGTTACCGAGATAATCCTGCGGTACTAAAATCTGACAGCGCGCAATCGGCTCACGGAACTCTTCGATATTATTCGGTTCAGGCAGTCTTGATGGATTATCAACATAGATAATGCTGCCATCTTTTTTTACAATCTCGTAAATAACAGAAGGTGCAGTAGTAATCAGATCCAAGTCATACTCACGCTCTAGGCGCTCTTGGATAATTTCCATATGCAGCATACCGAGGAAGCCACAACGGAAACCAAAACCTAGCGCGTCTGAGGTATCCGGCTCAAAGAATAATGACGCATCATTAATCTGCAGTTTTTGTAGTGCTTCACGGAACTTTTCGAAGTCGGTAGATTCTACAGGAAACATACCAGCATACACTTGCGGCGTAATCTGTTTAAATCCAGGAATACGATCGACGTCAGGCGTACTGGCATGAGTAATCGTATCACCAACTGGCGCGCCTGCAATGTCTTTAATACCCGCAATAATGAAACCCACTTCACCCGCTTCTAAGATACCCGTATCTAAAGGCTTCGGGGTAAAGACACCAATTGATCCGACTAAATGCGCATCTTTGGTCGATTTAATATAAAGTTTATCACCTTTTTTTATCGTACCTTGGCGGACACGTACTAATGATACAACGCCTAAATAATTATCAAACCATGAGTCAATAATCAACGCTTGCAGCGGTGCATCACGATCACCCGTTGGCGCAGGAATAAATTCAACCAACGCCTCAAGCAGTTTATCAACGCCGAGACCAGATTTTGCCGACACGCGCGGCGCATCAACGGCATCAATACCAATGATGTCTTCAATCTCTTGAATCACCCGCTCAGGCTCAACTTGTGGCAAGTCAATTTTATTTAAAACTGCCATGACCTCCAGACCTTGATCGACCGCGGTATAGCAGTTAGCAACCGACTGTGCTTCAACACCTTGCGCTGCATCAACAACCAATAGCGCGCCTTCACAAGCCGCTAAGGAACGAGAGACTTCATAAGAAAAATCCACGTGACCAGGCGTATCAATAAAGTTTAACTGATAGCGCTCACCATTTGGATGGTCATAATACAGCGTCACCGACTGCGCTTTGATCGTGATACCACGCTCACGCTCAATATCCATCGAATCGAGGACTTGCGCCTGCATCTCGCGATCTTGCAGCGCGCCACACATTTGAATAAAACGATCGGCAAGGGTCGACTTGCCATGATCAATGTGGGCAATAATAGAAAAGTTACGAATATTGGCTAATGCAGTCACAAAGCGCCTACTAAATAATGGAGGATTGAATAACGAATATAAATGCTGTCAGATGGCAACAATAGAATACTTACTCATAGTTAATATCGGTCAATACACCAATATCACTACATTAAGCAAACCATATTGTAGCAAGTGAAGTGCCTACAGCGCTGATTATTAGTTATAACTACGCGCAGGCACGTGAGGGTATTCTAGCAGTTTTCCACTATAAAGTAAGTGGATTTTGTCAGCAAGCCTTGGTTTTATAAATGAAGGTAAACAAGCAAGCTATAAATCAAGAATATTTACTTCGTTAGATCTGATATAGATTCTGTGAGTAGCTATTTATTTTCAGCCATAAAATAGGCAAAAAAAAACCAATCAAATAATGATTGGCATTTTTAATGTTACAGGTCTTGCTAAAAATGGTGGCGATGAAGAGACTTGAACTCTTGACCTCACGATTATGAGTCATGCGCTCTAACCAGCTGAGCTACATCGCCATTTTAGGCTCGGTATTATGCCGATATGAGTGACTTACGTCAACCCTTAAAAGGCATTTTTTGCAAAAAAATTGAATTAAATTCAAAATAAGCGCAATTTTAAAACACCAAACCGGTACTGCTGTGCTTCTTTAAAGATTAGCTAATAAAGAAACATGTTTAAAACATTGCTAAAAAGGTTGGTAAACCGATAAGCCGGGTTCTGTCGTGGACAATCATTCCTCTAGGCGTATCATCGCTAATACGCTCAAGCAACCTACCCGCATCGAACGCGGGCCGCGCCATGCCGATGCCTATTTGGTCTTGCTACGCGTGGAGTTTACCATGCCGTGAACTGTTGCCAGCCACGCGGTGCGCTCTTACCGCACCCTTTCACCCTTACCGATAGTGTCAGACACTAAAGGCGGTCTACTCTCTGCTGCACTGGTCGTCAAGTTACCCTGCCCAGCCGTTAGCTGGCACGCTGCCCTATGTAGCCCGGACTTTCCTCCCCTGCATGTCTGTTACCAGTGTGCAGCGGCGATTGCCTAGTCTACCAAGCGCGCTAGTATAGCAAAATTCATATTGCTTTCGGAAAGTTTTTTTGGCTTATTTTTAGCGGTGATTTATACAAAGTTTTGGGGGAGTATAAAATCTGTATGACTAAACCCATTATCTTCTTGTACAGGTAAGGCCACCCAATGCGCCGTTGGATGATGCTCAGCTAAATAGTTTTGCAAAAATTTTATCGTACTAGTTGCTATCTGTTCATCCGTCTGAGCAGCATTGTCGTGAATATGATTATAAATTACGCTATGAACGTCTAGACCACGAGATTTGATCGTCTCTAAGCTAAGCAAGGTATGGTTAATACTACCAAGCCGACCTGATGTGACTAGAATAACGGGATAGCCTTTATCGGCAATATAATCCAAAGTTAATAATTGCTCAGTGATGGGCACTAATAAGCCACCTGCCCCTTCTAAAAGCACCACATCATAATCCGCTTGCAAAATTTTTGTAGCGCTTGTAATCACATCAGTATTAAGAATTTCATTAGCAAGTGCGGCGGATAAATGCGGTGACGCAGGTTTCTCATAACGATACGGGCAAGTGGTTCTATCAATATCACACGGCTGTAGCGGA
This sequence comes from Psychrobacter sp. ANT_H59, assembly GCF_008369225.1. Classification (NCBI taxonomy): domain Bacteria; kingdom Pseudomonadati; phylum Pseudomonadota; class Gammaproteobacteria; order Moraxellales; family Moraxellaceae; genus Psychrobacter; species Psychrobacter sp. ANT_H59. Next base: position 78,438 of record NZ_VOBE01000002.1, read on the forward strand.
ATCCCCATCAGCTGACGATGGGTAATAATATCATCGGCAATTCCCATTTTTCCGCTAATTAAATCTCTTGCGACGCCCGTTTGCACCAGCTTTTGGGTAATGACATTAACGCCGTGCTGCATCAGCGCTTTGGCAATCATACCGGTTGCATAAGTTTTGCCGATGTCGGTATCGATACCAGATATAAAGAGCACGCTCATCATTAATCCTTTCGCGTTAAATAACTACTGACCACATTTAATAACGCTTTGCAAAGAGTGGTAAGTTCATCATCGGTAATCACATAGGGCGGCATAATATAGACCAATTTCCCAAAGGGTCTGACCCAAATGCCGTTTTCAATCAGTAAGGATTGAAAGACTGGCATATTAACCGCATCATTTAGCTCAATGACGGCAACTGCGCCTAAACAACGCACTTCCTTAACACCTTCTAAACTCACAGCTGGCGCAAGTTGCTGCTCCATGACAGATTGCATATTTGCTGTACGCGCTTCAATATCATAGGACAGTATTAAATCAATCGACGCACAAGCAACGGCACATGCCAGCGGGTTGCCCATAAAGGTCGGACCATGCATCAGTGACGGGTAATCACTTTGGCTAATGGTGTCAGCTATTTCTCGTGTAGACAGGGTCGCGGCAAAAGTCATATAACCGCCGGTCAGTGCCTTACCAATCGTCATAATATCAGGGCTAATAGCAGCATGCTCGCAGGCAAATAATTTGCCACTACGCCCGAAACCGGTGGCAATTTCATCGGCAATTAATACCACGTTATGTTCATCACACAATTGGCGTAAGAGCTGCAAATACTGAGGACTATAAAAGCGCATGCCGCCTGCGCCTTGGATAATCGGCTCGATGATAAATCCAGCAAGCTGGTTGCTATTTTTGACAAAAAACTCAGTTAATGCCTCACGCTCACTTTGGGTTAAGTCACGCTCAAATCCCATTGGTGGCGCTGCGACAAAGTGTTGCATCGGTAATTGCTTACCATAGAGACTGTGCATACCATTAATAGGGTCGCAGACACTCATCGCATGCCATGTATCACCGTAATAACCTGAATGGGTCGAGGCAAACTGCTGCTTGGTTGGACGCTTGGCAGCAATTTGATATTGCAATGCCATCTTAAGCGCAACTTCTACCGCGATACTGCCACTATCGGCATAAAATATCGCATCCAGTCGGGCAGGCACAATTGACAGCAGTTTTTTGCCCAAGTCTATCGCTGGCTGATGGGTTAAACCACCAAACATGACGTGCGCCATTTTGCCCAATTGTTCAATCATCGCCGCATTCAATTTGGGATGATTATAACCGTGCACGCTTGCCCACCATGACGACATACCATCAATCAGGCGCGTACCATCTTCAGTAATAATATAAATACCTTCGGCACGGTCAATCACGATATTGGGATAAGTCGGTGGTAGGCTGGCATACGGATGCCAGAGATGTTGCTGATCAAAATCGTTGGTTGATACAGTTGTCATATTTTATTGACCAGTAATGCGTTTGTATTTAGACATCAAATCACTTTCGGTTTCTACATGATTGGGATCATGAGGAATACAATCGACAGGGCAAATAACCACACATTGCGGCTCATCGAAATGACCGACGCATTCAGTACATAAGTCAGGGTCGATGACATAGATATCATCGCCCTCTGAGATGGCTTCGTTTGGGCAGGCAGGCTCACACACATCACAATTGATGCATTCATCTGTAATTAACAACGCCATAGACTGCTCCTTTTTTTTATCAGGCATTTCTATTTATTAAGAAATACGCAATCTAACACAGATACGCGACCTATTTATTACCGAGCTTTTGAATAAAAGCTTCAGAGACACAAGGCGGTACAAATTTTGTCACGTCACCGCCGAGCTTAGCAATTTCGCGAATCATGGTCGACGAGATGAATGAGTAATTCTGTGAAGGCGTCAAAAATACCGCTTCAAAATTTTCATCAAGCTCGCGGTTCATATTGGCGAGTTGAAACTCATATTCAAAATCTGACATCGCACGCAAACCACGCAAGACAGCAGTAGCATTCTTTTCACGCATAAAATCGACTAGCAAGCCCTCAAAACCTATGACGGATACCTGCGGCAAATCAACAAATACGGTCTCGACCAAAGCCACACGCTCTTCAAAGTTAAATAACGGCTTTTTATGGTGACCAGATGCCACTGCAATCACCACCTCGTCAAATAATTTGGTCGCGCGCGTCACTAAGTCCACATGACCATTGGTAATGGGATCAAAGGTGCCAGGGTATAGAATCTTGGTATGCAATTTTGAAGAAGTAGCAGAAGAGCTCATAGCAGGACCAATGTGGTTGGTGATAAGATAATAAGCTATATGCTAGCAAATTTTATCCAAACTTAATACTTATCTGCTACATTTGTCCTAACAGCGCGGCTACATTTGCAGCGGAAGCTTTGTTACAATAGCCAGTTCGACTCATCTGTTTAGCATTTATAAAAAATAACCCGCATTTAAGGGTTAGGATGAGGAATTAGTAAGACTAGAAATATAGGGACAAGATATATTTAAGCAGTCCTTATGGAGACATTATGTCAAAAAAATCAAAAAAACCGGAAAATCAAATTTGTGCCAATAAAAAGGCTCGTCATGAGTACTTTATTGAAGAGACATTTGAGGCAGGTCTGTCGTTACAAGGTTGGGAAGTTAAAGCCATTCGCGCGGGCAAAATGACCATTACGGAAGCTTATATTATTTTTCGTAATAATGAGGCATTCCTATTTGGCGCGCATATTCAGCCGCTGCTATCTAGCTCGACGCATGTCAGCCCTGATAGTATCCGTACCCGTAAGCTGCTGCTTAATCGCCGCGAAATCGAAAAGCTAATGGGTGCAGTCAACCAAAAAGGCTATGCCTGCGTGCCATTATCCTGCTATTGGAAAAACTCGCTGGTAAAATGTCAAATTGGCTTGGCACTGGGTAAAAAACAGCACGACAAACGTAAAACGCTTAAAGACCGTGATTGGGAACGTGATAAGCAGCGTGGTTTTAAGAAGGATTTAGATTAAAGCCATCTTTCAACAGATTGGTGTTAATCTTAAAAAACGGACGATTCAGCATAATGTTGAATCGTCCGTTTTTATTTATTCGATTACTCTTATTGATTAATTTTCACATAACTGGTGCAATTTCTGTCGTTTGCGATTGTTGATGGGCGCGGCGTAATTGACGTACACCATGCCCAATCAGACAAGCTATCCCGACCCAAATAAGACCATAGCTATAAATCATCGCCGATTCAAAAGGATTGCCCAAAACGGTTATTGCTAAGATAAATAGTAATGCGGGCTCCAAATAACTCATCATACCATAAACGTTCATTGGCAGCATTTGACTGGCATCAACGTTGGTTTTCATGGCCAGCACGCTCATAACGCCGAGTCCTACCAGCATCGCAATAAAGAACCCAGAGCCGCTGACTAAGCTTAAACTACTTGGGGCAATAAAAAATAAGTACGCCAAAGCAAATGGTGCGAATATCGTTAAATCAACCAATAACCCAGTGACCGCGCCAATACCTTGCAAACGGCGCAAAATATAATAAATAGGATAAGTACCGCAGACCCATAGCGTTGCCCACGAGACGCTTTGCGTACGTACAATCTCACTGCCGACTCCAACTGCTGCAAAAGCAACCGCCAACCATTGTAAGCGACTTAGTTTTTCACCGAACAATACGCATCCAAACACCACCATCATGAGTGGAAATAAAAAATAACCCATCGCGGTTTGTACGCCCTGCCCATTGACGGGTGCCCACATAAATAGCCAAAACTGACTTAAGAATATCGGTGTAGGCAATAGCAACCACGCCCATTGTTTAACAGAGCATAATGCTTTTAGTTTATCCATATGCAAACCTAAACGCCCGCTGATAAGCAAATATCCTATCAGTGCGGCCCACATCGCTAGCATCCGCCAGATAAAAACTTGTGTTCCTGATAACGGTGCTAAAAAACTGCTATAAGCATACAGTACGCCAAACAATACGTTGGATAAGACTGCTAGTGCTACACCCATTATTAAAGTGCGCTGCTGCACGCTGCCTTTCGTCCACATTGCTGGCATCGGGAAACGTGACAAAGTCGACGCTACAGTATTGGTTAGGGTTGAAGTAGACATAAAGCACCTTTATTTGCATGAGCAGCGAAAACACTATTTGATAGAGATTATTATCGTTTTCTAATATATAAAGCTTAGTTTATAGCTAGTGATTGCGAAAAAATCTCTATATTTATCTCAATATGAATATATTTATCTTATAGTCGCCTATATTACTAATAATTTATTACTTTATGATTTATAGTGATAATACTTCTATAGTAAGTAAATTGTAATCATCCTCTGTTAATGTCTTCACCTTAAAGCGAAACTCTATGAATCAGTCACTAGACAATACCGATAAAGCCATTTTAAATTTGATGCAAGATGATGCGACATTGCCCTTAAAAACCCTTGCAGAACACATCAATGTGTCTATCGCTACGGCTCAACGTCGTGTGCAAGCGCTGATAGACAATGGGGTGATCACTAAACAAGTCGCTATAGTAGACCCTCATAAGGTCGGTTATAGCTTGACGGCGGTGGTGATGGTAGAGATGGAGCGCTCCAATAACTCTATGCAGCATCGATTTGAGCGTTTGATGAATGCCCAGTCGCAAGTGATGAGCTGCTATGAAGTATCTGGCGATGCTGACTTTATGCTTATGGTGAGTGCTAAAAATATGAAGGATTATCATCAGTTCACTCGCAATTTACTCACTTACGAAAATAATGTACGTAATTTTAAGAGTCAGTTTGTGATGAACTTTACTAAGAGTGGTACGAAGATTTATTTAGATTGATAGCTGCTTTTTGCCTAATTGCTATCCATAGATTACTCTGCGCTATCAATAACTTATCGCTAATACGTTTATTACATCATGAACGTTATTCATGTTAAAATGAGCGCCTTTAAATTAGCCATCAACTACCGTTATCTATAATGGCTATTATATATATGCATTTTTTCTGATTAAGGTTATCCCATGTCTGCCGATACCATCGCCCGCACCGCCTTTAAACAAGGCACCAAACCCCTTTACGACTACGACAAACATTGGGCAAGCTGCTACGAGCCTGCGCCTTATTTGCCAATGAGCCGCAAAGAGATGGATGAGCTTGGCTGGGATGCCTGTGACGTCATCATTATCTCGGGCGATGCTTATGTCGATCACCCAAGCTTTGGTATGGCGATTATTGGGCGCTTACTAGAATCACAAGGTTTCCGCGTCGGTATCATTGCTCAGCCAGATTGGAAGAGTAAAGATGCCTTTATGGAACTTGGCAAACCTGTCTATGCTTATGGTGTGACGGCGGGCAACATGGACAGCATGATTAACCGTTATACGGCTGATCGCAAAATCCGTAGTGATGACGCCTACTCTCCTGGCAACGTCGCGGACAAACGTCCTGACCGCGCCGCCATTGTCTATAGTCAGCGTTGCCGTGAAGCCTATCCTGATGTGCCAATTATCTTAGGCGGTATCGAAGGCAGTCTACGTCGTATCGCGCATTATGATTATTGGTCAGATAAAGTACGCCGTAGTATTTTGCTTGATGCCCGTGCTGATGTCTTATTGTATGGTAATGCTGAGCGCGCCATCGTCGATGTAGTGCATGGTCTATCAAAAGGCTATAGCTTTGAGCAAATGAGCAATTTGCGCGGTACAGCGTACTTGCTCACGCCGACGCGCCGTCATTGGCAAGCAGGCATGACCGAAGTTGCTAGTAATGATGTCGATACCGTTGGTCGTGTTGATCCGATTATCAACCCGTATGTGATGACCGAAGATCTTGACCAATGCTCAATCGAACAAGATAAGCCTAGCGCCTCTCCTGTTGGACAATCAATGTCAGGAATGTCAGGGCAATATCCAGGATTTGTGTCTGAACCAGTGACCAATAAAATATTGAATACTGACCAAGTCGATGAAGAGACGCAAGTTGTACAAATGCGTGGCTTTACTAAACCGATGACAGCACGTAAGCATAAAATTAAAATGCCACCGCGTGAGAAAACCGTCATTCGTCTGCCTGATTATGAGCATGTCAAATCTGACCCTGTGCTTTATGCTCATGCTAGCCGTATCTTGCATCTTGAGACTAATCCGGGTAATGCACGCGCATTGGTACAGCGTCATAGCAGTGGCGCCGGTAACTCACATACCTCTATCGATGTGTGGCTCAATCCGCCACCGATTCCTTTATCGACGGAAGAGATGGATTACGTGTTTGACTTGCCATACGCTCGCCTGCCGCATCCAAGTTATGGCGATGCGCGTATCCCTGCTTATGACATGATTAAGTTTTCGGTCAATATCATGCGCGGCTGTTTTGGTGGTTGTACTTTTTGCTCTATCACCGAGCACGAAGGACGCATTATCCAAAACCGCTCAGAAGAATCTATCCTACGTGAAGTCGAAGCGATTCGTGATACTGCTCCGAACTTTACCGGTGTTATCTCTGATCTTGGTGGTCCAACTGCCAATATGTATCGTCTAAACTGTAAAGATGAAACTATTGAGAAAAATTGCCGTAAACCGTCTTGCGTTTATCCTGATATTTGTGAAAATCTGATTACCGATCACAGCAATTTGACACAGTTGTATCGTAAAGCGCGTGATATTAAAGGCGTGAAGAAAATCCTTATTGCCTCTGGTCTACGTTATGATTTGGCGATTAAAGATCCTGAATATGTCAAAGAATTGGTCAGCCATCATGTCGGTGGTTATCTAAAAATTGCCCCTGAGCATTCAGAAGAAAACGTTTTATCAAAAATGATGAAACCGGGCATGGGTAATTATGACAAGTTCAAAGCCATGTTTGAGCAATACAGCCAAGAAGCGGGCAAAGAGCAGTATTTGATTCCTTACTTTATCGCCGCCCATCCGGGTACCAAAGATGAAGATATGATGAATCTTGCGCTATGGCTAAAAGGCAATGGCTACCGCGCTGACCAAGTACAAGCGTTTTACCCAAGCCCAATGGCGACTGCGACCACCATGTATCATACCCATAAAGACCCACTGCATAAAATCAGCCGTGACGAAGGTGATATGGATATCGTCAAATCAGGTAAGCAGCGCAAATTGCACAAAGCGTTCTTGCGCTATCATGATCCAAAAAACTGGGTAATGCTGCGTAAAGCCCTGCAAGATATGGGGCGCGGTGATTTGATTGGTAAAAATCGCGGCTGCTTAATCCCGCCATTTAATGCCAGCTTAGAAGGTCGTGATGCGGTGCAAGACAGCTATCAATCAGCGCGTAAGAAAAACAGCCGTCTGGGCAATGACTCGGTGAAACGTAGCAATAAAACAGCTGACAGCTGGTCAAATAAAGGTACTTCGAGCAAAACTACTGGCGGCAAAAAGAATGTGAGTAAAGGCAACTTCCAAACTCAGCATACCGGTCTACCACCGCGTAAAACCAAGTAATTAAATTATCAATGATCCGTTGTCATACAGTAGATCAACAGTATCTATTGTCTAATTAGATAAGCGCCTATCAGCCACACGTTGATAGGCGCTTTTTTATTTGATCTTGAAATTGATTATGCTGCTTGCTGAAAGTAAGCAAATCAGAAATTCATTAAGCATCCTTAAATCAATCGTTACAGTAAACAGTGTTTAAGTAACCAAGTGAACACGTAACAAACAATTTCTAACATTCTATAAAGTAAGTTCTGGATACTATATGCGCTATATGCTTAACGCATAGTTAATAACAAATACACGATGACTTTTATACTTTTGGAGAATGCCATGAATACCCTAACCAAACTTGCTACTGCTCTACCTGCACTTGCCCTATTAAGCGCTTGTGCGACTACTGCTCCTACTACGCCAAATACACCTGCTTCAGAAAGCGTCACTGACGCCGCTTATGACCGTATGGCACCAGCACCTTATACCTGTACTGATGGCAGTAAAATCTTAGCAAAGCAGTCAATCAATAAGAAGCAAGTGATGCTAAACGCTACCTTACCTAAAGTAAACTGGGCAAACCAGCCAATTATCTTGAATGGCGCTGTTCAAGGCGATACAGCAAGCTATGTGAATGAGTCAAATCCAGAAGTGGTCTATGCATGGCACATGAAAGACGACAAAGGTATCTTCGCTATGAAATGGGCAAATGGTAAAGAATACCAAGTAAACTGCCAAGTAGGTAGATAGTTATTTCGGTTTAATCATTCATTAATAATGGTAAATCTATAATTGTTAAGCTTAGTATTACTATAAACAGTCATCGAAAGATGGCTGTTTTTTTGTGCTTCCTCTGTTAAACGGTTTATAGAAAACTCGTCTTCTTATCTACCTTACTAGAATAAGAAATTGCTAGAGTGAAAAGCATCCTTTTTTGCATTTCGCTAGAGAAGCACACAGAAAGCTGTCAAAATAGCGCCTCTATCAAAACATCTCATGACTTATCATAAATAGGATACCTCGATGCCAAAGCGTCTTATAACTATGCTCATCATTACGACTGCCAGTATGTGGGCGCTGTCAGGCTGCGATAATAGTGCGGAGACTACGGCTAAAAAAACGGATACGGCAGTATCGACGACGGATTCAGCGGTAGCAAATACGATAGATTGGTCAGTGATGGATAGCGGCGAAAAACCAGCCGACCTCGCTAATTATAAGTATCCTTTTGCGCTCGATAGCCAAAATGTCCGTGATTATGCAGAGTATTTCAAAGTGGATAATGCTACTGCTCAGCATAATCTGACCGTAAGTATGGCAAGTAACGAGGCACTATCTAAAGCCTTGGATCAGCTCAGTGAAAGCTATGTCTCACATGAGCTGACTGATGATAAAGATATGAAGATGATCATTCATACTACGCCCGATGTCGCTGCTAGCAGCTACGATTATGTGTTGGCTGGGGAATTTGCAAAAGGGTTGGTATTGCCTATCGTGATACAGCCAGATGGTAAGAAAAGTGATGCGAAGGCGCATGGTGAGATGGCGGATTAGAAGTTAAGTTTTATTCCACTGAGCTAATAATGATTTTACTAAAAATATTATATAGATTGCATAAACAAGGAAGTCGATGTTTAAATCATATTATCAACACCATCATTCACTTAGCCCAGACGAAGTTTATGAAGGTTTATTAGGTTATGGTATGTTTAGCGACAATTTACCATCTTTCTTACAATCTATTGAATTTTCCGCTTGGTGCAAAGTACAAAAAGAAACCACATTTCAAAAAACAGAAACTATGCCGGTTTACTATGAAAGTATCAGAAATATAAACATACCTAGACTTATTACAATTCCGAATCCTATAGCATATAGAAACCTTTGTTTCAATTTGAGGAACAACTGGAACGATATTTTATTACACTTTCAAACCTATACAGATAATCAAGATTGGAAAGTCAGTAGAATACATATAAGGAAAACTAAAGAAAATAAAAAGATCTTAGTCTTAGGAAAATATGCCACTTTGAGAGTTACAAATCACCAAGTGGATAAAGATCAACTATTTGATATGGGTTTTTCGGACTATAAGGAAGACGATGATCCATTACTGAAGTTTAAAATCAAATCAAGATTTCAGGCTCATGCAGATATATCTAACTGTTTTGGGAGCATATATACCCACTCTTTGACTTGGGCAATTGCTGGTAAAGCCAATGCAAAAGTCAAACGTAGAGGATTCTGGTTTAATGAACTAGATACACTTTTGATGAATACTAACAACGGCGAAACACACGGTATTTTGATAGGTGCGCATGCATATAATTTAGTGTCTGAAATTATATTAGTAGTAGTCGACTATCAACTAGCTGAAAAGGGCTATAAATTTATAAGACATATCGACGACTATGTTTGTTTAACGAAAAACTATGAAACTGCCGAAAACTTCTTAACGGATCTGTCTAATGAATTGCGGAAATTTGGTCTAATTCTTAATGGTAAAAAAGTTTCTATAGAAGATCTACCTGCGACAAGAAACTCAAGTTGGATTGTTGATATTTCTAACCACCCAGTAAGTTTAATAGATTATCTTAATTATAACGTTATGGTTGGTTATTTAGATTTTCTATTGAGTTTACTTAAGAAAAATGACGATGACGCTACTATATTAAACTATGGCATAAAGGTTATAACTGGAAAACTAGCTTCTGCTAATGCAGTTGAATATCTTATTGATACAGTTCATCATTTAGTTATGATTTACCCATACCTTGTAGGTTTACTCGAGAACCAGTTATTCGAAAGGTATGAAGTAGATGTTTTTACAATCAAAAATGTATCTACAAACCTTCTGAACTATGGTACCGAGCGCAATAGTTATGAGCTTGTAGCATACTCAATATACTTCTCATTGAAATACGACTTTGAATTCGATATACGCTCATCTCTACTAGAAAAAATTGGTAATCTAGATGACTGCTTAACATTGCTGCTTGCATATTTATACGACAAAAGGAAATACGGAACCCGTAGCAAGGTAGTTAAACAGCATAAAGTAGTAGCTGAACATCTATATAATAATAATGAAGATGATTACTGGCTATACTATTACGAGGTTTTGCCAGCTAATAAACTGCAAAAGTACTGGAGTAAGATGAAAAAAGACAAAATTAGCTTCCTGAAGCCTGTTTTCAATATCTAACAAAGTATTCTTTCAAAAAGTAGAAATAACTAAGGTGGGGCACGCTATCGCTGATTCACCTTAGTTCCTAAATTTATGAGTTTTCTAGCAACGCCAAAAACTCTTCTTCACCCACAACCTTAACGCCCAGCTTCTCCGCCTTTGCCATTTTTGAGCCAGCCTTATCCCCTGCCAGTAGCGCCGTCGTTTTTGCAGAGATGCTACCTGAGACTTTGGCACCGAGCGCTTGTAGTTTGGCTTTGGCTTCATCACGCGCCATGCTATCGAGCGCGCCAGTGATGACCCACGTTTGCCCATCGAGTGGCAATCCTTCTGACGCTACCTGCTCAACCTTATCCCAATGCACGCCAGCTTCCCGTAATGCCGTGATGACTTCGATATTATGTGGTGCGCGGAAGAATTTATAAGCAAGTTCAGCGGTAATCGCACCGACGTCAGGCGTGAGGAGCAGTTTTTCGATACTGGCAGACATTAAGGCATCAAGGTCACCAAATTGCTGCGCCAAATTCTGCGCCGTCGTCTCACCAACACCGCGAATACCCAGCGCATAGATAAAGCGAGCCAGTGTCGTCTGCTTACTGGCTTCGATAGCGCTGAGGATATTTTGAACAGATTTTTCGCCCAGTTTCTCAAGCGTAATCAGCTCCTCTTGATGATTGTGTAACTGATAGATATCAGCAACGGTCTTGACCAAACCGTGCTCAAAAAAGCTAATCAGCCAATTTGCGCCTAAGCCATCGATATCCATCGCCCGACGCGAGACAAAGTGAATGAGCGCCTCGACCTGCTGCGCGGGACAAAATAGCCCACCAGTGCAACGCGCCAACGCTTCATCTTTGGGTAACACCACAGGCGAGTCGCATACTGGGCAGGTCGACGGTAGCTGTACTGGTTCAGAATTTTCTGGACGTTGATCTGTCCAAACGCGCGTGACTTTAGGTATCACATCCCCTGCACGGTGGACGCTCACCATATCGCCTGCACGCACATCCAAGCGCTGAATCTCACCAAAGTTATGCAAGGTAACATTACTGACGGTGACGCCGCCGACTTTCACGGGTTCTAATTTACCAACTGGTGTAATCGCGCCAGTGCGTCCGACTTGCCACTCGATAGTATGCAAGCGTGTCATGACAGTTTCGGCAGGGAATTTATAAGCAGTTGCCCAGCGCGGCTCACGCGATAAAAAACCAAGCTGTTGCTGCAACGCCAAGCTATTGACCTTAATCACCATGCCATCAATCTCGAACGGCAGCTCGCCACGTTTCTCTTTTACCGATTCATAATAGGCTTGAGCCTCACGTGGATTTTGCACTACTTCCACCGCACTGACGGTAAAGCCAATGGTTTTTAGCCAAGCAAGCGCTGCCGATTGGGTTTTGATATGCTCAGGTAACCCTTGATTGACTGAATAACAGTAAAATGCGAGCGGACGGCTAGCAGCAATGGCGGGATCTAGCTGACGTAAACTCCCAGCAGCAGCATTGCGTGGATTGGCAAAAGTCTTTTCTTCTTTTTCGGCTGCTAAGCGATTGAGGCGCTCAAATCCCGCCTTGGGCATGAGCACTTCACCGCGCACTTCTAACAGCGGAATATCAGTGGCATCAGCAAGCCAAAGCGGCAAGTTACGAATGGTTTTGGCATTTTGGGCAATATCCTCGCCCGTTTGACCGTCGCCGCGCGTGACCGCTTGAGTAAATTTACCGTAGACATATTTGAGTGATACCGCCAAACCATCCAGCTTTAGCTCCATCTCATACTCTGGGCTTTGCTGAGCCACGCTTAAGCGGTCATTAACGCGGCGCATAAAATCACGCAAATCATCGTATTCAAAGACGTTGCCAAGCGACAGCATCGGAATATCATGGGTTACTTGCGTAAATGCCGACAGCGGCATATCTCCGACTTGATTGATTGGGCTATCTGGCTGTACCAAATCGGGATACTGTTCTTCAAGCTCCAATAAAGAGCGACGCAACTGATCGTATTCGCTGTCTTCTAAGATGGGATTGTCGAGCACATAATAGGCATAATTGTGCTGCTTGAGGGCATCAATAAACGTGCGCATTTGAGCCACGATAGCATCTTCGTTTGCTGCAGATTTTGCAGTATTGATGTCTTTAGAGGTAAGCGGTGCGATAGGGTCAGTCATAGTCGGCGTCTTTTTTTTGCAATTCAAGATGTCGATATGATAACAAGTTTGCAAGATACTCGGATAAACTTTTAATGAAAATGACTGGTTTGAAAAAGTAAAAAGGCAAATAACATTATCGCTATTTGCCTTTTTTAGTACTGATACTATTTATCGATTTTAATCAACTTTGGTAGCGATCAACCTTCATAATCGCGGACTTGGTTGCGTAGCTGTTGCTTGTATTCAGGCGTGATTGGGTCGTTCTCTTCATCTAGCATCACAGCGTCCAAATCGCTTGCCATCATATAAGCGATGCTCATCATACTGTCGAAACTGCGCAGCGCTTGAGGATGCGGCAACGATAAGAAGACCACCACGCCGTTATAGTTATTGGTCGCCACGCTATGCGGATCAAAAGGCGCGATACCACTATCGGTGATGCCCATCATACTAAACCATAGCATACCGGTGCCGTCTTTTTGCTCATAGCGATGGAACATATTCATCGCGCCATAACGCAGACCATATTTATCGATCAATGCCAATAAATCACGACCGCGAATCAACGCTGCTGGACGGTCACGATATTGGTGCGGCAAGATGGTGATATTGATATTGTCTTTGGCATTGATAAGTGGTGCATTTTGCGTATCATCGACTGGCTCTGATAAATGCTGATCAAGTATCGGGCTATTATCATTGAAACTTGGCTCTTCTGCCGTATCAATAGATGGCATCAGGCTGTCGGTTGCCGATACCAAGCTTGAAAACGCATCAGGCTCTTGTTCGATATTCATTTGCTCAGCAGCAGAGGTAAATTCGCTATTATCGTTATGCTGCTCTGCCTGCCAGCGCGCATAATCTTCATCATTTACTTGGCTATAGCTATCGTTTACATCGCTACTGACATTATCGTATCCAGACATCAACTGTACATCGTCTTGCTGACGCGCTTGGCTCAAAGGTGCATCTTCAACGACTGCATTCAGATAACTGCGGTCAGGCGTGATACTGGTTTCGCCAGCGATCGTGTCGTCTAAATCTGGCTGATCGACGATATTGCGCTCATGACGCGGTATGATAGGAATACCGTTTTTATCATAATTGACCGCGGCAGCTTCTGCATTTTTGCGACGCTTAAAGCTACGCATGACCATAATTAGCCCGGCAAGCACAATCAATGCAGCAATGGCGATCAATATAAACTGAATAGCGGTCATGAGAAATAATCCTAATCTACGACAAAAGAGAATACATAAGAGGGAATAAATGGCAATAGTCTAGCATGGCTAATTAACATCGTCACCATATAGTCATTGTTTACCGTGAGGCTGACACACTTGCGTGACCTTCTGCCCTGACCCCTAACTATACCACTGACAATCGCTGTCAGTTATCACTATTTTTGCTATTCAGCAATATAAAGTGCTGCTTCATCGAGCGATACGCTGACCAAGGTAGAAATCCCTGCGCTTGGCATGGTAACACCTTTTAATTCATCAGCAATTTGCATGGTTAATTTATTATGGCTAATAAAGATAAACTGCAAATCGTCTGCTAATTCATGAATGAGACTGGTAAAACGAGCGACATTAGCATCATCAAGCGGCGCATCAACCTCATCAAGCACGCAAAATGGTGCAGGATGCTGCTTAAATATCGCAAAAATTAAGCTCAGCGCGGTCAGGGTTTTTTCACCGCCTGATAACACGGCTAATCGACTATTACGCTTACCTTTTGGCTGTGCCATCAAAGTCAGCCCTGCCCGCCACTGTTCTGATTTTGGCGCATTAGCAGGCATATCCTCAGTATTTAGCGTTAAGCTTGCTTGCCCGCCGCCAAAAACCTTGGCAAATAAGTTAGCAAGCTCATTATTGACCGCATCAAGTGTCTGCATAAATAGTGTCTTGGTCGTCTCGTCAATAGAGGCAATCGCTTCGGTCAACGTCTGCATACTGGCAGCAATGTCCGCTGTCTGCTGCGCCAGTGGCTCTAAACGTTCATTAACCTCAGCCAATTCTGCCACCGCGGCGAGATTAACTGCGCCAATTTTGCTTAATTGCTGCTCAAGCTTATTACGCTCAGATTCTAATTCTGCGATTTTGTCTGGACGCACACGGCGATCATGAGCGATAAAGTCTGCCAATAAGTTTGAGACACTCATCACTTGTTGCTGATGCTGTGGCTGCTGAGATATATCCGACTGCGCTTTATATTTATGACTCGCATTAGAGTACACATCTAGCGCTTCTTGCGTATGGCTGCTAGCATCCTCTAACCTCGCCACGCTTAGTGCCAAATCGGTCGAGTGATGGGCAAGCGCGCTTTGCTGAGTTTGCAACTTATGTTGCAGGGTATCTAGCTCGACCTGCTGCTGATTATACTCTTGTTTAAGTGCCGTTAATGCTGTCTCGCGCCCTGTTAATAATAACTGCTGCTCATCACGCGCCGTTTGCACTGTTTGCAGGGCTGCTTGCAGTTCTGGCAGCTTATTTTGCTGCTGTTCATAATTTGTCTGTAAAATTTTCTCGCTTTGCAGTGACTTATCGTGTTGCTCGGTCGCACGCCTAAGGCTACTTACGCCATGTTCTACACGTATCTCGCTCTGCTGGATACGCAGCTGCAATGCTTGCCAATCATCATCGTCTGCCTGACGGGTACGACTTAACTCACCGCGCTCAGCTTGTAATTGCTGCGTTGTCGCTCGAGCATCGGTGATTTGTGGCGTTAGCGCCGCTATTTCGCTTTGGATGTCCTGTAGCTCATTATTAAGCGTTTGTTGTTCTTGCTTAAGCTCTTGCTGCTCTTGCTCAAGGGCTATTTTATCAGCGCTTAAGCGTTGGCTGTCCGCTTGTAGACGCTCAGCATTAGCGCGTTGAGTAGTGAGCTGCTGCTGATACTTATACTGGTCACGGGTCAATTGCTCAGCTTGCGCACGGGTTTCTTCTAAGCTGACCGTTAGTGCATCATAGTTACGCTGGTTATTAGCAATAGCCTTTTGCTGATTTTGGATTTTGGCTTCAAACTCATCAAGCAGATCTTCTAACACTTGCAGACGGCTGCGCTGCTGTAAACGCTGAGTTAAAAATTGACTATTGCTATCGTTTTGACCATTTTGCGCGCCAGCAAACTTGCTTAGATTAATCGTCCCCTGACGACTAATGAGCCAGCCATCAGACGTTAGCAAAATGACGGATAGCGGCAATGCCTTTAAAATCTCAGCAAGCACTTCTAACGTTTGTTTATTATTTTTCTCAGGTTGCGCAATATATAAATAGCATTGCTGCCAAAGCGCTAAGTTCGGCGCGCTAATCAGCTCTGATAGAGGTAGTACTTTATCACTTAGAGTATCTGGCAATTCGCTAATAAATAAATGCTCTTTAATCTCATTTTGCTTAGCAGATAACCATAAGCTATGACTAGTTTCTATTAGTGACTTCTCTTTCGTACTACTATGCGCATTTTGCGCAGTCCGATAAGTAAATAAAGCTGTTAAGTCCTGCTTAAGCGCTTGCCATAAGCTGTGTGGTTTCTCAGAATCATCGCTCGCGTTATCAATGCTTGGCTGCATGGTTTGATTGCAAACCAATACATGACTATCCAACCACAACGCTAATACGCTATCGAGTAGTTGCGCATGTTGTTTGCCTTTCGCGCTTAGCTCAATCTGCTCGCGCAAGGTTGATATGGCCAGCTCTTTATAATCGCTGACTATTTCGCTTCCTAAATCGCTTCTAACATCAGCAGTTTTTGCATGAACAAGCGGTTGCGATTTTGGGATAGGTTTAGGATGCAGTATTTGATGTAGGGTATCGTACTCACTTGCCAATACGGCATGACGTTTTTCAAATTCACTTAACTCGCGCTGCTGCGTGTTCAAACGCTGCTGTAAATCATGCGCTTGCGGTTGTAGCTCTGACAGACGTTCATCAACGCTATCTTGTTGACGCTCAATTTGTTGCAGCTGTTTATTTAGCTCAGTCACTTGCGTATCTAATGTGTGCTGTAAATTGTTCGCCTCAGCTGGCTCTTGCTCGTCAGCACAATTATTTAGAGATATAGACTGTTGTAATTGCTGCCAGAGATTTTGCCAATTTTGCTGGCGGCGCTGCCACTTATCATAGTTTTGCTGCTGACGTTTTTGTGCTTGGCTATTAATCGCTTGCTGCTGTTCAAGCGAGCGCGCAGTATCTTGCAGACGTGACAGCTGATTTTGCGCGTCATGGTAGGCGCGCTGCAATGGTTGCTCGTTGCGTTTATGCACTTCACGTTTATTCGTCAATTCAATAAGCTTCGGACGCAATAATTCTAGCACCTTCTGCTGCTCAGCTTCATCAGATTTTAAGCGCTCAATTTCATCGACTGCTTGCTGACGCTGCTGCTCTAAACTGGCAAGTTGCTGCTCAATGGTGGTCAGCTGTGACTTGGCATCACTGAGCTGGTGCTCTGCTTGTTGATAGCTTAGCTGCTGTTGATAATGGCTGCTTTGGGCATCGTCTTTGAGCCACTGCTCCTGATTGATATGGGCAGCAAGCTTATCTTGTTTAGCTTTTAGAGTCTCATAGTCGGCTTGTAAGGTTGCAACCTCAGTGGCACTACACTCATGAGCGATTTTCTGCTGCTGCTGATTATGTTTGGCTTGATATAACTGTTGAGTGGCAAGCTGTTGTTTAATATCAGCAAGCGTTAACGCCAGCTCTTCATAACGCTCAGCACTGGCGGCTTGTTTAGACAAGCGTTTTTGTTGGCTGACCAGCTCGCTTTGCATATCGTGCAGACGTGCCAAATTGTCTTTAGTTTTTTCTAACTTCTTTTGCGTCTCTTCACGGCGGGCTTGATAGCGCGAAACCCCTGCCGCTTCTTCGATAAACTCACGTAGCTGCAGTGGGCTAGATTCAACAATACGCCCAATCATACCCTGCTCGATAACGGCATAACTGCGCGCGCCAAGACCCGTACCCAAGAATACATCGACCACATCACGACGACGGCAGCGCGTGCCATTGATAAAATAATCCGAGCGCCCTTCCAAATTTACCTGACGGCGAACGGACAACTCTTGATATAAATTAAACTCATGCCGAATACCGTTTTGCTCATCTTGCGTATGTTCAAAGGTTAGCTCAACACTGGCGGCACTTTTGGCGGCTTTATCTTGCGTGCCCGCAAAGATGACATCACTCATCGCCCCACCGCGTAATTGCTTGGCAGAGGTCTCACCCAGCACCCAGCGAATGGCATCAATGACGTTGGATTTGCCGCAGCCATTTGGCCCGACAATGGCGGTGATGCCATGGCGGAAGGTAAAAGTGGTAGGATTGGCAAAGGATTTAAAGCCTGCCAGCTTTAGAGATTTTAGACGCATGAATAATCAGTAAACTTAGCAAAAACAGGCGGCTATTCTACCTCAAATTGTGCTAAATTTTTAGGGTTTGTGACAGATGCTATAATAGGGCTGAAAATAATAATCATTCATATAACTATCAAAAAATAAGAGAATTAAAATGACTAACTATAATCCGCAAGAATTGCAGCAAAAATATGAGCAATGGTGCGAACTATACCGCCAGCAGCTCAAAGCGCAACAGCAGTTTTTGCAAGCTGAAGCATTGCTAAACGAGTTGAAAGATTACTATCTTAATCCACAATGGATGGCAGATCGTGAAGCGGATCTGCCCATTGAGCATTTGGGTAAAGAGCACTCTATATTTAGTGAAGATGCGCTATGGAGTATGCTCAGCGACCATGATGAGCTAGCAAGAAAGTGGATGCGTTTGGGGCTCGATGCAATTGATAAAAAGTAAAACCTAAATTACCCCAATCCCACTTAACAATAACTGTCCACCCGCAAATAACAACAATATGCCAAAGGCACGCTTAAGCGTGAGCGCAGGTAATACATGGGCAAGTTTGGCACCGACCTTTGCCATCGCAAAGCTAGCAACGGAAATACATAAAAATCCTGTGATATGAACAAAGCCTATCGTACCTTCAGGCATATTAACCACATCTTGACCAAACCATGCAAACCCTGCTGCGCCAGCCAATGCAATAGGTAAACCACAAGAGGCAGACGTACCGACCGATTGCTTCATCGGTAGCCCTGCCCAGTTTAAAAATGGTACGGTCAAGCTACCGCCGCCAATACCAAAGATAGAGGACGCCATGCCAATGCCCGTGCCCGCGCTAAACTGTACGCCAGCAGAGGGCAATGGCTTACCGAGCTGCTCTTTATTGGATAAAAAGAGCATTTTTAGCGCGACCAATAATGCGCCGATACCGATGATGGCTTGCAATACTTTACCATCAATCATGTCCGCGATACCGGCACCGACCAAACTACCGATGACCAAACCCAATGCCATCTTGCGCCATACTTCCCAACGTACCCCGCCGCGTTTATTATGGGCTGTCATTGAGCTGATTGAGGTTACAACAATCGTGGCAAGCGAGGTGCCAATTGCCAAATGGGTCACAACTTCAGGAGGAAAATTATAAGCCGCAAAAATCCAGACCAATGCTGGTACGATAATCATGCCACCGCCAACACCAAACAAACCTGCGCTGACGCCAGCAAACGCCCCTGCAATCACAAACCATACATATAACATCATCGAATCAGCCTTTTATCCTGCGTCTTTTTATTAGATTATTTTATCGTTGTATCTTTTTGGCACTTACTTATCATACGCTTAATTGCATTTGCCAAATCGTATACTGACCTTTATTCTATCTACTCTGTATTGACTATTTGTGACCATCGCTCAGTATATCAAAGATTTCCCCTGCCTCATTTATCACATTTGCTCTATTAACCACAGCGAAAAAACGTATGCTGCCACTCGACTCTTTATCTGACTGCGCCTCTAAGTCATACCTGCTTACTCATTTGCCAGAGCTTAACCATCGGCACCTATTTAGCAGCGTCTCAACCAACAGTGAGCTCATCGCAGCAGTACAGGATGGCACGCTCAATGCCCATGAAATGCATCTACTGACTGCCGAAACCCAAAGCGCAGGTCGTGGACAACATGGGCGCTCGTGGCAATCACCACGTGGCAATGTTTATCTGTCGTTATATTATCCAGTACATATGCCGATTAGCGGTTTATTGTCGTTAATAATCGGTATTGAGCTGGTAAAAATGCCTGTTATTCAAACATTAAATGCACAACTAGCTAACCAAGGTTTAACACCTATAGGGGTAAAATGGGCGAATGACTTGGGATTTTATCAGTCTCTCTCTGAAGCAGATGAAGCCGTATCAGGCACGAAAATTATTCAATTTAGCAAACTTGCTGGTATATTAATTGAGCCAGTTACCCAAGCGGGTAAATTGGTCGGCGTGGTGATGGGAGTTGGTCTTAATGTACAAGCAACTCCCAAGCTTACTGCCCAAAACTGCGAAGGTATGAGCTACCAAGCCATCAGCTTACAAGATATCGAGCAGCTGCTAGCGCCAGATAAAACAGCAAGTGCGCTGCCAAGTCTACGAGAGCTTTATCAACAAATGAGCAAAGCATTAATGGCAGCAATGACACGCTTTGAGCATTTAGGGTTAGAGAAGCCAACTGGTCAAACCTATAATTTAGACAGCTTTTTGCAGCAATTTGACTCAATGGATGCACTAGCAGGACGGTGCTTACGTATTAGCCAAGGGCACAACGGTCAAACAGAGATCCTCACTGGCTATGCTTGCGGTATTGATACACATGGATGTTTGCAATTGCGTCAAGATAACGGTAATATTTCTGCGCTTTTTACCGGACGCATCGACGTTATTGATAACGCTTAAAGCATTTACTAAATGCGCTCTATCTAAAGGGAATTTTATGCTCTGGCTTGATCTCGGCAATACTCGCCTTAAATACTGGCTGACCGATGATATCGGACAGATAGTCTCACATGATGCCAAGCAACATTTGCAAGCACCTGCCGAATTACTCATGGGTTTGACCGACCGCTTTGAGCGTTATGCCCCTGACTTTATCGGTATCTCATCGGTGCTCGGCGATGATCTCAATGTCAAAGTTTCAGAAACGCTCAGTCGCCTTAATATCCCGTTTGAATTTGTCCATGTCGATGCCAATTATCCACTTATGAAAAGCGCTTATAATGATGAGCAGCTTGGCTGTGACCGTTGGCTGCAAATGCTCGGCGCGGTGGATAGAACCAAACGTCAATGTGTGATAGGTTGTGGTACAGCAGTGACGATTGATTTGATTGACCATGCTGAGCATTTGGGCGGTTACATTTTCCCGAGTATTTACCTGCAACGCGAGTCGCTATTTTCTGGTACCAAGCAAATTACCATTTCTAACGGT
This sequence comes from Psychrobacter sp. ANT_H59, assembly GCF_008369225.1. Classification (NCBI taxonomy): domain Bacteria; kingdom Pseudomonadati; phylum Pseudomonadota; class Gammaproteobacteria; order Moraxellales; family Moraxellaceae; genus Psychrobacter; species Psychrobacter sp. ANT_H59. The sequence goes on from NZ_VOBE01000002.1 coordinate 99,620, forward strand.
ACTTTTGATAATGTTAGCCAAGGTCTCACCACGCAAGATGCGGTACATCGCGGGATACTACTATCTATCGTCGGTGCTATTAACGAGATTAGCACACGTCATCCCAACTTTGAAGTGATCATGACTGGCGGTGATGCAGCTATTATCGCCCAACACGTCAATCGCCCTGTACGCCTACGCGATGATTTATTATTAAATGGTCTTGCGCGTTATTTTGATCATAGTAAACAGGCATGATGACTGAAAAATTTTTATAAGCTAGAAATTAAAAAAGCAGGACGCTTAAAACGTCCTGCTTTTTTATGTCTATTTGATCTGAGACCAATATAGAGTGCTAAAGGGATGAGCTGTTCGCAGACTCTGTCACGCCTGCGAACAGCACGCAAGAAAAATTTAGCCCATTAGCACGAGGATATTAATGTATCGATTTTATTTTGAACTTAATATCTAATGAACACTCAGTAATTTTTACTTAGTCTCGTTAAACAATTCACGACCAACCAGCATACGGCGAATCTCACTGGTACCCGCGCCAATCTCATAAAGCTTGGCATCGCGCCAGTAACGACCGAGTGGATACTCGTTGGTATAGCCATTACCACCAAAGATTTGAATGCCCTCACCTGCCATCCAAGTGGCTTTTTCAGCACACCACAAAATCACACTGGCGCAGTCTTTACGCACTTCACGGCTATGACCGGCACCGCGTTGATCTAGCATATCGAGATTTTTACCAACGGTATATAAGAAGCTGCGCCCTGCTTGCAAGATGGTATACATATCAGCAACTTTACCTTGGATTAACTGAAACTCACCAATCGCTTGCCCAAACTGCTTACGGTCATGGATATAAGGGACGACATTGTCCATCACCGCTTGCATAATACCGATAGGACCTGCGGCCAATACCGCACGCTCATAATCCAGCCCGCTCATCAATACCTTAACGCCTTCGTTTAGACCGCCCAAAATATTTTCGCTTGGTACTTCTACATTTTTAAAAGTCATCTCACCAGTATGACTACCACGCATGCCAAGCTTATCAAGCTTTTGAGCGGTGCCAAAGCCTTCCATGCCTTTTTCAACGATAAAAGCCGTCATGCCTTTAGCACCCAGCTCAGGATTGGTCTTAGCATAAACCACCATCACGTCAGCATCAGGACCATTGGTAATCCACATTTTGCTACCATTCAACACGTAACTGCCATCTTTTTCTTCGGCTTTTAGCTTCATACTAACGACATCTGACCCCGCACCAGTTTCACTCATTGCCAATGCACCGATGAATTCGCCACTGATGAGCTTAGGCAGATATTTTTGCTTTTGTTCCTCTGAACCATTACGTTTGAGCTGATTGATACACAGATTGGAATGTGCACCATAGCTCAGTGCTACAGAGGCAGAGGCACGGCTAATCTCTTCCATCGCGACCATATGTGCGACGTAGCCCATGTTGGAGCCGCCGTACTCTTCAGGAACAGTGATGCCATGTAGGCCAATATCACCCATCTTTTGCCACAAATCCATTGGGAACTCATCGCTACTGTCAATCTCGGCAGCACGTGGGGCTATTTCATTAGCCGCAAACTGTTGTACCATATCACGTAAGGCATCGATATCTTCGCCAAGCTGAAAATTCAATCCAGGTAAACTCATAACCATTCCTTGTATTTTGATGTTTAATTTTTTACTAGCGCTGTGTCAATTTAAAAATAGATGATATAGCTGGGACAAATTTTCCTCGCTTGCTGTGCAACTTCGTCACTCCAGAGGTTTCAAAAAATTTGTCCCAGCCATAAACCTATCTATCTATCTATTCATTTAGCTTATGACTAACTATATTCTTAATGAAATTCGTTAAGACTGACGTTTGTTAATTAAAGCACGTGCCACGTTTGAGCCATTAGGACGACCTAAAAACTCACTGATACGCTCACCTGCCACGACCAATTTATCCAAATCAATACCAGTACTGATACCCATGCCCTGCAACATATACACCACATCTTCAGTCGCGACATTGCCCGTTGCGCCTTTGGCATAAGGACAACCACCAAGTCCAGCGACGGAGGTATCAAATTCACTGACACCCATTTGTAGGGCAGCCAAGGTATTACCTAACGCTTGACCATAAGTATCATGAAAATGCCCTGACAACATGCTGATATCAGCATATTCTAATGCAGCTTGTAGCGCCCACTGTACTTTAAGCGGCGTACCAACGCCGATGGTATCAGCAATGCCAATCTGCTCAGCACCAATCTCAACCAAACGCTTGGTAACGTAAGCTACTTGGCTAGGGTTAATTTCGCCTTCATAAGGGCAACCTACCGTACAAGAGATGACGCCTCGTACTTTGATACCTTGCGCTTTAGCCGCAGCGGCCACGGGCGCGAAACGCTCAATACTCTTATCGATACTACAGTTAATATTCTTTTGGCTAAAGGTTTCGCTTGCTGAGCCAAAGATAACAATCTCATCAGGACGATGCACGATAGCATTGTCAAAACCGCGCATATTGGGTACCAACACCGAATAGCTCACATCACTGTGACGTGTCGCTGCAAGTGCCTCTAACAGCGAGCTATTGTCGCCCATTTGCGGTACCCATTTGGGCGATACAAAGCTAGTAGCCTCAAGCTTTTTAACCCCTGCGGCAATCAAGTCATTGATAAGCCTTTGCTTAACCGCAGTCGGTACGGTCATCGACTCGTTTTGCAAGCCATCACGTGGGCTAACATCGACGATGGTGACGTGTTTTGGGTACGAGATACTCATACAGATTGTCCTTTTTACTAATTCTCTTGGCTATCAATACGCAGCAGCTCATCACCATCAGCAACCAAGTCACCCGCGCCAAATAACAATTCTGCCACCACGCCATCTGTCGGTGCAGTAATGGTATGTTCAATTTTCATCGCTTCAATGACAGCCAATGGCTCGCCCTTTTTCACGCTATCACCGACGGCGACTTTAAAGGCCACGACCTGTCCTGGCATTGGTGATTTCAAACTGCCAACAGCGGCATTCTCTTCGCCGACATGCGCCATGATATCGACAAGGGTGATTTCATCACGCCCGTTATCAGTAAAGACATAAACGGTCTCATGGTTTGTCCAGCTTTGGGCGTTGATACGAGCACCATCTAACCATAGAGTATGATTGTGTGCGTCAATACTGCTATAGCTGACTTGACCTTCATATACAGTTTCTATCTGGGCAGCTACATTAGCGTTGCTATTATCCTGAGTGTTAGCAACTTCTTTCCCAATAACTAGCGTAAATCTACTAAGGTTATCACTGCCTTTTTTGTTATCTAAGCAATCTGCATTGTGCCAGTTACTAATACGAGCGTTATAAGATTGCTCATTATAAACTAAGCTAAACGAGCGCGTATAATCGCTAAAGGCACGGAAACCCGTAGGCTTGCTAAACGGATCTGACCCTTGCGTTGTCGCTTCACTGGCAAGCTGCTGCGCAATAGCCGTAACCACGAGCGTCGATAACTCAAGCGGATGCTGATCAAACAGCTGCTCACGCTCACGCTCAATCAGCGCCGTATCGAGATTGGCTTGGCTAAATGACTCGGTATTTATGATGTAGCGCAAAAATGCCACGTTATTTGGCAGACCGACGATGCGTGTTTGCGCGAGTGCACGATCAAGCTTCGCTAACGCTTGCTCGCGAGTAGGTGCATGCACAATAAGCTTAGCAATCATAGAGTCATAAAACGGGCTAATGACATCGCCTTCGCGTACACCGTCATCGATACGCACATCCGTGTTGTTCTTATTAATGACGAAAGTACTATGCTCAGGCTTTTGATAAGTAAATAAGGTGCCTGTTGCTGGCAAAAAACCATTGTCAGGATTTTCAGCACAAATACGTGCTTCAATCGCATGACCGTTGATAGCCAGCTCTTCCTGTTTTTTCGGCAATGGCAAACCTGCCGCGACCAATAGCTGCCATTCTACTAAATCGACGCCAGAGATAGCTTCACTGACCGGATGTTCAACCTGCAGACGGGTATTCATCTCCATAAAATAAAAGTTCATTGAACCTTCACGCTGCTCAACGATGAACTCAACCGTACCTGCACCAAAATAATTGACCGCACGTGCAGCTTCAATTGCCGCTGTTCCCATTGCTTCACGCATCGCCGCATCGACACCCGGTGCCGGCGCTTCTTCTAATACCTTTTGATGGCGACGTTGTACCGAGCAATCACGCTCAAACAGATGAACATAGTTGCCATGCGTATCACCGAATACTTGGATTTCGATATGGCGAGGTTTCAATGCGTATTTTTCGACCAATACTTGATCGTTACCGAAACTGGTAATCGCTTCACGGCGACAAGATTCTAATAAATCAATAAAGCCACTGGACTGCTCAACGATACGCATACCTTTACCACCACCACCAGCACTGGCTTTAATCAGTACAGGATAGCCAATGCTATCGGCTTGCTGCTGCAAAAATTGCGCATCTTGATTTTCACCATGATAGCCGGGTATTAGTGGCACGCCAGCCGCTTCCATCAAACGTTTGGACTCAGATTTTCCGCCCATGGCACGGATAGCGTCAGCTGATGGCCCGATAAAGACCAAACCTGCATCTTGGCAGGCTTGGGCAAAATCCGCGTTTTCACTTAAAAACCCGTAACCCGGGTGAATCGCTTGTGCGCCAGTCTCTTTGGCAATGGCAATGATAGCATCGCCTTTTAGGTAGCTGTCTTTGGGAGCCGAACCACCCAAATAGACAGCTTCATCGCAGACAGACACGTGCTTAGCCTCACGGTCAGCATCAGAATAAACAGCGACGGTACTTATACCCAGACGCTTGGCAGTCGCAGCAACACGGCAGGCAATTTCACCACGGTTGGCGATCAAAATTTTAGAAAACATAACTATCCCTGTATCTTGTCGTTTTATCGTTGATAAATAATCAAACGGTAGGATGATATTCACGTATGACTGTTTACGCTAAACTGGTTTTATTATTCATTGGCAATTTAGAAAAAATATTTTTTATTGATACATGACTATTTTGCTACTAGCCAATCAGGTTGGCGCTTTTGTAAAAATGCTTGCACCCCTTCCTTACCTTGCTCTGATGATCGGATATCAGCGATGCCCTTGACCGTATCGGCGATTAGCTCATCGGTAATCGGTGCGCCCGCGACTTCATGCAATAAGCGCTTGCAGGTTTTCACAGCCTCAGGGCTGTTTTTGACTACTTTGGCACAAAATTCTGCAACTGCATCATCAAGCGACTCTTCACTGACGCGCTCATGGATAAAGCCAAGCTGACGGGCTTTTTTGCTATCAAATACTTCCGCACTGAGAAAATAACGCTGTGAGGCTCTGGCACCTAATGCACGTATCACATAAGGGCTAATGGTTGCTGGTGCTAAGCCCAGACGTACTTCGCTAAGACAGAAATTGGCAATTCTCACCGCGATTGCTACATCACAGACAGCAACCAAACCCATGCCGCCTGCATAAACATCCCCTTGTACCGCCGCTATCGTTGGTTTTGGGCATTTATAAATAGTCTTAAGCATTTGTGCCAATTTATCCGCATCCGCTAGGTTTTCCTCATAGCTATAATCCGCCATGGCGCGCATCCAATTCAAATCGGCACCCGCACAGAACGCTTTACCGGCCGCTGCTAAAACGATAACGCGTACTTGCTCATCCTCGCCAAGCGTCTTGAAAGCATGGGTCAACTCAGCAATCATTTCATCATTAAAGGCGTTACGTATCTCAGGGCGATTCAAGGTTACTGTTGCAACGTGCTGCTCAACGTTAACCAATAGACTTTTATAATGATTCAAATTTTGTTGCATATCTTTCTCTATATTTTATGTATTGATGAGCACTAAATGACTGTCAATATACCGTTCATTGCTACATTCTAAAGACACCAAAGTTTGTCTCTTCAATCGGTGCGTTATGAGCCGCGCTAAGCGCTAATGCCAACACATTACGGGTATCAGCAGGGTCAATCACGCCATCATCCCATAAACGAGCGGTAGCATAATAAGGATGACCTTGCTCTTCGTACATCTCACGAATCGGCGCTTTAAATGCTGCTTCGTCTTCATCACTCCACGCCTCGCCTTTACGGTCAAAGTTATCACGCTTAACCGTTGCCAATACCGACGCCGCTTGCTCACCGCCCATCACAGAAATGCGCGCATTTGGCCACATCCATAAGAAGCGCGGGCTATAAGCACGTCCACACATACCGTAGTTACCAGCACCGAATGAGCCACCAACAATAACGGTGAATTTTGGTACTTTGGCATTCGCTACCGCCATCACCATCTTGGCACCATGACGGGCAATACCTTCGTTCTCGTATTTACGACCAACCATAAAGCCAGTAATATTCTGAAGGAATATTAATGGGATTTTGCGCTTACAGCACAGCTCAATAAAGTGCGTACCTTTTTGTGCAGATTCACTAAATAAGATGCCATTATTGGCAATAATACCCACTGGCATACCTTCGATATGAGCAAAACCACATACTAATGTCGTGCCAAAGCGCGCTTTAAATTCATCAAAGGCACTGTCATCGACGATACGAGTGATAATTTCTCTAATATCAAATGGCTTACGCTTATCAGTTGGAATGACGCCATATAGCTCTTTGGCATCATAGCGCGGTGGACGTGGTTTTATTTGATTTGGAATCTGTTTAGCAGAACGGTTTAAGTGGCTAACGATATTACGCGCGATTGATAACGCATGGGTATCGTTTTGCGCCAAATGATCGACCACCCCCGACAAACGCGTATGTACATCGCCGCCGCCCAAATCTTCTGCTGTGACTTCTTCACCTGTTGCGGCTTTCACCAGTGGCGGACCACCTAAAAAGATAGTTCCTTGTTCTTTAACAATAATAGACTCGTCACTCATCGCTGGTACATAAGCTCCACCAGCCGTACAGCTGCCCATGACCACCGCAATCTGTGGAATGCCAGCGGCACTCATATTCGCCTGATTAAAAAATATACGTCCGAAGTGCTCTTTATCAGGGAATACTTCATCTTGATTGGGCAAGTTCGCACCGCCAGAATCAACTAAGTAGACACAAGGCAAATTGTTTTCTTGGGCAATTTCTTGGGCACGTAGATGTTTTTTGACCGTCATTGGATAATAAGTACCACCCTTTACCGTGGCATCATTACAGACAATCATACACTCGATGCCATTGATACGACCGATACCAGCAATCACGCCCGCCGCTGGAATATCTTCGCCATACATATCGTGCGCTGCCATCGGAGCTACTTCTAAAAATGGCGTACCAACATCAAGCAAACGCTCGACACGCTCACGAGGTAATAGCTTACCACGTGCTAAATGCTTGGCGCGCGCACGCTCTGATCCACCTTGGGCGACTCTACGCAGATGCTGATATAAGTCATCGACGACCTCTTGCATGGCAGCACTGTTCTGCTGAAATTCAGCGGCATTTGGACTCAGTTTACTGGTTATGATAGCGCTCATGATATCCCTTTTCTTTAATGCGTAAATGCGAGTAGCTTTTTTATGCGAATTATTCTAACTACTGGTTATTTTAATATTTACTGAAAAATTTATTAGTAAAACGGCTCAATTTTTTATAATCCTAACTCTTCTTTCATCTGCTCAATAATTTTATATTTCTGAATTTTACCAGTGATGGTCATTGGGTATTCGGTCACAAAGCGATAATAGGCTGGCACTTTATAGTGAGCAATATGCTCACTACAGAATTGACGTACTTCTTCTTCCGTTAAGCTGCCCTCTTCCTTGGGAATAATCCAAGCCGCCAATACCTCGCCATATTTTTTATCAGGAACGCCGACAATTTGCACATCACGAATTTTAGGATGACGGTAGAGATAGTTTTCGATTTCGACAGGATAAATATTCTCACCACCGCGGATGACCATATCTTTACTACGACCGACGATTTTGACATAGCCATCTTCATCCATGGTCGCCAAATCACCGCTATGCATCCAGCCATCCTGAATGGCTTCACGGGTTTTAAAGCGACTGCCCCAATAGCCTTTCATCACTGAATAACCACGCGTCAGCAGCTCGCCAGTTTCACCTAGCGGTACAATCTCACCTGTTTCGGTATCGATGACTTTGACTTCAAGCGCAGGCTGCACCAGCCCCACGGTCGAGACTTGCTTATCAAGTGGCGTATGCTCATTGGTCTGACAAGATACTGGACTGGTTTCGGTCATGCCATAAGCAATGGTCACTTCCTTCATGTGCATCTCATCGATAACGCGGCGCATGACCTCAATCGGACAGCTAGAGCCTGCCATAATGCCAGTACGCAAGGTGGATAAATCGAAGTTTTTAAATTCAGGATGGTCAAGCTCAGCGATAAACATCGTCGGTACGCCATGCAGACCGGTACATTTCTCTTTTTCTACGGCTTTTAAGACCGATAACGGCTCAAACCCATCATTTGGATAAACGATACAACCGCCATGCGTGAGAATAGCTAAGTTACCAAGCACCATACCAAAGCAATGATATAAAGGTACTGGAATACACAGTTTATCTTCTTCAGTGAAATTCATAGCTTCACCGATAAAATAGCCGTTATTTAAGATATTACGGTGGCTTAAGGTTGCACCTTTCGGCGTGCCCGTCGTACCACTAGTAAACTGTACATTAATAGCATCGGTATTTTTAAGCTGCGCTTGACGCTCGGCGATACGCGGATCATTGGCATCCCCTTCAGCCATCCATGCAGAAAACTTCTGCATAAACCCAAACTCTTCATCACTGTCTGGCTCATCAATCCAAATGATGCGCTCAATCGTTGGTATCTCGACCAAATCCAGTTGAGTATAGTTTTTGTGGTAAATCTCAGGACACATCTCACGGATTAAACTAGCATAATCACTACTTTTAAAATGGCGCATGAGTACTAGTGCCGAGCAGCCCAATTTATTTAGCGCATATTGCAGCTCAAAGACACGATAAGCAGGATTGATATTGACTAAAATGATGCCAACCTTGGCAGTTGCTAATTGCATCAAAAGCCATTCAGCATTGTTGTGCGACCAGATACCGATACGGTCACCAATCTCAAGTCCCATTTCAATCATGCTGCTCGCTAACTGATTGACTTGCTGTTGCAGCTGTTGATATGTCCAGCGAATATTTTGATGGCAGACGACCAGCGCTTCGCGTTCAGGATATTTGGAGACAATGGCATCAAAGAAATCACCGATGGTCGCTTCAATCAGCGGCACATCAGGACCTTTATCATAGCTTTGGGTAAGTGGCGCATTTGCTGAGCGTGCACCCATATTGATGCTGGGGATATTATTTAGAATGGTATCGAAGTCAGAAACTTGAGTCATAACGAGTCCTTTCGTTTTACTTTTTATGGTGCTAATGAGTCGCCTGTCACCCATTCATTGTTCCTTGAACAGGTCTTGACGAGCGTTAGCTACTATACCGCCTTAAATCGAATGCTGTCAATAATAGTAATACAATATGTATCATTTAATTAGAATCCAATAGTAATGCTTTATTAAAGATAGCATAAAAATATGGCAGATATTTGACACAAAAAAGCCAGTCACGCTATGTATAGGTGGCTGGCTTTTTTTTAGCACTAAATTTTAGAGTATCCCCAACTTAAAAACATGATGCATGTTTAACAAACTAAAACCATAAACTACAGGCAATTTTCTAATTACTACACTGATACAATTGGCGGCGCCTTAATAGTAACAGTTGCGCTGACTTCATTATTATCATTGAGTAAATTCATAATAAGCTCGTCTTCAGTTTCAGTGGTTACTTGCCAGTTGCCGTTTGCTTGCGGTACGCCCGTTGCCATCACTGAGATGGCTTTATTCTTTAAACGAATCATCGGTGGCTTATGCTCATAACCGCTATGCTCTAAACCTAATATATCATCAGCAATCGTTGCTGCTTGCGCACGTAGTGGCGCTACATAACGGCAGGCAACACCATTGATAGACATACAATCACCAATCGCATAAATATTATTGGTATTGGTTCGTAGTGTTGGCGCATCTACCACGATACCAGTGCGATGGTTGAACTCAACTCCAGCTGCAGTTGGTAATTTACCATCAACGGTCAGACCCGTGCTGGCAATCACATGGTCGACGATTAATATCTCAGATGACTGAGCATCTGTATCTTCTCCATTAGGAGCAAATGGCTCATAGCTAACTTGCAGCTTGCCATCATCATTACGTATGACATCGGATACTTGATAACCGCCTAAAAAATTAATACCCTGCGATTGCACTGCTTTGGCAATACGAGCTGTCGCTTTTGGCGGTAGCATTTGCGATAGCGGCGCATCATTTAAATCAATTAAGGTCACCTCATGACCTGCCTTGAGCAAGTCCTCAGCAATCTCAGTGCCTACCATACCCGCACCGACAATCGCCACATGCTGACTACCAATAGCAAGCTTTTCTTGCAATTGCCCAAAACGCTCAATATGATTGACATGCCATACCAAATCTTGCGGCAAACTCTTAGGGAAAATAGGATGAGCACCCATCGCTAAGACCAGCTTGTCATAGCTGATGGTTGCATAATTGGTATAAACAGGATCTGAGCGCAGCGCTGAGATAAGCTGTACCGTTTGCGCAGCAGCATCAATATCCGTGACTTGTGTATTGGCAAGTAAGGTCACTTGTGCCGCTTCTGCCGCATCAGCGCCAGTCGCGCGTACCAAGTCTGATGCCTGCTTGTTTTGGCTGATTGCCATGGTAAGCATCGGCTTATGATAACGATCGCCATTGTCTGTGGTGATTAGAGTAATCGACACATCTTTGTCTTTGGCACGAATGGCATCAATCACGTGCCAGCCAGCCAAACCTGCACCAATGATGACAATACCTTTGGCGTCTGTTGCTGTAGTAATAGGAAATGTAGTTTCTGTGCTCATATTGACTCCATGATAGATGAGAGATTATATTGTTTTTATGATAGTGGCTGTTTATGATAGTGGCTGCCATTGTATCAGTAAACAGGTATTCACTCACGTAGGCGTTTATAAAGTCGCTTACAATAAAAAAAGCGCCTATTAATAGGCGCTCTAAATAAATCAACTCTAAATGACTGCCTTAATGATTGAGAATCTTTGATAAGAACATTTGCGCGCGGTCACTTTTCGCGCTTTCAAAAAACTCATCCTTGCTACAGTTTTCAACGATATGACCTTCATCCATAAAGATAATCCGATTGGCAACTTGACTGGCAAAGCCCATCTCATGGGTAACACACATCATCGTCATGCCCTCACGGGTTAGCTCAACCATGACATCAAGCACTTCTTGAATCATCTCAGGGTCAAGTGCTGAAGTTGGCTCATCAAAGAGCATCGCCACTGGATCCATTGCTAACGCACGTGCAATCGCGACACGCTGCTGCTGCCCACCGGACAGCTCAGCTGGATACTTTGCTGCTTGCGCCGTTAGTCCGACGCGGTCTAGATATGCCATGGCTTTTTGCTTGGCTTCCGCTTCTTTACGTCCCAATACTTTGATTTGCGCGACAGTCAAATTATCAACAATCGTCAGATGCGGGAACAGCTCAAAGTGCTGAAAGACCATACCGACACTACTACGTAATTTTGGCAAGTTGGTTTTTGGCGCGCCAACGGAGATACCGCTGACCATAATCTCGCCTTTTTGAAAAGGCTCTAGTCCATTAACCGTTTTTATTAAGGTCGACTTGCCGCTGCCCGATGGACCACAAACGACGACGACATCGCCTTTATGCACATGGGCACTACAGCCAGACAATACTTGAAAGTCACCATACCATTTGCTCACATCACTCATTTGGATGACGATTTCATCGCTTGCATGACCAGTGTTAGTGACCAGTCCGCCAAATTCATTTATATACGTGTCAGTATTATTCATTACTGGCTTATTCATCACTGGCTCCTAACCACATTATTTTCATCATTATTAAATATAGCTCTTAACGTACAGCTTCCGATATGAATTTATTAAAGATCATTAGAATCTTAAACGCTTTTGTACTTGTTGTACGCCAATAGAGGCACTCAAACTGATAATAAAATAAACAGCGCCTGCTCCTAATATATAGGGCGTTAATAAACCCATCAGCTCACCGCGTACATAAGCGGCGCGGAAAAAATCCGTCAAGCCAATTGCAAAAACCAATGTCGTATCTTGGAATAAAATAATACATTGCTGCAAAATCAGCGGTAGCATCTTGCGAAACGCCTGCGGCAAAATAATCAAGCGCATCGTTTGCCCATAGGTCATACCGAGCGCTTTGGCAGCGTTAACCTGTCCACTGCCGATAGATTGGATACCCGCACGTACCACCTCTGAAAAATATGCCGCTTCAAACATCATAAAGGCGACTACACACGAGGTAAAAGCTGTATCGAGTTGCAGATATTTACCAGCGACCCAAAAATAAATCATCGGTACGGCAAAATAAAACCAGAGAAGTACGAGCAGCAATGGCACAGAACGGAAATAATTGACGTATAGCTTTGCAGGTATCTCAAGTGCTTTGATACCAGACAAACGCATCAAAGCCAATACCGTCCCTAAGCTGAGACCGCCTAAGATTGCTAAAAATAATACTTTTAAAGTCGTCAGCATGCCACCCATCAAACCGGGATAGGCAGTTGCAAGTTCGGTCATATTCATTTTTGACTCCCTGCAATTAGCCCAGGCACACGCAATTTACGTTCAATTAGCCCCATAATGGCAATTAAAGACAGATTAAACACCAGATAAATAATGGTCGCATAGGTATAAATCTCAAGACTGTTTTGAGTATATTCACTGATGGTTTTGGTCTGACTGATCAGCTCCATTACCCCAACCAAAGACGCAACTGAGGCGTTTTTAAAGCAGTTGGTCAGCTCTGAGCTCAGTGGCGGTAAGATAATCCGAAACGCTTGTGGCAGCAGTACTTCTTTATAGGCTTGCGGGATACTAAAGCCAAGCGCGTAGGCAGCATTGATCTGCCCTTGAGGTAGTGACTCGATACCAGTACGTACTTGTTCAACAATACGAGCTGCGGTAAATAAACCAAGACCGATACTGGCTGACAGCATGGCTGAGGTATTGGGAGACAAGTCTTTATACCACCACTCTTGTATGGATGGGGTGAGCCAACCTGGAGCTATATAAAACCAGAAAAATAATTGTACCAATAAAGGGATATTGCGGAAAAACGTCACATAAGCAGTACCGATAGCACGTGCGCCTTTATTCGGCAAGGTACGCATGATGCCAAAAATAGTACCAACCACCATGGCGATTGCCCATGCAATACTGCCAATCAATAACAACCAGCCAAGACCAGTAATCATCCAATGGATATACAGCTCGCTACCGATACCGGTCTGCTCAAACAGCACACCCCAGTTCCAGCTATAATTCATAATTGTCTCTCCGAGCAACGGTTAAAAAGCCCACGCTTTCAGACTGCTATCAAACTATTTGACAAACAATCTGAACGCGTAAGCATGCTATGTTGAGGGACAAGAAGCGTTATTGCGCAGTCGCTACTTTTGGCTGATCGCTATCATGGGGATTGGCAATCAATGCTTTTAAGTTATCTGACATCTCAAACTTTAGATTGACATTTTTTGGTGGAATTGGATTTAAGAACCATTTGTCATAAATGCTATTGATCTCGCCTGACTTAAAGACATTGGCTAGTGCTTCATCGACCACGGCTTTAAACTCTGGATCGTCTTTACGCATCATACAACCATAGATCTCAAACGATTGTGGCTCACCGACAATGACCCATTCATCTGGATTTTTTGCTTTGGCTTTTTCGCCTGCTAGCAATACATCATCCATCATAAAGGCATCGGCACGACCGTTCTCTAGCATCAAGAAACCTTCGCCATGGTCTTTTGCTGAGATGACATTGATATCCATCTTTTTATCATCGTTGTATTCACGAATATAACGCTCTGAAGTTGTACCTGCAGTCGTGACTAAGGTTTTACCCTTTAAATCATCGAAACCTTGGATACCTGAATCTTTTTTGGTCAATAAACGCGTACCGATTTCAAAGAAGCCGTTAGAAAAAGCGACTTGTTTCTGACGCTCTTCATTGTTGGTTGTTGAACCACACTCAAAATCCACTGTACCATTTTGTACTAATGGGATGCGTGTTTGTGAGGTAATAAGGTTATAGCGGATTTTTAGATCTGGCATATTCAGCTTTTGTTTGACAGCTTCTACCACTTTCATCTCTAAATCATGAGCATAGCCGATCGGCTGATTTGGATCATCAGCGATGTATGAGAACGGAATAGAAGAGTCACGGTGACCGACGACGATGGTGCCTGATTCTTTGATTTTATCTAAGGTGCCGTTGGTATTTGCCGTCGCCTCGGTGGTTGCTCCATCTGCTGGCGTCGCCTCATTGCTGGTTTGGCTATTGTTGTTACAGCCTGCTAGAGCTAGTGCCATTAAGGCAACTAACGTTAATGGTTTGGATATAGAGGTAGAAAGAAAGTAAGTCATGAGATATGTCCTTTTATCACATTGCCACAAGATTGGAATGACATTTAAGTGCGATAGAAACCGTAGAAAAACGCTATAAATTTGCGTTTATGGGCCCTATTGCTATGCATCCGTGCTGTTGCTGTTGTTTATCACTATGCAACTTAATGTTACTGTACAACAAATTGACTGACGAGGGTAAACTTTTTTTACTCAGCTGACTATTTTCGGTTTTTAATTTATCTAAGATAATAATCCCTAAATAAAACAAGCTCTAACGTCATTAATATAGGTACGTATTTGATAAGGCTAATAGAGAAATTCATTTTTTATAAACATCATTTCTTACGTCAACAATCTACTATAGTCAGTCCTAAATAAAAGAAATAAAAAATTATAAGGTGCTACTGGTGTCAATTTTGCTTGCTGACTGTGCCTACGCAAAAAGAAGCTGCGAATATTAATCCCAGTGGCCCTGTACTCTTTTAAAAGTGTATCTACTATAGATACGATTGATAAATCCGAACCTATCCCCATAAAGCTAGCAACTTCTTAATCTTATAAATGACCTATGACCCAAGATACCCAAACTCCGAATGCCCCTGAACAAAATACTGATCTGATGCAAGATAACGACATTCGCCAACGCTTTTTTATTGAAGACTCTCCGGTGCGCGGTGATGTGGTGCGCCTATCGCGTAGCTATGCGACGACCATTGCGCAAAAGCCTTATCCTGAAGCACTAAAACGCTTACTCGGTGAGATGTTGACGGCTGCAAGTTTGTTGATTGGTACTGTTAAAATCAATGGTCGCTTGTCGATTCAATTGCAATCATCAGATAGCGATAGTTTGCTGAATTGGGCGATGGCTGAATGTGATCAAAACGGTATTATCCGCGCCCTTGCCAGCTGGAAAGGTGATACTGACGAGCACGTGCAAGCGTGGAATAATATGCTGCATGCTAAAGAAGCGTTTGCTGAACTGGGCGCTACTGGTCAAGGCGTATTATTTATTAATATCCAACCGGATGGCGGCGAGCCATATCAAGGTATTGTTGAACGTAGCCATGACAATTTGGCAGATTGCTTGGCGCATTATCAAAAGCAATCGGCACAGATTCCAACGCTGATTAATTTGGCATCTAACGGTTTACAAGCGGGTGGCATCTTGGTGCAAATGCTGCCGCGTACCGCTCAAGAAACCTACGAAGTTGAGCAAAATGAAGATGCTGGTATTGATGATGACTTGTGGACACGATTGTCTGTATTGACGCGTACACTGAAAGCAGAAGAATTGACCACGCTTGATACCAATGAGATTTTGTATCGCTTATATCATGAAGAAAAAGTCGTTGCTCCTGATCCTATCTCGTTATCGTTTGGTTGTACGTGTTCACGTGAAAAGTGTGAAATGGCAATCGAGCAAATCGGCGAAACAGAAGCATTGGATATCGTTGCAGAGCAAAACGGTACCTTTGAGATGGATTGCGGATTCTGCGGTGAGATTTATAAATTTAATAAAGACGATGTGGCAGCGATTTTTGCTGAGTAGTCTTTTATCTCATTGATTTAAGTATAGTCAATTCCAAATAAAACAGATACGTTATATTCCAACGCAGTACTGGTATAAATTTTTCTGGCGTGCTGTGCCTACGCCGACAGAGGCTACGTACAATTCATCTCAGTCCTACTGTCTCGTTTTAATACTGGATTCACTATAGTCAGTCATAAAAAAACCCTCAAGTATGATGCTTGAGGGTTTTTAGTATTAGCCTTTTATTTTGTATCTCTTATTCTAAACTTCATAGGTTTCTGGATAAGAATAAATACGCGGGTTCAGCGCATACTTTGCTTCATGTGCATCGCCTAATCTATTATCCAAGAGCCAAGCAATGATTTGCTGATGTACTCTATCGCTGTAGATTAAGTTCATATGGTTTATCCCATAAAAAATAGCTTTGTGTCCCTCTGGTACTGCCAGCGTATGCTCTTCGGTATGCTCACCCAGTGCTGACTCTACCGAAACCAGCCCATCGCCCAATAAACTTGTGGTCTTAAATTCAAAATGAGTCTCGACCATCACTGCTGCTACCAGATAGGTATTCACATGCAATGGCAAGTGAGTAGGATGACGAAAATCTGCTGGTAGCACACTACGCCCCTCTAACGCTTGCCAGTCGGCATCTCGAATACTGCCGTAACGCAGATCAATGATACCCGCACTGCGCATATCACCAAGCTTTGCCAATGACCCAGCAAAGGGCAATTTAGCGATTTTATCTTGGACAAAATGCCCAATCTGCTCCAAACTTGCGCCATGATGCGGCGACCCTAAAGTCACCAGATTGCTCACCCTTTTGACCCAGCTAAAACCTTGCTCTTTGCCATAAAACAGCGCGCTACGGCTTACCAAACCGCCCATACTATGACCGACCAAATCAATCTGGGTGATGTCTGGGTTATTCTCAACCAAATCTTGCAACACTTGAGCAAAGCTACGTCCATTACTTGAGATACGTCGACCTGTATTATAATTTAAGTACAAGACAGTCGCTGATGGCAAGCTATACATGAGCGCTTTTGCCAGATTATTCTCACCAGATACTTTCCAGCTTAAGTGGCTTAAACAAAGTCCATGGCATAGAATAATAACGCGCCCTGACAATACAGCGCTTTGCACCCGATTATTAGTATCATACAGCACCATCGATACTGCTAATGGATTTTGATGCGTAATCAGATGATCGCCCATCACTCCGTTTAGGATATTGACCATGCGCCGCAAGTTCTTTGGTAATAGTCTGACCTTTTTAGGTTTTAAAACAGTATTATAAAGGTGCAGACCTGAGGCTAAATTATTACCAATCAGCTGCATCGCCTGACGTACCGTACCATAAATGCGTCCCGTGATACCCTGTTGCCAGCGCTCGACATTTCCTTTATTAAACCGCCCTAAAGGACGCAGTAATATCTCACGGTGGATGGCTTCTACAATGTCAGTCACCTCGACCACACCCATAGTCGCAAGCTGTGCCAATCCTTCAAAAAAACCAACCAATGAGAGCGGTTGATACGGTTGAACATCACTATGATTCACGCTTTTTTCAGTCAGCTCATCCACATAGATATAGTCAAGCTTATCAAGTTCCTCATAGACATCGCCTTGAAATCCCATATCGATAGCAGATTGCTCATCAGAAGGACGCCGAGTCGTTGCAAATAAATCATGGATAGTTTCTAAAGGTTTTGGACTGAGCATAATGTTGACATATCAAACAGTTAAAGGAATTTTCCATACTATCCTGTAATGGTCATAAACAGAAGAGAATGATTTAACTATCAAGTATCTTTATTGTCAAAAAGCCATGTAATTATTCAATATCAAAAATTGCACACTAGTAACTAACGCCTAAAACATAAAAATCCCAAAGCCATGCTTAGGGATTTTTATGTTTGTTAAGACGTATCATTACTAATGCAAATGTCTAACTAGACAAACGACTCTGCCAGTATGACATCACCATCTTCGCGAGTAATCATGACGGTGGCTGAGCGTGGCGTACTACCTCCAGCAATAGCGCCCCACGTATTACCCGGATGCTGAATATTAATAAATAAGGTTTTAAAGTCTGGGGCCATCGTAATACCTGTGACTTCACAGCCCTCCGGACCGACGAAGAAACGTTTGATATTGTCATTATTGGCAGGCATGCCGACTCGGGTTTGTTGCCCCGCTGACGTAGTAGTGAGGGTTCCATCACTGACATTGCCCGGTAGCGCAGCTAGCAACATACAGCTGCTGGTATCGGTATAAGCACCGTCATCTGTTTGAATCCATAGGACGCCACGTGGATCAAAGTATAAGCCGTCGGGGGAAGAAAAGTCATTATTGTCATTTAATTGTGATAAGTTTTCTGCTGATAAATCACTCGGCGCAGCAAATAAATAAATATCCCATTCAAAACTGGTTGCCGCATGATCGCCCCCTTCTTCTGCCCAGCGAATAATATGACCATTGTCATTACCACGCGCTTTGCCGCCAGTATTATAGCTGCGCGGATTGGGCGCTGAAAGTGGCTGATCATCACGTACGCCGCGATATTTATTATTGGTCAATGTCACATATACATCGCCCGTTATGGGACTGACCGACACCCACTCTGGTCGATCCATTTTGGTGGCACCGACCACATCTGCTGCTGCACGAGCAAAGACCAACACCTCATCTTGTCCATAAAAAGGCAAGACCGTATTAGAGACATCCAGTCCATTTTGACCGTGAATCAACGCTTTCCATTCACCCCGGCCATTTTCATTAAAGAGGGCAACATAGAGCGTACCCTCATTCAAATACTTATCACCTGCTTTTAATCCACCGCCGATATCAGCATTTGACCATGTGGCTTTGGAGACGAACTTATAGATATATTCGCCCCGAGCATCGTCACCCATATAAAAGACCACCGGTTTGCCTTGTTCAACAGGGGCATAGGCACAATTTTCATGAGCAAAACGCCCTAGTGCCGTGCGCTTTTGCGGTATGGAATTCTGATCAAAAGGATCAATTTCGGTGATATAGCCAAAGGTATTAAAGCCATTTCTATAATCGTCAGCAGCGCTAGCACTAGCGGCGGTCATATCCCAGCGTGAAAACTCATCGCTTATCTTGGCATCTTTAGCATCAGGGGTATGCCATAAATATTCCCAACCAGGGAAGTTTTCCGTTGCCCCGTAGCGTTCGCGACCATAGTTATGCCCAGCGCTTAATTGGCTAGCATCTTGCCCACGGGCAAATACCCCTAAAAAGTTCTCTTCGGTGGTCAGATAAGTGCCCCAAGGTGATAAACCTGCACCGCAGTTATTATTGATACCGCGAGTCTGAAAGCCTGTCGGATCAAACTTAGTTTTGACCAAATCAGAGCCAGCAACGGGTCCTGTCAACTGCGCCGTACTACTACTCGTGAGACGGCGATTATATTTCGAATCAGCCACCATCTCATAGCCCATACCATCAGCGCGGCGTTTCATCTCGACCACCGCCACCCCATGACAATTAACCTCACGGCGCACGTCGCTAGCAAGTCGACGATTTTGAAAGATGGGCGCGGCGTTGTTATCTTGGATAACATGATAGCCAAACGGACTAAGCTCACTACTGTTTACGTATTCATGATTCATTACCAGCAGCCCATTCTCTGACGCTTTGGGGTCATAGGTACTGCCCTTTTTGCCAAAAAACCACATGCCATCATGATTATCACCCATGCGCCACTCGAATGACTCAGCCGACTGCTCTCGATTGTCTTTCCAGTCATCAATACCAGATATTAGCGGCGTACCAAGTGGTAATATCATCTCGGCTTTATAGCCTGCTGCCACGCTCATCGTTTCGGCAGTCGAATGCGCCACTGCGGTAAACTTCAAAGTTTCGGGACGTTTGAGATCACCTTGTGCAGGGACAGCAGCATCATTGCCATTATTTTTGGCAGGAATACTATCATCGTCATCGCTACAGCCGACTAAAGGTAGCGCGCCAAAAAACGCCGCCGCTGTTAATCCTGTGCCACCTTTTAGGATACTACGCCGATTTAAACGACGGCTAATAATGGTTTGAAAATCGATATTGTTGGTCGGATTAGAATCTTCAACAACTTCATGGGCAAGTGGTTGTTTGTTATTCAATAATGTCATTATCAGTCACCTTGCTGTTAGGCTTGATTGGCATGAGAGAGTTGATTGCAGTCTTGTAATTGCAATCACCAAAATACGAATTATGCCTAAGTCTACTGAGTGTTTATGACAGTACGTTGAAAACCAAATGCCAATTTGATAGTAATGTGACGATAACTTCATGACAAATAGCTATTACCCCTGATAAACCAAAAAAATCCCAAATGTGAGCTTGGGATTTTTTGATAGCGCCAATGCATTTAAAAACTTATATGATACTACTGCGATAAGAAATTATCGAACTTGCACCTGCCATTCATGAGTGCCAAGCTTGAATGTTAGCGTATCATCTGCTTGCAATATACCAACGCCGCTCGGCGTACCAGTCATAATCACATCGCCTGCTTGTAAGCTAAAGGCATGGCTAATCTCTGCTAGTAGCTCATACACTGGAAATAGCATTAAGGCACTATCACCATCTTGCTTCAGCTCGTCATTAATATAAAGCTGATATTCAACATGACTAAAATCACCAAATACTTGCGGATCAATCCAATCGGCAAGCACACAAGCACCATCGAAACATTTAGCACGCTCCCATGGATGACCTTTTTCTTTGAGCTTGCTTTGCAAGTCACGTAGGGTCAAATCAAGCCCCAAAGTCACGCCACCTATCGCTTGCTTTGCTTGTTCAACCGTTGCTGCCGATAAGTCGGCTGCCAGCTGAATGCATAGCTCTGCTTCGTAATGAGTGTCGCCATATAGCGCTGGATTTGGACGGACAATATTATTATGCACGCTGACCACTGATGATGCTGGCTTCATGAATAAGATAGGCGATTTTGGTATCTCATTGCCAAGCTCACGCGCGTGTTCTGCATAGTTACGGCCAACGCAAATGACCTTGCCGATGGACGCTCGTACGCTATCATTAATGGTGGCAATGCTCTCGTCATCCTTGACGCTGGCAGCAATTGTATCGACTAAGGATATAGATGGTGATTGGCTCATACTAGGCGCTCACAACAAATGATTGATATTTTAAAAAGCGAAACATACTGCACTATTTATCACAACGTTAATGATAAGTTTTATTCATGACAAATCATTAGCCGACGGTATGAGTAGTCACATCTGGTGGTACATAACTTGCGTGACGATTCATGCGCTTTTCAAACATTCTAAAGCTAAACAGAATCACCCACGATAACAACAGATAAACGATACCGGCGGCAAAGAACAATTCCATCAAGGTATAGGTCCGCGCACTAATAGTACGGGCAACGCCTGTGATATCCATCAAAGCAATCGTTGACGCCAATGCACTGCCCTTTAGCATAAAGATTACTTCGTTGCTGTATGCCGGAATCACAATACCAAAGGCACGCGGTAACGTAATACGGGTCAGTTTCTGCCATTTTGACATCCCGATTGCATCGGCAGCTTCAAGCTCACCGACCGGAATATTTTGAATAGCACCGCGGATAATCTCGGCTAAATACGCACTGGTATTTAGGGTAAAGGCAATGATAGCACACCAGTAAGCTTGGCTAAGAACTGGCTCCCACAAGAACGAATTACGTACCGCTTCGAACTGCCCAAGACCATAGTAAATCAAAAATATCTGTACCAGTAGCGGTGTGCCACGGAAAAAGAAGATATACAGAAAAGGGAGTATCTGTACCACCCAATTTTTGGACAGACGTAACAGCGCCAAAACCAAACCAAAAAATAAGCCAATAATACCCGAGAACAAAACCAACTGTACGGTCAATACCGCGCCACTGAGTAAGTCTGGGATATGATCAAAAATAACCTGCCAATTCCAATCCATAGTGTCTTCCCCTTTATCCTATGGTCGGTTGACGGTGAGTGGTTTGACGGCTGAGCTTTTTAGCATAACGCGCCGCCGGATTGGCACGCCATTCAAGCCACATCATAAAGCCAGTAATCAGCATGGTCAAACCTAAATAAATTATTGCCGCTGCCATATAAAAGGTAAATGGCTGCTGTGTTGATTGCGCGGCGCGCGAGGACTGATACATGATATCTTTGAGACCTACGACCGACACCAGTGCCGTATCTTTAAGTAAAACCAAAAATAGATTACCCAAACCTGGCAATGCAATCTGCCATACTTGCGGTAAGGTTATGCGATAAAAAGTCTGAAAAGGACGCATACCAATCGCTTGCGCCGCTTCTCGCTGTCCTATAGGAATCTCTTGAATCGACATACGGAAGATTTCAGTCGCATAAGCACCAAAAGCAATAGAAAGTGCCATCACGCCGCCCCAAAAAGCGCTAATCTCGACATAGTCGTTATAGCCGAACTTTTTGAGGATGCTCATTAGCAGTATAGAGCCGCCATAGTAGATAAACAGTACCAATAGCAGCTCAGGAATACCGCGCATCGTGGCGGTATAGACAGTCGCAATTTTGCGCAGCAGCCAGATATTAGATAGCTTTGCTGTGGCACCGAGCAAACCTAAGAACATGCCGATGATCAGACTGGTCATGGCAAGCTGTATGGTGACGGTAGCGCCGCTCAATAAAAGCGCGCCAAATCCTTGTAAGTCAAACACGATTATCCACTCAGTCTCTTTATATTAGCAAATTGCAAAATATGAGTTAAAAAAATCAGCATCAATAGCTGAATACAGTTAATAAACGTACTTTAGACCCAATAAATATGAGTCATTTGCGTCATAGACTGACGCTAGATTAATACGGTTATTGCCGCGATAATTGACACAGTAGAAATGAGCGCTGATTTTATCATATTCATTCGCCGCTATGTTAATACTGACGTGTAAAAGCATCGCCTAAATAGATATCTCTCTCTTTAAAAGGCCGATAATTTGGTTAAATAACAGCAAATCTGTGGGTTAATAATGCCTACAATAATAGCGTGACTGTAAATAAGGACACAAGAAAAAGGACATCACCATAATGGCGATGTCCTCATGCTTATTAACACAATATGAATGCAGTCGTGGAAACAGTAATACTACTGAGCCTTTACTGTGTAGCACTATCTATAGCTGGTGCTTCTGTTAGTGTCGCACTTGCTGGCACAGCAAAGTATTTTTGATTGATCTTATCATAAGTGCCGTTGGCTTTAATATTGCTCAATGAGGTATTAATTTTTGCTTGTAGAGCTTCATCATTCGGACGGACGGCAATCGCAAAGTTATCATTGATATCAATCTCCGCGCCCTTTAACACATAATTATTACCGGACGTCGAGCTGAGCCATTCAATCGCTGGCAGTTTATCCGATATCATGGCATCGACGCGACCGGCACCCAAGTCTAAAAACGCATTACTTAATGTATCATATAGCTTCATATCCGCTTTTGGATAAGTGTTTTCTAGCCACTGTGATGAGATGGTGGAGCGCTGAGCGGCGATAGAATGGGCATTAATATCAGTCACCTTAGCAGGGTCAAAGGTGCTGTCTTTTTTGGCTAAAAACACTAGCGCATTGCTAAAATACGGATCCGTAAAAGCGACTTGTTGAGCGCGCTCAGGGGTGACTGACATCGCAGCGACGATAGCGTCATATTTACCAGCCTTGAGACCGGGGATGATACCGTCCCAATCTTGCGCCACAATCTCACAAGTTACTTGCATATCAGCACAGATAGCATTGGCAATTTCGATATCAAAACCGCCGAGCGTGCCATCTGCATTGGTATAGTTAAAGGGCGCATAAGCACCCTCAGTACCGATACGCAGCACATTACCCTCTGTCGCATCTGCTTTTTTCTCAGCTGTCTCCGCAGTATTATTAGCGTCTGAGTTAGTACTTTCAGCCCCTTTATCTTGACCGTTACTACAACCGACTAAAGCTAAAAATGCTGCCACTGCTAGCATAGGTTTTGAAAACCGCTGACTGGTCACTGAATTTGAGCCTATGACAAGATGGTTGCTCATAATCATCCTTGAGTTTATTACGTCGTGAAATTTTGATAAGTGCTGGCAAATATGCATTCCTCAAAACTTAGGATCAATACATATTTGTCATCACAGGTATTAGTTTGCTGTCGCTTGCTCTTCTTTAGCAATCGCCGTATCAGCATCGACACTAGCTTTATCCATGACTACTACTTCTTTGATATCACTAGTAGCGACTGCTTTTTGAGCAGCAGTGGTTGAGCTGGTACCAAAATAGCTACCCGTGATTTGATCATAAGTGCCATTGTCTTTTAGCTCAGCCAAGGCTTTATTAAATTTGGCAACCAATGGATCGCCTTTACGGAAAGCGATACCCATCGCATCATCATTGGTGCTGATTTCTTGACCTTTGACCTCATAGTCTTTACCAGCTTCTGTTTTTAGCCAGTCAATACCAGTCACTTTATCAGACATCATCGCCCGCACACGACCTGACGTTAGATCCAGATACGCATTGTCTTGGGTATCATAAAGTTTGATATCAGCATCAGCATGTTTATCTTGTAGATATTGCGAGGCAACAGTTGAACGCTGTGAGGCAATTGGCTGACCTTTTAGAGCGTCAACACTAACATCGTCGCCTTTTTTACCGATTAAGATAATGCCGCTATGAAAGTAAGGTTCGCTAAATTCGACCACTTCTTTGCGCTCAGGGGTGATTGACATACCAGCGATGGCAGCGTCAAACTTCTGCGCATTTAAGCCTGGAATCAAGCCATCCCAATCCTGTGAGATCACTTCGCATTTGGCTTTCATTTGCGCACATAGTGCGTCAACCAATTCAATCTCATAGCCGATTAATTTGCCATCAGCATCGGTATAACTAAAAGGTTTATAGCTTGATTCTGTCGCGATTTTGATATTTAAAGGCGTATCAGTTGCAGCAGCTGTTTCAGTGCTTTCTGTCGGTGTAGAGCTGTTGTTACAGCCAGCTAGCATCAGCATGGCAGCGCTTAGTGGCGCTAACCACAAGGCTTTTTTGGTCATTGACGAGGTCATTGACGAGGTCATTGAAATGATCATAGTGGTTATTCCTTAATATATTTACCAGCCGTATATATATCCGCCACTTAAGAAGGATATAAACAATCGACGCTAATGATTACAGATTATTGACCAAAGTTTTGCTGCTCAAGACGGGCAAGCTCACCGTTACTGCGAATTTCACTCAGCGCTTTATTAAAGTCTTCTTTAATGGCATCGCCTTTACGGACAGCAATCGCAATATTGTCATCATTGTCAATCTCATCACCCACGATACCGAAGCCTTCAGGGTTGTCTGCTAACCATGATTTTGCTGATACTTTTTCAGCCAATACAACATCACTACGACCAGACTTTAGGTCCAAATAAGCATTGTCATAATTGTCATAAAGCTTAACGGTATTGCCGTCTTTGCCTTCATAATTGTCTTGTAAATAAGCACCCGGCGTCGTTGAACGTTGACCACCAAGCGTCAGATTTTTGATGACTTTAGGATCAAAGCTGCCTTTGGTATCGGTCAGCCAAACCATCGTATTAGCAAAGTAAGGCTCGCTGAAATCGACTTTTTCTTGACGTTCAGCGGTAATAGACATACCAGCGATAACGGCATCGTATTTTTGCGCCAATAAACCTGGAATAATACCGTCCCAATCTTGAGCGACAATTTCACATTTGGCTTGCATCTGCTTACATAGAGCATTGGCAACGTCGATATCGAAACCCGCCAAACTGCCATCGGCATTGGTATAGTTAAAAGGAGGGTATGCGCCTTCAGTTGCAATACGAATGGTCTTGCCAGCGGTTCCTGCTGCCGGTGCATCTGCATTGGTATCAGCAGCGTCATTGGCAGGTTGGCTACAAGCCCCTAACATGAGCGCGGCAGTAACGGTCATCGATGACCACAATAGGCGAGAATTCGACATCATACGTTCCTTAAATTCTGATGGATTTTTAAGATGATTTTTAATCTCTAATTTTTAATACAGTGTTCTGGTATATTTTCTCTGACGTCCCTGCCAGATAAGTTACTCAGAGTCAGGCAACTGGATATTCAGGCTGTGAGATGTTTAGGTATATGGATAAGTTCTATACATACCTGCTCACAAGTCTTTTGATAATACCTGAGTGGAATATCAAAAACAAACGTTTTGCATACCGACTGTGATTATTGAGTAATAAAGGCACGAATAGACTTACTGATGTGCAATCTTAGCGTTTTAAACAATTATTGCTAAGATTGCGATTTTACTAGATTTAAGCAATGGATTAATTTTGACGATGTGAAGCCATAAAGTCTCTAACGCGCTCAGACTTAGGGTTATCAAAGACTTGCTCAGGTGTACCAATCTCTTCAATAACGCCTTGATGTAAAAACACCACTTTACTAGAAACGTCACGAGCAAAACGCATCTCATGGGTCACAATCAACATCGTGCGTCCCTCTGCTGCTAGCTCTCGCATAACAGCAAGCACTTCATTGACCAGCTCAGGGTCTAAAGCAGAAGTCGGCTCATCAAATAATAATACCTGTGGCTGCATAGCAAGAGCGCGTGCAATAGCAACACGCTGACGCTGACCACCAGACAGATTAGCAGGATAAGCGTCTTTTTTATCGAGCAAACCGACTTTATCGAGCAGCTTCTCAGCATCGCTAATAGCTTGGTCTTTTTTTATTTTTAAGACTTGTATTGGCCCTTCAATGATATTGTCAATAATCGTTTTATGTGGCCATAGGTTGAAATTCTGAAAGACAAAACCCACGCGTGCGCGCAAGTGTTCTAGCTGTTTGATATCAGCCGCTTGCAATTCGCCTGACTTAGCTGGCTTTAGCATCAGCTCATCTTTACCGATAATAATGCGACCTTGATTGGGCTTTTCGAGCAGATTGATACAGCGCAGCAAGGTCGACTTACCTGAGCCAGACGAGCCTAAAATAGAGATAACATCGCCGTCATAGGCAGTTAGAGATACGCCTTTCAGTACGGCCAATGAGCCGAAACTTTTATGAATATCTTGTAAATCTAAAGCGATAGGTCGAGTCGGATTATTTGCAGTATCAAGCATGGTTTAGCAGACTTCCAATAAATATGAATGAAAACATGACGTAAAAAGGTACTTAGCATTAAAAAGGCGTTTGGCAATAAATTACCTTTATAAAATAAGGCCCATAATATACAGTCAATTATGGGCCTTATTTTATCATCTTAATAGCGTGAGCGCTGTTTTATCTGCCACATTAGTAGCTTGAGACGTGCTCTTCGCTTTCAGTACCGTCCATCATCTCTGCATCATCCGCAGTTGCTACGGCCACATCATCCGTGCTACTTACTGCCATATCATTGTCAGCAGTTGCTACCGCAACATCGTCAGCACTGCCGGCAGTAGCCACACCCGTTGCTTCATCTTCTACCGAAGTCTGCGCATCGACTGCTGACGCCGTCTCTACCGGTGGCTCGTCTTTTTTACCACAGGCACTTAGCGTCAATGCCGCTGCAACCAATCCAACGCCCAACCAGTTTTTGTAAGCACCAGATTTTTGAATTTGTTGTTGGTCAATGGTCATATTTATTCTCCAATATTTTTATTTACTATCATTAATTTTACTATGAATAGCTATTATGTAGCCGAGCGAGTTTAAAAATAATGTGTTAAAGCTAAAATGAATCTCTTGTTGCTTAGCGCTCACTATACGGACGATTCATAGCGACTACCTTAGTAATTGCAGTCTATTTCTGTTAAAAATACGTAACCATCAATCCAATGCCCAATCATGAATATCATATAAAGACAAGTGACTTCTATTCACAAAATCGGCTTTACTATCGACCTAATCTCCTCTATGTTAAATAGCAGAGTGCCATTAGAGCGCTAAAGAACACTGATTGTTTTCTATTTATAACTATAAGGAAGAATATTTATGAGTCAAACCAATACCACAGACGTAACCGCTTATATGCAAAATGTTGGTAAAGAAGCGCGCGCTGCATCCAGAGCACTGGCTGCTGCCAATACGGGTGACAAAAATGCTGCACTGATGGCTATTCACGATGTATTAAAGAACGCTAAGCAAGATATTTTAGCCGCCAATACAGTTGATATGGACAATGGACAAAAGAACGACCTAGATGCTGCGCTGCTTGATCGCTTGGAGTTAAATGACGCCCGCTTTGATGGCATGCTACAAGGTCTAAAAGACGTTGCGGCATTGCCTGACCCTATTGGTGAGGTTACAGACATGACGTATCGTCCGTCAGGTATTCATCTGGGCAAAATGCGCGTGCCACTTGGTGTAGTGGGTATGATTTATGAGTCGCGTCCCAATGTCACTTTGGAAGCAGCCTCACTGGCACTAAAGTCAGGTAACGCCATCATTTTACGTGGCGGCTCGGAAGCATTTGAGTCCAATCAAGCGATTGCCAAATGTATTTTAGAAGGACTAAAAAACGTTGGTATGTCTGAGTATAGTGTCCAAGTACTAGAGACCACTGACCGTGCTGCCGTTGGTGAGCTTATCACTATGACAGAATATGTTGATGTTATCGTACCACGCGGCGGTAAAGGGCTGATTGAGCGTATCAGCCGCGATGCACGTGTGCCTGTCATTAAGCACTTAGATGGCAACTGTCATACCTTTATCGACAGTGATGCTGATCCCAAGATTGCCATTAACGTGAGTGTCAATGCCAAAACCCATCGCTATGGTACTTGTAATACCATGGAAACCTTGTTGGTCGATGAAGCCATCGCTGATGAGCTGTTACCAAAAATTGCCGAAGCCATCGTCGAAGCCGATAATGCGATGCAACTACGCCTTGATGATAAAGCGCAGGCTATTCTGAACGATAACACTATCCTTAAAGGCCATTTATCAGCCGCCACCGCTGAAGATTGGGATACCGAATATCTCGCCCCTATCCTCGCGATTAAAATATTATCCGGCATTGATGAGGCGATTGAGCATATCAACACCCATGGCAGTCATCATACCGATGTTATCATTACAGATAACTATACCAAGTCACAGCGATTTATCCGCGAAGTCGACTCGGCAAGCGTGATGATTAACGCCTCTAGCCGTTTTGCCGATGGCTTTGAATATGGTCTTGGTGCCGAAATTGGTATCTCA
The DNA here is from genome assembly GCF_008369225.1 of Psychrobacter sp. ANT_H59. NCBI lineage: Bacteria > Pseudomonadati > Pseudomonadota > Gammaproteobacteria > Moraxellales > Moraxellaceae > Psychrobacter > Psychrobacter sp. ANT_H59. The sequence continues at coordinate 128,899 of NZ_VOBE01000002.1, forward strand.
ACTGACAAGATTCATGCGCGTGGACCTGTCGGACTTGAAGGCTTAACTTCACAAAAGTGGATCGTTTATGGTCATGGCGAAACACGTGCCTAATTTATTACGTCTTCACTACAATCTATAATGTCGTCTGCAGTATAATTGTTACAGAACGTCAGCTTAATTGCTGGCGTTTTTTTATTATTAATAACTATATTATGTATGACATAAAGCCATTATTTTACGTGATAAAAATCTATCGATAGGACGAGGATGCCCATGCAAAGTGGCAAAATTAAGCATTGGAATTCTGATAAAGGCTATGGCTTTATCGATGTCGACAATCAGAGTGAAGATGTGTTTTTTCACATAAAATCCGTGCGAATGGCGCAGCCTATCAGCAATGGGCAGCGGGTTTATTTTAATAGTGAGCGCAATGACAAAAATCAATTGCGCGCCACCGAAGTCACATCAGATAAATTGAGTATTTTAGAGACGCCAGCATCCAACTCAGTGGCAAATTCAATGCATCGCAGCTCAGATAATGTTAATCAGAAAAACAATCAAAACCACATTAGCAAAAATAATCGTAGCAGCCAAAATAAGAAAAGCAGCTTCTCTACTCCATTCAGTTTGATTGCCATTATCGCTGTTGCGGTTTATTTCTTTGCTGATTTGAAATCCAGTTTTTTTGCCGATAGCGCGCCATCTACTACTCTATCGCAAAATCATATTGAATCTGCCAGTAATTCAAATGCAGCAGCTATCACTGGTGATGCGCAAATAGATCAAACCATTGCACTTATTCAGCAAGGTGGACCCTTCCCTTATCCTAACAAAGACGGAACCGCTTTCTATAATCGCGAAGGCAAGTTACCGGCGCAGTCGCAAGGCTACTATCGCGAATATACTGTACCCACACCTGCCGTTTCGCATCGCGGTGCACGACGTATTGTCACTGGCGGTCACCCACCAACCGTTTATTATTTAACCCTTGATCATTACGACAGCTTTCAAAAACTGGAGGTGAAATAACATGACTCAAGCTATTTACTATATAAATCAAAGCAGCACTAGGCAAAACCTTGTTAAAGGTAAAAGCAGCAGAACGTCTGCTACTATTCCTGAACAAGCAATCTCTATACCTATAGAAGAGCGATTAGATAAAGAAACACTCTTAAGTAGCTTAGCGAAAGCATGTGATTTCCCAAGTTGGTTTGGTCATAACTGGGATGCAGCGTGGGACTGCTTAACAGACAGTGATATCGAGCATGTGGTACTTGATTTAACAGCGGTCAAAAATATTAACACCGAAGATTTTAATGTCTTCAAAAGTATTATAGAAGATGCTTTTAAAGAATTTGGCAAACCACAGCTGTGGATTGTCGTGGCGTCTGATGATTTGTCTTAGTCGCCAGTAAAAGAAGAATCTAAATTCGAGATAAAAACAGATTTATCCCGAATTCAGGTTAATTTATATTTATAGAAAGGATTAACATATGGAAATCACCCTAAACGGCTATTACACCCTGATATTAGCCACATTAGTACTTTTGCTTGGACGCTTCTTAGTCAAAAGAATTAAGTTTTTAGAAGATTTCAATATTCCAGAACCAGTCGCAGGCGGTTTGGTCGCAGCGATTGTCGTTTATATTCTTAATATTGTTTGGGGCTATAGCTTTAATTTCCATCAAGGACTGCAAACAGCGACTATGCTGATGTTTTTTGCCTCTATCGGGCTTAGCGCTGATTTTGGTCGGTTAAAAGCAGGTGGCTCACCCTTGCTGATTTTCACCATTATCGTGTCTGTCTTTATCATTTTGCAAGACATCCTTGGTGTTGCAATGGCAAGCGCACTTGGGCTTGATCCTTTGCTTGGCTTGGTGACCGGTTCAATCGCTTTGACTGGTGGTCATGGTACTGCTGGTGCTTGGGGCATTACTTTGGAGGAGCAGTATGGTGTGGTTGGCGCGACGACGCTGGGTATCGCAGTTGCCACTTATGGTTTAGTAGCAGGTGGTATTATCGGTGGTCCTGTTGCCCGTCGCTTGATTAAAAAGCTTGGTCTCAAGCCTACAGCAGACAATCCAAACCCAAGTGATGTTGAAAAACTGGCAAGTGAGCAGTCGCTCTATAGCACCAAGCATAGCGAAGAGGAAGTTCATAGTAATAAGGAGATGTTTGAAAAGCCGGATAATATCCGTCTGATTACGGCATCGTCTACCATTGAATCATTAGCACTATTTGCAGCAGCACTGGCGTTTGCTGATCTTATGACCTTGGTGGCACAGGATACATGGTTTGAGTTACCGACCTTCGTATGGGCATTAGCAGGTGGTGTGATTTTGCGCAATACCTTAACCATGGTATTCAATTTTGATATGTTTGACCGTGCGATTGACGTCATCGGTAACGCTTCTTTGAGTCTTTTCTTAGCGATGGCTTTATTGTCATTAAAGCTGTGGCAATTGACAGATTTGGCAGGTCCGGTATTGATCATCTTATTGTCACAAACTGTCCTAATGATTGGCTATGCTTACTTTGTGACCTTTAAACTCATGGGCAAAGACTATGATGCAGCTGTCTTGTCAGCAGGACACTGTGGTTTCGGTATGGGTGCAACTCCTACAGCGATTGCCAATATGCAGGCGGTCACCGATCGTTACCTACCATCACATAAGGCATTTTTGATTGTACCTATGGTTGGTGCATTCTTCGTTGATATCGTTAACGCGACGATCTTGCAGATATTCACCAAATTGCCATTTATGTGATTTGATGAAATAAAAAGCTGATTTAATACTCGCGAAATAAAAAAACCGCCTAGCAAAAGCTAAGCGGTTTTTTTTATATCTAACTTATAAAACCAATTAATTAGAAATTACTGGTTTTTAGCATAGACAGGAAGCTCTTTACAGATCGCTTCTACTTTGCCACGTACTTCAGCAGTCACTGCTTCATCGCCACGGCTGTCAAGAACATCACAAATCCAACCTGCCAAATCACCTGCTTGTGCTTCGTTGAAGCCGCGAGTAGTAATCGCTGGTGTACCGATACGGATACCAGAAGTCACAAACGGAGATTTTGGATCGTTTGGTACGGCGTTTTTATTGACCGTAATGTGTGCGTCACCCAACCATTTATCCGCTTCTTTACCAGTCATCTCTTGCTTAACTAAGCTGATAAGCATCAGATGGTTTTCAGTGCCACCAGAGATAATTTCATAGCCACGATCTTGAATGACTTTTGCCATGGCTTGAGCGTTTTTAACCACTTGCTGCTGATAGGTTTTGAAGTTCTCTTCTAATGCTTCTTTAAAGCAAACTGCTTTTGCCGCGATGACATGCATCAACGGACCACCTTGGTTGCCTGGGAATACGGCAGAATTGAGCTTTTTAGCAAGTACTTCATCACGAGCAAGAATCATACCTGAACGTGGGCCACGTAAGGTTTTGTGCGTCGTCGTGGTCACCACATCAGCAAACGGTACTGGGCTTGGGTAAACGCCACCAGCGATAAGACCAGCAACGTGAGCCATATCCACTAGCAAGTAAGCGCCTACTTCGTCAGCGATTTCACGGAAACGTGCCCAATCAACTACTTGTGAATACGCTGAAAAACCAGCGATGATCATCTTAGGCTTATGCTCTTTTGCCAAGCTCTCAACTTGGTCATAATCGATAAGACCAGTGCCTTCGACCAAACCATACTGTACTGCATTGTAGTTTAGACCTGAGAAATTGATATGTGCGCCATGCGTTAAGTGACCACCAGCATCTAAACTCATGCCAAGCACAGTATCATTGGCTTCAAGCAATGCCAAAAAGACAGCAGAGTTTGCTTGGCTACCAGAGTGTGGCTGTACGTTCACATATTCTGCACCAAACAATTCTTTTGCACGGTCGATAGCTAGTTGCTCAACGACGTCAACATGCTCACAACCACCGTAATAGCGCTTACCAGGATAGCCTTCAGCGTATTTGTTGGTCAAATCAGTACCCTGCGCTTCCATCACTGCTTGTGAGCAGTAGTTTTCTGAAGCGATAAGCTCAATATGGTTCTCTTGACGAACGCTTTCAGCAGCCATAGCTTCAGCAAGTACTGGATCAAAATCTTTGATAGAGATATCTTTAAACATAGTAAAGTCCTAAGTGGTGACGTTTATTAGTAATAACGGTCGTTGAAAGAAGCGAGTAGCAAAAGAAGTTTGAACTAGGCAAGCAAAAGGCATGAGCTTATCATTAGCTTGCAGTTTTAAGGATAAATTCGATACTCTTTTGCATCGATATTCTCGCTAAAGTTTAAGTGTAACATGAAACTTTATGTTGCGAGCGCAAAAAAATATCAGCTTATTTTGAGTAGACGACAAGGCAAAATTCTCTATATTTAAATCTATTTTTTTCAGTAACTTATCAATATATCATCTAAATAGAAGTAGTAAATTCATTAAAATTTATTCACTAAAAACTTATCTGAATAATAAAGTGGAAAATAGTTGGCTAATGAATTGGTTGTTTTAATTTTCTGATGAAGTACTTAAATATCCAATTGTTTTTCACAGAACCGTGGCAAAAAGGTCTCACTAATAAGTAAAGAACGACCATACCAATCATAAAGCGTCTGCCGTTGCCAGCCATCTGCCGTATGTTTGATACAGCGCTGATTGGGCAAGGTACGACTGCGATTAAACAATACATAGCCTATGGGTGTGCTTTTTAATTGCTGTAGACGTCTGGCACTGCCTTTTAGACTTGATAATGGAAACAGGCTTTGCGCCTGTATCCATGGTAGCTCGTCATTACCGTATAGATATACCTCACGGACCCACGCCAGTCGTGGACGACTAAGCGCTGCCCCTTTGATACCCAATTGTTTTTTTTGTGCTAAAGACAATAACCGATAGCCCTCAAATCTCCGTTCTACGAGTAATGGCTGCCCGGCTTTTACCTCAAGCAAGGCAGTAAGAGAGCCTTCGGTATTTAGCCAAGGTAATAGCTCAGTTGGAGGTAATGAATTGGTTATGCAAGAAAGATGAGAGGTCATAGTTTACGGCTAATATGTACTTTATTAAGTAGAAGATGGTTAAAAGATAAGGTTATTCATTGTTATCAAACATTGGCATATTATCAATATTAAACGGCAAAGCTTCAAACGCTTGCTCTCGATATTGCGACATCTGTAGCCGATCTTTGCGGCAAAAATCAGCAATCGCTGGCACAAAACGCGCATCATAAATACGGTGCAGTGAGTGGGTAGCTGTTGGAATAAAGCCACGAATCAGCTTATGCTCGCCTTGCGTTCCTGGGTCGAAATAGTGCAAGCCTTGCTCGATGGCAAACTCAATACCTTGATAATAGCACAGCTCAAAATGCAAGCTATCATACTCACCAAGAGCGCCCCAATAACGACCGTACAAAGTTGCCGTTTTATTGTCAGGCTTATCACATAAAAACAGACTGCTCGCGATAATCTCATCGTTGGCATCAAGTGCTTGTGCAAGCATTAAATGCTCAGCCATATGTTGCGCTAATGCTTTAAAAAAATCCATGGTCAAATAAGGCTGCTGCCCACGTACCGCATAAGTCATTACATAGCAATGATAAAAAGTCTTCCAGTCAGACTCGGTAATGTCATCACCGCATTTTCGCTGGCACGTAATACCTTGCTCAGCAACTTTTCTGCGCTCAGCCCGAATGGTTTTGCGTTTTTTGGCTTTGAGCGTGGTCAAAAATGCTTCAAAATCTGTAAATGGCTGATCATCTTGAGTTAGATTTTTATTTTGCCATAAAAATTGGCAACCTTGACGCTCAAGTATCGGTAACTCAATCGGTTTTGCCGCTACACCATTTGCTTGGGTTTTAAGCGCCATTTCTATATCAATATCAGTCGGCAGCGATGCGTTAGCCATAGCAGCCATTTCAGGTGTGACAAATAGCCCATGCCAGCCAGATGCATCTACTTGCTGCGCAATATCATCCACCCCTGCAATAGCGGTCTTTATAATGTCAGCATCGAGCGTCTCACCTGCTGCCAGCCATAAACGCTGCCCAGTAATAGGCGTATAAGGGGCGCTCGTTACCAAACGCGGATAATAGTCGAGACCATACTGCGCATAAGCTTGCGCCCATGAATGGTCAAATACAAATTCCCCTTGGTGATGACCTTTAATAAATACGGGCATCACGGCAACCGGCTGCTTCACCTTTATAGAAGCTTCTACAGAAGACAAATTTTGCTGTACTGCAAAATCGTCATCGGCATCTACACGGTGCACCAATATATAAATAGGTAACCAGCCAGCCTCTTCGCCAATCGCGCCAGTGTCACTAAGCGCTTGCCAAAAGGCAAATGACATAAAAGGGGTGTCTGGCGTTTGCCACTCGCTTAGGCTTTGCCAACTGGTATCGTTCAGTAACGCATATTGTAAATTCATAATCAGCACACTGTTTTTTTTGATGACTTTTCTTGATCATATAGCCTATCAAATTGGCATTTTTTTGCTGTCACAATTTGCAAGAATTTTATATAACCGTTATAGGATTATTGATACCGTTTAAGAAATGATGCCGTACTAGTGTGATAGAAACAAAACTTTGGTGCCATACGTAATAAAAACTGCCATTAAAAACAGGCAAATTACATGGAAAAGATGATATCAATCTTGATGACTGATAGAATAAGAGTATTATTAGCTTAATATAATTCATATAGATGAGATATGAGCGAAATAGTATACTTAGTTCAACATACGAGATTGACATCATATCGGATTTATAGTGGATGAACTATAATATATCGACTGTCATATATCGTCAGGCAGTGTTACCCAATCGTTCAACCCCTCTTTTGGCGGTAAGTTTGTCATAAAGGTTAAAACAGCTTCCAAAAGATAGTTTTGCAAAATAAGGTCAACAGGCAGTCTCAAAACTATTTAAATGCGTCAAACTGTTTAAATATATTTTTGTATGATTGCAAAAGTGACACTTGATGTGCTTAATTTAGCGCCATCACTCATTATGGTATGAAGGCTATATAAAGCGATTGAATAAGATCCAAGCCTTACTCCCCTTATTAATGACAACATAAAGGAATACTCTACTACAATGTCAAAAATTATTTATACAAAAACCGACGAAGCCCCAGCGCTTGCAACCGTATCATTCTTGCCTATTGTCAAAGCATTTACTCACACAGCAGGCATTGAAGTTGACACCAGTGATATCTCAGTTGCTGCGCGTGTATTGGCTGAATTCCCTGAGTTTTTAAGTGAAGAGCAACGCGTTCCTGATAACTTAGCTGAGCTAGGTCGTCTGACACAAGATCCAAACACCAACATCATCAAATTGCCAAATATTAGTGCTTCTGTTCAACAGTTGAAAGCAGCTATTAAAGAACTACAAGGTAAAGGCTACGCTATTCCTGATTTTCCAGATGACCCAAAAACTGACGAAGAAAAATCGATTCGTCTGCGTTATGGCAAAAGTCTAGGCAGCTCGGTAAACCCTGTACTTCGTGAAGGTAACTCAGATCGCCGCGCACCAAAAGCGGTCAAAAACTACGCACGCAAACATCCGCATTCTATGGGTGAATGGAAACAATGGTCACAAACGCATGTATCACATATGCACAGCGGCGACTTCTATGATGGCGAGCAATCTATCACTTTAGATAAAGCACGTACTGTACGTATGGAACGCTTAGCGGACGATGGCACTGTAAATGTATTCAAAACAGGCATCGCTTTGCTTGATAAAGAAGTCATCGATCTTATGTTTATGAGCAAAAAATCACTGCTTGATTTTTATGAGCGTGAAATGGAAGACTGCCGTGAAGCTGGTATCTTATTCTCGTTGCATGTAAAAGCGACCATGATGAAAGTATCACATCCTATCGTCTTCGGTCATGCGGTCAGAATCTACTATAAAGATGCTTTCCAAAAGCATGGCGCATTATTTGACGAGCTAGGTGTCAATGTTAATAACGGCATGGCAAGTTTGTATGAAAAAATTGCCGAGTTGCCAGCCAGTTTGCGTGAAGAGATTGAGCGTGATCTACATGCTTGCCAAGTCCACCGTCCACGTTTGGCGATGGTTGATTCATCAAAAGGCATCACCAACTTCCATTCGCCAAGTGACATCATCGTTGATGCATCCATGCCAGCTATGATTCGTAACGGCGGCAAAATGTGGGGTGCTGATGGTAAACTATATGACTGTAAAGCCGTCATGCCAGAATCTACCTTTGCCCGCATTTATCAAGAAATGATCAATTTCTGTAAATGGCATGGCAACTTTGATCCAACAACGATGGGTACAGTACCTAACGTAGGTCTAATGGCTCAAAAAGCGGAAGAATATGGCTCACACGACAAGACTTTTGAAGCGAGCGATAACGGTATTGCTCGTATTGTTGACGAAGAAACAAATGAGATCTTGCTTGAACAGCGTGTTGAAAAAGGTGATATCTGGCGCATGTGTCAGGTTAAAGATGAGCCTATCCAAGATTGGGTCAAGCTTGCAGTACGCCGTGCACGCGAATCGAATACACCAGTTATCTTTTGGTTAGACCCGTATCGTCCACACGAAAACGAGCTGATTAAAAAGGTAAAAATGTATCTAAAAGATCATGATACCACTGGTCTACATATCGAAACCATGTCACAAGTTCGTGCTATGCGTTATACCCTAGAGCGCGTTGCTCGTGGTCTTGATACGATTTCTGCTACTGGTAATATCTTACGTGATTATCTCACTGACTTATTCCCGATTTTAGAATTGGGCACCAGTGCTAAGATGTTGTCAGTGGTTCCATTAATGAAGGGCGGCGGTTTGTTTGAAACAGGCGCTGGTGGTTCAGCACCGAAGCATGTACAACAATTGGTTGAAGAAAACCACTTACGTTGGGATTCTTTGGGTGAGTTCTTGGCATTGACTGTGTCGCTAGAGCATTTAGCACAGAATGACAACAACCCTAAAGCTCAAATATTGGCTGATACCTTAGATAGAGCAACTGAAAAGCTGTTATTGAATGACAAGTCTCCATCACGCAAAACTGGTGAGCTTGATAATCGTGGCAGTCATTTCTATCTTGCTATGTATTGGGCACAAGAGCTCGCTGCTCAAGATCAAGACAGCGAGCTAAAAGCACAATTTACTGCACTTGCGCAGAATCTTGGGAGCAATGAAGCAGCTATTATCAAAGAGCTAAATGATGCTCAAGGTAAGCCTATGGATCTTAAAGGCTATTACCTAGCGGATGAAGCATTGGCTGAGCAAGCAATGCGTCCTAGCACTTTGTTCAATAACGCCATTGCTTCATTATAATTAACTCATCTTATAAAAGTTAATTTATAGAAGTGACATTAGCGTAAACAAAACACCCCACATATCTTAGATTTTGGGGTGTTTTTTTGTCTTTTGTTAAGGAGTGATTTTTATGTCAGAAACTATTTACAAGACATTATGTAAAAGACATTATTTTCTTACCCATTCATATGTTTAATGATTGCTTTACCAAACTCAGAGGTACTTAGTAAGGTGGCATCCGGCAACAAGCGTTCAAAATCGTAGGTCACGGTCTTATTTTTGATAGCACCTTGGATACCTTCGATGACCAAGTCAGCGGCCTCTGTCCAGCCCATATCACGTAGCATCATCTCAGCTGATAAAATAAGCGAACCCGGATTGACTTTGTTTTGTCCGGCGTACTTTGGCGCTGTACCATGTGTTGCCTCATATACGGCAATAGCAACTCCTTTATTAGCACCCGGAGCAATACCGATACCACCGACTTGCGCGGCTAACGCGTCAGAGATGTAGTCGCCGTTTAGGTTTAATGTCGCAATCACTGAGTAGTCAGCTGGACGCATCAAGATTTGCTGCAAAAACGCATCCGCAATCACATCTTTAATCACAATCTTATGACCCGTCTTAGGATTTGTTATCGTCATCCAAGGGCCACCATCTAGTAATTGAGCACCAAAGCACTCAGTAGCAACTTCATATCCCCACTCTTTAAAAGCGCCTTCAGTGAACTTCATAATATTGCCTTTATGCACAAGCGTCACATTAGGCAAGTCATTGTCGATGGCGTGCTGAATCGCTTTACAAATCAAGCGCTGTGAGCCCTCTTTTGATACTGGCTTGATACCAATGCCACAATCTTCTGAAAAGCGAATCTGTGTCACGCCCATCTCTTCTTTTAAAAACTTAATGACTTTTTTGGCATCCTCACTGCCTGCTTTCCACTCGATACCGGCATAGATATCTTCTGAGTTTTCGCGGAAAATAATCATATCAGTCAACTCAGGCTGTTGGACAGGACTTGGAACGCCTTCGAACCAACGTACAGGACGCTGACAAACGTACAAATCAAGCTCTTGTCGCATTGCCACGTTCAGCGAGCGCATACCACCGCCAACTGGCGTGGTCAGCGGACCTTTTATACTGATGACATAATCACGCAACACATTAAGCGTCTCTTCTGGCATAAATTCGCCGTCATAAATTTTAGACGCTTTTTCACCGCAATAGGTCTCCATCCAAACGATGGACTTTTTACCTTTATAAGCTTTTTCAACTGCCGCATCAATCACTTCAATCATGACAGGTGTGATATCAACGCCGATGCCATCGCCTTCGATAAAGGGAATGATCGGATGGTTTGGAATATTAAAGGATAAATCAGCATTTACGGTTATTTTTTCGCCGTTTATTGGTACGATAACCTTGTTATATGACATGAGGTGATACTCCTTGATATGTATTATGTGTTTTAAGCGTCCTTGGCATTCTGTTATGCTAGCTGTTTTATCATGGTGATGACAGCATTATAAATGTTTGTACAATACGATAAAGTTAAGGTAAAACACGCCTCTACCTTTAGGTTTTACTCGTATATTAATTCTTATAGTATATGTCCTGCTATCCGCCATTTTATATTTGGGAAACGTTATTTTATGTCCAGCTCTAGCCTGATTTTGTTTAATAAGCCTTACGGAGTACAAAGTCAATTCCGTGATGACAGCAATAATGACCATACTACTCTATCAGAATATTTCACGGACAAGTCACTCCGTATCGCTGGTCGGCTTGATGCTACCTCAGAGGGGCTGCTGATTTTGACCAGTGATGGACGCATTAATAAAGCCATCACGCAGCCACCATCTGCAAAGGGTTTTGCGCAAAACAAACAAAAACAAGGTAAGACTTATTTGGTGCAAGTAGAAGGCATGGTCACTGCTGTCCAATTAAAGGCGCTGGCGTCAGGCGTGGTCTTGAAAGACGGTAAGACATTGCCTGCCTCTGCAGTACTTGTCGATGAAGCCGACTTGCCGATTACATTATGGGAGCGCGATCCGCCTATTCGTGAGCGTAAAAATATCCCAACGTCATGGTTAATGCTGACTATTTATGAAGGCAAAAATCGCCAAGTGAGGCGTATGACTGCGCATGTAGGGCTGCCTTGCTTACGCTTGATACGCTGGTCAGTGGCAGGATTTGAGCTTGGAGAGTTGGGCGTTGGTGAGTTTGTACGCATTCATTTAAATAGTGAGCAATGCCGAAAACTTGGCGTCATAGGTTAGCTATCATAATACCTAAGTAAAGCTGTACTTAAGATAGCTTTTTTATTTAAGCTCACTATATTACGACATCTTAAACATAGCGTCTCGAAAGAGTAAGATTTATCTGTTAACATTTAGCTATGTGCTCTATATGATTCATATGCTTTTTTGCTAAGCTTCTTGTTCAATTTATGGTAAGGATATGTCATGACTGCTTTTCATCGTTTTGCCTTGTTTGCTACTGGTGTGTCTGCTGCGCTATTAATAAGTGCTTGCCAGCCAGCATCAGATGATGTTGAGGTGAATGCAGTGCAAGACGATGCACCAGTCGTATCAGAGCAAGTTGACAGCCATGAAGATATGGATGCTCACGATATGATGACTGCTGATACTACGCCAGATGAGATGCCAATAACGGACATATTTAAAGACTATACGAAGTCTATGACTGATATGCATAATGAGATGATGGTAGGTATGGCTTATAACGATCCTGATACAGCCTTTGCAAAAAGTATGCTTGGGCATCATCATGGTGCAGTAGATATGGCAAAGATTGAGCTTAAATACGGTACTGATGAGACGATGCGTAAGCTGGCAAGAGATATCATTGACTCACAGCAGCTTGAGATTGATATTATAAATAAATGGCTTGCTAGCCACCCTGATGCGCCCAAGCCGAAGCCCAATACCCAAGTAATGCAACAAGCTTATACGGCAGGCATGCAAGCCATGCATGACGACATGATGACTGGCATCGCAAACCCTATACCAGACATGGCATTTGCACGTGGTATGCTGCCTCATCATCGCGGCGCGGTAGATATGGCAATGATACAGCTCCAATATGGTACTGATAAAGAAATGCGTAAATTGGCACAAGACATCATTGATGCCCAGCAGCCTGAAATTATATGGTTACAAGAGTGGATTGCAAAAACGTTAGTTAATTCAGAAAAAGATGCAAGCAATGCTACCGATCAAGATACTTCTGCAAACCAGAAAGAAGCCGTAGAGGTTGCCAAAACCACAAAACCTAATGCTTAAATTTTAAGCGTATAACATAAAGCCCATACTAAGCATCATTGTTTAGTATGGGCTTTTTAATAGCTGCTAATCTTATAGTATCCACTGTCTTTGTAGAGCACTCAACTACTTGTGATAGCCAAATCACTATGACTGGGCACCGTTCATCACATCTAACCAAGCACTTTCTGTTTTTAATTCATTTATCTTATTTTCATCATCTGTATTAGCCTTTGCTAAACGCAAGCTAATGCTATGTGGAAAGACTTTATCTAAACCATCACTCTCATCTGTATCGACTTTCGGTACAACCTTAACCGTCATCAGCTCATCACGGCGAAACAAATGGCATTCAATGTCGTGTGATGCATCATTGAATAGTGCTAGTTGTTTGTTATCTGCTTTGATACCATCAATTGCGATAATAACATCATGTGCTGAGAGTCCAGCTTTTGCCGCGGCGCTCGCGCGCGCTACCTTGCTGACCTTAAGTCCCATTGGCGTTTCAGTACATCTCATGCCCCACGGTACATGTTTATCAGCGGTCTCTTTGGTATTGCTGTGTAACTGAATACCGTTTGCGGCTAATAACGATTTTAGAGGCAACTCTTCAACGCCATTAACATAGCAGCGCTCAAAATCTTCCCAATCCGCTACTGGCATAAACTGCCCAATGACAGTCCCCATATCGGCACTACTGATCCCGACGCGCTGATTGTCATTTTGCTTCGCTTGTTCATAAAAAGCTTTGACCACATCAAATAAACGATAACGTCCCGCGCTCTTTTCTAGTAGCGTTAAATCCAGACATAACGCCACTAAAGATCCTTTATTGTAGTAACTGATACCCGCATTGCCAGTATTTTCATCGTTGCGATACAGCTTAATCCACGCATCAAAGCTCGATTCTGCCACACTTTGCTGTGCGCGACCCGGCGTTTGGTGATAGCGATTGATTTGTTCTGCCAATAACTTTAGATAGCTTGCCTTATCAATCACTCCTGAGGCTTGCAGCATAAAATCGTCGATATAGGAAGTAAAGCCTTCAAATACCCATAGCAAAGGTGTAAAAGCTTCGCGGCGTAAATCCACATCTAGCATCACATCGGGACGAACTGTCTTGACCCACCACGCATGAAAATACTCATGACTACACAAGCCTAAAAATCGCTGATAATCACTACTTGGCATTGTTGGTTCATTGATACGAGGTAAATCACGGCGTGGGGTAATTAAACTGGTCGAATTGATGTGCTCCAAGCCGCCATAATCTTGCCCACTAGCATAAGTCATAAAAGTATAATCATTAAATGGCGCGTCACCCAACCAATTGAGATACGTCTGGCAGATCCGAGTTAGGTCTTGCTGCAATCGTCCCATATTGGCATTATGCTTACCTGCGAGGAAAAATTGATGGCTCAGCGTCTGATGCTGATTATCTTGAATGATAAAATCAAATTTCTCTTGTATCCCAATCTCAAACGGATAATCAATCAGTTCGTGATAGCTGTCCGCTTGTAAACTATATAAATTTTGCTCATCGCTTTGTAAATGTGTGGCTTTAAATCCACACGCCAGTAATACTTCTTCTTTATTTTTATCAATAAAAAAGGCTTCGGGTACCATCAATCTAACTTGGATTGGTGATTGCTCTTGCCCAGCAACTGCCAACGCCAGTGAGGTAAAATTGCCGTACAAGCGCTGCTGATCGACATAAGCCGTGCGCACCGATAAATCATAACAATATACTTCGTAATATACGCTTATCGTTTGCCCTGCTTTTGCATCTGGCAATTGCCATGTGTGCTTATCAGTTTTTTGCGCGCGATAACACTTAGGATTTTTATTATTCGCAATCTGGTTATCCGATAACTCTTTATCCAATATCTCGTAATGTACAGCGGTAATATTTCGAGCAAATTCACGCATCAAATAACTACCCGGTATCCATGCCGGTAGCCATAAGCTTGGCGCGTCTGTATCTGCTGTAAACCTAAGCGTGACATCAACCAGATGCTCTAAAAAACGCTCAAAGTCGAATTGGTAGTTAATATTAGATGGCTGATTATCGGCAGCATGAGAGAGTGAAGTCATATTTTTTTATCCTTATAATTATTGCTATGGTAGAAGTCATCGCTCAAAAACGCAACTGGCGAACCTAAAACCAGCAACGCAGTATTTGGTTAATATGCTAAAAACATGGATTATTCTGCTCAATTACACGATTAATTGGCATTTTTTGTTGTTTTAACCTTGAAAGTGATGGGAGTTATCGCAATTAAAGAGGCTAACTGCTAAAGTTACCCTAATAAACTGATGATAATTAACTGATGACGTGGCTATTTGGCTGGCTGATTGGCTTTTTTAGGTTTATTGCAACCGTATTTAATTTTTAATATCAACATATTTAGGATAATTTATGACTACTATCGCAAAAGACACTGCCGTCAAGTTCAACTACACGCTAAAAGACGACGAAGGTAATATCCTTGACCAATCTCCAGAAGGTCAACCACTTGCTTATTTGCATGGTCACAGTAATATCATCCCAGGTCTAGAGCAACAACTAGAAGGTAAATCTGCTGGCGAAAGAGTTAATGCTGTTGTTGAGCCTGCTGACGGTTACGGCGAATACCAAGAACAAGCGGTACAACATGTACCACGTGACAACTTCCAAGGCGTTGAAGATATCCAGCCTGGTATGCAGTTTCAGTCAGAAGCTGGTGGTCAAGTGATGCTAGTTACTGTGACTGCCGTCAGTGACAAAGAAGTGACTGTTGATGCAAACCATCCACTAGCTGGCAAGCGTTTGACTTTTGATGTTGAAATCCAAGAAGTACGTGCTGCTACTGAAGATGAACTAAACCACGGTCATGTACATGGCGCAGGTGGCGTTGAACACTAATCTCTTAGAGATTAGTGTGCTAGATGCATAAGCAATGAGTGATGAAGCCCATCCTTTGTTGCAAGGGGTCAGTAGATTTTTCTATTGACCCTTTTTTATGAGCAAATTTAAAGGTTTTTATTTGCACTTACTTAACATTAAGACCTTTAAAATATCACAAAGCCCAGACGTAACAAAGCCGCATAATGACTAGCATTATGCGGCTTTTATTACCAACTATCCATGTTACTGTCATTCAATACTTAATCCCGAAGTATTTTATAACGGTCGGGCATCCAGCCCTATCATCCCTAATCAGCAAACTACCTATCCCTTATGCGACTTTCCAGATACCAATCCCTAGTACCTCTGAACCTTTCAGTTCAATCGTGCCGTAGATGTATAATCGCAGATTGACCCATACTAAGTAAGAGGTCTAAACGTCAATCCTTGTAAGCATATGCTTACGTGTATTTTTCGTAGAGTTTGGGCAGTTGAATAAATAATAGTTTACAATAATTTTTATAGCTTCTCTTCAGGACTGCTCAGCTTTGTTGGCTCAGCACTGAGCATAATATAAGCCGCTTCATTAATGAAAGCTTCATCTTCTGGTAGCTCTGGACGCTCAGCAGCCTTCATCTGACTACGCTCTTCAAACTTCGCATCCATTGCCGCTTGATAAGTATTCCAGTTGGCATAAGGACGCTCACCAGTTGCAATCTGACGCTTGTTCTCAGCCTCTAGGGAGCGTTTTTCTATTAGCTGCATTTTGGCACGGCGTTTATTGATATCGAGCGCAACTGGTTTTTTCTCATCTTCCATATTACGGATATCATTGAGCGTTGATAAATAAACGAACTGCGGATTTTTTTGTTGGCGGATTTTTGACTGTTGGTTTAGCGTCGCCAAGGTATTCGACGTGAATTTACCTTCGGGCTTATACGGTGCAGTCTTAATTGTATCCCAAGGCAGCGCCTTTTTCTGTGCGCGCTCGCCAAAGGTTGCATCGTCATAGATGTTGACCAATTCAATATCAGGGACCACGCCTTTATTCTGCGTACTACCACCGGTGATACGATAGAATTTACGCTGCGTTAATGTCGCAGAACCAAGCGCCAAGCTGTCTAATTGGATTTGCGCTGAGCCTTTACCTGTTGTCGTGCTACCGACTACCAAGCCACGTCCATAATCCTGAATAGCGGCGGCAAAAATCTCACTTGCTGACGCAGATGCAAGATTGGTCAAAACGACTACCTTACCATCATATAGCTGCTCACCACCGTCATCATCACGGTAGACTTGAATATTGCCACGATTATCACGAATCTGTACTAGCGGACCACTCTTAATAAAGAAGCCAAGCATCTTGGCAACTTCATCTAGTGAGCCACCTGGATTATTGCGCAAATCAACGACCAAGCCATCGATATTCTTTTTATTTAACTCTTTCAATGCTTTTTCGGTATCGATACTGACACTACGATAATCTTCACCATTACGGCGGGCTCGGTAGTTCAAATAAAAGCTTGGTATTTCAAGAACACCGATACGTTTTGGAGTTTTATCGATATTTGGACGCTGAACTTCAACAACACGCTGAGTAACGCCTGATTCTTCTTGTGCAATAATATCTCGAACCACAGTCACATTACGAGCACTGGCATCAGGGGTATTAGGCTGACGAACTTTAATCGTCACCGATGTACCGCGTTTACCACGAATCAAACTGACGATTTCACGGGTTGACCAACCAACCACATCGGTCATGGTCTCGCCGTCTTTGGCAATACCAATAATTAAATCGTTGGGCTTAATTTGACCGGATTTTGCTGCTGGACCGCCATCGACTAAGGTCACAATACGCGTATAGTCTGGATTTTTGCGGTCAGGGCGGATAGATACCCCAATCCCTTCTAACTGTAGGCTAGATTGTATTTGCAGCTCATTGGCTTGAATTGGCGCGTAATAATTACTGTGCGGATCATAAGTCAGCATCGCCGTGTTTAAGATGGTTTCCATAATCTCATCATCTTTGAGACGGGTAAACTGCTCTTGCTGACGAGATAAGCGATTCAGTAAAATCTCACTTGGCGTGCGCTCATCATTACGGACCAAATCTTGACCGCGCGTGATATCTGGGTTGTCTAAAAAGACTTTCTCTTTTGCTTTTTCGTCTTCCTTACCTAAAGTAATACTCATCAACTGAAACTTCAACTGACTTGCCCAATAGTCGCGCTGTTCTTTTTTGGTTTTAAAATGATTGAGTTTTTCACGGTCAAGGACAATGTTATCCTTGCTGGTCAAATTGATATCCGTTTTTAGCATCTTTTTTGCCATGGCAAAATACTCATTTGAGCGTTTACGATAGCGCTCAAATACTTCTACCCCAGCAGACAAATCACCACGCTTTAAACGCGCACCGAACTCATCGGCATACTTTTTCTTAAACTCATCGACATCAGATTGCAAAAACAACGTATGGTTTGGATCGAGACTATCGATATACATAGACAAAATCTCACTACCAGTCGCTGTATCCAGTGGCTGATTAAGATAATGACTGCGATCCAGCAATGCCGCTACTTGGCGCGTGGTAACCTGTTGCTCAGGCGTCTGTTTAAAACCTTCGGTATTGGTATCAGCTACTGCGGTGCCGTAGCTCTGGGTAAGAATTAAACCTGCGATGCCCACTGACGCTGCACTGAGTAACCACTGTGCTGGTTGTTTTTTCATCATATCTACCTAATTATTTTAAGTGAAAAGTATGCTCTGTTTTTAGCAAAATCAAAAAATATCTATAAATGGCTGTTCATAAAATCCAGCTATTTTTACTCTCTTATATTTAACACTAAACCATGCGTTACGCTAGCACTAAAAGCTTATATCTGCATAAGGATTATGTTGGTTTTATCGTTAAAAAACCAATCAATACTAGCATGGGCATGAATATAGCTCTGTCTCAAACTGTATAAACAATCTTACACGCTGCGCGCGCTCATACCAAGTTTCTCACTACATAAACCAGACGTATCCATTTAACGAATATCTGTCAATGTATTAAAATGCCTTCAAATGAATTCCCGTGATACATTATGCTGGACTCGCAATTACTGTCATAATAAGCCCCTGATAGCGATGAATAATAGATGTCATTTTTCTTGATTTTTTAGTTTAACGTAGCATATAACAATATATAACCTCATAAGGATCACGCAATGTATGGTGTTTTAATGATTGATATCGATAGTACCGCGCTGACGGCTGAAGATGTCAGCTTGATTAGACAAGCACAAGTTGGTGGGATCATATTATTCGCCAGAAACGTCACCGATGCCGCCCAAGTGCGCGCGCTGTGTGACGACATACGTTGTCACAATGCTGACATTCTGATTGGGGTTGATCAAGAAGGCGGGCGCGTTGCCAGATTGCGTAACGGTTTTACGCCACTGCCAGCGATGGGAAGACTTGGTGAGTTATTTAACCAAGACCCCAATCGCGCTCTAGACTGTGCATATGATTGTGGTTATTTGATGGCATCAGAAGTACTAGCAGTGGGCATTGATTTGAGCTTTGCACCGGTACTCGATAGAGATGGTATCAGCCAAGTGATCGGTGATCGCAGCTTCCACCATGAGACGCAAGCTATCACTGCTTTGGCAGCACAATTTATGCGCGGTATGAAAGCCGCTGGGATGGCAACGACGGGCAAGCATTTCCCTGGTCACGGTGCAATAGCCCCCGACTCGCATGTTGCTGAAGCCATCGATGATCGTAGCTTAGATGAGATTATGAACAGTGATATGCAGCCATTTGCGCAAACGTTGCCTTGGCTTGATGCTTTGATGCCAGCACATGTGATTTTTTCGCAAGTAGATAATAAACCAGCGGGTTTTTCTAAGATTTGGCTCAAAGACATTATTCGTGAGCAGCTAAATTTTGATGGGGTATTGTTTTCTGATGACTTGTCTATGGCAGGGGCAAAAGCTGCGGGTGATGTCAGTGCGCGCGTCAAAGCAGCGATCGAAGCTGGCTGCGATATTGCTTTGGTTTGTAATGATCGCGTCGCGGCTCATGAAGCAGCAAAAGCGGCGCAAGAGCTGCCCTATCCCAATCAAAAACGCATCAAAACCATGTGTGGACAGATACCCGCTTGGCAAGGCAACCTTGAATCGACTTGTCAGCAGTTTGACTATTGGCAACAAGCAAAAGAGAATATTTCACAGACGTTTTTTCCTACTCAATTAGACTCTAAGGCATCCGCTAATCTTGAGTTAAAAGACCCGACTAGCTATAGTCAGTGAAAAGTAATATCGACACATTATGTACTGCTGGTATCAATTTTTCTTGCTTGCTGTGCCCATGCAGACAGAGGCTGCAAAAAATTTGTACCAGCAGTACCGTAGCGTTTTTAGAATATTTTGACTATACATCTAATAAATGGCAATCAAGTTAATTTGATATAGAAGAATAGACAAAACAAAAACCGCACCTTGATTAAGATGCGGTTTTTCTGATTTATAGTTTAATTCAATGTATCTTAACGCTTCGCTTAATTGGTTGCAGCTGGATCCAATGCCGTACCACGGCTAGCATCATCAGCATCTGGCATTAAATCATCGTTGTCACTGTCTAATGGATTTAGGTCTGGATCAAGCGCATCACTATTAATCGCTAAGCCATCATTGGCCGTAGTCGTTTCGTCATAGACCACAAACTCGATACGGCGGTTACGGAAACGACCTTGATCTGTCGTATTGTCCGCTATAGGATCGGTCTCACCCATACCTTTGGTCATAAGCTTGCTCGAATCAACACCTTGCGCGACTAAATACGCCTTCATAGCCTGCGCACGCTCTTCTGATAGCTTTAGATTATAAGCAGCATCCGCTGTTTTGTCAGTATGACCAATAATCATCAGTGTCATATTGGGCACTTGCTCCATTAGCTTCACAGCGCGATCTAATAGCGCTTTATTGGCGTCAGGAATCACCGCTTTATCTACTTCAAAATTGACCACTTGTAGACTTAAGGCGCGAGCGACATCACGAGGATCTGGGTTCTGACCCAAGTTATCCATTGCCGCCTCAGATGCTGTTAAGCTATCAGCAATCTCAGTTTGCTCATTCAGTGGACCTTCAGCAATAACTGTCATCGCTGGCGCAGCAGCTTGTAAATCAGATACCAATTTGGTTAAAGCGGCAGTATCAGCAGCATTGACCGTAATCGTATCGCCTTTAACCAACATACTGGCATTTGGGACATTTTTAAAAATAGGTAAAATAGTGGCAAGCTGCGCAGTCGCTGGCATATCAATTGAGAAATTATCATCGACATCTGCACGGCAATTATTGGCGGCATCACCAAACACGCCAGTCAGCGCAGTCATGACATTGCTCTGTAGCGTGTCATTACCCACATCCATACGGCATGCATATAGCTCACTATTTTCACCAGTAGCAATACGCAAGGATGCTGGTGTAATATCACCTGCAACTACCTGCCCATCACTATCTGCGGCTTGTTGCTCTGTCACAACAGGCTTGCCGACCGGCTCAGGCTTATCTTGACAGCCTCTTAATAGCGCCCAAGCTAAAGCCCCTAAAATAATCAAACCGATAATAGGTAACAGCGCCTTCATAAAGCTGCCATCTTTTTCTGCTTCGCGCTGTAGCGGCGCGGTGCTCACAGTATCTGATATATGCGTACCAGTAGAAACAGGAGCAGCAGCAATCACGCCAATAGGCAATACAGCCGTTGCCCATACGGGAATATGACGCTGATAACTGTCAATATTTTCGTTTAAAAATTGCGGTACTGGCGTCGTACCTGCCAAATTTTTGATTTCATGATAAGCAAGCGGGGCTGCCATGGCAATTAAGCCACGAGCAGCCGTAACATCGACGTTATGCTTACCGGCAAGCTCGCGAGCGATTTGATCGCGATGTGCGTCTTCTGTCCATACACGATCATAAAAACCTTGATCATCACGAGCAATCGTTTCATTGGCAAAACGGTCATGGGTCTGATTGTCTGCTAGACGCGCCGCAAAAATAGCATAGAACTGTTCAAGTAAATTTTTCTTGGCGGGATTGTGATCGTCTCCAAGTACCGCTGGACTGACTGTCCGTGTCAAATGACTAATAATATCCATAGCATCCTTCCTCGATTCATCATTATTTTATGTGACTTGTTTTATATCGTTTAGGCGCTCAAAAAAAAGCGCGTTATGTCAGTGCTAATCTATAACAGTAGTAATCTAAAATTTAATCGTCTGAAATAACACCTAGCCACGCTATAAAGTGGGCAATGACCAGATTCAGCTTTCGTCATTATAAAAGTATTAAGAAGGCGTTCACAATCAACGCGCTGTTGTGCAAATGCTACAATAAGTAATATTTCAGTTGTTACTCGTAACTATGATGCCTATAAAGTAAAAATTGCGAATCTACATTCAGCTCAACGTTAAATTTCACTATTAGAACAGTGCCAATTAAATATTGCCTAAAAAACTGCTTATTATGGGAAACAAAAAAGTGCCTTATAGAATATAAGACACTTTTTAACGTTTTATAGTCTTTAAAAATGTTAGTGACTTATCTTCTGACTTGAGCAGGTTCAACCACAATGACATTGTTTGCCATGTCGTCCACTTCAGATAAAGAGATAGAGCCATTTGAACCTGAAGGCGCGTTATTAAAATTATTAGTATTATTATTTCTGACAGGTGCTGGCATCACACTATCGTTGGTCTCATCGTCTAGTGCTTGATATTCCACATTATTAGCGTTGTTGTTAGCAGGCGCATTCTCAAATTGATTATTAAAATTATTGGTCGCCATACCTTGTTGCTCTACGATACCATTATTCATATCATTAGGGTTGCTAGGTAATGGTAGTGGTGCAGTACTCTCAATCATCATCGATGGTAGCAATGTACGCATATCTGTCATTAAGCGCTGTAGCTGCATAGCATCAGGCGCCTCTACCGTGATGCGATCATTCTGTAATTGTAAGCGTGCAAACGGCGCTGCTCTCAATAATGTCAGCACATTAGGTAATACCTCTATTGGCATATTGGCAACGCTGCTTGCAACGCCTTCTTTGACAGTTAACTGACACATCCCTGCCTGCTCACCAAAGCTGGTATTGAGCGCCTGTTGTAATAGGCTTTGTAGCGCGACATCGCCCACTGACCCACTACAAGTATAAAGACTGCCATTGTTATCCACCCCAACTATGAGCTCAATTGGCGTTACCACTTGTACGGGCGGTTCAATCACAGGCGGCACGACAACTGGCATTGTCACCGCAGCCTCTACTAGCGGCGTGTCATTTGGCTTGATTAATAATGCCCACACAAGTCCAATAGCGGTCACTGCCCCTAGTAATACAAATGTCCATAGCAACATATCATTGCGTTGATTACGGGTACGTGTTTTTTCTCGGCGTAGGCTGCTATTTTCTGCCAAATGATGCTCTGCTGGACTGACATGAATCGAATCAGTGCTGAGACGCTCATCTAAAGTTGGTATCGGCGATTCTGCTGTGAAACTCGGTGAAGCGAGAATATCGACAGCGGCGGGCTTGTAGTTATTTAAAGCAACAGCTGGTATCACAGTCCCTGCCAATACTCTCTGGCTCTGAAACAGCTCATCATCAGTATGCTGCGGCGCGCCAATGATAGGTGCGGACCATATCGGCAAATAAGGGCGCAATGAGGCTTGTTCACCTTGCAAAAAGGCTGGCAAAAACTGTCCATTAGCCAGTATTTTTAACTCTTGATAGGCCAGTGGCGCGGCATTTATCAGCAGCTGCATCGTCGTAAACTCATCAATATGATGGGTCGATGCCAGCTCTTGAATCATCAACCGACGTAAGCTTGCGGTTTGCCAAAGTTGCTCAAATAACGGCGGTTGTGCGACATTGTCATTGGTAACGGTGGCATCAATACGCAATAACTGTGAGTAAATATGTGGCAATGCCAAACGCGATACCAAAATCGCATAAAATTGTTCCAATAAGCTGACATGGGAGACGCTACCATTGTTGCCCAATATAGCTGGGGTCACCGTTTGCTCTAGTTGATCGATGATACTCATAAGTTACTGCCTCTGTCAGCGTTAATGTTACATATATAGTCGATATATTTTGATTGGTCATAGCATCAGTCGTTACTGTCAGTATACGAAGCATTACTCACTGTCACTCGTACGATGTTATATTATTCAATATAACCAAGCATTAAAGCACAATTTTGTCGCATATTGGTTTTTGCATGATAATCGCTGCTACTATTATTAAGATAAATACGTAACTGTTTATTATTCATCTTTGGATGACAATAACCAACACAACCTATGTTATAAGTATTGCCTTACTTATCACTGCTATCTATCAGACCCAACCTAAGGACTATCCTTTGTTTAACCAGACGACGCTTATCATTATTATTACGGTTATTGTCAGTCTATTGGCGTGGCAAAACAAAGCAGTGTTTAATCGACTGATTTTTTATCCCCCAGCAGTGAACAATGGTCAATGGGATCGCTTTGTGACTCATGGATTCATCCATGCTGACAGCATGCACTTGCTCTTTAATATGTTCACTTTATACTTTTTTGGTCGTGCCATTGAGGGCTTATACCAAAAGTTTTTGTTCGGTTATGGCTTTCTGCTTTTCTATGTACTGGCTATTATTGTTGCGATGATTCCAAGTTATATTAAGCACAAGCAAAGTGCCAGCTATTTAAGCCTTGGCGCGTCAGGCGGTGTCTCTGCTGTATTGTTTGCGTTTATATTGCTTGCTCCTTGGGAAAAAATCTATCTGTTTGCGATCATCCCTATTCCCGCTATCTTATTTGCAGTGGCCTATGTCGCTTACAGTATCTATTCTGATAAACGCGGCGGCTCAAACATCAATCATATGGCCCATATGTGGGGCGGCGCGTTTGGGGTGATAGCCACGATTGTTCTAGAGCCACAAGTCCTGCCGCATTTTCTAAATGCGCTGTTGTCGCCGGGGTTTTAAAAATACTTGACTGAAAATAACAGTAACGAACCAAGAAAACACGGATAACAGTAAATATCATTTTCACAAGACCGCTTTTACACCCTTTTATATTTAAGATTTGAAAATTTATTATGATTATAGATGTTATCGGCGATATTCACGGCTATGCAGACAAGCTGGTTGGATTGTTACAGCAACTGGGTTATATACATAATGGTCAGTACTTTGTGCCGCCTTCTGGTCATCGTGCCCTATTTATTGGAGATTTGATTGATCGCGGCTCACAGCAGGTAGCGACATTAGAAATCGTTTTTGCCATGCTCGATGCCGATGTCGCTGATGCAGTGATGGGCAATCATGAATATAATGCTCTCGCCTTTGCCACCCTCGATCCTGATGATAGCAGTCAATATCTGCGCTCACATAATGAGATACATACCCGCCAGCATGAGGCGTTTTTGGCAGAAGTACCCTTTGGTTCAGAGACACATCAATATTGGCTACAACGCCTATATGAGATTCCTTTGTGGCTTGAAACTCACTATGCCTGCTTTGTACATGCTTGTTGGGATGTCGACAGCATGGCGATATTGCAGCCGTTATTGACAGAGAGCAATTGCCTGACAGTCCATGGGCTGATCTCGACTTCTAGAGAAGGTACTGTAGAATTTGATGCGTTAGAGCGCGTGTTAAAAGGCGTTGAAACGCCGCTGCCTAAAGGCTTAGTGATGGTCGATAAAGAAGGCACTAAGCGCACGCGCGTACGAGTACGCTGGTGGCTTGATAAGCTGAATACACGCAGTCTTCATGAAATAGCGCGCGCACCTTTATCGGCATTGGCACAAATTCCTAAAGATGTATTGGCTGAAAATATTGACTTCACTCTGAAAACCCACAAGCCTGTCTTTGTTGGTCACTATTGGCTAACGGGCGACCCTGAGCCGTTAAGTTCACAAGTTGTCTGCACTGATTATTCGGCAGCCATCGATAGTGGTTATCTGACCTGTTATCAACTCGATAGTGAGCAGCCTTTACCGTTGAAGACCAGTCATTTTATCCAACATCGTCACGATTAAGAGGCTCACATACTTGGCTATCTTTGAGATGAATGATGTTTTATATGCGTGATTTGGCATTAAAGCGCAAACTTGGCTTTACGAATGCAGCAAAATTTTTGTATGATGGTCTTTTTGAGGATATCAAAGCATGAGCACCACATCAGCTACGGTTAACGCTATTGGTCAGAACGCACCTGTCACTTCCCCTGTTGGTCAACCAAAAGTTGGCATTATCATGGGTTCGCAGTCTGATTGGGCGACCATGAGCGCAGCAGCACAATTGCTTGCAGACTTTGATATCGCCTTTGAGTGTGAAGTAGTATCAGCACATCGTACGCCGGACAGATTGTTCGATTATGCCAAGAACGCAAAAGGTAATGGCTTGCAAGTGATTATCGCTGGTGCTGGTGGCGCCGCTCACCTGCCTGGTATGTGCGCCAGTCAAACGCCGCTGCCTGTGTTTGGTGTACCCGTAAAATCCTCTATGCTGAGTGGTTGGGACAGCTTACTGTCTATCGTTCAGATGCCTAAAGGTGTGGCAGTTGGTACGTTAGCGATTGGATCAGCTGGCGCTTATAATGCTGCGCTGCTTGCGATTCAAGTGTTGGCGTTACATGATGAATCGATTGCTACTAAGCTTGATCATCTGCGTCATACCCAAACCGATACTATTCTTGCCAGTCCAACACCCGGTATTATTAATACTTAGTATTTAAGTTGAGCGACTGGAAAATAATTATTATATTTACCATTTTTATCGTTCATTTTAAATATAAGCGGGTTTACTTGATATTTATTTTTAGATAAGTTTTACTAAATACAAGGTGCATACAATGCACCTTTTCCTATTTTAACTCGTTAGACTTTTATACCCTTTATAGCCATATGCATTTATATTTTTATATATTGAAGCATTCAACCCCTTGTTTATTTGAATCAAAGAGCCTGCCATGACTATAGCGAACGCTTACCCTGTTACTCAAACCATTCGCACCATCGGTATTTTAGGCGGTGGTCAGCTTGGCATGATGCTGGCACAAGCGGCTATGCCATTGGGCTATCACTGTGTATTTTTGGAAGACAGCGCTGACTGTCCGGCCAGTCTATATGGACGCGTTTTTAGCAGCGAGCAATTAGATGCCTTTATTGAAGCAGCTGACGTCTTCACTTTGGAGTTTGAAAATACCCCAACTGCTACCGTTCAGCAACTAGCAAATCTATCAAAATCTGGCAGCAAACAAGGCATGTTCCCGCCAACGATTGCCCTAGATATTGCGCAAGATCGCCTAAAAGAAAAACAGATGTTTAATTCGCTTGATATCGCAACGGTACCTTTTGTGTCTGTTAGTTCAGAGGCGGAATTACAGCAAGCTTGTAATGATCTTGGATTGCCTATTGTCCTAAAAACTAGCCGAGGCGGTTATGATGGCAAAGGTCAGTTTGTGATTAGACAAGACAGCGATATCAAAGCAGCTTGGCAAGAACTAAAGGATGCAGTTACGGGTAAAGGCTCACTGACGCAAACGCCAGCGCCATTGATTGCTGAAGGTTTTATTCACTTTAGTCGTGAGCTTTCTATCATCGCCGCACGAGGTCAAAACGGTCAGGTACGCTGTTATGATTTGGTCGAAAACCATCATCATCAGGGTATCTTGGCTAAAACCCAAGCACCAGCTATTGGTACCAGTCATTTATTCAAACAAGCAACTGATGCTATTACCAACGTCATGAATCATTTGGGCTATGTTGGGGTTATGGCGCTTGAGCTATTTGTGACCAAAGACGCTCGCGGCAATGATACTCTACTTGCCAACGAGATAGCGCCACGCGTGCACAATTCTGGTCATTGGAGTATTGAAGGTGCTGTCACCAGCCAATTTGAGAATCATATTCGTGCCGTAGTCAATCTGCCACTAGGCGATACTGACAATGTTTATCCAGCAATTATGATTAATGTCTTGGGGCAATATCCTGATATCAGCGAAGTGCTCAATATCGACGGCGTGCATTATCACAGCTATCATAAAGCGGAGCGCGATGACCGTAAAATTGCCCATATTACCTTGATGCCCAATGATGTAGCTGACTTAGAGCCTGCATTGGCAAAGCTGGTCGCCGTACTGCCTAATAAAGTTGGTCTTGATAAAAAGGTAACGTCCATCAATAACCCGATAACAGCGGAAGATGATCTAATTACTGCTAAAGTAAAGGCTGACGCTGAAAATAGAGAAAGCTTAGCAAATGATGATAATGAGCAACAAAATTTTGAGTCAACCAACTCTAAAGCAGAGAAGGCTAAGAAATAATGCAGATTTGGGTAGATGCAGATTCAGTGCCTTTGATTGCCAAAGACTTGATTATTAAGACCGCTGAGCGTACACAAACGATGGCGATATTTGTCGCCAATCAGCCAATCAAACTGCGTAAATCGCCTCTACTGGTGATGACTGTCGTGCCCTCTGGCTTTGATAAAGCCGATGATTATATCGTTGAGCAGATTCAGCCGGGTGATTTGGCGATTACCAGTGACATCCCTTTGGCCAATGACATTTTGGACAAAGGTGGCATGGTACTGACAACACGCGGTGTGGTCTATGACAAAAACAATATTAAGCAAAAGCTCAATATGCGTGATTTTATGGACACCATGCGTGGTACTGGCGTGCTTGAGCTGCAAGAGATGAGCGGACAAAAACCTTATGGCGATCGTGATAAAAAAGCCTTTGCCGATGGGCTAAACAAATTGGTACGCTAATCTTTTATAAATAACGTTCTCTCTATTATTTCAAAACCACTATACGCGCTTTGCTTCCTTGCAAACCGTATACACTCTATAACCAAACACTATGCAATCGGCACGCTTCATAACGAAGCGTGCTGATTTTTCTTGTTACGCTATATTCGATGTGTAAAGAAATCCGTTTTTCAAACGACGATAACATGAATAAAAACAGGAATGATTATGAAAATTTTAGTAATTGGCGCAAGTGGTCGAGTGGGTACTGATTTGGTTAAGCAACTATTAGCAGATAACCACCAAGTGATCGGTACCACCCGTCAGGAAGAAATGTTATTTCAAGATCATAATTATAGCCAATTAGATTTGGATATCACTGCAAACAAGGATGCAATTCAACAGCAAATTGATCAAGATATCGATGCTGTCTATTTCGTTGCTGGGTCTGGCGGCAAAGACGTCTTAGAAGTCGATTTACATGGGGCGGTTAAGACCATGCAAGCCGTACAAGATAAAGGTATCAAACGCTATATCATGCTAAGTACCGTCTTTTCGTTAGACACCAGTAAATGGGACAGTTCAGCTATTGAAAATTTAAAAGAATACTATATCTGCAAGCATTACGCTGATCAGTGGTTAATCCATAATAGCAGTCTTGATTACACCATCGTACAAGCAGGAGCGTTAAAAGAGCGAGCCGCTACTGGAAAAATTACCATCAATGATGATAATTCCGGTGAGAACTCAATCGAAGATGTCGCAACTACGCTAGCTGCTGTACTTAATGCAGACAATAGCATTAATACCGTATTTAGTATGCATAATGGTGAGACAAACATTGCTGAGGCTATTGCAAAATTATAATGGCGCCTCGTACTAATTAGTTATAAATAATATGACAGATAAAAAAGCGAGTAAGTCAAAAGGCTTACTCGCTTTCTTAGTATAGGCTTGTAAAATAAGGAGCGACTATGTTAAATCTGTCGAAGAGCGACTAAGCCGAACCACTAGGAAATGAGATAACTTCTTCTAAGCTCGTTGCATCTGTCAACACCATCAGCAGCCTATCTAAACCAACAGCAATCCCGCTACAAGGTATCAAATCATCAGACGCTGCTATTAAGTGCTCATCAATAGGCATTTGTACTAACTTATGACGCGCTCTCAATTGGTTGTCCTGCTCAAACCGCTCTCTCAACGCCTGCCCGTCTGCTAGCTCATCATAAGCGTTGGCAATCTCGATTCCTTTGATATACAGCTCAAAGCGTTTGGCAACTTTATTCCCCTCTTTATCAATAGCGGTTTTTGCTAAAGCAGCTGTCGCAGGCGGATATTCAATAATCAATGTCGGCAAATCGTGACCCAAATTTGGCTCAACAGCATGGCTAAACAATAAATCTAGCCAACTTTGACGACGGTCTTGTTCGCTATCGCAGCTCTCTGCACTACTAAAATCAAATCCTATCAGACCTTTGTCTTCTGCCACGGCTTGTAATGCTGCTAGACTAGCGGTCAGCGGATGAATGCCAACAAAATCCATAAAAGCATCAACGTAGCGATAATGACTCATGATTATCGGATGACCATAGACCAGCTCTAACAACTCACCAAGCTCTGCTGCTAGATCATCCAGACTATAATTTGGCTGATACCATTCCAGCATGGTGAATTCGATATTGTGCCGCGCCCCGATCTCATTATCTCGAAAGACCGGACAGATTTGATAAATGGGCACCTGCCAGCTGGCAAGCAAACGCTTCATGGCAAACTCAGGTGACGTATGCAGATAATAAGTATAAGGCTTGTCTTGATACGTGACCTGTGCGGCTACGGATTGCAAAAAGGTATCGGTATTGCCTGCTTGCGATAATAGTGGCGTCTGCACTTCTAATACTTGACGCATAGCAAAAAACTGACGAATGACACTCATTAATTTCGCACGCTGCTGCGCCATTGCAAGGGTCATCGTTGGGGCATAGCTTAGATTAGATAAAGGCTGATTATTGGCTTTACTCATGACTGGTTACAGTGCCTCATAAATCATAAAAACAGATAATTAAATAGTCACACTGATTGTTTGTGCTTGCCATTCACGGCGCAGATGGTAATCACGGCGTAATTGATCAAAATCTGAACCTTTAACTTTACCGTTGGTTACTTTATTTCTTAATGCCGCATCGTCTTTTTTAATGTCATAAAACTTTTGCAATCTGTCTGGGTGTTCTTTTAGCTCAAACCATAGATAAGTATTGAGTGGTAGTAACTGATGCATCGATAATACAGGTAGTACTGCCAATTTTTCACACAAGGCGTCATAAATAATTTGCGTGCCACGCAGCTTGCCTTCTAAGGTATAACCAGCAATATGCGGAGTGGCAATAGCAAGCTTAGAGAGCAAACTCTCAGAAATCTGCGGCTCATGTTCAAACACATCCAATACCACTTGGCGTTCAGTCGCATCGATATCGGCTTCTAGGGCAGCGGCATCAATCACAGGTCCGCGCGCACTATTAATCAGCATAGTATGCGGCGACATCAGTGCCAAAGTTTCTGCATTAATTAAATGACGCGTTGGATAGTCGCTGACATTATTGCTAATGCTAATGCTGTTGCTAACTGCATCTTGCGCATCCGTATCTTTTTTATCCGTTAAAGGGACATGTAAACTTACTATGTCGCTTTGGCTCAATACCTGCTCAAGACTAGCGTTATTGATATCGGATGTGGCTAATAAAGGGTCATAACCCAATATCTTCCAGCCTAAATCATTGGCATACTGAGCTAGCGTACTACCGATATTACCAAGTCCGATGATGCCCAATGTTAATGGCTTCGTGGATTGCTGCCAATACTGTGGGCGTAAAGTTAATATAGCATTCACTACGTATTGTGCGACTGAATGCTTGCTACAGCCAGCGGCATTGGCAAAGGTAATATTGCGTTCTGCCAAATATTCTTGATCGACATGGTCAGTACCAATGGTCGCAGAACCAACGAATTTGACGCTATTATTATCACTTAATAGTGATTCATTTATTGAAGTGACAGAGCGTATCAACAAAACGTCAGGCTGCACATCTGCCATTAATTGTGCATTGATATCACGACCAGCAACACGTATGACCTGCACCTGTTGCTCAGTATTTTGACCCAGCGCTACAGGATTAAAGAACTCATCAAGGCTCGCGATATTACTATCAGCCACAATAGTGAGATTTTTCATCGTATCTACCTTGTTTTTCATCGTATTCGCTACCGTTTCATTGAATCTGGATAATCTTATATATGACTTTAAGCGCTTTAGATGATTGCTTTACTATAAACGCACTTATAAAAGTGTGTCTTGGCTCGGCTGATTCACTTTAATCAAACTTTTACCTTGATCCAGCTCTTCTTGTTGGGCAAACAGATCATTTTTATGCTGTGATATCCATTCACGCCATACCGCAAGTCCGATTGCTAGTACCACAGGACCAATAAATAAACCCACAAAACCAAAAGCCGTCAGACCGCCCAACACCCCAATAAAGATAATAATAAAAGGAATTTTGGTCGCACCACTAATAACGATCGGACGGATAAGGTTATCAACCCAGCTAATCACTAAAATACCCCACAGTGCTAAGCCGATACCTTCAACCGTATGCCCTTGGCTCAATAACCAAAGTGAGACACCGCCCCAAACAAATGGGGTACCAAATGGAATGAGAGCAATGATAAACGTTACAATCGTCATTAAAATAGGACTCGGTGCACTGGCAAAATAATAGCCAATACCAGCAAGCAATGCCTGTGCTAATGCGGTCAGACCGATACCGTAAACCACCGCACGCGTGGTAGTACCGACAGAGTCAATATAACCGTCGATACGATTACCGATAATATTACGCAGCGCTTGTCGAATTTGGCGAACCAAGCTGGTGCCATCGCGATAAAAGAAGAACAACGTCATAAGTGCCATACCAAGTTTGGCAAGACTGCTGAACACGACGTCAAAGGCAATTTTTCCGTAGTACAGATGCGACTGTACCCAAAGACGAAAAGCCTCTAGCGTCCCTTCAGGGTTTTTATTGATGCGCCAAAGCACATCTTTGACCTGCTGTCCTATTATCGGCAAATCTTTGACAGAATCAGGCACGTCCAGATAACCCACTTTAATACGATAGACCAAATTACTGATCAGGCTTAACGCTTCTTGCTGTAAGATAAAAATACCGGCTACCAAGGGCACGCCTATCATCAAAGTAATACTGACGGTCATAATCGCTGCACTAAAATTTGAGCTAAATCTGACTCTTTGATGAAAAAAGTTATAAATAGGAAAAGTCACATACGCCAAAATCGCTGCCCACAGTGCCGGTACAATAAAAAACTGCACCACTTGAAAACACAGCACAAACAGCACGACCAATAAGGTGATTGCCAGCAAACGCTGAATAATAAATTCTTTTGTCCAGTTTTCAATCATAGCGTGCAAACCAAGGGTGACCAGCAGAAACCTAATGAGGTTCTACTATAAAATTTATAAATGGGTTGTTTAAATCACAGATTATGTTTGTAATTTTCATCCATTAGCGAAGATTTTGAGCAGTACAGATTTGGATAAAATATCTGCTTTTATAAGGTTAATTAGGCTAACAGCAAAAAACTATTATGCAACAAGATTATCCAAATAAATAACGCTATGTTGTAACCTTTACTTACAACTTTCTTGGGAGCAAATTTGTTAGTGCCTGTATCGTCATTGAGGTTGATTGCCAAAACCTATGGAACATAATTATCTTAACAAAAACATCATCAATATGCGCTTTTTAAGCACTTTTATATCTGCTATCTAGAGAGCTAAATCACTGGCTGGTTCTATTAGTAACATCAATTGATGTTATACTAAAGGGATTGATTTACGCTTTCAAATGACGCTCTGTTGGTTTGGCTTTATTACTTTTATTGAGGTAAGCCCTTAGCGTCTATAAAACACATCTCGTCTGTGATCTTACTCTAGATGGTATTTAGCATTATTTTTAGAGCAGTGCTGCATAAATTGAGAGGGCACATTTGCATGACATTCATGCCTATACATGTTTGATGCTCATGATATTGATGCACTATTTAAACATCTTATTTTGAGTAAATGATTTTAAATACATATTTTGAGTCGTTTTCGGAAACATATTTTCATTTGGTTTTATTTGAAACCAAGAAATATATAACAGATTTAAATAACCTATTGATAGGAACAATAACAATGTCAAAAGACACTGCAAAAGATACCGATAACCCCAACCTTACCGCTTCCAATAAGGGCAACCAAGCTTCAAAATCGCAAGATAGCGTTACGTTTGCCCTAGCCCAATCCCACTTCTTAGTTGGCGATATCAAAGCCAATGCTGAAAAAATGCGCACCCTAGCACTGCAGGCACGCGAGCAAGGTGCTGATGTCATTATTTTCCCAGAGCTGGCCTTATTGGGCTATCCGCCGCAAGATTTGTTGCTACGTCCTAGTCTTTCAGGACGTATCAAAAGCGCGTTGTCTACACTAAGCGACATCGATGATATCGTCATGATTGTGGGCTATCCGCATGTTGATCATCATGGCACCTTTAACTCAGCCGCTATCTTGCATAATGGTCATCAAAAGGGCTTTTATCATAAGCAAATTTTGCCAAACTATGGCGTATTTGATGAGCGCCGTTATTTTGATAAAGGACGTAATCAAGTCTTATTTGATTATAAAGGTATCACCATTGGTCTGCTGATCTGTGAAGATTTATGGGAAAAAGGTCCTATTGCCGAGCTCAAAAAGCAAGGCGCTGACCTTATTGTGAGCTTAAACGCTTCACCATTTGAGATAGAAAAACAAGATACTCGCAAAACAATGCTGACCAAGCGTAGCCGTGAAAACAACTTACCTATCGTTTATCTTAATGCCGTTGGCGGTCAAGATGATTTGGTATTTGACGGTGGCTCTATGGCCATTCAAGCAGACGGCAGCGTCGCACATGAAGCCTCACGCTTTATGAATCAGTTACTACTGGCAAGCTTTGATGTAAAAACAGCAAAATTTGATACACAAGCAAAAGCACCTTTATCATTAAGCCGTGAATCAGAGATGTACCAAGCATTGGTCGTAGGCTTACGCGATTATGTCAATCTTTCAGGGTTTACTGGCATCATCGTTGGTTTATCAGGCGGTATTGATTCAGCATTGACACTATGTATCGCGGTCGACGCACTGGGTGCTGACAAGGTCTATGCAGTCATGATGCCTTATGAATACACTTCTCAAATCAGTTTAGAGGATGCGCAAGCTCAAGCACGCCGTCTCAATGTCTCTTATACCGTTTGTCCTATCTTTGATGCAGTCGAAGGTATCCGTCATACGCTTGCGCCACTATTCAACAAGTCGCCAGCTGATACCACCGAAGAGAACATCCAAGCACGTGCACGCGGTGTGGTACTTATGGCATTGTCTAATAAATTTGGGCATTTGGTCATCACGACTGGTAATAAATCAGAGCTAGCTGTTGGCTATTCAACCTTATATGGCGATATGGCAGGCGGTTTTGACGTCTTAAAAGACGTGTATAAGTCACAAGTTTATAAATTGGCCAGCTATCGTAATCGTTTAGAAGATACGCCTGTTATTCCTGAGCGCGTCATTACTCGTCCACCATCTGCTGAGCTACGTCCTGATCAAAAAGACCAAGACAGCTTGCCTGATTATGATGTTTTAGACGGTATCTTGATGTCTTATATCGACGAAGATATGGGCTATCAAGATATTATTAATAAAGGGTTTGATGCTGATTTGGTCGCCAAGGTTATCCAAATGGTCGACAATAGTGAATACAAGCGCTCGCAGGCACCGATTGGTACTAAGATTAGCCATAAAGCCTTTGGTCGTGAGCGCCGTTATCCACTCGTCAATAAATGGTCAATAAAAGGCTAAGCCTTGATACTGAATTTATCAAAAACCTTTTAGAGCCATTTTTTAAAGGCTTGATAAATTTAAGTTTTTATCTAATATCATAAAATTGTTTTATAATTAGCTGGGTGCTTGCCCAGCTTTTTTAGTTTTTGTGCCTAACTAAATGCTAATAACTAAATGCCTTTTACCTCAAAACCTACCAATTATTATCTTCAATCATTACTGTAAATCTATCTACCTTATCTATTTCTATCCGAGTATGTCATGAGCTTGCTAACCGCTGGTGTGTTTATTTTTATATTAATTGCGCTAAGCGCTATCGTTTCTAGTTCGGAGCTGGCGCTTGCCTCCGCCCGAAAAATCAAGTTGCAAGTCATGGCCAAGGAAGGCGAAGTACGAGCACTCGATGTACTCAATATGCAAGAGCAACCCGGCAGCTTTATTACCGTGGTACAAGTGGCGCTCAATGCAGTGGCTATCTTAGCAGGGGTCATTGGCGAGTCAGCCATTAGTCCATATTTACAGCAGCTTTTTGGCAATGAGACTGCCGCGTCGGTGGTGTCATTTATCTTAGTCACCAGTGTGTTTGTGTTGTTTGCAGACTTGATGCCCAAGCGTTTGGCCATGTCCAACGCTGAACCTATCGCGGTCAAGATGGTTCGACCGATGATTTTCTTTATTTTTATCTTTAAGCCGATTATTTGGGTGTTTGATGGGGCGGCAAATTTACTATTTAAACTCATAGGCGTGTCAACCGTACGACAAGATGAAATGACGTCAGAGGATATTTATGCGGTGATGGATGCAGGTGCGGAAGCTGGTGTTATTAAGCATCAAGAGCATCATTTGATCGAAAATATCTTTGAGATGCAAGAGCGAACCGTAACCTCAGTCATGAATCCGCGCGAGCATATTGTCTATTTTGATACTAAAGCCAGCACCGAAGAAGTGGTTGCTGTGATGATTAAGCAGCCGCATAATAAATTCTTGGTCTGTAACGACGATGACTTAGAACATATCATCGGTTATGTAGAATCACGCAGCTTTTTAGCCTCAGTACTTGAGCAGCAAGAAGTGTGTTTAACAGACAAAGCGTTGCTAAAACCTGCTCTGTTTATTCCCGATACATTATCGTTGTTTGAAGTATTGGAAACGTTTAAATCAACGGGTGCAGATTTTGCCGTCATTGTAAATGAGTATGCATTAGTGGTTGGGGTGATCACGCTCAAAGACGTAATGAGCATCGTGATGGGCGAGCTGGTTACTTTAGAGGAGCAACCGATTGTCCAGCGTACAGATAACTCTTGGCTAATTGATGGCATGACGCCCATTGAAGATGTGATTCGCTCATTAGGCATGGTCAATTTACCGCATAGCCAAAATTACGAAACCATTAGCGGTTTTATGATGTATATGCTGCGTAAAATTCCTAAAAAGACAGACTGTGTCGAGTATGCCAATTATCGTTTTGAGATTATCGCCACTGACAATCTTAAAATAACTCAGCTACTGGTGACAAAGTTTGAAGATGTGATTTAATTCATTTAATACGTAATGTAATTTATGAGTACTGTCAGGGTTGGCTTTATAATAATTTTTATCCTCAAGCGTGCGGACTATAGTTAATTCCAAATAAAACAGATACGTTATATTCCAACGCAGTACTGGTATAAATTTTTCTAGCGTGCTGTGACTACGCTGACAGAGGCTGCATAAAATTCATCCCAGTCCTACTGTATCGTTTTAATATTGAATTCACTATATATCAAGCACGCGCACCAAATATCGCCGTGCCAACACGTACCATGGTCGTGCCACTAGCAATCGCATCAGTCATATCATCACTCATACCCATACTCAGCGTATCCCATTGACTGAGCTCAGGATGGGTACGCTTAATGTCGTCAAATAGTTGTTTGGTGCGCTTAAAAGCATCTGTGTTTGCCTTAGCAGGAATAATCATCAACCCGCGCAATTGCAAACGTTCATAATTTTTAATTGTTTTTAACAATTCTGGAAGCTGCTCTGGCAGACATCCCGACTTACTGTCTTCATTATCAATATTAATTTGGATCAAGATGTTTAAAGGTAGCAGCTCAGCAGGACGTTGGTCGTTAAGACGCTTGGCAATAATGTCACGCTCAAGCGTTTGTACCCAATCAAAATTCTCAGCAATATCACGGGTTTTATTACGCTGAATGCTTCCAATATAGTGCCAGACAATATGCTTACATCCTACTTGCTCACGTAGCAACTGTATTTTTTCAATCGCTTCTTGTAGATAGTTTTCACCAAAATCATGCTGACCTTGACGTGCCAATGTTGCCACCATCTCAGCAGATTTGGTTTTGGACACCGCAAGCAAAGTTACACTGCTCGGCGCTCGCAACGTTTGTT
The DNA here is from genome assembly GCF_008369225.1 of Psychrobacter sp. ANT_H59. Taxonomy (NCBI): domain Bacteria; kingdom Pseudomonadati; phylum Pseudomonadota; class Gammaproteobacteria; order Moraxellales; family Moraxellaceae; genus Psychrobacter; species Psychrobacter sp. ANT_H59. The sequence goes on from NZ_VOBE01000002.1 coordinate 166,478, forward strand.
CGCATGCCTGTACCACTTGCGTCTTTACCTGCTGCCAGTTCTCAGTTAGATGTTGAACTTCTGCTTCATCATTATTGCTAAGATTGATTGCGACATTTTTAATTAATTGCTGAGAAGACATATTCATAAAAACTCTTGTTGATATAGTGAGTTCGAAATAAAAGACAGCTGATTGTATCGATGCTTTATTACTATGCGAAAAATCAGTCAGTCTATATTACTATGCGAAAAATCAGTCAGTCTATTTTTGCATTTTATGCAGTTAGTAGATGGTTAAATCAGTACAGTCTTGTTATGATATTGTTACATGGTTTAACATATGCTACTAAAAGCTCTAGCAATAGTAACAATTATAGTGACGCCTAACCTATTTTAATGAGGTTGGCTCAAACAATGTCATAGAACCTTGTTTATCGCCTGCTTTCTATGTTGATTTTGGCACACTTTATTTATTGATAGGAATATCCGATTATGGCTGAACAAAATTTAAGCATTGAAGATCTGCTGCGTTTTACCGTCAAGCATAAGGCTTCAGATTTACATATTTCAGCCGGTATGCCTGCGATGATTCGAGTCGATGGCGAGATGACGCGAATTAATATGCCAGAGATGAGCCACAAGGTGGTACATCAGCTCATTTATGACATCATGAATGATAGACAACGAGCCGACTTTGAAGAGTTTTTTGAAACCGATTTTTCTTTTGAGATTCCAAATCTAGCCCGTTTTCGGGTAAACGCATTTAATCAAAATCGCGGTGCAGGCGCCGTCTTTCGTACGATTCCCTCCAAAGTTCTAACGATGGAAGATCTAGGTATGGGCGAAGTGTTTAAGCGTGTTTCAGACTTTAAACGTGGCGTGGTGTTGGTCACTGGTCCAACCGGCTCAGGTAAGTCGACCACGCTAGCTGCCATGATTGATTATATCAATGAAACCCGTAAAGAGCATATTTTGACTATCGAAGACCCGATTGAATTTGTTCATGAGTCCAAAAAGAGTTTGATTAACCAGCGTGAAGTCCATCGCGATACCTTGGGGTTCGAGCCAGCATTACGCTCGGCGTTACGTGAAGATCCGGACGTTATTCTGGTTGGTGAGCTACGAGATCTTGAGACCATACGCTTAGCGCTCACTGCCGCTGAAACCGGTCACTTAGTTTTCGGCACTTTGCACACCAGTTCCGCTGCCAAAACCATTGACCGTGTTATTGACGTCTTCCCTGCTGCTGAAAAAGACATGATTCGAGCGATGCTATCAGAGTCACTACAAGCCGTTATCTCGCAAACATTGTTACGTCGTCAAACAGGCGGGCGAATTGCCGCCCATGAGATTATGTTAGGTACGCCCGCTATTCGTAACTTAATACGAGAAAATAAAATCGCTCAAATGTACTCTTCTATCCAAACTGGTGCTGGTGATGGCATGATTACTCTTGATCAAACTCTTAAAAATCTTGTAGCGAGAGGCACAATTAGTAAAGACGTTGCACGACCTTACGCTAAACAGCCTGAAGCATTCTTATAATATAAATATTATCAGGCATTCTGACTAAAGTAATAGACTAATCATTGCAGCTATCTAAGCAATCATTCTTTAGGTTAATGGTCATCTTGTGCAAAAAAAGTTTATTTAAGCAGGTTTCACTCTATTTATTGCACATTTTCTTGCACATATAGGTACGTTATGGACATTGATAAACTTTTACAATTGATGATTAACAAAAACGGCTCCGACCTTTTTATCACTGCTGATGTCGCCCCTTCCATGAAAATCAATGGCAAAATACTGCCGGTTGGTAAAACGCCTTTAACTGCTGAGCAGACTATGAGGCTGGTTAAAGGCGTCATGACAGTCAATCAGCAAAAAGAGTTTGATGAGACCAACGAGTGCCAGTTTGCGATTACTGATCAGGCGCAACAAGCACGTTTTAGGGTCAGTGCCTTTATACAACGTGATATGGCAGGGATGATTTTACGGAAAATCGAAAATAATATCCCTACTGTCGAGGAGCTACGCCTGCCCCCCTCTCTAAAAGAGCTGGCAATGAAAAAGCGTGGTATTATTTTATTAGTAGGTGCAACCGGCACGGGTAAATCAACCACCCTTGCGGCAATGATAGGACACCGCAATCAAAACTCGCATGGTCATATTATTACCATAGAAGATCCTATCGAGTTTGTCCATAAGCATCGTGGCTGTATTATTACCCAGCGCGAAGTCGGTATCGATACCCACTCTTTTGAAGCCGGTCTAAAAAACACCTTGCGCCAAGCGCCAGATGTGATTTTGATTGGTGAGATTCGCAATCGTGAAGTCATGAGTTACGCGATTCAATATGCTGAAACGGGGCATTTGGTATTTGCAACCTTGCACGCCAATAATGCCAACCAAGCAATCGACCGCATTATTCACTTTTTTGAGACCAGTCGCCATAATCAATTGTTTATGGATTTATCGCTTAACTTGCAAGCCATTATCGCGCAGCAGTTGATTCCAACGCCTGACGGTAAGGGACGCCGCGCTGCTATTGAAATTTTATTAAACTCACAGCTGATTAGCGATTATATTCGTAAAGGTGAGGTGCACGAAATCAAAGATGTCATGACACGCTCACGTGATAGCGGTATGCAGACATTTGACCAAGCACTGTTTGATCTATATGAAAACGGTGAGATTACTTATAAAGAAGCGATTCTTCATGCAGACTCTCCCAATGATTTGCGCTTAAAAATCAAACTCAGCAGCAAAAATGGCGTGGCAAACTTAGATGAAGGCGCGGATAGTTTATCGTTAGACATTACTTAATGATGTATTTTTAACGATAATTATTATTTTTTATGCCTAAGAAACCGTTATAAAAAAGCCCTCATCATATATAAGGGCTTTTTTAATTTTATCTCATCGATAAGTTGATGCTTACTTGACGCTGTCCTTACAGGCTTGGTCATCACAGATACCGTATAGTACCAATGAGTGACCTGATAACTTAAAGCCATGCTCTGCTGCTACTTTAAGCTGTTCTTCTTCAATCACTTCATTATGAAATTCGACAATCTTACCGCAATTATCACAAACCAGATGGTCGTGATGCTCTTCTTGGGTAATCTCAAACACGGATAAATTGTTTTCAAAGTTGTGACGCTCGACAATACCTGCCTGCTCAAACTGAGTCAGCACGCGATAAACGGTCGCTAAACCCACATCCTCGCCTTGCTCAATTAGCGCCTTGTAGACCTCCTCTGCGCTCATATGATGCAGCTTTGCGCTCTCAAGCAGCTCTAGGATTTTGATACGCGGTAACGTTACTTTTAGACCCGCTCTACGTAAGTCTTGATTGGTAAAAGAAGCCATAATATCCCTTCTGACTATGAAAGTCTTAGCAAATAAGTTCAAAAAACATAAGGTAAATAATCATTAGTAGTGATGAATAGTTAATTGTAAAAAATCATCCTCATACAAAATCAGTCACTATCAAATATATTTCCAGTACATTTTTTCTAAAAAATATGATTATAAGTATATGAATTTAAAATATTAATAATAAATGATGCAAGCGCACATTTGGTAAATAATGTCGTAAGTGGTAGGCAATTGCAAGTAAATGACGTATCATTTATCCAAGATTGTCGGTAAGACCAGCATCTACTGTGCTTAGCCGTACCTAACCCATTTTTTATGAGTCATCTTACCATGATAAAGACCCTAAATTTACGTCCGCTTCATTCTTCAAGCGTATTACGCAAGATTGTCATTACCAGCATATTGGGCGCCGCTGTTACCATGTCTGGCTGCTCGTTACTGAGTGTTTATAAGATTGATTTGCCACAAGGGACGCCTATTACTCAAACCCAAGCACAAAAATTACAAGTGGGTATGAATCAAAATCAGGTACTTTATCTTCTTGGTAGCCCAGCCATTAGAGATACCTTAGAGCCGAACCGTTGGGACTATATTTATGACTATCAAGCAGGGACTGAAGGTCAACGTAAAGGTATCACTGACGTTAAAAACGCCAGTCAGCATCTAAAAGTTTATTTTAATAATAATGGCATAGTGACTCGCATTCAGGGTTTAGAGTCTCTACCTAAATAATCGCTTCGATAGCGAGCTTTAATCCTCAGACTCGAGATTTAATTTTGCGCTGAGACATAGGATCAGCGCTTAAGCTTCTATATACCTCTATCCGATCAAAAGGCTGCAATTGATAGTTAAGTGGCTGTTTTTGCGCATAGATGCCAACGTGCCAACGTTTGGCTGTCGGCACTACCACATCAATCACCTCATCGCACCATTTTGCTAGTCCTTCAAACTGTATCAACCAACCAGCTTTCTTCAATGCTGCATATAAGGTTGTGCCATCAGCTACTGACAAGGTTAGATAATGCTGACTCTGTGCATCTTCAGCATAGGCTAAATATACCGTTATCATAATAGATTGTAGAACAGTGCCTTGCTGAAAGTTGTCTTGTTGAACGTTGTCTTGTTGAGCACTATCCAGTTTATTAACTTGAACCTCATCAGCTGTTAGCTTAACCACTGCATCACCCAACCTATCAAGGCTAATAAGAGTGCTACGGGCACAATCAAACGTATCGCCACACGCCATAAATTATAAAAAGCTTCATTGCCAAAGTTTAAAGACTTGCGCAAATGACTGATTTTCATCTGCCATCCTGCAAAAACTGACAATAACAATACGGCTATCGTACTGATGATAACCAGTATACCTACCAGCCAAATAGTCGGTATGGCAACGACCAACACTATCGCTATGACAGCCGTTATGACCAAACTGACCAGCAGTCCAAACTTATGCACGAGCTGCTGCGTACTATAATGTAGCAAGTAACTGGCGACAAAAATTACTCCTGCCCAATACAGTAGCTGTCCGATTGGTGGTAGCGTCATACCACTGATAAATAAAGCCACCATCCCTACCAATAATTGTAATATCCAAATCGGTAGCACCAGCTTGGTTGCTCGATATTCGTTTGACGCCTGAGCACGAGAAGGATTTTGAGCATAGTGATTGTCTACTCCCACCGCTGTTACCGCTTGCTTAGTGATACGGTTTTGACCAAACCAATATAAGCCTGTACCTGCGCCAACACTGACAAGTGCTAGTGCAACTGCTCGTGCCCATTCTCCTAAGCTGATATTGGTCATCGCAAAGGTAATATTTGGCAAACCGTTTGCTACCCCAAATATCAATCCAATAAGCATTAATCCCAAACCAATTGGTAAGGGTGTCACACCCAACAAGCTTAACAATGCGGCAATGACCATCAAGCCTGCGGCAACCGCAAAGCTTGGCACTTCAGGTGTGCTATTTAAGTCTGTAAGTGCAGTCAATATACCCGTGCTAGCACCTGATATCACAAGCGCTGCAATGATTATGGCTACTAGGGCAGCAAGCCAACCAAAGCCACGCCACAAGGCGCTGGCATCTGCCTCTCGAGTGAGCTTTTGCATACCCGCCAAAGGTGCTTCAGCACTACGATAAGCCAATGCTATCTCAGCATAAATGACCGGTAGCGAGACCAGCACCATAGCCAAGAGCCACAACAGCCAAAAATCAATCTCTCCTATTGACGCCGGTGCAAACCAGCGAAAAAGCAATAATGGTAGCAGCGCTGCAATAAAATAAGAAGCATAGCGAATCATCATAATTTACATCCAAGCGATTCAAGGTGAGTAACATTGAGTAATATTAGTTAAGCATAAATAGCTTTTAAGCTTTTAATCGTCAAATTGATATATAGGCGATTTATTTTTATAAAGTAAAGTACTACTAATATGCCATTATATAAGGACTGACAGTTATAAAAAAACCCCGAAATCGGGGTTTAATAACTCAGTTAAAACGAATACAAGCAGCGCTCTTATCGATAATGTGAATAAAGCAAACCGACTTTATCTGATATTAGTGAATAGCACTCACATAATCTGACAAGATACGGATATCACGATCTGACAGTTTAGAAGCAACGGTCTGCATCATGCCCATCTCGCCTTCTTTTGCAGCATCATTGACACGCTTTTGCTCGTCGCTATCGATATCATCTACACGACCAGCGGCACGGAAAAGCTTTAACTGGGTGGCAATATATTCAGCATGCTGTCCACCTAAACGTGGAAATGCTGCCCATACGTTACCCGCTGCGTCTGGACCATGACAGCCCGCACAACCGATGACACCGCGTGACTTATCACCACCTAAAAATAACTTGCTGGCTTCTTGCGTGGTTGCAGGATTACCGAACGCCACACCCCAAGGTTTCTGGCTTGAGTAATAACCTGCAACGTTGGCTAAATCTTGCTGCGATAAATTGGCCACTTGCGACTGCATGATACCGTTTTTGCGGTAGCCTGCTTTAAAATTGACCAATTGCTTATATAAATACTTAACGTTTTGACCACCAAGATTTGGCTGGGCAGGCACAGGGCTCACACCATCAACACCATGACAAGCAGCACAGACAGTTTCTGCAATTTGTTTGCCGGCATTAAGATCATATTCAGGAACAGTGATAGCAGCTTGTACGCTGAAACTTGCAACACATAAGCTGGCGGCAGCGATTAACTTTTTCATTGATACAAATCCTACTAACTCGATGTAAGCATTGTTTAGAGTGATTGCATTATGTAGACGCATTATATTCACAAAGCCATTATTTAGTTGCTAAGCCGTATATTCTATCGTCTTTATCACAAGCAGCACGAAAGTACTTACTAATATCAGGGTTTATTTTGGATTATTATAGCAAGACTTTTTACTATTTGCCTACTTAATCGTAGCATTGGGTAGTTTTCCCCCTTACTGACTCAATCTCTGGTTTATAAAGGGCAAAAAGCGCAAAAGGTTCTAGACCCTTGCGCCTTATTTATATGTCTTAGCAAATAGCTAATAAAGATTTAATAGATGTTTGGCTAATTATTTGCTCATATATTCAATCAGCTTACGATAGTCATCATTGCTACAATCTTCGCACAACCCACCAGCTGGCATCTGAATCATACCATTTTTGACCGAACTAATAAGTGCAGGCATGCCTTTTTGTTTTATTAGCTGCTGCCATTTGGCACTATCGCCTTTTTTAATCGCATTCAAGGCACCGCTGTCATGACACGCAGCGCAGGACTCATTATAAGTCGTTGCAGTACTAGCCGCCCCTGCACCAGTTATCATAGCTGCACTAATGATAAGCGCGCTAACACTGCTGGCTAAAAAGCGATTACCTTTGGCAAAAATCATAGTCATCGATAACATAAGACACCTCCATTGGCTCATTCGTCCAGACGTTTGCTTCATTGCTTCTGTGCCTTAACATCTGTGAATAAACCTATTCTGATAGAGATTGTAACAATATATGTCAAATTAATATATATGAATATAGTTTAACTTTGTTAATACGCTTGGATAAGGAATGGAGAAATGAGTTATTAGCCGCCTATCAATTACACCTCTACTGTAATTAATATGCGGCTAATAACCGTTATTTCAATAACTAAGCGCATTAATAGTATAGAATAGTCAGTAATTTAAAACCCTTATTTTATGAAAGGTTGATAGTTGGTTATTAGTAGCCAAAGATGCTGTGCTATTGACCGAGCAATTGCAAAATCTTTTACTATTTTATCTAAATTTAAGTATCTAAATTTTAACCGTAATGAGTCATTTATGAGTACCCCGTTCAACGATGTCGCCGCCAAGCATGCGGCTTTTAATACCAAAGCCCGTCAGCGTATTCAGCAAACTGAATTTATGATGTCAGCACCAACCTTTCGCCTGTGTCCTGCAGATATAGGCTTAGAGGTGGCATTTGCTGGTCGCTCAAACGCTGGTAAGTCTTCTGCCATTAATGCGCTTACCAACCAGCGCCAATTAGCACGCTCATCTAAAACGCCTGGTCGTACGCAGATGATTAACTTTTTTAATGTTGGTGATGCTGATAGACGATTGGTAGATTTGCCAGGTTATGGCTATGCCGCTGTACCGCTTGAGATGAAAAAAGAATGGCAGGTTGAGTTAGAAGAGTACTTGGTATCGCGCTCAAGCCTTGCAGGTCTGGTGCTGATGAGCGATATTCGTCATCCATTGAAGTTCTTTGATGAGCAAATGCTACGTTGGGCAAAAGATGGTGAGCTGCCCGTTCATATCTTGTTAACGAAAGCAGATAAGCTAAAGTATGGTGCCTCTAAAAATGCGTTGCTTAATACTCGTAAAAGACTGAAAGAACTGGGTCTGAACTGTAGTATTCAGCTGTTTTCAGCCTTAAGAAAAGAAGGTCTGGATGAATTAGCAGGCGTTATGGGCAACTGGTATGAGTATCAGCTTGATGCAGACAAAATTATCGAGTCCTCTTTTGCATTGCTAGAAGGCGATGAGCTAGAAGACGCAATCGAACAGGATGCGCTTCAAAAAGACAGCTCTCAAGAAGACAGCAAATAAATCTCATATCCTTCAATGAAAAAGGGTTTATCGTTATTATCGATAAACCCTTTTTTTGTTATCATTTTTTACCATTTAAGCAGATTATCATTTACACCGATTTATATTTAAGCGCATAATAATTGTGCCAACGCTTGGGGCGTGTCCACCTGATATGTGGGCTGCTGTGCGGCAAGCTCGTCGCTGCTGGCGGTACCATAATTAACTGCAATACTGGTCATGCCCAGACTGTTTGCCATTTGAATATCATAAATGCTATCACCGATAAATACGGCATCAGAGATTTGCTGTTCGGTATATTGCAAAATATCCGTCAGCATTTGCGGGTCAGGTTTGGAGCCTGCTTCATCCGCACAGCGCGTCATAACAAAATAATGATGGCTATCTGAAGCGTCCAAAACACGATCTAGACCCTTACGTTTTTTACCTGTCGCAACTGCAAGCTGACGGTTTTGCTGCTGCAAGGCTTGTAGCATATTTTCTATCGGCGCAAAGAACGGTGTACACTGGCTGTTAGCAATATAATAATCTGCGTAACTTTGTTGAATTAACAGTTTTTGCTCATCGCTTGAATGCGGATATAAAAGCTCAATGCCCTTCATTAAACTTAACCCGATAATATCTTTTACAGCCTTATCGGTTGTATTGAAGCCATGTGCCTCACCTGCTATATGCATAGCCTCAACAATCAAGCCAATCGAATCCATTAGCGTACCGTCCCAATCAAATATGATTAAGGTCTTATCGGCTAAATGATGCGGGTTGGCTGACTGAGAACTCTGAGCAGGAATCATTGTAGTAGTTTGGCTCATAAATATACCTTCATGAATAATCATAATAAATGGCAGATAGCAAAACGTCACGGCGACTTATGTTTCATAAGCTATCGTGACGTTTAAAGCTGATGCTTAACATAGCATCTAATCAAAGCTTGTTTAAGCAGCCGATTATTTAGGCAAATTGGCTTTAATCTCTTCTGGCATCCAGTCGAGCATCTCTTCTGGTAAAGGCGCAGTGATAGTCTCATAACCAGGTATATCTAGGCGCCACGCATGTAAGCACAGACGATGCACGCCAGATTTATCATGTACATTGTACTTATCATCGCCCAAGATAGCATGACCAATGTGCGCCAAATGTACACGAATTTGATGGGTACGTCCGGTGAGCGGCTTGGCTTCAATCAAGCTAACGGGCTGCTCAGCAATCATAAAACGACCATGAACGACGATATCAGTCTGACTCTCTTTGGTTTGTGGATCTTCTGCATCTACCTTAACGCGGCGCTCACCGCTTGCAAGCGTATAACGCAACAATGACGCATCGATACGTTGTTCGTTAAGTGCAGGCTGACCTTTTGCAATACATAAATAATGCTTTTGAATGGTTTTGTCGACCAGATGTTGCTGCAATACTTTAAGTGCAGAGCGTTTTTTAGAGATCATCAATAAACCTGAAGTATCTTTATCGATACGATGCACCAGCTCTAAATACTTCTTGCCTGTGACTTCACGCATGGCTTCAATAACACCAAATGCAAGACCACTACCGCCATGAACCGCAATACCTGATGGCTTATTAAGCACGATCAAACCTTCATCTTCATAGACCACACGCGCCAATAAACTTTTGGCAAATTCGGTGCTGATGATAGGTTTTTCACGAGTGGCAAGTACCACTGGCGCAATACGTACCACGTCTTCACGCTGCACTCTGTCATGAGCCTTGCAGCGCTTGTTATTAACGCGAATCTCATCTGAGCGAATCATTTTATAGATATGCGGTTTTGGCAAACCTTTTAAGCGATTAAGCAAAAAGTTATCCAAGCGCTGGTCGTGCTGATGACGCGTGACTTCAAGGTAATTGACCTTGCCGAAGTTGCTAATCTCATCGTCAGCACTTTGTGGGCGCGTTTTGCTATTAAAGATAGCTGGCGCTTCGTGGATAGGTTCGTCGTTTGTCATTTTTGAGTTCGTCATTTTTAGTTAGGCAATTACATAAAGATTTGCTATAGTTTAACATGTTGAGCGCCAATTAAGCAGAGGCTGAGACAATAATTCATTGCTAATTGATTGTTGTTTTAGGTGGAAAATATCGATTTTATGACTGGCTAATCACTTGTCAATACAATCGGCTGACTCATACAACCTATGCAAGCTCGGCGCTTCATCTGATTTTAAGGGTGTTATAGCAACAGATATACTTTATAATACCTAATAAAATGAAAGAATATGACTGATATTTATCAGTAAAAAAATATTTTTTAGTAAAAACTATTTATTCTTATGAAGCATTTCTTACAGAATATTATGACAATAGATAGTATCGACTTGATAAATATGGCATTAGCCTTTTATTAAGCGATAACCAACCATATACCCTTTACTCACTACCCGCATGATAACGACTTGATTTGATGATTTATTATCTAACAGTCCTTTAGCCGCGTGCAGTTGAGCAAGTATGGGTCGTTGAGAGTGCAATCGAGTATTACCCTGTAAACCTCGATAACTGCCTGAGTATTGGTGGTCAAACAGAGGACGATAAGTAGAATAGACATGAGACACCGTGCCGATAAGCCGGTCATTTATTCTGTTTGCCAAGTACGCCCCGCTGATGACTAACGCAGCAAGAACTCGCTTTGAGACGCCCAAGATATTATTAACGTTATATCCAAAAGAACGATAAATAAAGAATGACCAATTGCTTGACCTAGATGGATAACTGCTGAATCGTACTGTTTTATATAGTCGACAGCAATATTATTGCTAGACTTTGATTGATTGTGCCAGCACGATGCTTTTTTGGTATCAGTAATACCTTTATATATCAGTAACCATGCGCCGCTATGACAAAATGACAAAGCGTGCTGATCACCAACATGGTTCGAAATATTGATAATAAACGATCACTACCCTGCTTATACATTAATCGTTACCACTAGCCTGATTATATTAAGATATAGATATGTAATAGCCTTACACCCTATGCTCTCTACATCGACGTTATGCCACTGGTTGAAAGTAAAGCTTTTGAAGAGTGTTTTCACGCTTTATTTACGTTCTCTCGTTAATTTATATCTGCTCATGCTAATTTTGTTATTAGCAAATACTTGCCACTTTACCCTAAAGCCTGTCTTTTCGTTATTATGCGTACTCATAGGATACTATTATGAAACGCATTTTAATCAACGCCACCCAAAACGAAGAGATTCGTGTTGCCCTCTGTAAAGGCAATCATCTATACGATTTCGATCTCGAAAACCGTACCCGCGAACAAAAAAAATCTAATATCTATAAAGGTCATGTGACCCGTGTCGAGCCATCACTTGAAGCGGTATTTGTCGAATATGGCTCACAGCGTCAAGGTTTTTTGCCGATTCGTGAAATCTCTGCCGAATACTTAAGCGGCAATCCACGTGATGAAAACATCAAAAAGCTGATCAAAGAAGGTGACGAGCTCATCGTCCAAGTTGAAAAAGAAGAGCGCGGCAATAAAGGCGCTGCCCTTTCAACTTATGTGTCATTGGCTGGTCGTTATCTGGTATTAATGCCAAACAATCCTCGCGGCGGTGGCATCTCGCGTCAAATCTCAGGCAAACTGCGTGAAGATATGAAACGTATGCTTGGCAGCTTAGATCTGCCAAAAGGCATGAGTGTCATCATACGTACTGCTGGTATTGGTAAAACCCAAGAAGACTTGCAGCACGATTTAAATCATTTGCTAAACATCTGGCAAGCCATTCAAGAACAAAACCAAAAATATCCATCACCGCGCCTAGTGCATCAAGAAGCGGGCGTCGTTACGCGTGCTGTCCGTGACTATCTACGTGATGACATCTCTGAGATTTGGATTGATAACGAAAACGCTTATATTGAAGCGGCGGGCTTTATCGATGCTGTGATGCCAAAACAGGCTGAAAAACTACGCAAATATACCGATTATGAGCCGATGTTTTCGCGCTTTAATATTGAAAAACAGATTGAAACCGCCTATCAGCGTGAAGTTCGCCTACCATCAGGTGGCTCAATTGTTATCGATCAGACAGAAGCATTGGTATCTATCGATATCAACTCTGCTAAGTCTACTAAAGGTTCAGACGTTGCTGAAACCGCTTACCATACCAATCTAGAAGCCGCCGATGAGATTGCCCGTCAATTGCGCCTGCGTGATATGGGCGGTTTGATTGTCATTGATTTCATTGATATGAATGACAACAAGCATCAAAAAGAAGTTGAAAAACGTTTGATTGATGCTACCAAATATGACCGTGCCCGTGTCCAGTTTGGTGACATTTCTAAGTTTGGTTTGATGGAAATGAGCCGTCAGCGCCTGCGTCCATCATTAGAAGAGTCAACCGGTTATATCTGCCCACGCTGTCATGGTAATGGCATGATTCGCGACCTGCGTTCATTGTCATTATCTATCATGCGTCAGATTGAGCAAATCGCGCTAAAAGAGCGTCAAGGTGAAGTTCAAGCGGAAGTACCGACTGATATCGCAGCGTTTTTGTTGAATGAGAAACGCGACAGCTTGGTCTATCTTGAACAAGACAGTGGTACGCGCATCACTATTTTGCCGCATGCGCATTTAGAGTCGCCAAACTTTAAACTTCACTTTAATCGTGATGGCTTTGCCCCGTCAAGCTACGAGCGTATCACCGATACTCAGCTGCAAGAACATAGCGAGCTTGGCTACAACGTTGACTGGCAAACGGCTGAAAAAGAGCGCCCTGAGCAGCAGCCAACTCGACAGCCTCGTCAAGCTGCGGATAAAAATAGCAGCGATCAAGCGCAGGCTCGTCCTAATGCCCAGCAAAGTACGCCTACGCAGCAGCAACAGAATAGCACCAGTCATAGCAATGAACATCGCAGTAATAACAATAGTAGCAATGTCACATCAGCACGTGCGCCACAGGCTCAAGAGACTCCAAGCGCTCAAAACCCTCAGAGCTCTCAAAACATTGTGACCCCATCATCGCCAGTAGCACCACAACCTACTGCTATTGCCGCTGCACAGCCGCAAGCAGTTGCTTGGTTATCTAATTTATTTGCGCAAGCACCGCAAGCTCAAACCACATCGAGTGTTAGTAGTCGAGATGCTGCTGAAGCTATTGAAGCATTGGTCAATACCGGAGCACAAAGTCTAGGCTCGTTTGGCCAAGTGGATAATACGGCTTTAGCGAACAATGACAATAGTCAAAATACTGCAACGCCTCAGCCAGCAACTAATCAGCAAAGTAGTAATGAGCAGAATCGTCAACTGACACGTTCTGCTGAGAGTAGTACTGATGATAGCAGCGACGCTGAAGAAAGAAGAAGACGTAAACCTCGCAAATCAAGACCATCTAAGCCGCGTCAAAGAAAAGAGCAGGCAGATGAAACTGAGAATAGCGCCACTAGCAATACGACTGACAGCAGCGCTAGCACTGATGACAAAGCTAACAATCAAGATAAACGTCATCAAGATAATAGACGTCATAGCGATCGTAATCGCAACAATCGCCAAGACAATAATCGTAATACAAATGAAGACAACGCTAATCCGACCAGTGTTAATGCAACCAGTGTCAGCGACAGCAGTCGTTCTGACAGCTCTGATAATGTAGTAGAAGAGCAAACTCGTACTAAGCGCAAATCGAACAGTCAACGTGGATCACGTGGCAAGCTTGAGCGCGGTGAAACTTTAACGGCAGCTGACTCTAAGCAAAACAATCAGCAAGCCTCTAAAAATGCTAACAGCAACAAAAACCAGTCTAATGCGCGTCGCAACCAAGACCCTAATGAAGTAGTATTACAGGTGAATGAAGCTACTAGTGAGCTCAAATCACCAGAAGTGGTACATTTGTCATTAGATGATAGCAAGTCTGCATCACGCCAAGCGACTCACAAGCAAGCAGTAATTGAAAGTGATACTGATGCTGAAAAAGAGCGTTCAGAGAATAATAATGAGCAGCGTGCGGATAAGCAAAAGTCAGTCGATAACAAACCAGCTCAACAAACTGCTAAAACGATTGATACCAGCAGCGATGCATCTGATAACACACAACAAAGTAGCGTCCAAGCTGAAACTTCCGAAAAAGTCTCTGCACAAGTCAATACTACTCAGATCGATCAAGTAGAAAAAAGTGCTAATCCCAACCAAGCGGATCAACCTACTTCGAAAGAAGACGATAAAAGCGGCGATAAAATTAGTAGCCACAAACCTGCTGTAGATGAACGAGCTAATACAAAAATTAGCATAGACAGTGAAGCCGAGAATACTGCATCAACTCAAGAAGTGTTAGCGGTACAAGTAGAAAAGGCAGCGCCAATCGAAACCACTCAGAAGGCTCATGTTACTGAAAATACTGCCGAAGAAAATGTGGTCGTGGATTCTAACGAAGTTGCTGCCGAGGATAGTAGCAGTCAGGCAGTACTTGAGCTTACCCATGATGCTTTATTTGCTGAACGCTACGTTGCGGCAAATAAGTTTGGTCAAGCCAGTAATGACCCACGCGTCGTACGTCTTCAACAGGTGCAAGCATCATTTGCTAAAGCATCTCACGCAAATGAGCAAGATGCACAAGTTAGTGAACGCGCGCCTACCATTCGTGGTACGGTTGGTGAATTTATCCGTGCAACCTTAGCAGAGGCAGAAAATCGCTTAGCGACAGACGGTGTCATCAGCTGCTTTAATGCTGCTATCGCTAAGCATCTAGAGCAGACGCTAGTTAAAGACAGTGCTGACAAGCAAGTGGCTATTAAACCAGTTGCTCATAGCGACTTTGACTTTAGTAACTATGGCTATCAGCCTTTAGCAGCGGACTACATTGCACGTTTTGAGTCAATGACAAAAGCCGTCAGTCAGTTTGCAGCGTCCCAAGGTAAAACATCAGTAGAACCCCGTGCTATCAGTAAACGTGCTAGCAACGATCCACGTGGTCAGCATCCTGATTATAAAGAATCAGCGGTATTAGCTGTTACTGATACGGCAAATAACGAGCCCGTTCAAACGGGTATCGATATTGATGCGCATGAAGTAGAAGCCGATGCTCTGGCCAATCAAGCTCAAACAGATGCTGTCAGTGATCAAAGCAAGCAGTTATTAGATGCTGAACAAACATTAGCAGAAGTAGATGCAGTGCAAGCTCATATCGAAAGCAATGATATCGAAAGTATCAAAAGTGCCGAAAATGATGTAGCTGAAATTAAAATGACCGACGTCGACGCTGCTGAGGTTGAAAACGTTACTGTCGAGCAAAGTGAGACTGTACAAGATGCTGAATCAATAGTAGCGCCTTCTCTAAAAGACGACAGTCAAGCAGCCAAGTCAAAAACGACCATAGCCAGTTATAAAAACATGATTGAAAATGTGGCAGAGCAATTACTACCACAAAAAGGCATGTTCAACTTAACAACGCCTAAAGTACCAAAGGCTCGTGCCCGTAAGCCAAAAGCTGACCATAAAAAGCCGACGCAAGCTGAAAAACTTGAGTCAGATGATTCAGATAACTCAAATAGAGAGAGCTAATCGTAAGTTACCCTGTCTAAAAAGCAAAAGCCCCAAAGTTGTCAGCAACTTTGGGGCTTTTTTTATTTTCTATTTGATCGAATATAAGAGCTTATTTAATATTGTCGATTAACAACCAAAGCTATTAATGAGCAGCAGATTCATCCTTGTTGCGTATTTTACCAACAACCGTCAAGAGTGCAACGATGATCGCGCCAATAATAAAGCCAATAACACCATTCAATAGGGCGGTAGTGAAACTTTCAAAAATACCGGTCAAATGCGCAATATCCTCAACACCATGATATAAGAAATTAATACCATGCACTAAGATACCACCACCGACTAAGAACATCGCTAAGGTACCAGCGATAGATAGAAATTTCATTAATTTGGGCGCTGCAGCAAATAAAACCTTACCGACCTTTTGGGTAAATGCGCCTTCTTTTTCCATCATATGTAAACCAACATCATCAATCTTGACAATACCGGCAACCAGACCATAAATACCAACGGTAATACTAATCGCTAAAATAGACAGCACCAAACTGCGCTCTAGCAAAGTTGCGCTAGCAGTGGCACCCAGTGCAATCACAATGATTTCTGCTGATAAAATAAAATCGGTACGTATTGCTCCTTTGATTTTCTCTTTTTCAAAAGCAACCAAATCTACCTTTTCATCAGCATTGGCTTTTCGACGAGCTTCTTGCTCTTCATCATGCGGTAAAGCATGTGGCCAAAAGCGGTGGATGACTTTTTCAGCACCTTCATACACCAAAAACAACCCACCACACATCAATAAAAACGTAATTAATGGCGGGTAAATGGCACTGATAAGTAACGCCGCTGGGACCAAAATGAGCTTATTAATAAATGAGCCTTTGGCAACCGCCCAAACAACGGGAAGCTCACGGTTTGCTTTGACGCCTGAGACTTGCTCAGCGTTAAGTGCTAAGTCATCACCCAACACCCCTGCTGTTTTTTTGGCGGCGATTTTGGTCATGACCGAAACGTCATCCAAGATCACACTGATATCATCAAGTAAGGTTAATAAACTGGCACCTGCCATAGTTGCTCCTTAAGCTAAATTGCTTCAATAAGTAAATTTTCAAATAACAGATGACTCTGTCGTAAAATATGGTCAGTCACAAAACACAGTTATAAGCAGTAGCCTACCTAGACATAAAATGATATGAAATAGCACAAATGTATTTTATTTATATTTTCTTAACGAATAGCTACAAATTGTGTATTTAATAAGACCGTTATACAGGCTTTCGCGGTTATTTATAAAAATATGCTAATATGAGGCTGATTATTAGTTATCTTTTGTTATCAATAAACTGTAAAAATTTATTACCTCTTATAGATCGATCTAGTCATCATATTAGATCAAAATTCCAAAAAATCTTCATTACCTTTTGCTACCAAAATCTTGATTAGGCATGACTGCCTAAAGGAAACATCCTATGTTCTTAGCACCTTTTTCTAAAACCAATCCCAACCGTGATACGTTTTCTCGCAGTCCTCTTACTCGTGTTATGAGTGCTGCCTTGCTGGTTATCGTTGCAGCTGGCTGCTCTAATAATGCAGCAGATGCGACCAACAATACAGATCTTGTCAATAGCAGCAAAGCCAAAACGAGTACTGCTGCGGTTTCTAAGGACAGCGATGCTAAAGTAGTAAAGTCTTTGCAAGCCAATTTAAAGGCTTCTGGTATTGAAGAGACTGTCCTCTCAGCTGTACCAACCGATATGACTGGTATTTATTGGGTGACAGCTGAAGGATTGCCTTCTTTTTTTACGGATAAGGCGGGCAAGCATATTATTCAAGGGCAAATCATCGCTGTTGGTGCAGAAGCGCCTGTGGATATTAGTGCCGCGTTGTTGGCCAATACTGCCCAAGAAGCGTTAAAAGCAGTCGACAAAAAAGACATGGTTATTTATCCAGCAAAGGGCGCCATTAAAGCTGTGGTTTACGCCTTTACAGATGCAGATTGTGGTTATTGCCGTAAATTGCATGAAGAAATGGATGATATTAATACACGTGGCATCGAGGTACGTTATTTGGCATGGCCACGTAGCCAAGAATCAGTGCCAAAAATGGAAGCTATTTGGTGTAGTCAAGATCGTAAGGCGGCAATGAATCAGGGGAAAGCTGGCGCCGATGTGCAAGCGCCTAGCTGTGCCAATCCTGTACAAGAACAGATGGCATTAGGGGCAAAACTTGGTGTGCGAGGTACGCCCGCTATCTTTACTGAAGCAGGACAGCAAGTAGGCGGCTATCTACCTGCAGCTCAATTGGCAGAAGCAGTTGGTGCTAACTAAAAACGGTTATATGATTTAAGTATTTGTGATATGTATGACGGTGGCGACATTGTGTAGACGTCACAACTGCTTATCGGTATGATAGGATAAAGCGCTAGGCAAACTTAGCCATATAATTTCTATATAAGCGCTTATTTATGTTAGTGATTCTTGTAGTTTCAAGATCTTTCATAGCAGCGTTTTTTATCCCACTATTTAATCTCTTGAGGATCCTGTGAGCAAATCCATCAAACTAGCGATACTTGGTTTAGGCACCGTCGGAACGGGCGTGGTCAATCTAATCAATGATAATTTAGATGAACTAAAACGTCGTAGCGGACGCGACATTGTGATTACCGAAGTTGGTATTCGTCGTCAGCGTGATGACATTAATCCCAATATTATGCAAAACAGTGATCTGATGGCAACCGCTGCCAGTGACAATGTCGATATTGTCATCGAATTGATTGGCGGTACGACCCTTGCAAAAGACGTTATTATGCACGCCATCAAAAATGGCAAGCATGTGGTGACCGCCAATAAAGCGTTATTGGCTGAGCATGGTAATGAGATTTTTGCTTTTGCTGAACAGCATAATGTTCATGTCGCCTATGAAGCAGCCGTAGCAGGTGGTATTCCAATTATTAAGGTCATGCGTGAAGGTTTAGCTGCCAATAAAATTGATTGGCTAGCGGGTATCATTAATGGTACGGGCAACTTTATCATGACAGAGATGCGCGATAAAGGTCGTCCGTTTGCCGATGTACTGAACGAGGCGCAAGCACTTGGTTATGCTGAAGCCGACCCTACTTTTGACGTTGAAGGTATCGATGCGGCGCACAAGCTGGCGCTACTTGCCTCTATCGCCTTTGGTATTCCATTGCAGTTTAACAAAGTCTACTGTGAAGGTATTACCGGTATTACTTTGCAGGATGTCAATTACGCTGAAGAGCTTGGCTATCGTATCAAGCACTTGGGCTTTGCAGTTCGCCGTGCAGGAAATGGCAGTGGGGACGACAGCGCTGGTATTGAGCTGCGTGTACACCCAACACTGATTCCACAGAACGCCCTGCTTGCTAATGTTAATGGCGTAAAGAATGCCGTACTGGTGAACTCTCACCCTCTCGGTCAGACGTTATATTGCGGTGACGGCGCAGGTGCAGGCGCAACGGCTTCTGCAGTGATGGCAGATGTGATGGATTTAGTGCGTGTATTAGGATGTAAAGATGCTGACCAACAAAACAGCAATGGTCATCATGTACCGCACTTAGCTTTTATCCCTGAAAAATTGTCAGATACGCCAATATTGCGTGCTGAACAAATGATTACTGGATATTATTTACGTGTACATGCCTATGACAGTCCTGGAGTATTGGCAGATATTACCCGTATCTTGAGTGATGCCGGTATCAATATCGATGCTATTTTACAAAAACCGGCGCATAAGCTTGGGCAAGTGCCAGTGATTATTTTAACGCTGCCAGTGGTTGAGAGTCAGATGAATCTTGCCATCGAAAAAATCGAGAAGTTAGACACCATTACTGATAAAGTAGTACGCATACGCTTAGATGAGCTGGCGTAAAAATATGCTTTAATCAATCAAATATGTTGGATTAAAATACTCAAAAAAGGAAATAACAATGTCACATGATGCAATTGTAATCTTAAACGGCGCTCGCACCCCAATGGGCGGCTTCCAAGGCGCATTGACAGACATAAGCGCCACAGATTTGGGCGCAGCGGCTATCAAAGCAGCTGTTGCGCGTTCAGGCGTTAATGTTGATAATATTGATGAAGTTATTATGGGTTGTATCTTAACCGCAGGTTTGGGTCAAGGTCCTGCGCGTCAGGCGATGCGCAAAGCTGGCTTGTCTGATGCAACGGGTGCAGTTACCATCAATAAGCTGTGCGGTTCAGGTCTAAAAGCAGTTATGCAAGCGCATGACGGTATCAAAGCCGGAAGCTTTAAAGTTGCCGTTGCTGGTGGTATGGAGTCGATGACCAATGCGCCTTATATCATGCCAGGTTCGCGTGGTGGTTATCGCATGGGACATAAAGAAGTCAAAGATCATATGTTCTTAGACGGTCTAGAAGATGCCGATACTGGCAAGCTAATGGGTCAATTTGCACAAGAAATGGCGGATGAAAAAGGCTATACGCGTGAACAAATGGATAATTTTGCTATTGAGTCGCTAAATCGTGCACTTACAGCGATCAAAGACAATCATTTCAAAGATGAAATTGAACCAGTTACGTTCAAAACTCGTAAAGGCGAACAAACGGTTGATACCGATGAGCAGCCTGCCCTTGCTAATGCTGAGCGCATCCCTACTTTGCGTCCTGCCTTTGCAAAAGACGGTACCATCACCGCAGCAAACGCCAGCTCTATATCAGACGGTGCTGCAGCTGTTGTATTGATGAAAGAGTCACAAGCCAAAGAAGAAGGTCTAGAGTATCAAGCGCGTATCATTGCGACTGCCTCTAATTCTCGTCACCCAAGCGAGTTTACTATTGCCCCTGTTGGCGCAATTGAAAAAGTATTGGCAAGTGCTGGCTGGTCAGTCGCTGATGTCGATTTATGGGAAATCAATGAAGCATTCGCTATGGTTACGATGGCAGCAATGGATGAGCTAAACATTGAACATGCTAAAGTAAACATCGAAGGCGGTGCTTGTGCCCTTGGTCATCCAGTGGGCTGTTCAGGCGCTCGTATCCTAGTGACGCTTATTAACTCTCTAAAGCGTACTGGTGGCAAAAAAGGCGTTGCTACACTGTGTATCGGTGGCGGCGAAGCAGTAGCCGTAGCAATCGAATTGGCTTAAGCTATTTTAAAATGATCGGTATGCTGTAAATCTTTAGCTTATTATTAGAATCTAAAACCGCGTTGCTTTGAGCAATGCGGTTTTTTTATGTCAAAATATTAACACCCGTCTGCTTAAACGTATTAGCGTAGGAAAGCCTTAACTTAAAGGTTATATAGTGATTATGCTCTTTACAGCCTATTACACACCCTTACGTCAAGCGCACACTTTGCTACCTTGCTTATATATCTCATGCCAAATCGTCCTGTTACGATAACAACAAGTCGAGATAGCGACTGGCTATAATAAATGCTATTGCTTGAACCGTTTATCTAATAACAGTTTATATAAGAATATCAATAAACCATTTTATAAAAAGAAATTTACTCATACAAAAGGAAGATAATAATGAGCCAACTTATTCGTTTAAGAGATATCCAAGCAACTCACCGTGATCTGATCGGTGATGATTATTATGACCCAACTGGCAAGACTGCTTTTGGTGTCAATGAAGAAAAAATCGGTAAAATCGAAGGCGCATTGGTAGAAGATACTACTGGTCGCATTCGTTACTTAATCGTCGATGCAGGTGGCTGGTTTAGCTCAAAAGAAGTATTGGTACCAGCAGGTTTAGCACGTATCGTTGGTGATGACGTATTCTTTGATAGCTTGACCAAATCGCAGGTCGAAGCGATGGAAGTCTATGACCATGATTATCAATATAGCTATAAAGAACAGTATGAAAGAGACCGTCAGGCATTTGTCGCTGACAGTATCCCAGAAGCTGAGCGTATGGAAATTGCCGATCACAATTACGATGCACCAAATACCTTAGAGCTATTAGAAGAACGTCTGACTGTTAATAAAGATCGTATTGTGGCAGGTTTGGTAAAAGTCGGTAAGCATGTCGTGACTGAAGAGCGTAACGTCAATGTTGACTTGGAAGAAGAGCATGCCAATATTGAACGCACCAACGTTAATCGCCCAACTGAACGCCGTATCGGTGATATCGATGGCAATAATACGATCGAAGTTGAGCTAGAAGCTGAGCGTGCTCATGTCAATAAAGAGACCTATGTCACAGAAGAAGTGAATGTTGGTAAAACGACAGAACGTCATACTGAGACTATCGTAGATACCATTCAACGTGAAGAGCTAGATGTCGATAATAATGGTAACGTGATTGATCGTGATGGCAATTTGTTTACCCGTGATGATATCACTGCTGAAGATGTACGCCGCGCTCGTGGTATGTAATAGGCTAGGCATTCGTATGGTTTTATAATCTAAATAGTATTTGTGATATTGTTATATACTATTTAAATCAATACTATACGACAGCCATTAGCCACTGAGTGATTTTCTCAGTAGATAAGACCAGAGCTCGTCTCTGGTCTTTTTTTATATACAATAATAAGGACAATAACCATGAATGCTAATAATGAAAATAACTATCCTAATACCAACTATCCTGACTTTACCAATAATACCGCTAGTGGCACGCAAGATGATTTAACCTCATCTGACTTGTTATCATCTGATCATAGTCAGAAGCAAACAATAATAAGCAATCAACAAGAAAGTATTTCAGAAAATCTACCTGATACTAATAACAATAACGGTGGTTATCTAGAATTATTAGAAGAGCGCCCAGTAGTCAATAAAGAGCGCTTGGATGTTGGTAAAGTAACTGTCACCAAGCATTTTCGCACCAAAACTATTCAAGTACCTATTGAGCTGGTAGAAGAATATATCACGGTACGTACCGATTATCAGGATGCCGAAAGTCAGGATCTATTGTCAGGGAACTATGATGATAAAGACATATTGCGTCATGTAGAGCCTTCATTAGATAGTAAAGCCGTCGTTACTATTAATGGCACACAAGTTGAAATTGGCGATGCGCCTATTGAGATTGTTTTATCGCGTCAAATCGCAACCATTACTAAGGACACTTACGTCATCCAAGAAATAGCCATTGAAAAAACCACACATACGCATACTGACAGCATTGAAGTCGAACTCAAACATGAGGAACTCGATGTTACTGAAGAAGGGTTTTTGGCACATGAGCAAAATACGGCTCATAAGAGATAAGCTGTCGAGTTTCAAAGTTTGTGGAAATCAAAAGTAGAAAAGCAACGCGAACGTTGCTTTTTTTATATTAAATTATCCATTAACGTTCTAGCCGTTATTGAGTCTTTTTACATTCATAAGTAGTGACGTTAGTGGTGTCAGTGCCAGCGGTACGCATTACACCTGTTTCGCGATCTTTATGGGCTACGCGCCATTGTACAAAGCCTGTCGTCCCATCGATAGCCGTTGCGCCCTCAAATACTTCAGGATTGCTGGCTTCATTGGTTTTTGTCAAAGTGACAGTACCTTTAGCAGTTGCAAGTACCACTTGGCTATCCGTATCTTTATAAGTCGCTTCGACTTCTAGCTCAGGAGAGCACAAGTACGTTATTTGATTGACGCCAGTATTAACCGTAGCCACGGTATCATCTGCGACTTCGCTAGCGGAGGCATCTACGACCACATCACTTGGCTCTGCAGGTTCAGCAGACATAGGCACTGCCTGCTCTTCACTTATACTCTCTTCTAGACTTGGCTCTGTTTCTTGTTTTGGCTGACAGGCTGTTATAGACAAGGCTCCTGCCAATAATGCCGTAACAACCAAAGAGTGACGCCACTGTTTTAATAATGCTACATTCATCATGCTCTCCCAAATAATTATGCTAAACACTATAGCCTGTCCACAAATGCGCGCCTACATTGAATTTGTAAGTAATCAATACAATGTAGATGATATTTTTATTCAGCCATCACTCCTCAGTACATAAAAAAAGTCCCTATCTATTTCGATAAGGACTTCTTAATCAAGGAATGTTAGCTAGGTTTATATTTTGCCATGACATTGCTTATACTTAAGTGCTGAACCACATGGGCATGGGGCGTTACGGCTGATATTCATACCAGTATATGGGTCTGCATCATCGCTACTGCCCGCCATAGCACCTGCTACGCCAGAACCCGTAGCAGCGCCAACGACATTGCGGCTTTGCACTGCTGCTCTTTCCACACCGCCGTCCATATTATCGATATCACTATGCTCAAACTGCATTTGCATATGAGCGGCATTTTCACGTTGCTGTATTTCTAACGCCTCTAGCTCTTCTTTGGTTGGGATATGCACACGTGATAAGTCTTGTACTGTTTCAGACTTGATCGCGCCAAGCATCATCTGGAACAGCTCAAATGATTCACGCTTATATTCCTGCTCAGGGTTTTTCTGTGCATAACCACGCAGATGAATACCTTTACGCAGCTGATCCATCTGGGTTAAATGCTCTTTCCAGTGCTTATCTAAACTTTGCAGCATAAAATGACGCTCAAGCTGAGCCGCATCTTTTTCGCCCATTTGCTCACGGCGACTGTGATAACGATCCAGTGCTGTTTCGATGATCTTGGCTCGTAAGCCTTCTTCATCTAGGCGGCGATCTTCATCAAGCCAATCGTTGATAGGCATTGCAATCTTAAATTCGTTCTCAAGCTCATCCTCTAACCCATCGACATTCCACTGATCATCGATAGAGCCTGGCGGAATAAACTGGTTAATCATGGCATTATAGACTTCTTGATGCATGATTTTAATGGCCTCTAACAAGTCCATCTCTGCCAACAAATCATCACGCTGACCATAGATGACTTTACGTTGATCATTGGCCACATCATCGTATTTCAGTAGGTTTTTACGCGCATCAAAATCGCGACTCTCTACTTTACCTTGGGCGTTTTCAATCGACTTTGAAACCATTTTATGTTCAATGGCTTCGTCTTCTTTTAGCCCCATGGCACGCATCATATTCACGACGCGATCACCGGCGAAGATACGCATTAAGTCATCTTCAAGTGATAAGAAGAAACGTGACATCCCAGAATCACCTTGACGACCCGCACGTCCACGCAGCTGATTATCAATACGGCGTGATTCATGACGTTCAGAACCAATAATATGCAAACCACCGGCCGCAACGACTTGGTCATGCTTGATTTGCCATTGGGCTTTTAGACGCGCCATTTCTTCAGGGCTAACCGCATCAATATCTTCAATAAACGATTGCCAGTTACCGCCAAGGATAATATCGGTACCACGACCTGCCATATTGGTAGCAATCGTGACCGATTTTGGACTACCTGCCTGCGCAATGATTTCAGCTTCACGCTCATGCTGCTTAGCGTTTAGCACATTATGCTTAACGCCTTCTTGATCGAGCAGATAAGACAATTCTTCACTGGCTTCAATAGTTGCCGTACCAACCAATACTGGCGCGCCTTTGGCTTGAATCTCTTGAATTTCGCGGATAATGCCTTTGTATTTGCCTAACTTGGTTAAGAAAATTTGGTCATCCATATCGACACGAGCAATCGGCTCATGCGTTGGAATCACAATGACATCTAAGTCATAGGTTGATTTAAATTCTGCTGCTTCAGTATCAGCGGTACCCGTCATACCAGACAGTTTGTCATATAGACGGAAAAAATTCTGGAATGTGGTGGTTGCAAGTGTTTGGTTTTCTGCTTGAATCTCAACATTTTCTTTGGCTTCAACGGCTTGATGCAGACCTTCTGACCAACGACGACCCGGCATAGTACGACCGGTGTTTTCATCAACGATAACCACTTCGCCATCATCGACAATATAATGGATATTTTTGACAAAGACATGGTGGGCACGAATCGCCGCTTGTACGTGAGCCAATAATGGCAAACGGCTTGGGCTATAAAGACTTTCGTTTTCGCCAAGCTCGCCGACTTGGATTAAGAAGCGCTCAATTTTCTCATAGCCTTTTTCACTAATCTCAATCTGGCGATTTTTCTCATCAATCCAAAAATCCTCTTCTTCATTATTTTTATTGGCTTCTTCGTCTTTTGAGCGAATAAGCACAGGAATAATGGTATTAATCAGCGCATACATGCGTGATGAATCTTCAGCTTGACCCGAGATAATCAACGGCGTACGAGCTTCATCGATTAAAATAGAGTCAATCTCATCAATAATACAGAAGTTTAGCGGGCGCTGCTTTTTCTCTTTTAAACTAAAGACCATGTTATCGCGCAAATAATCAAAACCGTACTCGTTATTGGTACCGTAAGTGATATCCGCTTGATAAGCATCGACTTTTTCTTGTGGTGGTTGCTGCGAGTAAATCACGCCAACCGTCATGCCCAAAAAGCCAAATAGGGGACGGTTTAATTCCGCATCACGTGCCGCCAAATAATCATTAACCGTCACCAAATGTACGCCTTTGCCACTGATGGCATTGAGGTACATCGCCAAGGTACCCATCAAGGTTTTACCCTCACCAGTTTTCATCTCAGCGATTTTGCCTTCGTGCAAGGTAATACCACCGATCAGCTGCACGTCATAGTGGCGCATACCGTTAACCCGTAAAGACGCTTCACGACAAACCGCAAACGCTTCTGGCAATAAGGCATCTAGACTTTCGCCGCCTTGGTGTCTTACTTTAAATTCTTCAGTTTTTTGTTGTAATTGCTCATCAGACAGGGCTTGTATCGCAGCCT
Source organism: Psychrobacter sp. ANT_H59 (assembly GCF_008369225.1). Classification (NCBI taxonomy): domain Bacteria; kingdom Pseudomonadati; phylum Pseudomonadota; class Gammaproteobacteria; order Moraxellales; family Moraxellaceae; genus Psychrobacter; species Psychrobacter sp. ANT_H59. Next base: position 193,114 of record NZ_VOBE01000002.1, read on the forward strand.
CGTATGCGTTGATTTTGCTGACCACTTTGCGCATGCGTTTAAGTTCACGCTCATTTTTGGTGCCAACGACACTGCCTATAATCTTTGATAACATAATTTTTTGACCTATGGAAATATTCGATAATTAGTGCGTATGACAACGCTTTACTCGCTGTTTTTTTAATTATTTGGCTGGTTACTATCCAATTTAAGACCGTCCAATAAAATATCGCCCAATTAAGTGTGACGTCATTATATATGGTTATGACGGCGATGGATACAAGGGCAGTTAGCAGATATTTGCCGACGTAAAAAGGTGATAGGACGTGTTAAAATAACACTTATAAACCTATGTTTTTCAATTTTTTTGCTTATTGCCAGCACACTTTTTAGATGATCTATTTTATTTTGAACTGATTATTATTAGCCTTTATATCTAAAGCCTTCTATCTAGCCAAACTTATTTAAACACCCCTATTCAATAAATAAAAAAGACAACTTAAGAGATTCTGCATGCCAGTTAAACCTTCTGCTCAAAATAACAATCTTAGTAAACCCACTTCAAAATCTGTGCCAGTTGACTCTGACTCATTGGTCATAGGTGATGCCATCTATCACTTGGCAGATCATACGCCGATGATGGTGCAATATCTCAATATGAAGGTTAACTATCCCCAAGCGTTATTGCTGTACCGGATGGGTGATTTTTACGAGTTATTTTTTGATGATGCCAAACGCGCGGCACAGATATTGGACATTACTTTAACCCGTCGAGGTACCGATAAAGCAGGTAATACGATTGCGATGGCAGGTGTCCCTTTTCATGCTGCAGATAGTTATATGGCAAGATTGATCGCTGCTGGGCAAACCGTCGTTGTCTGTGAACAAATCGATGAATCAGCTACTGGCACTGACAATGCAAATAACCCGTCCAATGCTCCGACGATGGGCGATAAGCAGAAGAAAGATAAGAGCAAATCTACTGCTGGCACTATTATGCGCCGTGAAGTGGTCAAAACGCTGACCGCAGGGACTATTACTGACGATGCACTCATTGCGCCCAATCACACCCCGACTGTCGTCGCTATTGATATCGAGATTCCTAAATCGAACAGCAAACAACCTGTGCAAGCTGCCGTTAGCCAAATGGATTTAGCCGCTGGGACTTTGACGACGCAAACGATCAGCGCTAATCAAGATGATATTGAATCTTTACAAACCCAAATGCTCACGGTGCTGGCACGCTTTGCGCCAAGCGAATGTATTATTAGTGAAGCGCTGAGTGACAGTAATGGTGATATCAGCGAAGAGTGGCTGCTATGGCTACGTCAACATCTTAATTGCCCTATTATTGAAGTTGCGGCTAATGACTTCCACCGTGAGCATGCCAGCGCAACCCTTTGCCAACAGTTTGAGGTTCAGCGTCTTGATGGGCTTGGTATTAGCGGTGCACCACTTGCCCAGTCTAGCTGCGCGGCGCTTATTCACTATGCACGACAAACCCAGCAGCGTCATGTACCACAAGTTAACCAGCTTATCGTCGAATATAATGATGACTATTTAATCATTGATGCCAATAGTCAGCAAAACCTTGAGCTATTTACGGCCGTTAGCAGTAATGGTACGTCATTAATATCTGTTCTCAACCACTGTCAAACGCCGATGGGTCGACGCTTACTCGTGCAGCAGATTAAACGCCCACTGCGTCAGCATTCGCGTATTAATTTGCGTTTAGATGCGATAACCAGTTTGCTAAATAACAGTGACCTGTCTATCAATACTGAATATTCTGATCAACACTTAGAAAAGAGTGTATTCGTCCAAAATATACGCGAAACCTTAAATGCTATCGGTGATATTGAGCGCATCAGTAGCCGTATTGGTCTGATGAGTGCTAAACCACGTGACTTGCGTAAATTGGCTGATGGTATTGCTAGTAGCGCCCAGCTTAATACTCTACTGATAAATGCGGGTATCAGCCATGAGCAGGCAGGACTGTTGCCGATGTTAATGCAGCAATTGCCTGCGCAGTTACCTGCCGTACAATCTGTCGCCGAGCTTATTGAGCGAGCTATTATCGTAGAGCCACCGGCGCATATTCGTGATGGTGGCATGTTAGCCGCAGGCTATGATGCAGAGTTTGATCGCCTTACCCATTTGCATGACAATATCCAAGTGACATTGGATGAGATGGTGGAACGCGCGCGTCAAGAGAGCCAATTACCCAGTCTAAAGGTAGGCTTTAATAAAGTGAGCGGCTTTTATTTTGAATTGCCTAAAATGCAGGCAAAAAATGCCCCTGCACATTTTATCCGGCGGCAAACTCTGAAAAGTAGCGAGCGTTTTATCACTGACGAGCTAAAGACAGTCGAAACTGAGTATCTAAGCGCGCAAAGCTTAGCATTGACTCGCGAAAAGCAGCTGTATAATGAGCTATTGATACGATTAGGTAGCCATTTAGCGGAGTTACAACAACTCAGCGCTGCTATCGCCCAGATAGATGTACTCAGTAATTGGGCGCAACTTGCGATCACTTATAACTGGCAGTGTCCAGCCATGAGTAACGAATCGAAAGAGAGCAGCATCTTAGATAATAGCTTAGAAAACAGTCACTCAGAAAATGGCTTGAATAATAACAGTCAAACCAGTATTGATATCAAAGCAGGTCGTCATGTTGTTGTAGAAGCTGTACTAAATCCTATTCATACTCATCAAAATAATCCTGCCAAACATAGCAGTCATTTTGTCGCCAATGATTGTGCATTGGGCAGTCATGCAAACCCTGAGCGATTATTAATGATTACTGGGCCTAATATGGGTGGCAAATCGACCTATATGCGCCAAACCGCGCTGATTGTCCTACTGGCTCATTGCGGTAGCTTTGTCCCAGCAGCGCGTGCTCATATTGGTGATATCGACCGTATCTTTACCCGTATTGGCTCGGCTGATGATTTGGCAGGTGGCAAATCAACCTTTATGGTGGAAATGATTGAAACCGCTAATATTCTTAACCAAGCAACCAATAAATCGCTAGTGCTGATGGATGAAGTCGGACGCGGTACAGCCACCACTGATGGCTTGGCAATCGCTCATGCTTGCGTTAATCGATTGGTAGAGATTGGCTGCCTGACATTATTTGCCACTCATTATTTTGAGCTGACAAAATTGGCACAAAGTTATGACTGCAATGACAAACTTATCCGTAATGTCCATGTCGCCGCCAGTGAGATCGACGGTCAACTGTTACTACTGCATCAAATCAAAGATGGTGCAGCAAGCTCCAGCTTTGGGTTACATGTGGCAAAAATGGCGGGTATCCCAACTCAAGTGCTTAATGATGCCAAGCGTTATTTAGTAGATAACTTAAGCATAGACAATCTAAAACCAGATAACGAAAGTATTGATGATGACAAAAATGAATTAGCTAAGTCGGTAAAGGATAAACGCCAGCAGACTTATGATAGTAGTATAGAGAAACCAAACATCGGGAATCTTGATAAAAAACAAAAAAATATAGATATTCCACAACAAAATCAGCTATTTAGCCTACAATACGAACTACAGGCTATCGACCCTGATAGCCTAACGCCAAAGCAGGCACATGATTTTCTATATCATCTGAAGAAAATCATTAGTTATTAAAGGGAATTGTTAAATTATCTCAAAAGCGCTAAAATGTGCCTTATTTTTAATCTATTCTATTTCGCTCAATCCAATAACAGGTAGACAGTACTATGACCTTTGTCGTTACAGAGAACTGCATTCTTTGCAAATACACCGACTGTGTGGAAGTCTGTCCTGTCGACTGCTTTTATGAAGGACCGAACTTCCTCGTCATCGACCCTGATGAGTGCATCGATTGCGCGCTATGCGAACCTGAATGCCCTGCTAATGCTATCTTCTCAGAAGATGAAGTGCCAAAAGGGCAAGAGATGTTCACTCAGCTAAATGAAGAGCTGGCGCAAAAATGGCCAAACATCACTGAGATGAAAGGACAGATGCCAGAAGCTGAAAAGTGGGATGGCGTGGAAGGCAAAATTCAGTATTTAGAGAAATAATTTACTAAAATCCGAACACTTTATTGAAGTTAAATTAGGCTGTGGCTTTTGCTACGGTCTTTTTTTGTCATAAACTATATTAATGAATTGAGACGTAGGCGGCGGCTTTAGTCCTGAAAAACGTCAAAAAATTGCATTACAACTTAATTTTTGCAAGAAAAATGCTTTAAATAGAACTTCCTTGAGCTACACTTCATCGACAAGCTTGCGGCAAATAAGCCGTAGCAATCCCAACCGATGCTCGACAAGTCCAATTACTATCATTATTTCTATCTAAAGTTAAAGTCTGATTGGATAAATAGCTGAGATTTTGGATTTGGCATTGCACTGCATTAGGAGTCGCGGCGTTGGCATTGGGCGGGGTCACACTAAACTGACAATATTGGGTCTGCGCTGGCATATTTAGACCGCTAGGGCTAAATTCGGTCACCCCTGCTCCCTCATCGATAAGTATCTGATAAGGCATGCGAAAGTGATTGATCTCTTGATAAATTAACATAACTTGAGTTTGCCGGATATAGTTTTGATAGCTGGCGGTAACTATCGCTGCTAATATCCCAATAATGGCAATAACCATCATTATCTCTATTAGCGTAAAGCCTGATTGATTTTTATGAGGAAGTTTTGAAGATGGTTGCATGGTGATAGCAGACTTGATTATCTTTTATTGTGTGATGCATACATTGTGCCATACTATAATTTAGAGCAGTTATTATATATTGCCGGACTAGATTTAAAATTTGAATATTCTTTCTGCATATATTTTTCCGGATATTGAGTATTCTGATTATTATATATAGCAGATTTATAGTAGGTTATTAGATTTTTATTAGTAGGATAACGATAGAAACTGTTTCTAAGGACTTTAAATTTATTATTTTTTAGAACATAGCACTCATCTAGAAATAAAATATCATTATTTATGTCTAAAGCATTCAATAATAGTATTTTGGAGGATATAGGCTGTATTTGCTGAGAAAACAGGTTTTTAGAAGCGTAAATGGTTCTTTTATTATTAAATAAGAAATAGTCTCTCGATATGATAATGACAGCAACTATCAATACAGTGACTATAGTCATCACAAGGCCTTTAACCTTTGAATTTTTAGTTTCATATACTTGCTGATGCAAAATACCGACATAAAGACCTACTGGTAATAAGAAATAGGCATATGCAAATGGGAATTCGAGCATACAATGGATAAAAAAAGCAGTGATAATAAGAAAATATATCAGTTGATTAGGAGTATTTATTTTTTTAAAGGTTTGCAAGAACCAGATGATGATGATAGTTATGATTGATATACCTATAGGGATACCAGTCCATACTATAATATCCAAAAATAGATTATGCGAATACTCAAGCCAAATATTTAAAGGATATTTTAAAGTTACTGAGGTTTGCGCTACCGAAGTTTGATTCCAGCCATAGCCAAACCATGGTTTATCTATTATGGCTATGAGCATCTGTTTCCATATATAGAGCCGTGAAGAATCAGAGCTAATTCTTTCTATCACAGTCAAACCTTGATCGTGGAAGAACAAAGTTATATAGGGCAAAGTCAAAACGAGAAATAAAAATGCTATAGAGCTTTTTAGCATAGTGCTAAAAAGGTTCAATTTCTTTTTAAGAAATGTGATAAATAATACGGCAATGAATACTAACCAGCTCGTTCTAGACTGAGTCAGCACTATACCCGTCATCAAAGTGGCACTTACTAAAAGATAGAGGTATATTTTTATTTTATTATTTTTAAATAATAAAATATTAGAGAAAAACCCTATAAATAGCAGCGTGGCTAAGTTATTAGGTTGACCTATATTTGCGAAGGGCCGGCGCGAGCTGCTATCTAATAGTAATGCAGAATGATAGATATTGCTCCATTGTATAAGCTGTAGCAATACACAGGATAGACTTATAAAAATAAAGGAGAAAGAGATTTTTTCGATCTCTTTAAACGACTTGGTGAGATTGATGCCACTGATTATACTTAAGAAAAAAGCGCTGATATAAATAAGAGATAAAACCAACTCTTGAGTAAAAAACAATAATCCAAATAAGTATTGAACCAAAGGAATAAGCGCTATAAGCCCGAAAACATAGATTACTCTTTCATCAATTTCAATATCTTTACGGTAGCTTTGTTTTGATACTAATATTATTAGAGCAAAAATAGCAAATAAATCTTGCAGAGCATTTAGCCAAGGCAAAAAAATGTTAGGGCTAAGATAACTTAGCCCTAACATTATGTAAAAAATTAGCATTTATATTAGAATTATTTTATGGGCGACATTCAGCTGGTACATATTTCGTAAAATCGGAAGTCGTAGTACATTTCCATGTTACTGCATCACCGGTATAAGTAGGTGTTAAGGTTAAAGGAACTGATTTAGCATCTGCCGTGGTTGTTACAAGAATTACGCCTGTTGTATCAGTACATGTTGAGGATAATACGTTCTTAGTCTTATTTGAAGCACCAATAAGTGACACTCCTGCACAGCTACCAGCACCGATAGTAGTACCGCCTTTGCTAATAATGTTTTCTGAAACGGTAGCTTTCATAGATGATGCCGTAGTTACAGCTTCGGTAACGCGAGCACGTGCTGTATAGTCGCTATAAGCAGGAATAGCAATCGCTGCTAGAATACCGATAATAGCGATTACGATCATTAGTTCGATTAAGGTAAAACCTTTTTGAGCAGTGTTCATATGAACTCCTTTTAGGGTATATAAAGATAATTGTCTATTGTTTCTACTAGCACGTTTTATCTTTAGGGATATAATGTATTTTTCTCTTATTATGGATATTGCACTTACCATGCCAAAATTATAGCTAGCGTTATCTTTTCAGCTAAATATCTAATTATCATTGAAATTTATTATTAACCGTTCTCTACTTTTATTTTAGCTAATATTAAATGTTACGCCCAAGCCACTAAAAATTGTCAGTCTGCCTATCATAAGTAACAAAAGGTAAAGATAACTGACGTTTTTTGTCAGATTCTCAACATTTCTATTTTATTTATATTATTTTGTCCATTCTTCACCAGTACCACAGACACTGCCTCGACATTTGACAGCTTGATAGTTAAGACTCAGATTATCATCACCTACCATTTGTGTCCCTGTCTTAGGACTGGCAGTAATTTTCCACTTAGCAACAAGTGGATCTGTTATGGTCACATCATATAGCTGAGTGCCCTGCCTTGGATATGCGGTAGCAAAATCTGTTTTGACACTTGCACTAATAGCACTATAGCTACCTTGTGCTAGCTTGCGGCTTTCAATCTCTGAAGCAATGTTCTGCATCTCACTCATCATGTCAGTACGTTTGGTTTTAATAACGTAGTTTTGATAACTAGGATAAGCAATTGCTGCCAAAATGCCGATGATGGCGACGACGATCATCATCTCAATCAGCGTAAAGCCCTGATCATTTTTTGATATTTTTTTAGATAATTCATTAAAATATGACATTACCAGTCCTCATTTCCAGTGCCGCAATTGGTAGAAGCAATGGTGACTGCCCTATCCTTACTTTTACATTTCACACCCGTACTATTTATCATCAAAATATGAGCATTTGAATTTTTAAATGAAGTATTTGGCTCTGCTAACATGCGCCATGAGCTGCCTGCGGTAGAATAACCAGTGCCTGTAGGAGCTAAAGTGTTACCTGTACTGCCATCTACTAACGCAATCATATAACGGTAATTCGTGCTATCGCTACCTTTAGGGACATAGATAGTTTTATTGTCAGTTGCATCATATGCATAGCTGATATCGCCATTACTTGCTATTTTTTTGGGCTTAAAGCCTTTATAAGTTAAAGCACTAGCGCGCCAACGGTTGAGCTCTATATCCAGCTCCTGCATTCGTGCCTGTGCTTGTGATTCAGCGTTACGCACCACAAACTGCCGATAAGACGGAATCGCAATCGCCGCTAAGATAGCCATGATTATGATGACTATCATCAGCTCTATAAGCGTAAAGCCTACTTGTCGTTTTAACGTCTTCATATTCATACGACCATCCTATCAGTCTACTTCGTACCACGTTTTCGGCTGTAGCGTAAAGCGCTCATTAAATATCATATCAGGCGCTGTACCATTACCAATGCTGCTATCAGTTGCTACTAAATTGCTTTGGTTCAGCCCTTTAGGGTTCGTAAGAGCATTGAAAAGTCCCTTGCCATTATCAGACCCAAAGTTTACGCGATCATTAGCACGTTCCGTCAATGTACGTGTCCCAATAAGGAGACGTTGGTTGGAGAGGCTGGAGCTACGTGGTCCGAGCGTCAACTCTTGAATACCTTTGCCTGCCTGCACATATCCACCAGTACCATTCTTAGAGGCGTCATCGGTACAGATGCCATAAGGTAAGCAATAGAGCTGTCTTTCTGAACCGCCTGTCACTTTTGCAGAGCAAGAATCTACGTCACCATAGCTCATATCTGGGTTATAAACCGTGGTATATATAAAGCTGTCAACTACTTCAGATTTACCAATGCCTTTGCCATATCTCACATTACCGTAGCCGTCAAAACGAGTCAGAGGATAGTACCAACCCTTTTTTGTGCCAGCTTTTTGGATATTAATGGCTGCATTTTTTTGAGCTAAAGTATACTCCGTAGCTGTAGAACTTCCAAGGGTTGAAGGCAACTCAGCTAAATGACTTGAGGCAGTATTGTTAGCTTCCAAATCCACGATTTCTTGACCACCAGATGTTCCCGTAGTCGTGAAATTACTAGCATAAAAAACACTGTTGGCCTTAGTCACATCACTGTCTATAATGCCATATAGCCGATCAGCTTTGGTATTATCACGTATTTTTGATAAAGGTGAGCTACGATCACCTGAGATGGCATTAACCAATGCGAATAGTCTATTAGTCGTATCGTTACGATAGAAACTGACAACCGGGCGTTCATAAAAACGGTAGTTATACTTTTTATCAGTGCCTGTATAGGCACTTTTGAGTACACGAGTGACCCTAGTATTGGTAAAAGAAGTTTCTGCTGATGCGGTTCCTGTCGTGACTGGCTTTATAAAACCTGCATTGGTAAAGTCAGCACGGAATATCTGACCACCCAAGTCTGCGAAATACATATGATCCATAAAGCCATCATTATCACGGTCTAAGGTAGTCACACCAGCGACAACGCTATTAGTCATAGCAGATACAGTATTGGATGCACCTGTGGAATTAGAAACGTTAGAAGCCGACCATATTAGAGCGCCTGTTTTGGCGTTAATGATATATACCGAGTTACCTTTGGTAGACGATATGTTTGAACAACTACTTAATAATTGGGCATCTATCACGCCAACTTGGAAGGTTTCTTTTTCATAACACATATCATAGCCACCACCGAACACTAATACATCGGTACCTGTATCAGTATTGCTGGTTTTTATTTTGGCCTTAGTAGGTTTTGACCATATCTGACCCATACGACTAAAGCCTGCAGTGGCTGGCGTTATCGTAAACATCATACTCGGATTATCACTATCATTGAGGTTTAGCCCGTAAAATGCTTCACCGCCCATACGCAGCCCACCATAAGCGAATACACCCTTACCCCCTGTCTTATTGACGTTTACCCTATTATTAGACAAATCATACTTATAGTCAGCAGTGACTAACCAAGGGGCGTCTATACCAAAGTTTGGAGATCCTATTTCAGCTTTTTTTGCGTCTTTAATAAGCGCATCAGACTTACTGGCATCTCTTAACATCTCTCTTGGTATAATAACAAACTTTTCTTTGCCACCATCACCAGTCCCTTGATCACCTGCATCTACCAAATGCAAGCCACCTTCGGATGAGCCAAATAATACATAGTCATCGCGTGTGTCCGTGACTCTACCAGTAGTAGGATCGAGAGTCGCTGAATAGGAAACTGCCGCTGGTGTAGAGTGAATAGTAGCACCTAGCACCTTAATGGCTTTTGATACATTAGCGGTACTAAGCGTCATATCTTTTACAGCCATGCCTGTAGCTGGAAGTACATCAAATCCTAAAAAATTTAGTAGTTTTCTCAGGGTTGCTGTGCTATAGGTACTTGTATCTTTAAAGGTAGTATCAGTTAAGACATTATTATCTACAGTCATTTTTCCAGCAATATTTACTCCTACCTTTCTTAAAACTGTAGATTGATCAGTCGCACTTTTCCAATCTTCGACATACAATGCTCTGACCGAAGTAACACCATTAACAGGTGTCTTTAACTGAGCGTAAAAACCACCCGACTCTACTTTATCATTTTTGTTAAGATAATCTTGATCTGACCAGAAATCTGGCGTTACTGGATTTAGCTCACCTGCTATATTTTTAAATAGTTTAGAACCACCCTTACCAAATAGCGTACCTTCATTTAATTTATACTTTTTCATATTACCTTCCCAAATTACGGAATTATCACCGACTTTGGGTTGTAAAGTTGGATAATATGCAACTGCCAGTTGACTGTCCGCTCGATAAGGGTCGTCAGGTATAATGATAGTTCCTGAAGGTGTCGAAGGTAAGGTGTTATCCAAATCGGTTACAAAAGATATAATACTATTGACAATATCATTTGTAGACTGCGCTGAGTAGAATCCACCTTCCCCAAAGCCTCCAACCCCTGGTAATGAAGGATGCGCCTTTTCTCCCCAGTTACAAGCGTTTCTTGCATCTAAAGTAGAATCATTATTCTTACCAACTATATTTTTGCAGTTATAAAAATCACGATTTGATATAACACCAGTTTTTGGATTGGTATAAGATAAGTTACGAATAACTCGCTGCGATTCCGGCTTCGCTGCGTCTTCCACTCTATCGACATCGAAATCTGAACCAAAGCCAACCACTGCGGTATAGATTTCTTGATCTGTACCTAATGGGCTAACCGTCGAGTCACGTAAGGCTTTGGCAAACGAACCAACTTCGGGCATACCGTTATTATTACCACTGCCACTCGGCAATGTGTCGTTAGATTGGCTAAAATTACTGCGGTTTAAAGCCAGCTTCATTAGATCTAAAGGCTTTTCAGAGTTATTTGGTGCTCCATCAGTCAAGAAGTAGATGCCTCGTCCGTCGCAGCTAGAAGGCTTTAAAAGTGGACTGATATAATTGCTACCACTATTACTTTTAGAAGATATAGTGGATTTGCTAAAACCACTACCAGTACCACTGGTTTTGGTACCCAGCATATAGGCGCCAACTTCTGCATAAGCATTCGCTGTCGGTGTACCGCCTCCTCCAGCTGCAGCAGCTACAACTTGGCGAATCTTTTGACGCTGTGTTTCATCTAATAATGCTGCAGGTAAAAGTATTTTACCACTACTGCCATCAGCATTCTTAGCAGTCCCATTTGCATTAAACTCTACAATATTATCACTGCCGCTTTGTGAAGAAAACTGGCCAATGCCAATGGCGACTTTTTTAGGATCTAACTGTGTGCTATTCATTAGAGTAAAGATTGCATCTTTAAGACGAGTAAGGCGATCGTATACTTTTTCACCTGTAAAATAATACTGATTGCCACTACTAGAGGTTATATAGTCATATCCTACAGTCGATGGTGCTTTACTAAGCTTGCTATCACAATCGTTAAAGCTATAATTACTAGATCCAGAGCCATTGCTACCACCACAACGGTACCATTGGTTTTTATCATTTACATCTAAACGATAAAAATATCGAGCATTATTACTACAGAAGTTTCTTATATATTGAGGGTTGGTATTTGACCATTCTGCTCCAACTGCAGAAAAAGTTGCCCCTCCTGGAAGATCACAGGCATAATTTACTTGATTTAACGTCATACTACCGGAGGTATCTAACATCATAGTAATAGTAGTTTTACCACTTTCTGCCGCTTTATAAATCTCTAAATCACCGATTTTTTTATCTGCCACATCTGCCTGTGAGATTGGCATTGCTATCATGGATGCCATGGCAACGACCAAATACTTTAGTGGTACTGCAATCATTTTATTTATTGTCGGTACGTTATCAAATCGCTTCATGACATCTATCCTTATATTGTTTCAGTGCAATGAGTAAGCAGACTAGGGCGCTGTTGAAAGTACACACTTGGAATTTAGTGTTCCTTTACCAAAGGGATAACATTTGGTAGAAGAAGAAACGTTTTCAACATCTGCTTGCTCATACAGCATTTTGCTCGGTGTGCTAGCCGCTAATAGGCACTCATCTAATGATTTTTTGCCAGTTGCTACATTGTTACGAATACTGGTCTGCTCAAAGCACTTTTCAGTCCCTAATTTGGGCTCATTATAAGCGGGCAATGAAGATGTTGGTCGAATATCAAATTTAAACTTTTTGCTTGTTCTATCTTCAACTTCTTTACCAATGACAACATGTTCAAACGCTTCTATATTTGCACTAGGAGGAGTAATCGCAATACTTACCTGTGTCATAACCGCCTGCCTAGCACTAGTGTAATCAGCGGCATTTGCATAATTACAGATACCGTTATTAATACCATCTACATACCCACCAGCAGGCACCCTGACTGTTGCACTATTGGTTAAATATCTCTGGGTACGCGGATTAAAACAATAAATAAATTCATTAGCTTTATTATCTTCAAATAATAAAAAATGACCGAGTGCCCCTGTCGCACTTGTTACATCTTGGTATCCATTAGATGTTGGGCTACCATTTACCATGGTCTCTATTTTTTGATTAGCACTATCTGCTGATTGCAGTAATACTGTATTGATCTGATCACTTGTCGCAATTTTAAGATCTGTCGTACTTTGTCTAACTGCAATAGCCCCTGCCAACATAATCAGCACTAAAAACAATAACACCACTATTAGCGTTGCTCCTTGCTCCGCTCTCCCGTATGCCAAACCTATATTGATATGTTTTTGTGTCGAACTTGATAAGTCACGATAGTGAATCACTTTTAGTCTCCTTACCAATAGGTTATAGGCTGGTATTTATATTGACTACACGAGCATTACGTAACAACGTTGTGGTTTCATAAGTGCTACGGACTTTCTTTTTGCTACTAGTATCTGCCTTTAATTTATTCTCTGTTGACGATTGCCCTAACAAAGCAAATTCTGACTGTTCAGCACTTCCTATAATAGGTGTACTACCATGAACAATTAAACCGATCTTGACAGCGGTAAGTACTGGATTACCAGTTGTTATCAATGAATAGGCACTGCTCGGAAGATAAATGATTTGTCCTGCATTAGTACCAGTCGTGTACTGAGCACCTAATAACACCTTGAATTGATCGATATTGACAATAAATTCTTGGCCAGCCTGACCAAAGTTTCTTGAATCACTTGATGGTGTCACAGTATCTATACCACCAGTCTTTTTAACGCGTCCTGCATCACAAGCCAATACTAATTTTTTGATAGCGCCAGTACTGGTATCCCCTGTTGCCTGACGTACAAAATAACGCTCAATAACGATATCATTGACAGCAGCAACCGCTCCTTCACAATCTGTCATTGGAGCGCCTGTTATGTTGATATATTGAATCGTCAACTGATCGCTATTGGTATTAGTATTTGATATGCCTGTCCACCCATTCGCACCAACGGCACTATCTCCTGCACGTCTTGTCAGATACCCCGTATTAGGATAAGGATTCGGTTCATTCGGATTCGGAACGCCAATATTAAGACCCGTTAAGACAATTCCGCCACTGGGAGTGGTACCATCAATTCTGGTGGTTGGATTACCAAGGTTTGCTAGGCGAATACTTTTTTCTAATTGTTGTAATCCGAACACACTGGCATCCTGTAGCTCACTACCACTTGCCTGAATACTGCTTGTTTTTACATTGATAAGATATACTTGAATAGCGGCTGCAGATACGATCAAGCCAAGCACTAAAGAAATCATCAGCTCTATTAACGTAAAGCCTGCTTGGTAATCATTAATATAATTATTTTTATGGCTATATGACATCAGTAAGCCTCCATAATAAAGCACTCTGCGCCGTTTTTATAACTGCCATTTGCGTTGGCACAAGCTTTAGCTTCAGTATCACTTAAACCAACTGTGGTGTCTCCCCAACTTGCTACAAAACACTGGAGTTCTTGATTACCTGATGTACCAGGACAGCCATTTGGAACCATACCAATATTAATGTCATTGGCGCTTGCATATGACTTTAATAACAATCCGTCACGTGTCGCAAGTTGGTCAATAGTACAACTGGCTGATGCTGCAGGTGCGGTATTACCACTTGTCAGACAACTGTCTTTAGTTATGCTCTTACTATCAACACTAACCGTGTCTGAAGATCCGTTTATTGCCGTCTTAAAAGCAGCAATACCGCTAGGATTAGTACGCATCGTCTCTGCACCGCCTCGCATAATAGCTAAAGAACGAGTACGCATTAAACTTTCGTCTGTCGCTTTTATAGCGGACATTTGCATGGCGCTGAACCCTAATACAGCCACTGCTAATAATAGCAATGCGACCATCACCTCTATTAACCCTATGCCTGACTGTGTGTCTTGTATATTCATTAACAGCTCCCAGCATTTGTAGTATTAACGTTAGCAATGTTAGTAAGGCTTACTTGTCTGGGCGTTTCACTATTAGAGCCACTATCACAGATGGTATATACTACTGTGGCATTGTTAGCTATTCTCTTATTTGGTTGAAAAACGATATTGGTTACTGTAGATGGAGTAATCGTTTGGGTAACAGTACTTTTATCACTAATATTATAGCTAGATATTTCGCTACCATTAGCTTGCAACTTAATCGTTTTAGGCGCGCTACTATTACCATATACAACACTTATATTCTGACGGCGTAGGACGCTTTCTACTTTTGCTTCTGTTAAAGCATTTGCCAATGTAGCCGCAGTCGACTTAACCCTTTGATTGGCAAGCTGAGTACTGATATTAGGTGCTGCAATACCGACAATAGTAGCAAGCACGGCAATCGTTACCATCAGCTCAATCAGAGTAAACCCTGAGCTACTTCTACGCAATTTCTGTGGTCGATTGTCAGCCGATGCTTTCACGTTAAATTCCTATATAGCTGCTGGCATATTCAAGCAGGACTGGCTCTACAGTCGTAGTGAATACCTAATATTTAAACAGGCTTTAATATAAAATAGTCAACTATAGCCATGCAATTTTTGTTCCATAAAACAAGTTGTCTAATCAATCAGCTTACACACTTTACTTCTCTATCTTTAAAACAGGCTATCTATTGGCTATTAGCAGCATATGTTTATAGTCTATCTAATTGTCAATATAGCGTGGGAGTAAAATAATGGAAACATAATAGCAACATAATAGTAGTTGCTAACAAGTTTATTAGCAACTATGACTGGCTACCATGCGCTAATGCATAGGCACACAGATAGTATTTATTATTGGAGTTAGGAGTTGTTGAAGGGTAAATTGATAGAATGCGAGCTAAGGCTTGTAAACTTGCTCCCGTAGTTGCCACATCATCAAATAAGATAAGGCGTTTAACGGGAGAAGACTCTAGTAAAGTAAAGGCATTGTCTAGATTACTCAAGCGTTCGGCACGGGTGAGTCCTTGCTGACTAACCGTATTGTCAATACGCTTGATACCTTGCCATAAAGGAATGTCCCAATGCTTAGATAAATGCGCGGCCAAAATACTGACAGGATCAAAGCCACGTTTAATGAGACGCTCATCGGTCGTTGGCATAGCGACAATCACACTATTATCATGATGGCAACCATGAGGTCGTGGTAGTTGACGTATCACATGTAATAATAACGGCAGCTTTGTCATATCCTCATGATGCTTAAAGGCTCTAATAGCTTGGCGCATGGGATAGTCATAGTAAGTTGCTGCTTGAATGGTGAGCGTCATGCCAGCAGTAATATCGACTTCAAATGGCTTGGGCAACCACGCAATACTGCTATGGCAGCTGGCGCATAATAGTCCACTACTAAAACGGCTATAGAGTTGCTTTCGGATTTTGCTAAAAGAAGAATGGCTACTTGATAAAGAGTACGATGCGTTTTCAGCTAATAAACTGTTTTGACTGAATAATAGAGTATTTGACAAAGAGGGATTTTGTAACAGCTGTGATTGCGGAGTACTACGATAAACGGCACATAACTGGCAGCGTAAGTTTATATACTCTGCCAGCCATAGTCCGGCTTGATAAGGCGCTAAGTGACGCATGACTTGCTGTCACTATAGGCACCGATATTTAAAGCGCTAATATTACAGCCCTTTCCAATCATTGAGTACGATACCAAAGCCGATAGAAGTATTCTCATAGTTATAATCTACGATAGATTCGCCATACCCTTGGAATACCTGTACAAAACCATTAACGTTTTTAGATAATGGATAAATATAATCGATTTGCGCAGCGCCTTTATTGGTGCCTGGATTATAGCGCAACGTACCGCTTAGACTTTGCTGACTCGGTAAATCATATAAGAACTTGATATCACCATAACCCATAAAATCTTCAATATCTGGATTGTCTTCACTGCTATCATTTTCATTGTTCACTCGTAACCAGAATCGCGGTATGACAGACAATTTACCCCACTCTGCCCCTGCCATCACATAAGCACGGTTCCATGAGCGCGATAATGGATCATCTTGACCATTTGAGTGGTGAATAGCACCTGCTCCGAGCATGCGCAGTCTTCCACCAAAAGGCAGATTTGCTGTCACAGGCTGGGTCAAAAATATCTCTGGCTGATAATCGGTTGCACGAAATGGTCGTGAATTGTCTTCATTATAAACTTGCCAATGCGACTCTTGAGTATAACCAAACCACAAATCAGCATTGGTATTAAACAAATCTTCTGCAACTTTAGTCTTTAATGATAGTTGAAACTTTAGATCCGTATTACGAGTGTCATTAGACGTAAAAGGTTTTTCCGGTTGAGGTCGAGTGGGTGTACTTGGGCTTAAATTAGGATCAAAGGTATAAAACAGTGGCATAACATAGGTTGGACGGTACGGTCTGACTGTCCATGTACCACGTTCACTGTTTTTATCAAGATCATACGCTAAGCTTAGCGGCGTATATTTTTCAATATCTGCTTGAGTCACGCCGACACTTTCCAATACCTCTGCTTCTCTTTGCGTCAGTCCAACCGTATCCAAACTTTCAGTCTCAGCGGGCGGTTTTGTTTCAATATCTTGAGGATAATTGCTCGAAACCTTTTTAGCAATGACATTGCCATTGGCAGTAATGGTACTGGTTTCTTCAGCCAGTATGACTTGAGGGTTGCCTGACAGCGTACTTATAACCGTCTTTGCCAAATCTACTGGCTGTTTACTTGTGACATAACTTGGCGTTTTGCCTTGTTCTGCAACCTTATCAAAGCATGCCAAACGGGCAGAACTGGTCTGTACTTGAGTACATTCAAAGAACAGAGCAGCCTGCTGAGCGATGAAATCTTCGCTTACTGCATTGCTATTTTGCACAGCGATACTGGTATTTATAGGCTGTAAGCTCTTAGCCTGAGCTGTATCAGCAGCCTGAGCTTGTACTGTGAAACAAGTGAGCGCTATACCAACAGCGATATGTAGAGAGCATTTAGTCGTTCGAAGCATCATTTTTTTTGGCGTTTCAAGTTTATTTACAGAGGGGCGCTGCGAAGTAGTATTGGAAAACATAAGTATCCTTTATTCAACTGATCATTACTGTCAATAGAATATATGAGGTGATTGATATAACAATTAGCATCGACGCTAAACTGGCATAAAAAATCAATATAACTTTAAGATAAAGAGTTGCTATTACGCTGAATAATGCGCATTTAGCAATGTTGCTTTATTGTAATGAAAACGTACACACTATACTAGCTTTATTGCTGCATAATGTAGCGCTAAATAGATATAAATAGCATAAAACCAAACGCTTATAATGAGTACAGAATAAAAAAAGGACCCTTTAACAAGTGTCTTGCTAATGACGCTTTCAAAGTAATGTTAATTTATTCAGCACGAAATACAACTAATCGAGTGCTGCAAGCCTTCTTCTAAGAAAAAATAAAAAAGCCAACATACTATGATAGTACGTTGGCTTTTTTATAGGAATCGTATTAAGGCATCTAAGAGGATAAAAAAAGATTTCCGATACGACTATTATTTATTTAATGCCGTCAAAGTCTGCTCAAACTCTGCACGACCAATCTCACCCACTTGTTTTTGTACCAACTGACCATCTTGGTAATACAATAAAGTTGGTGGTCCAAATAATTTATAACGCGCTAAAATTGCCTTAGAATCCGCCGTGGTTTCCGTAATATCGAGTCGTACCAATTGCCAGTCTTGCATTTGTGTGGGACGATTGGTAAATAGGTTCTTATCCATAATGCGGCATTCAATACACCAATCAGCAGTCAAATCGACTAACACTTTGGGATTAGCCGCGGTGATAACGTCCAATTCTGCCAACGTTGTGATGTGTTTATCTGAAGTATCTGATGCACTGTTTTGACCATCAGCAGACTGCCCTAACATGAGAGTCGCGCTCAACGAGGCTAACGGATGTAAGCTATCATCATTACCAAGTGCGGCACCAATCACTAAAGTAGCAGCCCAAATACCAGCTATCAAACCGATGGCTTGCGATAGCATTCGACCTTTACCACGCCAGCTCCATGCCCATGTTGCCACAACCATAAACCATAATGCCCATACCAGTAACATTACTGACGATATAAAGACGCGCTCTATTAATAGTAACGCTACGGCAAATAACAATAAGGCAAAACCTTGCTTGACCCAGTTCATCCACTCGCCCGCTTTTGGCATAATTTTGCCTTGGGTAGCACCAATCAAAATCAGTGGCGCTGACAAGCCAAAGCCTAGCATAAATAGGGCAGCAAAACCCAATAGAGGATTACCAATCGTTGATACAGCAAGTAAAGCGCCAAATAATGGTGCAGAAACACAAGGTGATACTACCAATGCTGATAAAAATCCAGCAGCTAAACTGCCACCAGCACTACCGAGCTTACTATCACCTGCTTGGCTTAAGCCCTGCATCTTACTACTGATAAAATGCGGCAAACGAATGGTAAATACTTCCAGCATGTAAAGGGCTAACAAAACAAATATTACTGCAAAACTGATCAGGATGATTGGGTTTTGTAGCCAGCCGATAATGCCGAGTGACTCGCCAAATACAGCAATGACAGCACCAAGTATCCCGTAAGCAATCGACACCCCAATCGCATAACTTGTCGTTAAAATGACACCTTTTTTAACCGTTGGATTTTGCTGACGGGCGACAATATTTGCGACTATAGGTAACATAGGTAGTACGCACGGCGTAAGCGCTAAGCCAAGCCCTGCCAAGAATAGTAACCCTAATGCCAACCAAGGATGCTTGGCTAAGCCAAACGGATCGCCATCAGCCAAATTATCTGCGGTAGCTAGCGTATCATTTGTCGGAGCAGCATTATCTGCTAACGGTGTATCAGCGCCAGAAATTGTATTGGTAACACTAAGCTCATTTGCCAAAGTGCCATCTTCTAATAAGGCATAATCAATGACTTCATCTTCTTCTGCAAGCGCTTGCTCTGCTTCAGCACTCATTGCCTCAGTACTGTCTATACTTGTGGCATTTGGCGCCTCTGATGTTGTGACGCTATTGCTATTATTTACCGAATTTGCATCAGTAGTAGTCTCTTGATTGACATCGCCTTTAGCAACACCAGTGACATTACTTGTCGTATTAACCACAGCTTGCGGCGAGCTTGCAACGATATCGACAGTGGTTTTTATTTTCTCAGGCGGGTAGCAAAGTCCTGCTTTGGCGCAGCCTTGCCAACCAATCACCACCGCTGCATTGTCAATGCTCTTGCCATTAATACTCAGAGTAGTAGTGGCTACCATATTTTTTTGATCAAATACTGGCACTTTACCAAAAGTTGGATCATCAATTAAGACAGGCGTTTGACTAAAAGTAAACGGTGCCGCCGTAACCCCAGCAGGCAAAGTGAGTTTAAGCTGATTCTTATAAACATAATGTTCTGGAGTGATATCAAAATTAATCGATAACTGAGTGCCAGCTTTGACAGCTTTACTGCTACTCGTGACTTGGAAGGCTTTATCCACTGACAGAAATTTCGATTGTCCAGCGCTTTGATTGCTACTAAAAAGATCGCCCAATCCTGCTGCCTGCGTCGTCATAGTCGTCGCAGTCAATCCTGCAAATAACGAGCTACTCGCTATAGTTAGTGCCAGCAGATATGACTTCTTTGGCACTTTATTTACAACTGATGGCAAATGCTTTGAAGACTGATTTCTTGTGGATACCGCTTTAAATGACGAAATGCTTTTTGCTGTCTTAATGGACATAAAGGACTACCTGTTATAACGACGATATAAATCAACCTACTTGCGCTATCTATTGGTGACTAACGTTTGACTGCAATGTTTAACGTGGTTTTAACCTTTTCTGGCGGATAGCATAGTCCAGCTTGAGCACAACCTTGCCAGCCAATCACAACCGGCACATTCTTTGCCGCTTTACCATTTTTGGTCGTCATCATAGTCGTTGCTATCACAGTTTTTTGCGTAAATACGGGTACCTTGCCAAAAGTTGGATCATCAATAGAAACCGGCGATTGGCTAAAGGTAAATGGCGACGCATTGATACCTTTTGGAAAACTTAAGGTCAGCTTATCTTTATACACGTAATGACCTGGTGTGATATCAAAAGCGATCGATAACTGCGTTCCTTTAGTGGTCGCTTTGGTACTGCTAGTCACTTGAAATGCCTTGTCAACGGGCAAAAATTTTGATTGCTGAGCACTATTATTACTAAACAATTCCCCCAGACCTGCAGCTTGAGTCGCAACAGACGTCATTGACAAAGTAGTCATCAAAGCAGTGGCTGTTATAGCAAGCAAATAAGGCTTTTTATTTGATTGTTTATTCATGATAATTGATTTCGATTTTGATGTTTCGATAGACATATGATTACCTCGGATTACTAGAAGAACAGCTGTTTTTTTACAATCAATAGAAAATAGTCAATCGTTTTAATAATAAATAGCAGGGTTAAGATTCCGTTTATCTGAATTTAAAGTTATAGTTAAAATATCTCAAAAGCGCTACAGTGCTGCTGATATAAATTTTTTGCAGCCTCTGTCTGCGTAGGCACAGCAAGCAAGAAAAATGAATATCAGTAGTACTTGATGTATCGATATTACTTTTCCCTGACTATAGTGATATTTATAGTTATTGATATTCATAAAAAATATCAACCAATAACGTCTTATTGGTTGATATATTAGTCTCATTAAAGATGCTTTTAGCGACAAGGTATTTATCATGGTATCGCTTGCAAACAATACCTAAATAACTGAGTAGGCTAGAGCTTATAGCTGAGCATAAAGATCAGCATCCTGCCCTTCTCCGCCCTGTTCGCCATCAGCCCCTAGAGAAAATAAATCATAAGGTCGACCTTCACTACCCGGGGCAACATATTGCAGCTCGTTTTCCCAACCATCCGTTGGATACCCGCCTTTAATATAACCACCGTCAGGATAGTTCTTAGCTTCCGCTGGTGGCGTGGTGAGTGCTTCTAAGCCTTGAGCCGTCGTTGGATAGCGCGAATTATCTACTTTATACATATCTAACGCATTTGATACTGTTGATAGCGCTGTTTCAGTGGTTTTAACCCGTGCTTTATCACTTTGTCCGACCACCTTTGGCACCACTAGACCGGCAAGAATGGCCAAAATCACAATCACCACCATGATTTCAATCAAGGTAAATCCTGATTGGAGATTGCTTACGCGCTGAGTGCTTGATAAAGCAACAGCTTTCTGACTTTGCGCTGCTGCTAAACACTCTGGCGTATCATCCATATTACTTGGTGAAATCGTACTTACTCGAATATTATCAGTCATAGTCATCGCTTCTGGCATCGCTTTTCGCGTCAAGGTTATATAAATAATGAAGATGACGTTTGTTTAAGTTACCTTTATCGTCACATTCATAATAGGCATATTTACAGTGTCTTAAGGAGCACTGAAACGATTATTACTATAAACCATGGTTTTACTTTTATCCAGCATTGAAGGCAGGTTGTCATTTATGTCAATGTGTCATTAATAATCTATGATGGCTAACCTTTTGAAATAGCGTTTGACTGTTACTTATAACTGATACTTACTATAACGCAAGGTTAGATTTGACAAAAGTAAAAGCGTTGGCCGGTCAATAATATACAACAGTAAGCAAAACTTAAGAAACGTAGCCAAATTTGAAGTCAAATCATTAGAATATAAATAAAAAAATGAATCAAAGTATTAGAAGTATAGAGGCTGTATTTGAAAATACAAAATATGGAAACAGAAATGCTGTTAAGCATAAGGGTAATAAAACAACTATTACTAACAGGAGCGTATATTTAAGGTTGATAAAAACTAGCCAGCCAAGTCATTCATATTCACAATTGGCAGCATCACCGCCATTACGATAATCATGACGACCACACCCATCAGCACCAGCATTAAAGGCTCAAGTAATGACAATAAAGTACTGATGAAATTGGTGGCTTCTGCCTCCTGCATATTGGCAGCACGGCTAAGCATATTTTCAAGCTCGCCCGAGTTTTCACCACTTTTAATCATTTGTACCATCATCGGCGGAAAATAGGGCGATTTGTCTAATTGACTCGACAGACTTGAACCCTCTGTCACTCTATCCGCAGCAGTAATGATGGTTTTTTGAATATGCAAATTGGTGGTGACCGCAGCGCCAATATGGAGCGCCTCAATCAATGGCACACCAGAGCGCACCAATATCGCAAGCGTACTGGCAAAGCGCGCCGCATTCAACCCTTTCGATAAGCGTGCCAGTATAGGCAATCTTAGCACAGCACTATCTATGGCCAGCTTGCCCGCTTGCGTCTGAGCAAAGCGATAGAATAAAAATGCCGTTCCTGCCAACACCAGCAGCATCAGCCACCACCACTGGGTAATAATATTTGATAAGCTAAGGACAATTTGGGTAATTAAAGGCAGAGCTTGTTCGGACTGCTCAAACACTTTGACAATTTTTGGTACTACAAAGCTCATTAGCCCCATAATTACGCCAACTGCCATCACCATCAGCACGATGGGATAAACCATAGCGCCTTGTATTTTTTTCTGTAAGGCAAAGCGATTTTCGGTGTAATCGGCAAGCTGATTTAAGATCAAATCCAAATGACCAGATTTTTCTCCAGCTGCAATGGTAGCGATATATAGTGGGGGAAAGCTCGCCGCTTGCTGCAAAGCGCGCGCCAAACTGAGACCTTCTAGGACATGCGAGCGCACGGCAAGCATCAAAGATTTGATATGGGTTTTTGGCGATTGTTTGGCGACAGCTGCCAAAGTTTCCTCTAACGGAATACCAGCAGCAAGTAATACAGATAGCTGGCGGGTAAGCAGTGCCAACTCATAAGCAGAGGGTTTTTTATAGCGGCTTTTATGCTGACTTTGCCTATCATTGACGGCGTTGACTTCGACAGGCGTCCATTGTTTATCACGCAGCTGCTGGCGTACTTGCCGCGCAGAATCCCCTTCAAGCAAGCCTTTTTGGATGCCGCCGCGATCGTCAAGCGCTTTATAATGATAAGCGGGCATAGCAGCGGATATCCTAAGACGGTCAAGAGTAAAAGAGAATGGATCAAGATTTGAAAAGTTGGCTTATTAAAAGAATAGATGACTTAAAGAAGCGGCGTAGAATCGTTACTATCCGGCATCAAGCCTTGCAATAATAGAACATCTAAATGCTGTTGTTGTAGCTTTTTATCAAAATCATTGACTTCAGCGATCAGCATACGCTCAATGCGCTTATCACTGGCAAACACACTGAGACGTGCACAAATGACTGCCAATTGATAAATACGTTTTTTGCAATAACCGTCTAAACCTTGTAACAATCTGACCATGTGCGGGGTTTCAAGGCTGGCATAATCATAATCACTCACCACATCCTGACCAAGCGCTGTCACGCCATAGGTAATAGATAAATGGGCGCAAAAATAACAGCTGAATAAATAGCCAACCACATGTCCGATATAATAGCCGCGATCGTAAGTAAAGCTACTGACGCCAAAGTGCCCGAGCACATAGCTGTTCAAACTGCCTTGATCAAAGATAGGTTTATTATGCTTTAGCTTGCCGACGGTGGCAAAGCATAATGGATTGTGCCCATCCTGTGTTGTCAACTGCCAACCTGCAGGTTGCTGAGCTGGCATATGGCGTACAATATCTTCGATGATGTCATCGACCACATGCAGCTGCTGCCATAAGCGCTCAATGGCATCCGTATCCATCAAACCGCGTTTATCCAGCTGCTGTGCAAGCAAATATTGCTGGTATTCGGCAAATTGTGTTTTGAGGGTATGTACAAGGTAAGTTGGACGGATAGCAGCAGAAGCCAAATATAATTGCTGCGTGCGCTCATGCTGAGCCCGATAAAGTGCCACGCGCTGAGTAGTAATACTACTGTCACTTGCAGAGATAGATGAGCTTTGGTTTATCAGAGTATGATTAGCAGTATTTATATTAGCAGAGCTAGTCTCTGTCAAGCTGCCCTCCGCATTTGGCAAAACAAATAATGCTAATAATGCCGCTTTATCAAGCCGAATAGCCATACCTGCCTGTGCGCTATTTTCCTGCTGAAGATTTGAGTTATGCTGATTATTGTTAGCTTTGACTCTGCTATTGAGCTTGTCTTTATGATTAATAGACGCAGAAGAATCTTGTAGATCATTTGATTTTACGCTTGGTTTTGCGGTCGGTTCAGTCATAAAACACCATCAGCTGCAAAAATAAACATTACCTAAGTCATACTATATTCTGGATAGACCGTAATATATAAGCATAAAATATAGGTCGCTAAAACACCGTCGCAACTAGGCGACTTATTACTTCATTGTCATTCCATAGTACCTGAACCTACACTTATTGTCAGCTGTGCAAGATCGAAATGCTAATGATGAAAAATTATTATCAGATAGACGCTATTATATCACTGACTCAGTTTAGAAAATATCACACAGCTTGGATGACTATTTATATGTGAAGCAGCGGCTAAGCAAGGTTTTGTTTTTGATATTGCTGGCGGTACGCTTTTGGCGATATGCCATACACGCGCTTAAAGGCTTGGCTAAAGGTTGAGTCTGAGGCATAACCCACTAGCTCACTAATACGGCTGATACTATTTTGCTGTAAGCGCAAATAACGTGCTGCCAGACGCAAACGGTAGTCAATCAGATAGGTTAACGGTGGCATACCAACCACGTCTTTGAAACGCTGCGCAAAACTCGAGCGTGACATACCTGCAACTTCAGCAAGCTCATGAATGCTCCAGTTTTGGCTTGGATTTTCGTGCATGGCGACCAATGCCTTGGTTAAAAATGGGTCTTTCATGGCTTTTAGCCAACTGTCAGTGGCTTCAGGCAAACTTTCGATATAAACCCGCAAACACTCAATCATCATAATACTTGCCCAATGATTGATAATCGCTGTCTTACCCATCCGCTCATGCTCAGCTTCCAACGTCAGCAGTCGAATCTCAACATCAATCACCTCGAACCGACCATCAGATTCATCATTAATTTCAGGCAATATCGTTGGTAGCACTGATAATAAAGGACGAATCATCTCTTTATCATACTTGCATTCAATCAGTATCAAAGATGATTGGGCATCACCATCGCCCTGAATATCAAGCACTTGTTCCGTGCAATTAGTAAGCAACTCATCCAAAGGTTTGGCACTCTCACCATGATGGTTGAGCGCGTAACTGACATGATTGTGCGAGCTAGGAATCATAATAATGTCGCCAGCATGCGCTTCTCTGAGTCCACTGCCCATATCAATACAAAAGCTACCAGACATCACCAAATAAAACACAATCGTATCTTGTCTAGTGAGTGAGTAAGACCAATTGCCTGTACCATTTAAGCGATAGTATTTCGTATCGAATAAATGCACATTTTGTAGTAACACGCTTAATGCATCCATTAACCATTTCCTCAATAACAGCTGCTCAATAACGCGCCACTTTAATAAAAAAATCGCATTAATATGAGGATCGATTTTATTTAAAAATATAGTGCTACTGAGATGAATTTTTCTTTGACAGTACAGCTAATATACCTTTATAAAGCCCTTACGACACAATATGTATCATAAAAAAATGATAAAAAACGCCAGTAGACTGTTAGATCATGAGCGACTTAAAAGGTTTAGGACTATCACAGAGGCAAAAAGATATAAAATAGACAGGTACAAAAAAATGCCAAAAATGGCAGCGGCTTTTTTTAAATGATTTTAATATAGAATATAAACAGAAGGGATACAGCAAAAAAATGGGGCGACTGATGGGACTCGAACCCACGACAACCGAGATCACAACCCGGGGCTCTACCAACTGAGCTACAACCGCCATAACTGTTGCCAAAATTCAGCAATATATGCAGGCTAAATGGTGCGCCTGGCAGGATTCGAACCTGCGGCCACCTCCTTAGAAGGGAGATGCTCTATCCAACTGAGCTACAGGCGCTCTTAGAGGACTTTTACATATTTTGGTCCGCTTGATATACAAGAAACCAAACCATTATACATAAAAAAAAGCCTGTAAGGCTCTTAAATAGATGGTCGGAGTGATAGGATTCGAACCTACGACCCTCTGGTCCCAAACCAGATGCGCTACCAAACTGCGCCACACTCCGAAATTCTCTATTAACACGATAGTTTGTTAATTAACTGGTTGTTGGCAATGCCACTAACCGGCTAACGTTCCTTGCTATCGAGGTGCACATATTAAGGGGAAACGCCGATGGTGTCAACACCTATTTTTAATTAATTTGAAATAACTGCTAAATTATTTAAAAAAGGCTTATTTCTTATAAACTAAGCGTCGACAACAAGCGCTACTCAACATAGTGCCTTATGAGCTAAGCGCATATTATACTAAATCTTATGTCGGAAGCAAGTCAGTGTTTATCGTACCTGTAAGCACATTAAAAGGTATCAGCCATAACTGAGCATAGGGTGCATTTTCACTATTGCACATGTCCTGAGTATCTTGCTTTAATACAACCGCTCGTCTTTGATTGTCTTGTACTGGATATACCAGCCAGACTTGCTCTGCTTGAT
This sequence comes from Psychrobacter sp. ANT_H59, assembly GCF_008369225.1. Lineage (NCBI taxonomy): Bacteria > Pseudomonadati > Pseudomonadota > Gammaproteobacteria > Moraxellales > Moraxellaceae > Psychrobacter > Psychrobacter sp. ANT_H59. Next base: position 220,278 of record NZ_VOBE01000002.1, read on the forward strand.
AAGCCTGCGCATAGCTGCTCAGTTGATAAGCGTCGCTGGCACTAATGGCGCTGGCATGCGCTAAAGGCTTCCATTTAATATCAATCACGTGACTATATTGACCTGCTTGTTTTTCTGGTGATGGATTTGCTCCTAAATTCTTTATTGGTAAAGCATCATCATGCTTCTCTTCATTTTTAGTATTCGAACGCATCTGGCGATAAATCAATAAATCAGGACGAATAGACAAACACGCCTGCCCTTCTGCATCATTAAGCCAAACACGTTGCGTTTGAAACAGTGGTTGATAATCTTTGCTTTGCTGTTGAAAAATCAAAGCGATACGCTGGCTTGCCCATTGCTCAAACGCTTGATTCATATCTATCAGTAAGCATAAGCGTGGCGGTGTAGACCTACTACCAAATGGTTTTGATGCATTAATACTATGACCGATTTCCATATTTGATTGACTAAGCAGCCAATAAGCGAAATCTACAAGCTGCTGAGCGGCTTGTAATTGCTTTACTTGCAGCGGCTGAATGGCAAGCTCACGCTTTGCTTGAAGGTATATCGACTCTAGCTGGCGTATTTCATGCTGATGTAGGACAGACATTTGTTGCCACGGCTGTAAATGCAAAAGCAGATTTGATTGAGACAACAAAGGCATCAGCAGCGTTAATGCGCTCTTAATGACTCGATTGCCTAGCATGTCTTGGCTCAGCACACTGCGCTCACAAACGAATTTATGTGGCTGCATACTGTTATGACGTAATTGCTCTTTTATGAGTAAACGTCCTTGAATTGCTGCTTGGTTATGGATTTGGGTTTGATACTGTTTGGTCGGTTGATAATGAGCTAAGCGCTGCAAGAATTGCTCAATCAGCCAATTTGACAAGGGTAATGCTGCTAATGGTAGTGCGGCTAATTTATCATTATATTGACCAAAATTTTTGTTGTGAGGCGATTTGTTATCGTTACTATTCATTAGGTCTGACAGCATATTTTGTACCCAGTGACGGGTCTGTAAAATATCCGCATCTACTGGTGATTCATTTGACTGATATGGCTGCTTAATAGAGTTGCTAGCAGTGTTTGCAATAAATTTTGGCAGTATCTCAAGAGTCATGCCACTAGGCAGTACAATAACGCCAATATAATGTCCAACCTTGAGTTGCCACTGTCCTTGCTTGCGTTTAATACTAAATACTGACAGCTCTTGGGTTATCAGCCACTGAAAATCAGAGTCGTACAAGAAATTAGACGCTATTAAACGCTGATGTTCAAATACCGTCATGATATTCATTTCAGAGCTTTGAGTGTGCTTATGCGTATTTATCATCGATTAACATCCTCATGGATATAAGCGCTGATAGACGGCAAGCTGGGTGAACTTGCCAGTATTGGCAATAAGGTCAGTATTAATTGCATAACTGCCGGCATTTATAGATTGAGTAAAATAGGATTGCTGTCCTGCAAACATGGAGTTCTGAGAAGCTATACCATTCTCGCTAGCCATTTGAGTGGACATACCGTTATGTATTGACGTTTGACTATCATGAATAAATTGCGCCGATATTGGCTGCTGTTCATCTCTAAAAATATACTGCAAGACAGCCACTTGCCCGCCAGCTGCTTGGGCTAATTGTGGAATAATTTGCTCAGTAAGTGCCATTTGTAACTGCTCAAGACTATGCACGGAGAATAAAAATGCATGACCCATTTGCGCCTCAATCCCTAACGTTTGGCTAATACGATGATTTAAACCCGTTAATACTTTGGCTAAATTGATGCACTCCGCTTCGTCGACTATTTCTAATCCTTTATTGAGGTTGATAATCGGTAATAGCTCAGGCTGCGGCGGACAGTTAATAAAGCGAAAACGACGACGCAGTGCCATATCTAGTGGCGCTAACGAATGATCTTGGGTATTCATGGTCGCATAGACATCAACATTGGCAGGCACGCTAAACGCTCGCCCAGAGTATGCCAAACTTACTGTCATCGCATTGGGCGTACCTGCTCGTTTATCAGGTTCAATAAGGCTGAGCAATTCACCAAAAACGCGTGAGACGTTGGCACGATTAATCTCGTCAATCAGCATCGCATAACGCTGCTGAGAATCATTTGCCGCGCGCTGACAGAGCTTTAAAAAGGCGCCATCAGTAATGGCATAGCTCATTTGAGATGAGCTGTTATTCGACTGATTAGAAGCTGCCATTACCGGGCGAATGCCCTCGACAAACTCTTCATAGCCATATGCCTGATGGAAACTGACCATACTAAAGCGCTGTTGGCTAAAGCGTTGGGTTTGGCTGGCACTATTATCACGTTGCGCCTGCTGAAATTCTGACAATTGCTCTGACAATTCGCCTAATAGCATCAGGCTGTCAGGCAGTAAATACCACGCACCGCTAGGGTCTTTATCAAAATACGCTTGGCTGGCTCTATTTTTATACGCAACCGTCTGTGAGCTTGTTGGACTGTGCATTTGCAGTACAGACCACGCTGTATTACTTAAATTTTTCTCACGTGCGTTTTGTAATGCTTTGGCGATAAAAAACTCATGATTAACGATTTCAGGTACTTTTACTAAGTCCTGTTTTTGCGATTGAAAATCTAAAAATATTAAACACACCACATCACGCCAGTTCAATTCTTGCAATAACTGCTTGAGTAAATCCTCATTATTGGCTCTAGGCAGATAGTCCGTATATTCTTTAGAAATTTGGAGCAATCGGTAGGTTTTACCAGTACCCGCGACGCCCGTATAAATAATATTGGTCGGTTTATCATCACACATATCAGGCATAACATTATCCAGCAAAAAAGTATAAAAAAGCGCTAGCATTTTATCATTACAGTTGCTCGCTCTACAGGGTATCAGTGCTTAAATTACTAACGCCTAAGATGCCGTTACGTCACTGTTATTTTGTAAGCGCAGCAGTACATGGTAATAATAGTAGCGACTGAGCAGTTAATGTACCATAACTAAAATAGCTGCTAGCATAAAGCCTATTCGGTGACTCATTTATGACATGAGCCTTTTAACCCTAATATCATTAGCATTGTAAATCCCACTTAAATGAGGAATATTATATGTCAGGATTATTAAAAAAACTCCCGATCAAACGGACCAATAAACTGCCAGCCAAAGTCTCTGAGAACACAAAACCTGCAGTCGAAAAAACCAATAGCACGCTTAAACCAATCAGCAATCAATTTACCAAACTGTTATCCATCACCAAATATTTACCTGCTGGTGCACGTTCGAGCATTTTATCGAAAGCATTTGGTAAGGTGGTACCTTATGTGGGCACAACGGGTATCTACTATGAAACGGTCGAGCCAAACCAAGTGGTGGTCAGTTTAAATAATACCAAAGCGGTCCAAAACCATATCGGCTCCGTCCATGCAGTTGCCATTACTTTGCTTGCTGAAACGGCAACGGGATTCATTTTAGGCTTAAACTTACCTGCTGATCGTGTACTATTGATTAAGTCTTATTCGGTGAATTTCTATCGACCGATTAAAAAAGGACAAATGGCTGCCATCGCAAGCTTATCTGATGAGCAGCGTTTAGATATTTTAAATACTCCGAAAGGCGAAATGATTATTCCATGTGTCATTCATGACCGTGAGTCGGACAGTGATCGCGACCCAATCGTAGTCGAGATGACATGGGCTTGGATACCCAAGTCTGAGTTAGAAGCGCGTCGTCAAGGCAAAGCTAATGAGAAGTCGGCAGAGGCTGATACTGAGTCTCATACCAAGGTAGTAGTAGAAGTAGAAACAGACGCAAAAGTAGAAACTGAGTAAGACAATCAATCAGCTGATAATGATGAGGCTGTTTAAGATAATTAATATATTAAGAATACGTAAAGTAGTGCGCTATCCATGTTAAAGCATTTTTATAGCGCACTTCGTATAACGGTGATTTATAAACTTATAATAAGGAGACAATGATGTCCAAAATGATTTCCAAAGCTACTTCTAAAACAGCGTTTACTAATTTATCCAAGGCTTTTCTCGTCAGTATCTGTGCATTAGGATTTACCGTTAGTGCCACCGCTGCACCCGAAAAAACTTCAACTCATACACACCATGCAGCAACTATGACTAAGTCTAGCCCTGTGTTTTTAGGTGACGGCGGCAGTTATCCTTTCTCAGAAGCAGTCCGTGTCGGCGATACTTTGTATATGTCTGGTCAGATTGGCTTTAAAGATGGCAAGCTGGTCAAAGGCGGTGTTAAAGCCGAGGTCAAACAGACAATGGATAATATCAATATTACGTTATTGAAATATGGTTACCAAAAGTCAGATATCGTGAAGTGTATGGTGATGCTCACCGATATGGACGATTTTAATGACTTTAATAAAATCTATAAAGCTGAACTGGCAAAGCCTTATCCCGTCCGTTCAGCTTTTGGCGTCGCAGAGCTAGCGGCAGGTGCCAGCGTTGAAGTTGAATGTATCGCTGTCAAATAAAAATGTCTCTTAAAATATTACTCTAAACAATCAAAGCGTCCTCAAGTAGGGCGCTTTCTTTGGTCACGCGTAGCACTTCTTCTAATGTCGTACGTCCCGCGATTACCTTACGCAAACCATCAGCACGAATCGATGGTGTCTTTTGGCGGGCGTACTCTTCTAGCTCATACTCGGCGGTATTGCTATGAATCATGCGTCGCAGCGCATCATCAACGGGCACCACTTCATATATCGCTGTTCGCCCTTTGAAGCCTGATTGGTTACACTTATCGCAGCCGACTGCTCTAGGTAGCTTGATAGCTTTATCTGTCAGATTATCAGCAGCATTGTTAGCTACAATATTGTCAGACATTGATTGAATACCAATCTCAGTAAACAATTTGGCTTGTTCATGGTCAGCCATCTGCCAATCATGACAATGTGTACATAACGTACGTACCAAACGCTGGGCGACCACGCCTATCAATGATGATGATAATAAAAACGGCTCAACGCCCATATCTTGCAAGCGCGTAACCGCTCCAATAGCGGTGTTGGTATGTAGGGTTGATAATACCAAATGCCCTGTTAAAGACGCTTGCACAGCGATTTCTGCTGTCTCTAAATCGCGAATTTCACCCACCATGACCACGTCTGGGTCTTGACGCAACATTGCACGCAAGCTCTTAGCAAAGGTCATATCGACTTTGTTATTGACCTGCGTTTGCCCAATGCCATCGAGCTGAAATTCAATTGGATCTTCAGCGGTCAAGATATTACGGGTTTGATCATTTAAATCAGTCAGTGCGGAATATAGCGTGGTGGTTTTACCCGAGCCTGTCGGTCCTGTCACTAATATAATGCCATGCGGACGATGGATTAAGCGCTTAAGCTCACTATAATCATTATCAGATAGACCCAAATAGGTCATATTCAGGCGACCTGCTTGCTTATCTAGTAAGCGCATGACCACACGCTCACCAAAACTTGACGGCAATGTCGATACCCGCACATCAACCTCGCGCCCCGCTAAGCGCAAGCTAATACGCCCATCTTGTGGCACGCGCTTTTCAGCGATATCCAGTTTTGCCATCACTTTAATGCGCGATACTAATAACGGCGCTAATTGACGTTTTGGTGTGATGATTTCTTTAAGCTCACCATCGACGCGGAAGCGAACGACCAAGCGTTTTTCAAAGGTTTCAATATGGATATCTGAGGCGTTTAGACGTATCGCTTCGGACAATAATGCATTAATCAGACGGATAATAGGTGCATCGTCTTGTTGGTCCATCAAGTCTTCAGTTTCAGGCACGCTATCTGCCAAGCTATCAAGATCAGGATGGTCTTCAAGGCCAGCGGCGATATACTGTGACTCGCCAGTGTTACCTGCATAAGCGGCATTCATGCGTTTCTCAAAATCGTCCGAGCTGACACTTTCATATATTGGCACACCGCGTATGCCTTGCTGCTGTAAAAATCGCACCGCTTCATTGATTGCTGAAAGCGGCGTCACCTTGGTCAATAGCAATGTCGGTGGCAGCTCAGGATCAATGGCTAGAATAACCAAAATCTGATGGCGTTTTGCAAAACTGTACGGCAGTTGCATCATAAAAACGACCTAATAGATAAAGAAAAACTCAGAAAAAAACTTGTATCAAAGCATGGTAAATGTATTATTCTTAACTGGCTCAACTCAAAAAGACTGCAAGTAAGATTGCATGATTTTGTTATAATAGCATTTTGTTTTACTCGCCATTAGGATTTTCAGTTATGTCAGATAACACTAGCACTGCCACTCAATCGACACCCCTTTTGCAAGATACTTTTACGGTAGGCAGTCGTACTTTTTCTTCTCGATTATTGGTCGGTACGGGTAAGTATAAAGATATGACTGAAACGGGTGCCGCCATCGGCGCGTCAGCAGCAGAGATAGTGACGGTCGCTATTCGTCGTACCAATATCGGTCAAAATAGCAATGAGCCCAATTTGCTTGATGTCATTTCACCAGATAAATACACTATTTTGCCAAATACAGCGGGTTGTTTTGATGCAGAAACGGCGATTCGTACTTGTAAGCTTGCTCGCGAGCTATTAGGCGGGCATAATCTGGTTAAGCTTGAAGTATTGGGGGACGAAAAAACCTTATACCCTAATGTGATGGAAACACTAAAAGCTGCCAAAGTGTTGATTGATGACGGTTTTGAGGTCATGGTATATACGTCAGATGACCCTATCGTTGCTCAAGAGTTAGAGAGTATGGGCTGCGTGGCAATTATGCCACTTGGTAGTCTGATTGGCTCTGGTCTTGGTTTGCTCAATCGCCATACATTAAGCTTGATTATTGAAAATGCGAAAGTACCCGTATTGGTTGATGCTGGTGTCGGTACAGCTTCTGATGCCGCGATTGCCATGGAACTTGGCTGTGATGGCGTACTGATGAATTCAGCCATTGCCAATGCGCAAAATCCTGTGATGATGGCTCAAGCAATGAAGCATGCGGTATGGGCAGGTCGTCAGGCTTTCTTGGCGGGTCGTATGCCGATGCGCAAAATGGCAACTGCCAGCTCACCACAGACGGGATACTTTTTTCAGTAGTATTAAAGGTTAGGCGATTATATTTTTCATTATAAAAGGATTTATTATGCGACTTCTTACAGCAGTCGACCAGTTGTTTTTACTTCTTGAGTCGCGTAAACAACCCATGCATGTTGGAGGTCTATTTTTATTTGAATTACCAGAAGATGCCGATATCAGTTTTGTTCATCAGCTTGTAAAGCAGATGCAAGACTCTGATGTACCGCCAACGTTTCCGTTCAACCAAGTGCTTGAGCATATGGTATTTTGGAAAAAAGACAAAAATTTTGATGTTGAGCACCACTTGCATCATGTCGCCCTACCCAAGCCCGCTCGTGTGCGCGAACTTTTGATGTATGTTTCAAGAGAGCATGGTCGTCTATTAGACCGTGCTATGCCCCTGTGGGAATGCCATGTGATTGAAGGCATTCAGCCAGAGAGCGAAGGTAGCCCAGAGCGCTTTGCGCTGTATTTCAAAATCCATCACTCGCTGGTTGATGGTATCGCTGCCATGCGTTTGGTGAAAAAATCCTTGTCACAATCGCCCAATGAGCCGGTTACTTTGCCTATTTGGTCATTAATGGCACGCCATCGCAATCAGATCGATGCTATCTTGCCCAAAGAGCGCTCCGCTTTACGCATTCTAAAAGAGCAAGTATCTACCATTAAACCTGTGTTCACAGAATTACTGGATAATTTTAAAAATTATAATGACGACAGCTATGTCAGTACCTTTGATGCCCCGAGAAGTATTCTAAACAGACGCATCTCAGCATCGAGGCGCATAGCGGCACAATCTTATGATATTAAGCGCTTCAATGATATTGCTGAGCGTATTAATATTAGCAAAAACGATGTAGTATTAGCCGTTTGTGCTGGTGCTATCCGGCGTTATTTGATTTCTATGGATGCACTACCTAGCAAGCCTCTGATTGCGTTCGTGCCCATGTCTTTACGAACTGACGATAGTGTCGCGGGCAATCAGCTGTCATTTGTCCTTGCCAATCTGGGTACTCATCTGGATGATCCATTGAGTAGAATCAAGCTAATTCATCACAGTATGAACAATGGCAAACGCCGTTTTAGACGTATGAATCAAGCGCAAGTTATTAACTACAGTGTGGTGTCTTATGCATGGGAAGGGATTAATCTGGCGACTGGTTTGTTTCCTAAAAAACAAGCCTTTAACCTGATTATCTCAAATGTGCCAGGCTCCGAAAAATCATTGTATTGGAATGGCGCGCGCCTACAATCTTTGTACCCTGCCTCGATTGTCTTCAACGGGCAAGCGATGAATATTACGCTGGCAAGTTATTTGGATAAGATTGAATTTGGTATTACTGCCTGTAGCAAGGCCTTACCTCATGTGCAAGATATGCTGATGCTAATAGAAGAAGAGTTGCAGCTGCTTGAAAAGGTTAGTAAAGAGCTTGAATTCAATGGTATTACAGTTGAAGATAAAAGTGGCTATAAAGGTAATGGTAAAACAAAAAAGCTGGCTCCGTAACAGAACCAGCTTTTTATTTATCATACCTAGCTATCTAAAAGGGGACGATTAAAGCGCATCGCCCCATGCTGGCACAACCACTTGCATCAAAGGTTTTAGCAGTTTTATATTACAAGCAAAGATAGAGCCTGATGTCATCGAATTGTGTGCGCCGGTATGATCAACGACCACGCCACGTGCTTCGGTGACAATAAGCTCGCCTGCTGCGATATCCCAAGGCTTGATTGACATCTCAAAGTAGCCATCAAAACGACCAGCAGCCACATAACATAAATCAAGAGCAGCTGAGCCTAAACGACGTATTTGACCGCCCGCTTCAGTGATTTTTTGTAGGCTTTCGTAGTGCTCTTTGGCATATGAGATAACTTCGCCATTGCGCTTACGCTCAAGAGGATGCCCAGTAGTAAATAAACCACCATCGATCGTTTTACGCTCACTGACACTGATACGGCGTTGGTTTAAACGCGCGCCTTTACCACGGCTAGCAGAGAACATCTCATCACGGACAGGATCATAGATAACACCATGCTGAGTCACACCTTTATGCTGTACGGCAATAGACACACAGAACTGTGGTACGCCATGAACGAAGTTTTTAGTGCCATCTAGTGGATCGATAATCCAGCACCAGTCAGCATCTTCGCCGCGACCTTCCTGCATACCAAACTCTTCACCCAAATACGAATGATTTGGATAGCTGGCTTTTAATGTCTCAATCGTCAGCTCTTCACTAAAGCGATCAATACGAGTAACCAGACCATCTAGTCCTTTTGACTCGATATCCAACTCAATTTTGTGACGGTTTTGATGCGCGTACAAAATTTCTTTACCGACTTTTTCAGCAGCACGCGCTGCGATGACGACCATGGGTTCCATACAATAACCTGCTTGTTTGATAAATGGATATTACTAGATAAATATTAATTTATAAGTACCAATCGATAGATACTTATTAATAAAAAAAATATGTAAAGTAAGAGATACTTATAGCACCAACACTACTTATAAAATCAATGAAAAATAAAGCCACATAGCAAACCACAATATTTGGTTGCTATTAGTCGCACCGCTCAAATTGTCAAATAGTTCACACCTACGGCAAGCAGGCGATATCTTGGCACAAAAATACAGCCTTATTTTTTACACAGCTATTTTATCAACTTTTTACGGACTATGGGTATTTATTATTTTTATAATGTAGCAGATAGATGATTAATCGTCTTTTAAACCTTAAGCCACATCAGTTAAGATAATAAGTCTTGGAGCTGATTGAACACACCTTCCACATCTAGACCACAATCTGCTAGCTGTTCTGCTTGAGAGCCATGCGCTACAAACCGATCAGGGATACCTATATTGCAGATAGCTGGACGATGGATTTTAAAAGCAGCCGATTCATTTAATAAATATTCATTGACCGCACTACCCGCGCCGCCCATGATCATATGCTCTTCTAAAGTCGCTATATGAGTAACACCTTGCTCAACTAGGGTTTCAAGCAAGTTAGTATCTAAAGGCTTCACCCAGCGCATATTGACCACATGCAGCTGACAGCTTGATACTAATAAAGGGGATTTCGCAATCATTTCTGCGGCTTTCTGAGCCGTTTTGACCATTGTACCAAATGCCAATAATGCCAGTTTCTTGGGTGCATCGTCTGTACCAAGTACCGACTCTATAACCGCTTCACCAATGTTGTAAATTTGCGCTGGCTGCGTAATAGTCGCGCCAGTGCCGACACCGCGCGGATAGCGCACTGCGGTACAACCTTGGTATTCATAACAAGTATTGAGCAAATGATAGCATTCGTTTTCATCTTTTGGCGCTGCAATCAGCATATTGGGCACGCAGCGTAAAAAGGAAAAATCAAACACCCCTGCATGCGTAGCACCATCTTCACCAACTAGACCGGCGCGATCAATGGCGAACATCACATCAAGATTTTGCAAAGCAACATCATGTATCAGCTGATCGTATCCGCGCTGTAAAAACGTCGAGTAAATCGCTACAATCGGCTTCACGCCTTGCGTTGCCATGCCACCCGCTAACGTCACAGCGTGTTGCTCAGCAATCGCTACATCAAAGAAACGCTCTGGAAATTGACGAGCAAACTCAATCATCCCTGAGCCTTCTTCCATCGCTGGGGTAATGGCAAGCAGCTTATTATCTTGTGCCGCTTTGTCACATAAAAACTGCCCAAATACTTGCGAGTACTTTAAGGAAGGTTTAATCGCTGCTTTTTCAGTTTTTGGTGCATTATCGTCAGCAGGTAAGCTACTAATAGCATGATAGCCGACTGGATCTAATTCAGCAGGCGCAAAGCCTTTACCTTTGGTGGTATAAATATGGACCAAAACTGGACCTTTGACTTGCTTGGCAAGCGACAATACACGTAGTAGCTCAGGAATATTATGACCATCAAAAGGACCAAAATAGGTAAAGCCTATCGCCTTAAATAGATTGTCTTCTAGTTGCGGTACATCGCGCTGCTCTTTATGACGCTTACGTCGGTCAAATGCTTGCATATCAGGGCGTTGACATAATATTGGCTCGCCTGCATCAGAGATATCAACCTGATACCCTGACTCCCAAAGCATTGCTAAATGCCGTGAAAAGCCACCAATCGAGCAGGATATAGACATGTCATTGTCATTCAAAATCACCATCAAATCAGCGTCTTGTTGCACCGCGTCATTCATCGCTTCAAACGCCATGCCACCTGTCATCGCCCCATCGCCGATAATACAGGCAACCGTCTGCGCGCGCCCTTGATAGCGTAGCGCTAAGCTCATACCTAAACCAGCTGAGATGGACGTTGATGAATGCCCAACCCCAAAGGTATCATAGACAGATTCGGCGCGTTCTGGAAAAGCCGTTAAGCCAGTTTTAGAGCGGATAGTACTTAACTGATCACGGCGACCTGTCAGTACTTTGTGCGCATACGCTTGATGACCCACATCCCAAACGATCTGATCTTGCGGGGTGTCTAGCAAATAATGTAGCGCAATAGTCAATTCAATCACGCCTAAGTTGGCACCGAAATGACCACCGCTTTGACCCGCTGAATACAATACAAACAGCCTTAGCTCATCGGCTAAAGTCATCAGCTCAGCACTGCTAAAAGTCTTGAGATCAGCAGGACTATCTACACTGTCGAGCAATGGCGTCTGTGGACGCTCACGTGGAATCACTGCATACGTTTGTTGCAGTTTTGATAGCGGTACAGCAGAATCAACAGCTGACGCAGATAATGACTGAGACTGTGGGGAATGAGGTGACTGCTGCATAAAACGTACGATACCTACCAATCTGCTGACCAGATGCTACCTTAGACAAGGTCTAGCAATAGCAATAGTCTAAGTGGCGTTAATAATAGCCATGCCATCATTTGTATCATTGCTAATACAAGGGATGGCATCGACTATACAATTAGTGATACAGCTTTTATCGCTGCAATAACCCAAAATACGCTATTTGATATAAAGATAATAACGTTCAATGACAACCCTAAAGACTGCTCTAATAGCTGCCTCAAAGGTAATAATAATGGCTATTATGCCTTATTATTTTGTATCCATACCGGACGTTAGTGACGACATAGTAATGTAAGGGCAAAGACTTGTCACTGTATCCGTCAAAATAGTATGGCATAATAGCATTTATTTTTAATTGTCGCTTTAATCATCGTGCGTCGTCTGTGAACTTTGTGTGTTTTTATAATTTATGGGTTTTTATAATAAATATAATTAGCATACTATCTTGCAAACCCGCTAGCTTACAAGAACTTAGCTATTATAATAAAGCTATGTCAGACAATTAGCGCCACGATGATCAGCTTATGCAGGGCATTAATGTCATATCAATTTATTACTAGCGCCAAATTGCCTACTCGTCACGGCGAGTTTGATATTCATATCTTTGAGAATGATGAGGGTCAAGAGCATGTGATGCTGACGGTAGGTCTGCCTGTGTTTGATCAAACGGATATTGCCGACAGCATCTTAAATCAAAAAGATGATGCTTTATCAGAACGCCCTATTCCGTTAATAAGAATTCATTCTGAGTGCTTAACTGGTGACGCTTTTAGCTCCTTAAAATGTGATTGCGGACCACAGCTAAATACCGCTATGGATGCGATACAAAAAACGGGCTGCGGGGCGATTTTATATCTGCGCCAAGAAGGGCGCGGCATCGGTCTGACCAATAAAATCCGCGCTTACGCCTTACAAGATCAAGGTCACGACACTCTAGATGCCAACCTTATGTTGGGGTTGCCTGCTGATGCGCGTATCTATGATATGTGTGGACCTATGCTTGCTCATGTAGGCGTTGATGCTGTGCGCCTTATCACCAATAATCCTAGTAAAGTCGCTTACTTGACCGAGCATGGTATCGATGTCATTGAGCGGGTGCCATTAGTCGTTGGGGTGAATGATATGAATGCTGAATATCTAGCGACCAAGCGCGATCGTATGGGTCATCTATTAGACACAGATTTTAATACCACCCTACACCTTAATAAATAGCAAATAATCAGATATTTTATGAGCATCCCAAATATAGATAACGATATCAATGTGTCGGCGACCGATGCAACAACGACACCAAGCCATCATGACATCATGCGCGTGCGTGAGTTTCTAGTCGATTTACAAGCGCGTATCTGCCAAGCCCTAGAAGCGCAAGAAAGTGATGGCTGCACTGATGCGCAGAAAGCCGCTACCTTTGTCCCTGACGATTGGCAGCGCCCTGAAGGTGGTGGTGGTCGCTCGTGCGTGTTGGCAGACGGCGAAGTTATTGAAAAAGCTGGCGTTATGTTTAGTCATATTCATGTCCAAAACCTGCCTGCTTCAGCAACCGCTCGCCATCCTGATATTGCTGGTCGTAAAGCACAGGCAATGGGCGTATCTCTTGTTGTGCACCCCAAAAACCCTCATGTGCCAACCAGCCATGCCAATGTACGCTTGTTTATTGCCGAAGCAGAAGGCAAAGACCCTATTTGGTGGTTTGGTGGCGGTTTTGATTTAACGCCATTTTATCCTGTGCTTGCTGACTGCGTGCATTGGCATCAAGTCTGTCATGACCTCTGTGCACCTTTTGGCGACAGTATTTATCCTGATTTCAAGCAATGGTGCGACGAGTATTTCCATTTACGTCATCGTGATGAGCAGCGCGGTATCGGCGGCTTGTTTTATGATGACGTCAATACTGAAAGTCGCGGTTGGGATTTTGAAACCTGCTTTAAATTTATGCAAGCGGTCGGTAATGGCTATCTTGAAGGTATGCTGCCAATTTTTGAGCAGCGTAAAAATGTGTCCTATACTGAAGCAGAGCGTGAATTTCAGCTCTATCGCCGAGGTCGCTATGTTGAATACAACCTCGTTTATGACCGCGGCACTCTATTTGGTCTGCAAAGTAATGGGCGTATTGAATCCATCTTGGTCAGTATGCCACCGCTTGCTAGCTGGCATTATCGTTTTGAACCAGATCAGGGCACGCCTGAGTTTGAGTTGACTGACTTCTACCTAAAACCGCGTGATTGGTTGACTTTATAATCGGGATTGGCATAATAACTTACTAGTATTTATTGGTTTTGATATAAATCATTTTATTGTTAAAAAGGTCAGCTAATCATGCTGACCTTTTTTTATTTTAAATAAAGTGTTATTCAAAATAAGTAATGATAATTTTTAGGACAGCAATTTATATATTCAGTCTTGAATAAAAGAAATACAAAGATTATAAGGTACTACTGGTATCAATTTTTCTTGCTTACTGTGCCTACGCAGACAGAGGCTGCGAATAATTAATCCCAGTAGCACTGTATTCTTTTAAAAGTGTATCTACTATAGCTTAGCGAAAGCGATTATTTAAAACCAATTTATGAGAATATTTAATCTATTTTACAAAAACTCACGGTTTCGCCCTATGCTACTTAAGCTGCTTGCTGTTTAATATAGAATAGTACGTAATTTAAGCATCATGAAAAACAGTATTTTCGAATGTTAATAGAGAAAATATATTAAAAATATCGGATAAAATTTATTTTAATAGTAGCCATTTAATCAGGTGACGAGCATGCGTATGCTACGCCACCTTTTTATTAGCAACGTAAAAAGGAGCACGAATCATGACTCAGGTATCGAATCAAAAATCATTAAAATCTATCTTTGCTATTACTTTGATGGCAGCAACTTTAGGACTGACGGCTTGTAGCACACCAGTAGACCCTGATGTCAAAGCTCGTCAGGACATCATGAAGAACTTCGGTGATGCAATGAAGGTTATGGGCGGCATGGCAAAAGAGCCGGATACATTTGATGCTGACGTTTTTAAAGAACAGGCAGCATTTTTAGCAGAAGAGTCTAAAAATCCTTGGAGCCATTTTAATAATAAAGACGCCGCTGGCAATGCCAAAGCAGAGGTTTGGTCAAATGTTGATGGCTTTAAAGCAGAAGCAGAGAATTTTCAAAAGGTCACTGCTGAGCTAAACGCCGCTGCACAGACAGCAACTAGCATTGACGATGTGATGCCAGCTTTTAAACCTGTTGGCGACAGTTGTAAATCCTGCCATACGGACTTCCAAGTCGAAAAAGACTAAATAAGAATCCTTTAGCAATATAAAAAGCCACCCTATCAAACAATAAGGTGGCTTTTTTATTCGCTTAACTTATGAATCAATTAAGCCATCAAATCTGCTTGTACGATTTCAATCCAATACCCATCAACATCTTTAATAAAGACAATATTTTTCATGCTGCCTTCATCTGGACGTTTTTTGAATTCGACATTGTTTTCATCAAACCAAGCTACCGCTGCATTGAGATCAGGTACATTAAAACAAATATGACCAAACCCTTGTGGTTCTTGATTGCCATCATGATAGCTAAAGTCCGCTTTTGTCTCGGTACCATAGTTATGAGTCAATTCCAAAATGCCACGCTGACGGAAGGCAAAAATCTCTAAATCATTACCCGACGGCAAGTTTTCACGTTCACTCTCAGTCAGCTTGGCTAAAAAGTACAAATCAAAACCCATGGCTGGGAATTTTTTGACTGCCAGTAACGTCATACCTAAGACGCCAGTATAAAACGCTAAAGACTTCACAGGATCTTTGACACGCAGCATCGTATGGTTAAAGGTATAACCTGTCGTCTGCGCTGAGATAGGCTGTACGCCATCAGCCTTTACGCTGCTTTCAGGTTGCTCTTGTATTGAATGGTCGTTATTAAAAGTATTATTACTCATGATTATTCCTATATGTAAATATTTTTAATCACTAATAGATTAAATGATCATACCTATAACACTTATTCTTTCTAGCATAGCCTTTATAGAGCACTATTAAGCATCTAAAAACCGCACTTTACCTGTTTCTAAGTCGTACTCGGCACCAACGATCAATAGCTGACCACTACTGGTTAAATCCTCTAACGCACGCGAGCCATGCTTTAATTGACTGACCGACATACGCACATTTGCACGTATAGAGCGATCAACCAGCTCGTCTGCATCCACATCTTGCCCATTAGCGGTCGCAAGTTCATGCAGATTATAGACACTTGGACGGATACGGTCGACGATAGATTGTAGATTGGGTGAGTAGTTTTGCTCAGGATTGATTAATGTTTCAACACAGGCGGTGACAGCGCCGCAGTGCGAATGTCCAAGCACCACGACCAGTTTAGTATTGAATTTTTCAGCAGCAAATTCGATCGAACCAATTTGTGAAGGAGCTACCACGTTACCTGCAACGCGTATGACAAATAAATCGCCTAAACCTTGATCAAAAACGATCTCAACCGGTACCCGTGCGTCCGAGCAACCCAAAATAATCGCTAAAGGGTCTTGATCTTTGATTAATTCTGGACGCCTTTGCATACAGGGATCGGTATTGGTCAAGCTGTCTACATAGCGTATATTACCTTGCTTAAGCAGCTCCAGTGCTTCCTGACCTGTTTTAGGGCGTGTATTGTTAGGCATAAGAAATCCTTGATAATTTAACGGGTTAACATAGTAAATTGCTCTATAACTATCCTGTCATAGAGTCTAAGTCTTCGATATTGTTTGGTGCTTTAAGCAAACCTCACTTAAGTTCTTACTTTTATAAGTCACTCTATATTTATCATACGCAAACCAATTGTATAGGAATAAATTCAAAAAAATGGTAAAAATTATTTAATTTAAGGGTGGTTACTTAGTTTATTTAACAAAGCGTAGACTCATCTTTAATCGCCATTCCAAGATAACTATATGCATCAACCAACCAACAAGGAACTTGCGCTGACTTATAGTGAAGGTTTGTTATAATAGCCTGCGACCAACCCCTGTTAAACTCATCGCTTTAACATACTAAATCATCATGTCTAACGTATACAGCGTTCAGACTGCCACTGATATTTTAGTATGTATGTCGGTAATTTAGGAATCATTATGACCGAATCACTTTTAACGCCGCCGACTACTCCTGCATCAGCAAACACTGATAAGGTATTGCTACAACTGACCGGTCTAAAGAAAACCTATGATAATACTGAGGTCTTAAAGGACATCAACCTTGATATTCAGCATGGTGAATTTATCACCTTGCTTGGTCCATCAGGCTGCGGTAAAACGACGTTATTACGGTTGATTGCCGGTTTTGAGCAGCCTAATGCTGGGGAGATTTATCTCGATGGCGTCCAAATGTCAGGCTTGCCCGCTGATAAGCGTCCGGTCAATACGGTGTTTCAGCAATATGCGCTGTTTCCGCATATGACCGTCGCGCAAAATGTAGCGTATGGTCTAAAGCTACGAAAAGTCCCTAAAGTTGAGATTCAAACGCGGGTACGTGAGATGCTAGCGATGGTGCAGCTAGAACATTTAGCCAATCGTCGCCCGCAGGATTTATCCGGTGGGCAGCAGCAGCGCGTTGCAATTGCACGTGCAGTCATCAATCGTCCTAAATTACTATTGCTCGATGAGCCTTTGTCGGCGCTCGATCATAAGCTGCGTCTACAAATGCAGTCTGAGCTCAAACGCCTGCAACGTGAGCTTGGCATTACTTTTGTCTTCGTGACCCATGATCAAGAAGAAGCGCTGTCGATGTCAGACCGCATTGCAGTGATGAAAGACGGCAAGTTTCAGCAAATTGGCACGCCTATTGAGATTTACGAAACCCCTGCCAATCTATTTACTGCTAAGTTTATTGGCGAGACCAATTTATTTAAAGCGGAAGTCAAAGGTGTCTATCCTGAGCAACCCGATCGTGATGGTCGCGTGACCAATGGTCGTATTGAGGTCGAAGTCTGCGAAGCACAAGTTCAAGATGGACCAACACCAGTGCGTAATCTGCGTCGACCCGATTTTGCTAACGATGTCCAAGTCGGCGATATCGTCAACTTATTGCTACGTCCTGAAGACCTGCGAATTTATGATCCGACTGACAAAATTCACGGCGGCTTATTAGGGCGGGTTATCGAAAGCAATTATAAAGGCAGTACTCTAGACTCTATTATTGAGCTGGCTAATGGTCATGTGATTAAAGCCTCGGAATTCTTTGATGAAGATGACCCAAGTTTTGACTATAAGCTTAATGAAGGTGTAAAAGTGTCGTGGGTCGATGGCTGGGAATGGGTATTGCCAGAAGAGGAAATCCACTAATGGCACATACTGGCATCAGCAATAAAAGCCCTTTTCGTACGGCAACGCTATGGCTGATTTGGGGTTGGCTTCTTATCTTTGCGCTATTACCCAATATATTGGTCATAGCCGTCAGCTTTTTGACCCGTGATAGCACAGCTTTTATCAGCCTACCTGTCAGCATAGACAGCTACGTGCGCATGATTGACCCGCTTTATTTTGATGTCTTCGTGCACTCATTATGGATGGCAGGCATTACTACGATAATCTGCTTATTACTCGGCTATCCTTTTGCTTGGTTTGTCTCACGCGTGAGCAAACGCTGGCAGCCTTTGTTAATGCTCATGCTGATATTGCCATTTTGGACCAACTCCCTAGTACGGACGTATGCGCTTAAACTATTATTTGCCAATAACGGGTTAATTAATAAATCCTTATTAGCCATAGGCATTATTGATGCGCCCATTGATATCTTATATACCCAAGGCGCTGTGATTGCTGGTTTAACCTATTTGTTATTTCCTTTTATGGTGCTGCCTTTATATGCGGTATTTAGCGACTTACGCAATAATATGCTGCTTGCCTCGCAAGATTTGGGCGCCTCAAAACGACAAACCTTTTGGCATGTGGTATTACCCTTAACCACACCGGGGATTATCTCAGGGGTGCTATTGGTACTACTGCCAGCGATGAGCATGTTTTACGTCGCCGATATTTTGGGCGGCTCGCGTAATTTACTCGTTGGTAATATTATCAAGAACCAATTTTTAGATGCTCGAGATTGGCCATTTGGCGCGGCCGCCAGTGTGCTGTTGACGCTTGCTATGGCGGTATTATTACTCGCTTATCGCGCCAGTAGCCGCCGTATTGGCAAGACTGACTTTAGTGAGGTGGCCTAATGTCTGATAGTTCACTAAATAGCTCAACAAATAATAAATCGCCGAACAACAAAAATCCCATAAGGTTTGGCAATATCGTCGCCAAAGGCTATCTTGGGCTGATTTATACCTTGCTATATCTACCTATCATCGTCTTGGTAGTGATGTCATTTAATAAGTCAAAAATTGGCTATAATTGGGGCGGCTTTAGTTTAAAGTGGTATGAGTCATTACTCAATAATCAGGCGATGTTAGATGCTTTTTGGCATTCGATTTTATTAGGTTTGGTTGCCGCTACAGTCTCAACCATCATCGGTACACTGACCGCACTGGCGTTACATCGCTATGACTTTCGTGGTAAAGGGCTGCTAAATGGCTTGTTATTTGTGCTAATGATGTCGCCTGAGATTGTCTTAGCGATATCGCTACTGGCACTGTTTTTATTAATTGGGCTACAGCTGGGTTTTGTCTCGCTATTATTGGCACACATTACGTTTTGTTTGCCGTTTGTCGTTATAACCGTCTTTGCGCGCTTAAGTAGTTTGGATGAGCGTTTGATGGAAGCGGCGCGTGATTTAGGTGCTAGCGAATCAACAATGGTACGGACAGTATTAATTCCGGTGATTTCCCCAGCAGTGATGGCAGGTTGGCTACTTGCTTTTACCTTATCGCTCGATGATGTAGTGGTATCGACCTTTGTCACCGGTCCTAGCTATGAAATATTGCCGCTACGTATTTATTCTATGGTACGTGTGGGACTTAAACCCGAGGTCAATGCGATTGGTACGATATTGCTGGTTGCTTCCTTAATTCTGGTTGTGATTTCACAGTTATTGCTACGTCGACGTTGATTTTGATTTTTTGCTTATTTAAATCATTGAATGAGCCAAATATTGCTTACTTCTTATTCCTTTAACTTCAGTGGTTAGGTCATTTTATGCTAGAGCTCCGTCATCTTAATACGCTAACTGCGCTGCGAGCACATGGATCATTGGCCGCTGCTGCCGATGAGCTGCATGTCACCGCCTCTGCAGTCTCGCATCAGTTAAAAGAGCTAGAGAACTATTACGATATTAGTTTGGTCAATCGGCGCACGCGTCCGTTGACCTTTACGCCAGCTGGCAAGACGGTATTGGCACTCGCTGACAGCATTTTACCTCAGGTCACGCGCACCAAAGCCAACTTAAAACGCTTAGCCCATGGTCAAGCAGGCAGATTGCGCTTAGCTTCTGAATGTCATAGCTGCTTTGATTGGCTGATGCCGATTCTCAATCATTATCGCCGTGAGTGGTCAGATGTGGAGCTAGATTTTGCTACTGGTTTTGAGCCCGAGCCGCATCATCTATTGATGGAAGGTGATATTGACCTGCTCATTACCACTAGCAATCTGCCGATAGAAGGTATCAGTTATCAGCCCTTATTTGAATATGAAAGTCGTTTGGTACTGTCGCCGACTCATGACTTGGCGGAGCAACAATTTATCCATGCCAAAGACTTAGTCGATGAAACCTTGATTGCTTATCCAGTGGAAGCTAAGCGCCTTGATATTATTGCCAATTTTATGACCCCAGAGCAGGTCAGCTTTAAAAGTATGCGTACCACCGAGCTAACCGCTATGCTTATTCAGTTGGTTGCTAGTGAACGCGGGGTGGCAGCACTCCCCGACTGGGTGGTGGCTGAATATGAGAGAAAAGGTTGGGTAGTTTCACGTCCATTAGGTAGCGGCGTCTACTGTCAGCTGTATGCGGCAACGCGCACCTCGAGCCAAGAGATTGCCTATATGCAAGGGTTTGCGAGTTTATTAGAAGGTATCGTAAAACCTGTCTAGAAGTAATTATCACTAAAAAAAGAGCCGTATTAAAAGTTAATATGGCTCTTTTTTATTGCTGCATTTTTATTATTATAAAACCAACTTAAAGAAATAAAATCCAAGTGCCGTTGCTAATAACGTCAGCCCCACATGTAGCCCAATCAGTCCTAAGCCCGCAAGCAGTTTGCCATTATGGATAAAGGTAAATACTTCAGCGCTAAAGGTGCTAAAAGTCGTCAAACCACCCAAAAATCCAGTAATCACAAACAATCTGATATTGGGAGACAAGCCACTGCCCATACGCTCAAACCACACCAAGGCCAGCCCTATCAATAGTCCACCTAAAACATTGGCGCCAAGCGTCCCAAGTGGTATCCAGTGGTGCAGCGGATTAAAACGCGCTAGCCACCCTCGCAGGCAAGCGCCAATGGCAGCACCTAATCCAATCGCAAGCCACTGCATAAGTTATCCTTGAGTGATATAAAGTTTAATAAATTGGATACAAGCGACTTTCTAGCGCTTATACCGCTGGCAACTCGGTCATTGGCCAACGTGGCACGCAGCTGACAGCCAAATCATCTGCTTGACCCGCTTGCAAACGCTCGTAGCCCGCATACGCAATCATCGCACCATTATCGGTACATAAAGCAGGAGGTGCATAATGTACGGTCGCATTTATCTTAGCAAGCTCCCGCTCGAGAGTTTCACGCAAATGACTATTGGCACTGACACCGCCTGCAATAACCAATCGGCTCATATCGACTTGCTTAAGCGCTTTAACGCATTTTTTCACCAAGGTATCAACGACGGCATGCTGAAAACTGGCGGCAATATCAGCACGGACTTGCGGGTCGCTATCAGAGCTATTCCCAGAGCCCCCTGAACCATCGGTATCTTTAATCAGATTATGCACTGCCGTTTTCATACCGCTAAAAGAGAAATCCAAACCACGATGTAACATTGGTCTTGGTAAACTATAGGCATCCGAATTGCCACTTTCCGCTAATTTAGCGATATTAGGACCACCCGGATATGGCAAGCCCAACATCTTCGCCGCTTTATCAAAACACTCACCTGCCGCATCATCAATCGATTCGCCAAGGATTTCATATTGACCAATACCATGCGCAGCAATGAGTAGCGTATGCCCACCAGAAACCAATAAGGAGACAAACGGAAACGCTGGTGGATTCGCACCCATCAGCGGTGCCAATAGATGCCCTTCCATATGATGAATACCAATCGCTGGAATATCTAACCCATAAGCCAAGCTACGACCAAACAATGCACCCGTCATCAAGGCGCCGATAAGCCCCGGACCCTTGGTATAAGCGATGGCATCAATCTCATCTTTAGTGATGTTGCATTGCTGCAAAAGCTCATTAAATAAAGGCACTAACTTACGGATATGATCGCGACTAGCAAGCTCAGGCACCACGCCGCCATAAAGGGCGTGCAGCTCTATTTGTGAATACAGTACCTGCCCTAGCAGACCTTTATTATCGCTCGTTATCTGTTCGCTATCAAAAATCGCTAGACCCGTCTCATCGCAAGAGGTCTCTAAACCCAATACTTTCATCTATGTGCCTTTATATTTTGCCTTGTAGCGTGAATAAAAAACCGCCACTGTAAGCTTACAATGGCGGTCAGTTTAGCAAATTTCAATCAATAATATTTAGCTAGCTGCAGCAACCATATAATCAACAGCCGCATGAACTTGTGCCTCACTGACTTCAGCGCTTGCCTGCGCAGGCATTTTGTTAAAGCCCTTGGCAGAGTGCATATGTAGTGTATCGATACCTTTGGCGATTCGTGGTGCCCATGCTTCCTTATTACCGAATACTGGCGCGGCTAATAAACCTTTTTCATGACAGACTTTACATTGTTTTTCATACAATGCAGCACCTGCATCAGCAGCCAACACTTCAGGCTCAGCAGCGGCAGCACTTACTTCTTCTGCTTTTACTTCTGACACCTCAACTGTTTCTACTTCAACGACAGGCTCAGCTTCAGCAGGCGCTGCTGGCTCCACAACCACAGCTTCGGTTTCATTAACCACCGCAGGCTCATCAGTGGGAGTGTTGTCACCACCGCTACAGGCGCTAAGTGTCAATAACACACTAAGACTTAGACCAGACAGCGCTAACTTAACAACTGATTTTTTCTTTATTACAGCTTGTTTAATAGTCATGGTTGTTTCCTCATCTATAGATGGTTAGTGACACCGCTCATTATTGAATACTGCCTTCAAGTAGGATTAATTGGTTGCAGGTTCAGCTGAATCCGTCGCTGGCACTTCAGTACTATTGGCAGTATCGGCAGTCGCCACAGCGGTATCAGAACTATCGGCGCTTACCGTTGCATCAGCTGCTGTTCCCTCTACTGCGACAGCCCCTTCTTCAGTACTCATCGTCGCATCTGTTGTCGCATCTGTTGTCGCATCTGTTGTCGCATCAGCTGCTGGCATTGGCGCCGTTGCTGGGAAATCCATCTTTTCTGCTGCAGGTGCATTCGCGCGAGCAATCTCTGCTGCCTCATCAACACGATCGACGGCTAAAATGTGATCTGACTCTTCACCTTCTTTCTCACTACTACAAGCACTGACACCAAAACCAAGAGCGACGATAAATGCTGTACTTAGCGCCGTATTGAGTACTGATTTTTTCATTCCAACATCCTTAATAAAGTGCACATAAAACGATTGATATTATGCAAATTATCATAGCATAAACCTGGCCTAAACCGTTATAGACAGTAGGGGTTTTATTTATACTGATGCTATTTAGTAAATAACCCGTTCATCCTTCCTAAAGAACGTTTAGCTATAAATGACTTACGACCCTTATTGCTGGCAGCAGTTTGCAACTTAATGATAGTTATAGATTAATAAGTAAAAGCCTTTGACTTTATTGCGATTTTTTATTAAAATAGGCGCCCTTGTGCTATTGCGCAAGATTGTCCTAGTTTGAGCTGATGCCAGTAATCTTGAGATATTACGGCTAAATACTAACACACAGCCAAACTAATGCCCTTATATCTCATCCTAATCGAGGAGTCTTCATGCCTGCAGTTAAGGTTAAAGAAAACGAACCAGTTGATATCGCTATCCGTCGTTTTAAACGCGCTTGTGAAAAAGCTGGCGTATTGTCAGATGTACGTAAGCGTGAATTTTATGAAAAACCAACGCAAGTACGCAAGCGCAAAAAAGCTGCTGCAGTAAAGCGTTATAAAAAGAAATTACAACGCGAAACTATTCGTACCACTCGTATGTACTAATCGATAAGTAGATTAGTTAAGTACCAGCGCTACACTAACGCCACTGTTATCCGATGATATCAGTGGCGTTTTTTATGCTACAATTTTTGTTATTACTATCATTGGTTCTAACACTTTCTATTATAAAGCTTGTTCTGATTAGTAGACTTTTTACACAAACTTTTTACCTATAATCATAAGGAATAACAACAATGAGCCAAATTAAACAGACGTTAACTGACACCATCAAAGTCTCTATGAAAGCACGTGAGATTGAACGGGTCAAAGTACTGCGTAACGTACAAGCAGTTATCAAACAAATTGAGATCGACCGTCGAATAGAGCTTGATGATGCCGAAGTTTTGGAGATATTACAAAAACAGCTCAAACAGCGCCATGAGTCATTGACTATTTTTACCGAAAACGGTCGTGATGACTTGGCAACCAAAGAGCAGTTTGAGATTGATATTATCAATGAATATATGCCAAAACAGATGGATGATGCGGAGATTACTGCCTTGGTAAACGCAGAAATCGCTGAGCAAGGCGCAACGTCAATGCGTGATATGGGTAGCGTGATGGGTATATTAAAAACGAAAACCGCGGGTCGTGCTGATCCTGCCTTAATCTCAAAGCTGGTCAAAGACGCGCTACAAGGTTAATCGCTACAGCATATTGATAAAATCAACGCTTTTTCTATATAGCGCTTTATAGCAGTTAGTTATCAAAGAACCGCCTAAGGCTTAAAGTCTTTGGCGGTTTTTACGGCTTTGATTTCGGCATTGATATTAGCAAGTAGTGGACGAGCGCTATTGGCTTGAGCTGTATTTTGCAAATTTTCTGTCAATTTTTTGGCTTGCGTTAAAGAAGTCAGCGCGCGCTCGTAGCTTCCACTCCATAGTTGGTCATGACTGCGGTAGCGTAGTGCATTAATAGTAGCAATACTTTTTAGCGGTGCAGAATTGGTGGTCTTTGCCAATTTTTCATTGGCCAATTGCAAACTTTGCCACGCATAGCGATCACTTGGTTGCTGCTCGGTTAACGGCTTGAGTAAGGCTTGGGCTTTGGTTTGCTGATTACTATTGGTCAAGGCTTCTGCCAGATAAAGTCGTAAGTCACGGCGCTCAGGATAGAGCCGCTGCTGACTCTCTAGAATTTCAGCAGCTTGTTGCCATTTATTTTGTTCAGTCAAAATCTGGCTTTGGGTAATGGACAATAATGGCTCGAGTACTTGGCGCTTTGCTATCGGCAATGCCGACAGCTCGACAAATAAATTGTCGGCTTCTTTAAAGCGCTGCTGCTCGCCATACCAGTGCATCAGCGCAAGCTTTGCCCCGACGCTGTTCTTTGCCGCAGTCGTTAATGCAGTCTCTGAAGCATGCTTGCCTGTACTTTGTACCCGCCAATACAGCAAATCAAACAAAGCTTGATGGCGCTGCTGTTGATTTAACGGCAGCGTATTATAACGCTGCGCGCGGCTTTGAGATTCGCTCAAGCGCTCATTGCTCAGTGGATGAGAGCGGATAAAGCTTGGCAAAAACTGATTGGCGGTTTGATTCATCTGACTTTTTTGATTCATGGTCGCAAAGAAGCGCGGCATCGCCCGTGGGTCATAGCCAGCTTGGTTCATGATTTGCATACCGACCCGATCAGCATCACGTTCATTATTACGACTAAACGCCATACTACTATTCATAGTGGCGGTTTGGCTACCCATCATGACTGCTGCTGCCGCATCACCATCGACGGTCGATGCAGCAATCGCGGCGAGCATGCCACCTATTTGCATCAGCAAGGCTTTTTTACGCTCATCAGCGCCGCTTTCATAATGGCGCTGACTGATGTGCGCAACCTCATGAGCCACAACGCTTGCCAGCTCATCCATGCTGTTTGCAGCCAATATAGTGCCGGTATTAAGACCAATTACGCCGCCTGGAGCCGCAAACGCATTGATACTTGGATTGTCGATAATGACCAAACCAAGCGGTGCTTGCTGGCGCGCTTGGGCATTGAGCCGCCATGTTAGTTCTTTGACCGTTTCTTGAATCCAAGGGTCATGCTCCATCTTTACACGACCATTGATGTTTCTTAATGACCATTCACCAAGCAATTTATTTTGATATTGCTCATCAAAGCTCAGCCCTTGCCCGCGTAAACTGGGCAAACTTAGCTCTTCTGTGTTAGTGGTTTGCCATGAATCATAGCTCAATGGTACCGCTTGGCTTTTGCTAGAGGCGGCGCTTGTACAGGCCAATAGCATCGTTGACAGTGCTAATTTTATCGCAAGTGATCGCGACAGATGATGGTTTACCTGCTTAGAAAATAACCCTGTCTGTATGCTTGCATAGTAAGTGATAGCACGTTTATTCCGTGCATTTATTAGCGGCTTATCAAGCATTGATTGTCTTTTAGAATAATCCAAGTGCGTACCCTATATGCATAATCATAACGTGCTTTGACTATACGAGCTTGTCTATTGAACGTCAATTGCCGTCTGCTTGTCGCTACTAATAACTCCGCAGAGCGTCACTATTGCGCAACATGGTTATGTGAACCTATTAGATAAGTCTAATATAAAAATATGAAGATCAATACTACTCAGTTGTTCTGATTGATCAAACGCGATGATGACTATATTCAACTGCAATTGAATACAGGCAATTTGCTATAATGGTTGCTTATAAAACCGTCGGCGTCTCAGCACAATCGCCATATTGTATTAAAATAATATTATCCATAAGTATTGCAATGCTAAGCATTAGACTGAAACACAAGGTTTAATATTAGCCACGTTAAAGGTTTATTTTATGTCTGCTGATAGTCCATCCATCATGGTACGAGCCTCTTATCCAATATGTCTGGGAGAGACTGTGTCTAAGAGCGAGCAGCAGTCAATCAGGCAGCTCCTAGACTTATTACCAACAGATGACATCAACTTAAATGATAAAACAGATATGAGTAAACCAGTACTTGTTATCAAAGATATGGTCGATGGTCGCGGACTTGCCTGCCCGATGCCACTGTTAAAAACTAAGGTCGCTTTACGCAGTGTCGTCTCTGGAGAGTCATTGTACGTTGTGGCAACTGACCCAAATTCTCAAGCTGACATTATGGCTTTTTGTCAGCAAAGCTTACAAACAAAAGCCATGAACTCGCTATTGCTTAGTATTAATCAAGCCACCGTATCAGACAGTGAAGAATTTAGCGCCAGCCAATCTAAATATTCTGTTGATACAATATATCACTTTATCATTACCAAAACTGATAGCAACTAAGCGTCGCTATCCTTTACAATTACAACTATAAAGATTTTTATCTGACTGTTTGCTTATCTATTTAACCAAGGTCAAGAATATGGCTAATACCACTACTAACGCTGCAAATAACCGTAAAAAAGACAGCGCTGTTCCTGAAATAAACGAAGCGCGCGATGCAGCACTGAAAGCGGCAGCTGAGCGTCCGCCTTATGATGCCAGCGCGCTTGTCGATACCAGTACCCGTGATTTGGTACCTGCCATGCCGACGCATTTGTCCGCACCTGGGGTGAATTTGGGTGCTTATATTAATACCGTGCACCAAATCCCTATCTTGACTCCGACGCAAGAGCAAGAGCTTGCCCATCGCTATTATGATGAAGGCGATGTAGAAGCGGCGCGTTTACTGGTCATGTCGCATTTGCGTTTTGTCATTCATATTGCCCGCAGCTATTCAGGCTATGGGTTACCGCAAGCAGATTTGATCCAAGAAGGTAATTTGGGACTTATGAAGGCGGTAAAACGTTTTGATCCTAACAAAGGCGTACGTCTAGTATCATTTGCAGTGCATTGGATTAAAGCAGAGATTCATGAATTTGTCATCCGTAACTGGCGTATTGTAAAAGTTGCCACAACCAAGGCGCATCGTAAGCTGTTCTTTAACTTACGCAGTTTAAAAAAGACCAACAATCAGTTGACCCTTGAAGAAGCCGATGCGATTGCCAATGACTTAAACGTTACTCGTAAGCAAGTGCTTGAGATGGAGTCGCGCCTGACCTCTTATGATGCGTCATTTGAGGCGCAATCAAGTGACGATGACGATGGACGTTATGCGCCACAGCTATTTTTAGAGGATGGCATTGACCCTGCCGAAATCGTCGAAGAATCTGACTGGGAAGAAAATAATTCATCAGCTCTGATTGCTGCAATGGAAACCTTGGATGATCGCTCGCGTGATATTGTCGAGCAGCGCTGGTTATCTGAGCAAAAATCAACCTTGCATGAGTTGGCAGCGGTCTACTCTATCTCTGCTGAGCGCGTACGCCAAATCGAGAAAAATGCCATGGATAAAATCCGTGAAGCGATGACCATCGACAGTGTGATTTTACCTGATGATATTCAATAAGTTGCCTATAGATAAGACAACTGTCTTTGCCTAGTAAGCATTTATTCAACAATACGAGTACAACCATGTTCAATTGGATAAGTATCGCGGCGATCAATATGGCCATCGCCGTTGCTTTAGGCGCGTTTGGCGCGCATGGTCTCAAAGCTATGGTCAGCACTCAACAGCTAGAATGGTGGCAGACGGCAACCCTATATTGGTTCGTCCATTCACTTGGATTATTACTTGTTGGTATCCTTATTCGCTTAAACTATGCAACCCAAACCGCCGCATGGTTATTACAAATTGGTGTCATTATTTTTGCGGGTAGTTTATACGCCATGACACTTGGTGCGCCACGTTGGTTCGGTGCCATTACGCCTATTGGCGGTGTGCTGATGATTGTAGGTTGGTTATGGCTTGCGCTATCTTCAGCACGCTTAACAAATAGCTGATTGATTGATTTTAGTAAGAAATAATCTTATTTTATTTAGCTACGTTAGTGTTGGTAGTAGTGAAAATAGTAAGGCTAAATAGGAATTTTGGATTATTAGGGAGTACGATTTATGAGCAATATTAGTGTTAATGGTAAGAAGTTACAGACGACTCATCAAACGGTACAATTGGTTGTCAATGAGCTTGGGCTTAGTAACGGTCGTTATGCGGTGGAAGTCGATGGTGAACTGATTCCTAAAAGTGAGCTTGATAAGCTACATATCGTTGAAGGCATGGCTATTGAAGTAGTACAGGCTGTAGGCGGTGGCTAAGGTTTTTAACCATTGGAATAGATAGTCGTTTTTGATACATAGCATTTTAGGAAATTACACTGTAAAACCTAACGTATATAACACTTTCCTTTTTAAATTTATTATAAAAAAGACCTCAACGATTATGCGTTTGAGGTCTTTTTTTACTTAGCGTCTTAGGCTTGCTGAATTACTCATTTTTGAGCATGTCATGTATTCAATTTACTGAGGAATACTGTTTAATTTAATAACAGTGCTATTTACGCATTTATTTATTGGCTAATAATGATTAAAGTTTTATGACACAACAAGCTATCACTAAACTGCAGGCTCAGCTTCAGCCGTCATCAAATCTTCATAACGTGCATCACGCCCTGCACCCTGTGTTTTTTTGCTCTCCATTTTTGTTTTATACTTGCGTACTTGTCTATCAAGTTTGTCTGCCATCTCATTTATGGCTTTATACATATCATCATCAAGAGCTTGGACAAACATCTCTTTACCCGAGACTCGCATGATAGCTTCAGCCTTATGGCTCTTTTTAGCACCGCTGTTATCTAGCGATAGAATCACTTGAATACTTTGAATCTGATCGAAGTGACGCTCGACTTTTTCAAGTTTTTCGCGAACTGCGGTGTCCATGGCATCGGTAATACTGATATGGTGACCACTGATAGAAACATTCATATTATTGTCCTCTTATTAGTACTTACAATCAACAGATGAGGTCGCATCGCTGCTCTTGTCATCCTGCCTTACCACAAAATAATCTTGTATCTTTATCCTCAACGCCTTTAATAGCAGTGCTTTTAATAAAATATCGACATATCCTTTTATCGTCTTTTT
Source organism: Psychrobacter sp. ANT_H59 (assembly GCF_008369225.1). Taxonomy (NCBI): domain Bacteria; kingdom Pseudomonadati; phylum Pseudomonadota; class Gammaproteobacteria; order Moraxellales; family Moraxellaceae; genus Psychrobacter; species Psychrobacter sp. ANT_H59. Next base: position 250,319 of record NZ_VOBE01000002.1, read on the forward strand.
TATCTCATCCCTAATGACTGACTACATAAATTTGCTAAATCGACACTTTGATTTTGTTGTTGGTATGACTCTAATTTGTCATGAAAACCTGCTAGTAGCAAGGCTTTATATTGTAAGTAAATGTAATAAAATCGGTTGTTTCTTTAATGTTTCTATATAATCAAAAAATTTTATTTTTTATATTATCTACAAAATATTTTGATTATTGATCGACTCTTTAGATAACTTATTGAATTCAGACCATTAATATTTTTGTTTGCGCTGTGTAGATGAGCCAATATTCATTGCTTCACGATATTTGGCGACTGTTCTCCTGGCAATATCGATACCTTCTGCCAACAAATAATCTTTTATCTTACTATCAGACAATGGCTTTTTGGGCTCTTCATCAGCGATAAGCTGCTTAATCATCGCGCTGATAGCAGTTGATGAGATATCACCATCGCTGCTGCTAACATGTGATGAAAAGAAATGTTTGAGCGAAAACAGTCCTTGCGGTGTCAAAATGGTTTTGCTAGTGGTCAGGCGCGAGACCGTTGATTCATGTAAATCGACTTCGTCTGCAATCACCTTTAAAATAAGCGGTTGCATAGCAGTGGCGCCATACTGCAAAAAAGATTGCTGGTAGCGCACGATGCTAGTGGCCACCTTTAACAGGTTCTGATTACGCTCTTCGATACTGCGAATAAACAAGCGCGCATCGGTGAGATTTTCACGCAGATATTGATTATCAGGGCTATTATCGCCGCGCTTAACAAGGTTGGCATATTCTTGGTTGACTCGTAGTTTTGGCAAGGTTTCAGGGTTTAGACGTACCTGCCAGCCATCTTCTTGAGTAGATATGGTGGTGTTTTGATGAGCATCATGGCGACGGATAGGCGTCACCAATACATCAGGGATATCATAGCTGTCGGGCGACTGAGTATAATCCGGTTGGCGGCTTTGAAATAGCGATCCTGGTGAAGGATTTAAAGTACGCAACAGCGTAAGCGCAGGGGTAATCTCCTGTGCCGCAAGTCCTGTGCGCTCAGTTAAGGCTTTAATATTATTACTGACCAGATACTCACTGGCAGATAAGAGCGCTTGGGCTTGTTTTAGATAAGGCGTATCAGTGTCGAGCTTAGATAGCTGAATCGCTAAGCATTCACTTAGATTTCGTGCGCCAACCCCAAGCGGATCACAGGATTGAATCATGCGCAGTACTGCCATTACTTCATCCTGCTCAACGCGCTCATCCCACTGATAAAAGCTCGCAATGGTATCAAAGCTCTGTAGCAACTCTTCTATATCGAGCCGTACAAAACCCATGTCGTCCATAGAATCCATCAAATACTCAGCGATAAGAGTATCTGTCTCTGAGAGACGTTTAAAATTCAGCTGCCAACGCACATGGTCTTGAATCGTCGCATTGGTACTGCCCTCATAGCGATCAAAGTCCTCAGAATCTGGACGCGCTGATATGCTGCCTGAACCAGTACTGGCGGTGTTAAAACCGTCATAATCTGCATTAGGACTATCATAGTTTGAGCCTTCAAAGTCTTCAATCGTATGACTGTCAATGGCATCCGTATCAAAACCGTCTTGCTGCAATTTATCTAGACTATCATTAGTAAAGCTATCGCTAGTACTGTCATCATAGTCAAAACCCTCTTCATTATTTGATGAAGGAGATATAGAAAACGTATCAGAAGCAGTACTCTGATTCCAACTGTCTAACGTTAGTGGCTCGCCAAACTCATCTAATACGTCTTTATCCATACTTTCGTACTCATCTTCATCGTTTTCGATGCGTTCTAGTAATGGATTACTGTCCAGCTTCGCTTGAACCTCCTGCGCAAGCTCAAGACTAGAGAGCTGCAGCAATTTAATAGCTTGCTGCATTTGCGGGGTCAGTTTTTGTGAGGTGCTTAGCGTGGTCGCCAATCCGAACGACATACTCATGGGCAGTTTATTACACTCCAGTCTTGGTAATATTGTCTTTGTAATGCTGATTATTGAGCGGTTTACCCTTAACAGGACATGACGATAGCATTTTTTGCGACAATTTTGCTATGATAATTTATGCCCTTGCCAGATAAGTGAATGACAAACCTCTGTCCGTAGCATTCTGGTAGCTTCTAAAGAATACTTTAATAAAAATTTATACCTGTGCATAGTTGCATAGAATGATTTGCGGAGTAAGGTTCAAATAAACCATTAATAATGACAAACCTGAAAACGTCTTATAAAAGAGATATAACATTAACAATATTGAGAAGCCTGCTATGAATGAACATATAAATAACATACAGCTGACCGTTGCTGCCATCCAAATGAATAGTCAGCAAAGCATTGAAGACAATCTGTCAGATATAAAATCCGCTATTATAGATGCTCGTGCACAAGGCGCGCAGCTTGTCGTACTACCAGAAAACTGCTGTAGCATGGGTAGACAGTTTGCTACTGCAGAGCAGTTCGATGCGCTGTCAGAGACGATAGCAGAGTATGCACGTACGTATGGTATATACGTGCTAGCGGGCTCTCTGCCCTGCCCGTATCGCCCTGACGGTATGATTGTGCCTGACAGTAGATTGCGCCAAGTAAGCCTATTGTTTGCGCCGGATGGTACACAAGTGGCACGCTATGACAAGATTCACTTATTCACTGCGACTGTCGCGGACAAACAAGGCAGTTATAACGAAGCGGCGACGTTTGAGCCAGGTACGCAGACGGTCGTGACAGCACTAGATATAGAGGGTGCCGTTTATCAGCTCGGTATGATGGTTTGCTTTGATCTACGCTTTCCTGCATTGGCGCAGCGTCTGCGGCAAGCAGGCGCAGAACTATTAAGTGCGCCCTCTGCTTTTACGTATCTAACCGGACAAGCCCATTGGTCGCTCTTACTGCAAGCGCGAGCTTTAGACAGTCAATGTATGGTAATTGGAGCAGCACAAGGCGGTGAGCATGCGTACAAAGACGGTCATACACGTCAGACGTGGGGACATACAACGATTAGCGCTTATGATGGAACTGTAATGAGCAGCTACAATGATAGTGAATTGAACCCATCTTTGAATAAAGACCATAAAAATTATGCTTTGGTCTTAGCGACGTTAGATAGACAAGCGCAAAATCAGGGACGACAAAGGATGCCTATCTTTGATTGTCATCGTTTGGCATAAAATAATTTTTATAAAAGCGTCTTGATAAAAGGTTTTTTTAATCAAAGCAATTTGCGATGAAAGACACTTTTAGAATTAAAGGGTTGAATCGCTGTCTTTGGATGCGTGAGTGGCTCGGGGATGGGCGCGGTCATAGACTTGGGTCAATTTAGCAAAATCGACATGGGTATAAATTTGCGTGGTACTGATATCGCTATGCCCAAGCATCTCTTGGACAGCGCGCAAGTCGCCACTCCCTGATAACATATGTGATGCAAAGCAATGGCGCAATAGATGCGGATACATGTTTTGAGCAATACCAGCACGAGTAGCAGCAACTTTGAGACGCTGCTGCACAGCCCTTGTTGATAAACGCGTACCCAGTTTTTCACTAATAAATAATGCACTGTCCATCTGCTCTACCCACAGATTGCGGTGCGGTAAATAACGACGAATGGCGTCAGCCGCTTTTATTCCTAAAGGTACTAGGCGTGTCTTATTACCTTTGCCGGTCACACGTACCCGCAAATCAGCCAAGTCTACATCTGCTATATCTAACGCGACTAGCTCACCGACACGTAGACCACTGCTGTAAAGCAATTCAAACATCGCCTTATCACGTAGCCACAAGCGTGCTTGTTCAGGTGTATCAGGGATTTCTTGGTCGAGCAATTGCGTCAATAAATCCACATCAGCGATAGAGGGTAAGGGTCTAGGGCTGCGCTTGAGCTGATACCCTGTAGTTGGATTGATACGTGCCAAATCCTCTTCTATCAGCCAGCCATAAAAATGACGAATAGCTGATAACTCTTGCTGAACGCTGGCAAGGGCTAGCTTGTCTTCATCAAGGCGTTGGCTGATATGCTGGGCTAATTGGCGCTTATCACAACGCGTCCATGTCAGGCATTTACCTCGCAGGAATAACGCCAGTTGATTCAAGCCTGCAAAATAGGCCGTCAATGTATGCGGCGAGTGATTGCGCACAGATAAGACATTTAGCCAACGATGCACAGGGGCTAATAATTCACTTAACGCGGCATCCGCTTCTATGGTGATTGCCAATTCTGCTGATAGCCATGACGGTGAAACGGATTGTTTATCAGATCGTGCGTCTGTCACTTGAGATTTTTTATAAGACATCACCATATTGAAAACAACCCTATTACTTATCCAGTAAAAATAACTGTCATTTATGTTTTACTATTAACTTTCTGGATTGGGCTTGATACCGGCTTGTGCCATCAAGCCATCTGGACTAAAGACACCTTCATACACAAATGCGGTTGGTCCGGTCATCATGACCGAATAGCCCGGCTGCCATTTAATTACCATGCTGCCGCCATAGAGCTGAGCACGCACATCTTCGCCTTCGTCAAGCCAGCCTTCGCGTATCCCAATGGCAACGGCTGCACAAGCGCCCGTACCACAGGCTTGCGTCTCACCGACACCGCGCTCATACACTCGCAGACGAATATGACGCTGATTCATTATTTGCATAAAACCGACATTGACACGTTCTGGAAATGCTGGATGCGATTCGATGGCTTTACCCAAGGTTTCAACGTCAGCATCAAGCACATCGTCAACTTTTATCACCGCATGCGGATTACCCATATTGGCAACATAAAGCTGCACCGGCGTACCATTTACGTCCAGATGATAAGCATTTTGGATTTTGGTGATGGCTCTTGGGGTAAATGGAATCTCACTTGGCTCAAACTTGGGCTTGCCCATATCAACTTCTACCCAGCCATAACGATCGGTCGTCAGCGAAATAATGCCGCTTGCCGTCTCAACACGGAGACGCTGTTTAAAGGATAACTTGCGTGCTTGCACAAAACGAGCAAAACAGCGGGCGCCATTACCGCATTGCTCAACCTCTGACCCATCAGTATTAAAAATACGGTAACTAAAATCGACGTCGGGGCGCATTGGCGGCTCAACGACGAGCAACTGATCAAAACCAATACCTAAATGACGATCACCCAGTAACTGCACCAAATCCTTGGTCAAGTCCAAACGCTGAGTCACCAAATCGATGACCATAAAGTCATTGCCCAACCCATGCATCTTAGTAAATTCTATTAGCATATCCCTGATATCCTATCCTATTTTTATGTATGTCTTATATTAGCACGCTGTCAGTTACAATCATAACTATCACCGTTATCAAATGCCAAGTTATATTCCACACTTATTATTCAGGTGTTTGATCATAATTTGCCATAAAAAAACCCACAATCATCATGATAATGGGTTAGATTTTTGAGATACTTTATGCTGCTTAACCATTAACCATTAACCATTAACCATTAACCATTAACCATTAACCATTAACCATTAACCATTAACCATGCCACAATACTTCGTCTGCATATAGCGCTTCAACGGTTTCGCGTTTGCGAATCAGCTGGTGGCGATCATCAGCTACCATGACTTCACTAGCTCGCGGGCGTGAATTATAGTTGCTACTCATAGTAAAGCCATAAGCACCAGCACCTGTGATTGCGAGAATATCGCCTGTTGAGAGCGACAACAAACGATCTTTTGCTAAGAAATCACCCGTTTCACAGATAGCGCCAACGATATCCCATGGCTCAGTACTTTCTGTATTAATACCATTACTAGGCAAAACGTTTGGAATTACTGCCATTTCTGCTTGATATAAAGCAGGGCGAATTAAGTCGTTCATTGCCGCGTCAACAATGGCAAAATTCTTATGCTCAGTTGGTTTGAGCACGTCAACCTTGGTCAATAACACCCCAGCATTTGCCACGATACTACGACCCGGCTCAAAGAATACGGTCAAGCCAAGCTCACTAAGTTTTGGTAATAACGCATTGGCAAATTCATCAATAGACACAGGCGTCTCATCAATATAACGCACACCCAGACCACCACCCAAGTCGATATGACGCAGCTCAATACCTGCTTTACGTAAGCTATGCACCAGCTCAATTACTTTGTCCAATGCCGCAACGAATGGCGCAACTTCAGTCAACTGCGAGCCGATATGACAGTCAATACCGACGATATCGATATGAGACAATTTGGCGGCTTGTTGATAAACGACCAGCGCATCCTCGTGAGCGACACCGAATTTATTGTCTTTGAGACCTGTTGAAATATACGGATGGGTTTTTGCATCCACATCAGGATTGACACGTAGTGATATCGGCGCTGATTTATCCAGCTGCGCGGCGACTTTATTGATTAGAGTCAGCTCACTAATCGACTCAACATTAAAGCAACCAATACCTTGGTTAAGCGCATATTCAATATCGTTATAGGTTTTGCCGACGCCTGAGAATACCACACGTGCAGCTTCGCCCCCTGCCGCCAATACCCGCATAAGCTCGCCACGTGAGACGATATCAAACCCTGCCCCTGCTTGCGCCAATACGCCAAGTACCGCAAGGTTAGAGTTTGCTTTTACCGCATAACAAATCTGGTGAGTTAAGCTAGCAAAGCTATCGGTATACGCTTGATAGACATCCAAAATGGCTTGCTTTGAGTATACATAACAAGGCGTACCATAGTGTTTAACCACTTCATCAATACTGACCTGTTCCATATACAGTGCACCGTCGCGATAATCTAGCGCGGGTAAATGGGCGGTTAAGGCTTCAGGATTGATGTACAGGCCTTGCTCAGTTTGGGTCGTGACTGACTGACTCATATAAATATCTCTAATATAATCAAGGTAACAATAAAGTATTGGGCTTGCTCAAAAATCGTTTGAACATTTACATTTTAATAATTCATGATTACTTATTAGTAATCGTTAGGATCGTTACTCGGTTCAGGCAGCTGAAAATTCTCTGTATTTTGTTGGTCGCTGTCAATCTTAGCAAAGGCAGTATCTTGTGGATTACTACCACTATCTAATATTGCCGTGCTATCTCGCACTGCTTTGCTACCAGCGTCTACAAGGTATAAATCGCCTTTTTGTCCGCAGCCAACCAACAAGGCCGCTGAAGCTATCGTGATCGACGTACCAAGCATGATGTTATACATACTATAGCGAGTGGCGCTGCCCACTGTCTGAGAGTGCTTGGGTTTTGAGGTATATCGTGTCGTAAACATAGGATAGATAACCTGTAATCTTGCAACGGTGTACGCGATAAAAATCACTATCAGCGAAAACAACCAAGGCTGCAATAGGGAAAATAGGAAGATTTTTTAATCATAGCATTATTCTATAAAGCTGTGCGCCTATAGAATATGTTTGCGTAGTAAATTTGCTGAAATGTAGTGATAGAGAATCCAATATAAATATAAAACAATGTTATTGATCTAAAGCTAGACAAACTTACTTACAATTTTTATAAAGGCAAATTTTTACTTATTTTATCTAATAAGCCCTTACTGTCTTCGGTGTACACCTGTAACCATCAATCAAGGACTGGCTGATCAAAGCCTTAGAGTTATCGTGGTGTCACTGCCAAAATATGATACATTATAGTCAACCCTTGTAGCTATAAGGCAACGCTAGCAGGCGTTTGCTTTACATTGAACCTATGTTAGACATAGTGATGGCTCAAGTATAACGAAGATCAGCGCGATGATGGTTTATGTTTCCAAACCGTGCAACCTATCCCAGCACCAATATCGCTGGTTTTCGTTTATTCAACAGGTGATCGTCAAGATGCGGCACCTTTTATAAAAGACAATCTAAGGATAGAGTATGAGCGCTGGCGTAAGCACCACTTTTGATGACAAACATTCTGAAGCATCGACCCTGACCAATCCTACTTTAGTATTGAACTGCGGCTCCTCTTCAATCAAATACGCCTTAATTAGTGAGGATGAAGGTACTCGTATCACAGGTCTTGCCGAAAACTTAGGTCTCGATACTGCCCGTATTAAACACACCACATTAAATGGTGAAAAGTTAGAAATTGCAATCGCTGGTGGTCGTCATGAACTTGCCTTACAAAAAATCCTTGAGCTACTTGAGCAGTATCACTTTATTGCTGTTGGGCATCGAGTGGTACATGGCGGTCGTGAGTACTCAGAAGCGGTGCGTGTCGATGCGCATGTGTTAGCAGAAGTCAAACGTCTAAAAGTCCTCGCCCCATTACACAATCCGGCAAACGCACTAGGTATCGAAGCTGTACAAGCAATCTATCCTGATATTCCGCAAGTGGTGGTATTTGATACTGCCTTCCACCAGACCATGCCACCCGTTGCTTTCCGCTATCCGCTACCAAAGGCACTCTATTCAGAACACAAAATCCGTCGTTATGGCTTCCATGGTACCTCGCATGCTTATGTATCAGAACGCGCCAGCCACATTACTAGCGCAACAGGACCACATGGTTGGTTAACTGCGCATTTGGGCAACGGCTGTTCAGCAACGGCTGTCTACGACGGCAAAAGCCTTGATACCAGTATGGGTCTGACCCCGCTTGAAGGTCTTATGATGGGTACGCGTAGTGGTGATGTTGACCCAAGCTTACATATTCATCTCAAGCGCCAACTTGGTATGAGCTTAGAAGAAATCGATAAAATGCTCAATAGTGAAAGTGGTTTACTTGGTATTTCAGGCTTATCGAATGACTTGCGTACCATTGAGCAAGCGGCTAATGAAGGTCATGAAGACGCGAAGCTGGCTATCGAGATGTTCTGCTATCGTGTTGGTAAATACCTTGCCAGCTTAAGCTGCGCGCTCCCTGATTTTACTGGTATTGTCTTTACTGGTGGTATCGGCGAAAACTCTGTGACTACGCGGATGCGTATTTTAGAAGTCATGCGTCATTTTGGCATCAAAGTAAATGCCGATAAGAACGCTGGCTTGGTCGGTGGCAATGAAGGCAGTTTCCATGCTGACGATAGCAGTATTGAGCTGTGGGTTGTCCCAACTGATGAAGAATGCCGTATCGCTCAAGAAACTCGTGCAGCCTTGGGTCTAAAATAAAACTAGGTCTACAATAAGACTCATATGCCTGCGATAAGAATCACAAGTTGATTCTTATCCGCTCAAGGATGACAATCTCTCTAAAAATATAATAAACAGTAGGATACATTATGCAAACTATTTTACTTGTGCCCATTAGCCGCGGTATCGGTGTGACGTCAGCGGCGTTAGGCTTGATTCGTGCTTTCGATTATAACGGTATCAAAGCGGGTTTTATGAAGCCGTTTTTACAAGACGATACGCTGGATAAGCAAAACAGTCTAGACAGCTCAAGCGCATTAGCCATGCATGCATTTGGACTAAAGCCACCTAAATCGATCAGCCGTCAACATGTTGAGCGTATGATTGGTGATGACAATCTTGATGACTTAATGGAAGAAGTGGTTGTTAACTACCATACTCTTGGTGATGATTACGATGTGGTGATTTGCGAAGGCTTAGTACCGACGACTGAAACTTCTTATGCCTCACAGATCAACCGTGCGATTGCTCATGCACTCGATGCCCGAATCATCTTTGTTAGCACCGCTGATACCAGTAAACCTGCCTATTTAGCCGATAAGCTTGATGTCCATGCGCGTGAATTTGGTGGTATGGCAAGTGATCGTACGCTTGGCTGTATCTTGATGCGGATGCATGACTTGCCGGATACGCAAAGCACCTTAGAAAATCAAATCGTTGCCCCTGGTGAAGCGATTGTGAGCTTGGATAGCGGCTTTATCCAAGAAGTACAACGATTATCGCCGCACTTTAATACTGAACAATTCCGCTTAATTGGTGTCGTACCATTTAGTGACTCATTATCCGTGCCGCGTACGTGGGATATCGCTGCTGAACTTGATGGTACTTGGCTCAACGTTGGTGAGGCAAAATCGCGCCGTATCAATCGCATTAGCTTGACTGCACGCTCAGTTGCACGTGTTGATGAAGTGTTCAAACGTGGTACGCTTATCGTGGTGCCGGGCGACCGTGACGATTTATTATTGGCGGCGGGTCTTGCCTGTATCAATGGTATTCCGCTAGCAGGATTGGTATTGACTGGCGGCGTTGTCCCTAGTCCAACCGTTGCTGAGCTTTGGCAATCTGCACTCAAAACTGGTATTCCTGTGATGAGTGTCGAAGATGACAGCTTTGAGACGGTACAAAGCCTATTACACATGAGTGCTGAGATTCCAAGTGATGACACCGAACGTGCTGAAGAAGTGGCTCGTTACGTCGCGGCGCATTTAGATTTGAGCTGGATTAAAGCATATTTTAGCCAAAATCATGAGCCACGCTTGTCACCTTCTGCTTTTCGTCATCAAGTGGTCAAAAAAGCGCAAATCGCCAAAAAACGTATCGTGCTCCCAGAAGGCTCTGAACCGCGTACGGTCGAAGCTGCTTGTATCTGTCAAAGCCGCGGTATTGCCAACTGTGTGCTACTCGCTAAGCGGGCTGATGTTGAACAAGTCGCCAAAAACCGCGACTTGGTATTACCTGAAGGGCTTGAAATAATCGACCCTGACAGCTTAGATATGAGCAAATATATCGCCGCTGTAGTCGAGCGTCGCAAAGGTAAAACCAGCGCAGAAGTGGCTGCTGAATATCTGCAAGATACCGTTTATTTAGGTACGACCATGCTACAGATGGACGAAGTTGATGGTCTAGTATCTGGGGCAATTCATACCACGGCGAATACTGTCCGCCCAGCGTTTCAGTTGATTAAAACGGCACCGGAGTACTCACTTGTATCGTCAGTCTTCTTTATGCTGTTGCCTGAGCAAGTGGTTGTCTACGGTGACTGCGCCATTAATCCTGATCCAAATGCAGAAGAATTGGCTGAGATTGCCATTCAGTCTGCGCAGTCTGCTGCCGCCTTTGGCATCGATCCAAAAGTGGCAATGATTAGCTACTCTACGGGCTCGTCAGGCACTGGCGCTGATGTCGAAAAAGTTACCCGTGCGACCCAAATCGTCCGTGAACGTGCGCCGAATCTAAAAGTCGACGGACCGCTACAGTATGACGCGGCTTCTGTCATGAGCGTCGGCAAGCAAAAAGCGCCGGATTCGCCTGTTGCTGGGCAAGCAAACGTCTTTATTTTCCCAGACCTCAATACGGGAAACACCACCTATAAAGCAGTACAACGTAGCGCCAATGTGGTCAGTGTTGGACCGATGTTGCAAGGCTTAAATAAACCAGTCAATGACTTGTCACGTGGTGCCTTGGTCGATGATATTATCTATACCATCGCCCTCACTGCCATTCAAGCACATAGCGACGTTATTTAAGCATCTAAAGCTTCGTTCAAAACACGTATTATTGAGCCGATTATCATAATGATGGTCGGCTTTTCTATGGCTTTTAAACAGTATAATTAAATATAATAAAATCGATAATCGGGATAAGTAAATAATCACATGCTATAGTCGATTTAAAATAAATCAACTACAACGCCCATCTGCATCAGTTTTTACTCACTCATTTATGTCAAATACTTCTAACAGTTATCAAAGCCAAAATACTAAGTCTGCCATCCGTGCTTATTTGGGTGGCTCATTTGATCCTGTACATAATGGTCATTTGCAAATGGCGATGACCGTTTATCAGTGTTTATTACCAATAGCTGAGCAGCAACAGCGCGAACTGTATGTATCGTTGCTGCCCAATGCGCGCTCGCCTTTTAAAGAAGATAGCACCGATCCTAAGCATCGTCTGGCGATGCTAAAGCTGGCAACGCAAGAGTCGCCCTTATGCATTAACGAGCTTGAGCTGTGGCAAGCACCGCCTGTCTATACTATCGATAGTGTGCAGACACTGCGCACACGCTACCCGCATGACAGTCTGATATTTGTCATGGGGATGGACAGCGCGCGTAGTTTAGAACACTGGAAAAATGGGCTGCAACTGACTGATTATGTCAGTCTATGGGTGTTTGACCGTGAAGAAAATTTTGATAGCGATATAGATATTGATATCAAAATTGATAAAAACGTCTCTAAGACTGAGTTGCACCACTCTTTAACATCCCAACTTCCAAAACTGCTACAACCTTTAACCATCGATTCTATAACTGAATTATTAGCCGCTAACCCTCAATCTTTAACAAACAGCTTTTGTGTAAAAAATAGCCATCAAGGTCATATTTATATCGACCCACGCCCTGTGACAGCAATATCAAGCACACACATACGTCAGCAGCTTTATCAACAACTGCCGCAAGCACCTCAATCATTAAATATAACGCACAGCACTGACATGCAAATTGCATCTTTACAACCAATAAATGATATCATAGGCAATACTGCACCCAATTCATTAGCTAAATGGCTAAATCCTGCTGTTTATCAATATATTATCGCCCATCAGCTATATTCTGCTGCTCAATTCCGTTAAAATCGCCTTATACTTTTAATTTTGCCCACTTTGATCATTTTTCCTCAAAAAACGTCTGCCCCTATCTGGCTCGTTAGAGAATGCATTGTGACGATTTACCATTTTATTTTTAATATTTACGATTCAAGAGATTAAAATTTATGACCAACACCATGACTGACGAACGTTTACAAGAATGTTTGACCCTTGTTCAAACCGCGCTAGACGATATGAAAGCTAAGAACATCACCGTAATGGATGTAGCAGCATTGACAGACGTAATGGAGCGTATCATCATCGCTGACGGTACCTCAAAGCGCCATGTACGTGCAATGGCTGACAGTGTCGGCGCTGAAGCCAAACTGGGTGGCTTTATGCCACTGGGTCGCGAAGGCGGTATCGATTCTGACTGGACATTGATTGATTTGGGCGCTGTTGTCGTGCATATGATGACTCCACAAGCCCGTGAGTTCTATGACCTAGAAGGTCTATGGTCATCGCCTGAACAATTGGCTGAGCTGGTTGCTGTACCGCGTGAGAAGAAAACAGCCGGTCGTCGCAACAAAAATAAATAATCTTATTTATTGCCAAAGCTGCTTAAGAAAAAGACCAGATATCTATTCTGGTCTTTTTTTGTCTAAAATTTACTGTGCTAATAAAATTCAAAATACGGTTAAATTTTAAACGGCTGAATTCTTACCATTAGAGGAATGATTAAGCTAAGATAATACGCATTATTAATACCAATATCGATATAACCTCTCCCCTAATAAATCCCTATAGATTAGGAAACCCTATGAGCTTAGAACCTATGAACATACAACCTATAAACTCAAAAACGATAGCATCTTCTAGCCAAAAAAATACTGCTGACTTTAACCAAACCTTGCCGCTCCATATCGCTACCCTCACCTGCGTTCGCGCTGGCAAAGCCATGCCATTTACCCGTGAAGAAATGAGCGCCATCGATAAAGCACCAATCAAAGCGCCCGTCGCTGTCAACTTTATGGGTCTCACAACTGATGAGCAAGCCGATAGACGTCATCATGGTGGCCCACTAAAAGCGGTACATCAACTAGCGACGGCGACTTATGACAAGATTAATGCAGAGTTTAGCTTGAAGGTGCGTGTTGGCACATTGGGTGAAAACCTCACTACAGAAGCAGTGAATGGTTTGCCAGAAATGACGGAAACCACGGTTTGTATTGGTGACGTTTTTCAGTATAGTCAAGATGAAATCATTGATGGGGATAGGGGCGACAGCGTGCAGTTACGCATTGTCCAGCCGCGACGACCATGCTACAAAATCAATGACCAAATCGGACAATTTACCAAAGTACCCAATATCGCGTCTTGGGTCAGCAAACAAGGCATCGCTGGTTGGTATTTTCAAGTCGTTCGTGATGGCATGATCAGCGCTGATTTACCGGTATATTTAATCGAACGCCCCTATCCTTTTGCGACACTTGAGAAACTGTGGCAGTTATCAAGCTCAAAAGAGACATGTGCAGCAGAAGTTATTGAACCTTGGCTTGCGATTGAGTGTTTGGAAGAGAGCTGGAAGAAGGTTTTGGCAAAGAAGATTAAAAAGGGTTAGCATTTCATGGCAAAAAATATCTTTTTAGCATTAGCATGTGCCTTAACGCTGTCTTTAGTTGGCTGCGTGACCACTAATAACACCCAAATAGCGAATACTGAACCCTTCGTTATTGATAGCGAAACCTATCAAGCCACTGGCAAAAGCGAGCGGATTAAATCCATCGTCCTGCACTATACCGTCTCAGATAATGCCAGATCTATAAAAACATTGACCACTGGAAATGTGAGCGCCCACTATCTAATTTTAGATCGTGACGATAATAAAATTTATAGCTTAGTGCCTGAAAGCGAACGTGCTTGGCATGCTGGCGCGGGCGGCTTCGCCGGTAGAACGATACTCAACGATACTTCTATCGGCATCGAGATTGTCAATGCAGGGATTAAGCCTGAATATCGAGATGCCTTAAAAAACGGCGCGCTCGACTATCATCCTTATAAGCATTATGTTGAATTTGATGAATTGCAAATTAAAAAAGTCGCGCAATTGGTGCAAGATTTGACAGCGAGATATGATATTTCACCAAAGAATATCATCGGTCATGCAGATCTAGCGCCCTCACGTAAGATTGACCCCGGTGCGAAGTTCCCTTGGCAGCGACTGTATTTCGATTACGGCATCGGCGCTTGGTATGATGACTTTGATAAGCAATTCTTTATGAATCAAGACGCATTTGCAGCGGCAACGATACCTGAGATTAAGCAAGCGTTTCGCGATTACGGTTATCAAATCAATGACACAGACGTGTGGGATAAAGCCAGTCGCAATGTCGTGTATGCCTTTCAGTTGCATTTCCGTCCGCAGCAGCCAACGGGCGAGCTGGATTTAGAAACTTATGCTATTTTAAAGGCACTCAATAAGAAGTATGCTGGTCGTGATGACTTTTATTAAGTGATAAAAAATATTAGGAGACATAAGCCATGAGCAACTCACAATACAACGAGAAAAATGATCAAGACGAGCTTCAGAAATATCTAGAAGAAAAAGCGAGGCAGGAGCAAGAAAAAGAGCAGGAAGCCGAGCCGCTCTCTGCGTATGAGGCTTGTGTACTAAAGGAGAGTGCAAAGATTCATGAGTTAATTGCTGAGGCTCAGAAGGGGTCAGAGGATAATTAATTGAAATATCCTTTCTCCTTTGTTCATGTGTTTAAGGTAGAATTAAGTTTGTAAAATTTAGCACTACAATACTAATTATACATGACGAGTAGGACTTACCATGAGCGCAGGGTTAATAAAGCATCTAAAGAAGAAAACCGAAGAAGACAGCAATACTAGAATATTAATGTCGCAATGGGAATTTGATGAAAAGCTCGTCGGTAAGTCGCTTGAAAATGTGGGTAGTTATTACCCACACTTTAGTAGTCATAACGAATCACACTCTCAGCAAATACTTGTCAATATAGAACGTCTACTTGGCAGTAATATTGACAAGCTGACAGCAACAGATACATGGTTAATCTTAGAAGCTGCTTATTGGCATGATATCGGTATGTTATTTAATGCTGATGAAGTTCGAGATGTCATTGAAAATGAGCATTTTAAAGATTACGTTGAGGAGCTTGCTAATAACAATGTTCAAGACTTACATGAGTTTGCCAAAGTGTGGCATAACGATGGTTGGGAAGCTGCCCTTGTTCATTATGATAACCCTTATAAAGGCGTTGAAAAATATCGTCAGATGGTTGCCGAATGGTATCGCAAAGGTCATGCTAAAAATTCAAACGACGTTGTTTTGAAGCCATTTGAAAAGCTCAATATTAGCTCTCCGCGTACTGAATTACTCCCAAACCGTATTTATAGGTATCTCGCTCAAATCTGTTTATCTCATGGTAAAAGTTTTAACTACGTCATGAAGGACTTACCTTTTCGCCAAACAGGTATGGGTACGGAGGACTGTCATCCTCGTTTTGTTGCATGCCTACTACGCTTAGGTGATCTGTTTGATATTGATGACAACCGCTTTTGTCCTGTTATGGCAAGACAAGTTGGTAATATGCCGTCTTTTAGTGAAACTCATAAACATAAACACCAAGCCATTCGAGAATTTCAGCTAGATAATGAAACGGTAAGCGTAACAGCTATTTGTAGTACTGAGATGGCATATATTGAATGTCGCAATTGGTTTGACTGGATCAAAGAAGAAATTCAAAACCAAATGTCCCAATGGAAAAACATCGTGCCTAGTCGTGACTTTGGTCTACTTCCAACAATAAATAAACTTGATGTTGAGATGGATGACTCAAAGGTATTATTAGATGGCAAACCTATGAAGTTTGCGTTAGATGAAAAGAATGTAATTGACTTATTGCAAGGTAACAATTTATATCATGGTGTAGATGATGTTGTAAGAGAACTTATACAAAATGCTATCGACGCTACATTAATGAGAGTATGGATAGACTCTAGAGATAATAAGAGTAGGAGGAACACACTAGAACAAGGTAATCCTTATGATAGCGAAGTTCGTGAAATTTTTGATAATTACTCTATTATTGTGAGTCTAGATTTTATTGAAACCACGAAGAATTATGAAAATATTTGGAAACTTTGTATTGAGGATTCTGGTATTGGTATTAGCTTAAAAGATCTCAAATATATGCAATATATGGGAGGTTCAGATAAAAACCTTGAAAAAAAGAAAATTATTAATAGTATGCCACAATGGATGAAGCCTTCAGGAGCTTTCGGTATAGGAATGCATAGCGTATTTTTATTAAGTAGAAAAAACCCAGAACAATATCAGCATTTGAGATTCTTAACCAAAAGTATAGTTAGCAATGAATCTATTGAAGTCAAACTTAACTCTCCTTTGAGTAAAGACAATGGCTATTGCTTTATTAGTCAGTTAGACCAAAATAGTAAATATATCCCATATGGTACTCGAACAGAGTTATTTCTTAAAACTGAACTAAGTTTTTCTTCTGATCTTGTCACCAATATTTCTAAAGAAGCTAACGCTTTGCTAACGGAACTAAAAAACTCAATATCTAATATTTTTATTAACAGTATTCCTGACATTGTCATCAATAATCTAGATATTTTGCTCAAAAAAGATATACCAATCCGGGTATCGGAACAGTCTTATGTATTAGAAGAAGACTATAGAATTACTAGTGATATAGCATGGTTCAATTATAAAAACTATAGTTTTGCTATACAAATATACGTACCAGAAACTATATGTAGTAATGATTTTGGGTACGCATATGCTTATTCCTTTAGAGGACAGGAGATACCCATCTATAGGGAAAACGTTTATCTTCTTCACTCTTTTAAAAATGCTAGTGTTTATATAGATATTTACGGGAATGCTAAAGAATTTCTAAATATTTCTAGAAATGATTGGAACAATTATGATCTACTCGATGACTTGATAGTCGAGGTAAAAAGAATATTTGAAAAAATGAATATAACCCAAGATAACATGAGAAAAATTACCTACGGTTTCGAGTACGATAAAGATTTAGGTTTCAGCATTATAAATAACGAAGTAAATGATAAGGATATAGATAAAAAAGATATAGAAAAACTAAAGTTTAATGATGATACATATGTTAGTGACATTATAAAGGAAGATTTATTCATATTAGGAAACCCTGAACCATCAAATGTGATAATAGAATTACTTGGACGTGACAAAGTACTTAGTAGCATAAAGTCTTTTAATAAGATTAACGATATATATTATAAAGGAGCTATAGAATATTTTCTTAAAAATAATTTTTTAATATATAAAATCAACTTTTCTGGAAAATTAGACAACTATAATAACAAAGACACTTTGCTTTTTTTTAAACCAGAATCTCTTAAAAATTTAGAAATAAAAAATGCGCTATGGGTAGATGATGATAATGTTGCTATATTTTCTCCTATCACCACAAGCTCAATTATAGATAATCAAGAACCAATATATCTCGCTGAAGACTACAAATTTGTTAATGAAATAAAGGAGTTTGATAAGTTATCTGAAGAGGATACAATATATATAAGGAAAAATTATGATGATTATCAATTATTTAGTGATTTTAAGGATTTAGAAATAATAATACCTGATCACTATTCATATACTCTAAATACATTTTATGGGGAAAGTGGAATAATATTCCCTTTTTATTTTGAGTTAGACGAAATAATATCTCATGACTTCGAGTCGCTATACAAATTTGTCAATAGTAAAGCTAAAAATACTAATTTATCTATATCTGAAATCGAAATAAAATATAAAGATTTAATAGGTTTAATAAGCAGACTAACAAAAGGAAACTCTAAATGGGATGACTTTTTTAGTAAAAACAATTACAAATATTAAAAAAATAAAATGGTATTTAATACTAGTTTTGAAGAAAGAGACACACTACATTAATAATTAAAAATCGTTGGATGCCAAAAATTTCACCCAACTTACCGATTGAGACTTAGCTAATTATAAATAGCTGCCTTGAGACTCGGTTTAGCCCCGACTGTAGCGGTATCCTGTCGGTTTGGGCGAGTTGCGGTGGCTAGAGTTTGAGGTGGTATCGAGGTAACAGTAACATCTCAACTCGTGTCACCGCCTCGCCCAGACTGGCAGATACAAGCGGAAGGCGGGATTAGCTCCGCCTACTTCTTAAAACTCAAATCCCAAACACAAAAAAGGTGAGTTTTGCGCCCACCTTCTCATTTTAAAAAACAGCTGTCTAAAATAATACCCTAAAACAACTTAGCCTGTATCTTAACGAATCCATGCCCGCGCATTACGGAACATACGCATCCACGCGCCGTCCTCGTCCCACTCTTCTGGTTTCCAGCTGTGATTGTAGGCACGTAGCGTACGCTCAGGGTGCGGCATCATGATGGTGACGCGACCGTCAGTGCTACACAGACCCGTGACACCACCGACAGAACCGTTTGGATTGAGCGGATACGTTTCAGTTGGATGACCTTGGCTATCGACATAACGCATGGCGAGCTGACCGTGTTTAGCCATACCGTCAATCTCTGTGTTGTCTAGCGTGGCATAGCCTTCACCATGCGCCACAGCGATTGGCAAGATGCTGTCTTGCATACCTTTGAACAGGATAGACTTGGTACGCTCGATTTTTACGTTGACCGTACGCGCTTCAAAACGAGCCGATTGGTTAGCGATGAAACGTGGGAAATTATCTGCACCTGGGATGAGGTCTTTTAACTGAGCCATCATCTGACAACCGTTACAGACACCTAGTGAGAAGGTATCAGGACGGGCAAAGAAGCGGACAAACTGCATGCGTAGCTCGTCATGGAACAAGATAGAGTTCGCCCAGCCAGAGCCAGCGCCCAGTACATCACCATAACTAAAGCCACCACAAGCGACCAGACCGTCGAAGTCACGTAGATTGATACGACCACTCAGTAGATCGCTCATGTGTACATCGACCGCTTCAAAGCCAGCTTGGGTAAAGCCTGCTGCCATTTCCGTCTGACCGTTGACGCCTTGCTCACGCAAGATAGCAACTCTTGGTTTATTCTCACGACTGGCTAAATATGGTTCTTCAACTTTTTGATTGAGATCAAAGTTTGGTGCAGCGATTAGACCTTGATGGCTAGCATCAGCAATCAAGTCATACTCTTGCTGTACGCATGCAGGGTTATCACGGCGACGCGCGATTTGATAGCTGACCTGCGTCCACGCTTGCTGTAATTCGGTACGGCTAAAGCGTAAAGTGTCATCACCCATGAGCGTTGGCGTTTGGATAAGTAAGCTGTCTTCTTCCGAGCTTTGACCAACGAGGCTCAGCATGTCAGCAACGTTAAACTCTTCTGCCAATTGCATTAGCGCCGCGACTTTTTCTGGTAATACTTGAATGACTGCGCCCAGCTCTTCACTGAACAGTTGACCGAGTAAGTTATCATCAGTTAATGACAGCTTGATACCTTGACGGCTGGTGAATTGCATCTCAGCGATGGTCGCTAATAAACCACCATCACCGATATCGTGATAGGCACTGATAACACCTTGCGCGTTACCCGCTTGGATAAAGTTAAAGAAGTCGACCAAGTCGCTTGGCTGCGCTAAATCTGGGCAGTCATTACCTAATTGGCTTAGAGTTTGCGCAAGGATTGAACCGCCGAGACGCAATTGTCCTTTAGATAAATCAATACGATAAAACGCGCTATCACCATTGATTAGCTCAGGTGTTAAGGTTTTTGCCACATCAACAACAGGTGCAAAAGCAGTAATAACCAAGCTCATTGGTGAAACGACTGATTTATCCGTGCTGCCGTTCTCGTCTTCGTCCGTCCAGTTGGCACGCATTGATAGCGAGTCTTTACCAACTGGAATGGCGATACCTAATGCTGGACATAATTCTTCGCCAACAGTATGTACGGCATCAAACAATGCTGCATCTTCTGCATCATCGCCACACGCTGCCATCCAGTTCGCTGACATAGTAATGTCAGATAACTGAGTAATACGTGCGCCAGCGATATTAGTAATGGCTTCACCGACTGCCAAACGAGCAGAAGCTTTTGGATTAATCAGAGCTACTGGCGTACGTTCACCAACGCTCATCGCCTCACCGCTCATTGGCTGACCATCTAAGGCAACCAAGCCTGAAGCCGTAACGGCGCAATCAGCAACGGGTACTTGATAGCGACCAACGAACTGATCACGCACAACCATACCCGTGATAGAGCGGTCACCAATGCTAATCAAGAATGATTTGCTAGCAACGGTCGGATGACGTAGCACATCTTTGATTGATTCAGCTAAATTGACTTCGCCTAACTCTAAAGCTGGCAAGGTAATTTCTTGACGCTCAAAACTACGCTTCATCTGTGGTGTACCGCCAAGCAATACTTGCATCGGCATATCGACTGGTTGCTCAGGCAGTAATTCGTCATTAACGACCAGTTGACGTACTTCCGTAGCTTCACCCAAGATGGCATACGGGCAGCGCTCACGAGCACAGATGGCATCGAATTGATCTTTGCTCTCAGGGCGAATCGCTAGCACATAACGCTCTTGTGCTTCGTTTGACCAGATTGCCATTGGCGACATGCCAGCTTCTAGCGATGGGATTTTACGTAGATTTAATACCGCGCCCATCTCATGGTCATTGACCAATTCTGGCATCGCATTTGATAGACCACCTGCGCCAACATCATGCAATGAGACGATTGGGTTGCCATCTTTACCATTATTGCTTGCATCAACGTCATTACCAGCTAGCGCCCAGCAGCGATCCATCACTTCTTGACAGCGACGTTCCATCTCAGCGTTATCACGCTGAACTGATGCAAAGTCCAAGCCTTCATCTAATGAACCACTATCGACAGAAGATGCCGCACCGCCACCAAGACCGATTTGCATCGCAGGGCCACCAAGGACGATTAATAAATCACCTTGTTGAATGGCATTTTTTTCAATCAGATTGCGTTTGATATTACCGTAACCACCTGCAAGCATGATTGGCTTATGATAGCCGCGCATTTGGCTGCCATCTTTTGCCGCTGACGTATCCAATTGGAAACTACGGAAATAACCGCAAAGGTTCGGGCGACCAAACTCGTTAGAGAAATTGGCTGAGCCTAATGGTGCTTCAGTCATAATTTCAAGACTGGTTGCCATACGATCTGGCGTACCATAATCCTGCGTACTTAACTGACCTGACGTTTCCCACTTCTCAACCATTTCTGGGATATGTAAATGTGACACATGGAAACCAGTTAAACCGGCTTTTGGCTTACCGCCACGACCAGTTGCGCCTTCATCACGAATCTCACCGCCCGCACCTGTCGCTGCACCCGCATAAGGCGCGATAGCAGTTGGATGGTTATGGGTTTCGACCTTCATTAAGATATCGATTTCTTCTTGATGGAAATCGTAAATATGAGCAGAGTTGGCGTCAGCGGCATCGTCAGTATTAGAAACAGGAAGCGGGTAAAAACGCATTCCTTTAGAGCCTGCCATCACTGCCGCGTTGTCTTTATAAGCAGACAAAATGCCTTGAGGATTGGCTTTATAAGTATTCTTAATCATTTGGAACAGTGACTTTGGCTGTACCGCGCCATCAACTGTCCACTCAGCGTTAAATATTTTATGACGGCAATGCTCTGAGTTTGCCTGTGCAAACATCATCAGCTCAACGTCCGTTGGATTACGCTTGAG
The DNA here is from genome assembly GCF_008369225.1 of Psychrobacter sp. ANT_H59. Taxonomy (NCBI): domain Bacteria; kingdom Pseudomonadati; phylum Pseudomonadota; class Gammaproteobacteria; order Moraxellales; family Moraxellaceae; genus Psychrobacter; species Psychrobacter sp. ANT_H59. The sequence continues at coordinate 272,457 of NZ_VOBE01000002.1, forward strand.
TTCATTGACGTAAGCATTCATCAGATAGTCGATATCTTCGCTCGACAACGCAAAGCCAAATTCTTTATTGGCTGATTCTAACGCCGACTGACCTTGTCCAATCACATCGATATGATTCAGTGATGCCGGCTTTTCATCGTCAAAAAGATGACTGACCTTATCTAAATCATAAACCAAGCTTTGCGTCATACGGTCAAATAATAGTTGCTCAGCGGCTTTAGGTAGCGTTGCATTCACTTCGCCGTCTGCTTTTCCATCGACGGTTAGCGTATAAACAATGACACGCTCAACACGATTAATGGCAATTTCACAGTTATTAAAAATATCGGTCGCTTTACTTGCCCATGGCGATATCGTACCAAAACGTGGACCAACGATAACTTGTAGTTGATTGCTATTTGGGGCTTCAAGGACAGTGCCACTGTCGACAGCAAGTAAGTCTAGCGCTTTTTTATGCTCATCACCTTCGAGTTCTCGTGATAACACATACACTTGCTGGGTATGAATTTGGCTGACATTTAGCTCGGTTTTTTGCTGAAACTGACTGATGAGTTGCTGCGTCTGAAAATCGGTAAGAAACGGTTGTCCGGCGATGGTCATCATAAAGGCATATTCCATAGGATATAGGCAATAACAGGCATCTCTGCCATGCTAAGTAAATGGTTCGCGTATTATAACAAGAAGCCCTGTAATAAGCAGGACAAAACCAAGATAAATTGCCAATTGCTTCGGTAATATTATGCTAAAGCATTGAGCAAATACTGACGATTTGCTATCAAAACAGCAAGGCTGACGGCCCAGCGTCACAATTTTTACCTAAAGCTTATAATCCTTACAAACCCTCACATCGCCTTACGGGCAACCTATATAAATAGCCCAGCAGAAATCGCTATTCTAGATAGCAGTTCTTGACCAGCTAGTTTTTATAAAGCCAGTTTTTATGAAATAAACGGTTTGTCTACACTAACCCCTTAAGACTATTTTCCTAACAACTATTTCCTTAACAACTATAAATTCAAAATTTATTTACGATAATGAAAAAGGATATCCACCATGAGTAACCAAGAGCATCTCGATAAAATCCAAGGCGTTATCAAAGACGTGAAATTTGCCATGATGAGTACCAGCAATAAAAAAGGTGATATCCATGCGTGGCCGATGACCACAAGTGAGGTCAATCTCGATAATAAAGAGATCTGGTTTATCGGCGATAAAAAATCAGATGTCGTCAAAGATATTCAGGATGATGCAAGAATCGGGCTGACTTATGCCACTCAGGATGAAAAGAACTTTGTTTCTATTAGTGCTAACGCTGAATTACCGACAGACAAAGCTAAATTGGATGAGCTTTGGTCGCCAGTTTACAATGCCTTTTTTGAGCATGGTAAAGAAGATGAAAACGTACAATTGATTAAAGTAGTTCCTCATGGTGCCGAATGCTGGCTTAGCGGTAGTACAGTGGTGAATATGTTTAAGATGGCAGCGGCAGCCGTACAAGACGGCAAAACTGCTGAAGATATGGGCGAGACCTTTTCCGTTTCTTTATAATTTATCATTAAACTAATAAATAGATAAAAACAAAATTTTTATCATAAAAAACGCCAGTGGCTGATGCGACTGGCGTTTTTTATTGACTGGGCTTTATAGTTTTAGAATAAAAGTATAAGATTTAACCGCTATCTATTTAGCTACCTTTTACCCACTTTGCTTTAAATACGGCCACGCAGCTTTAAGATAAATCATCATCGACCATAAGGTTAGAATCACTGCCGCTACCATCAATACATAGCCGATGGTTTCAAGCGATTCCCAATTTAACAAAAGCACCGTAATCGCTATCATCTGAAAGGTGGTTTTGAGCTTACCTACATAAGATACCGCCACACTGGTACTTTTACCCAGTTCTGCCATCCATTCACGCAATGCCGATACGGCGATTTCACGCGAGATAATCACAATTGCTGCTATCGCCATGATGATATTGGGATGCCATTGTACTAAGATAATGAGCGCGGCTGCCACCATTAGCTTATCAGCGACGGGGTCTAAAAATCGACCAAAGGCTGATACCACATTGAGCTTACGAGCAAAATAGCCATCGAGCCAATCAGTAATAGCTGCTAGGATAAAAACGCCTGTTAATAACAAATGGCGCAATAGACTGTCGCTAAAGTCACTCATACCAACCTTTGCAATCACGTTGTCAGAGATTGCTGGCATGCCGATCCCCATAGCAGGTGGCCAATAGGCAATCGCAACAAATAGCGGAATCATCAAGATACGCGCAATCGTCAGGTTATTGGGCAAATTAAAAATACTTTTGTTATTCTGCGTACTTGACGGCTCCTGCGGATGCAAATGCGTGCTCTCAGTCATGGCAAACCCAGTTTAATATTGACTTAATAATGACGGATAGCTTAGCATTTTTCAGCCAAGTCGTCATGCCCTCTATGTAGGTATCGTTTATGCCAAGCGTATATTTTTCTAATTGAGCAATTTTTATCCTAGATGTGGCGTATTTAGCCATTTTAATGAGTAATAGCTGATTTTTATCACTGTTCCTTATCGCTATTTTTTGCAAAAACATCTTAATACTGTTGAATGCCTAGATACATCCATACATACATCGTCTAAAACGTAATAACATGTAAGCAAGCTTAGGAAAATAGCGGAATGTCGGTTATCATGAGCCGATGATATCGATACACTTGTACACTAAAAACTGTAAGCAGATGTAAGAGTTTCTTGAACTGTCTCTTTTCAACCAAATATAAATAATAAGAACAACCCCTAGTAATAATAATAAATTTGTATCAATTTATTTGTGGCTTATGATTTTTCATTTGATCGCATGATAAGTTTTCCTCAGTCCACGGTATCTCCTCCGTGGGCTCTTTTTTTACCCGCTATTCAGTCGTTTTATTCGCTGGGTGTCCTTTCCTTTATACATCGCTTCGCAGTATTTTCATTGGTTTCTACAGCTTTTCTTTTGACTTAAACGGCTCAGAGAATTGCAAGATCAAAAAACCAACCACAGACAAGATAATCGCAATTTCATAACGCCCATAAGCGACTGAGATACCAATAGCGCCAGTATTCCAAAGGCTTGCTGCCGTTGCTGTACCTTTTGAGCCTTGTTCATTTTTAAATATCGCGCCGCCACCGATAAAACCCATGCCGGTGATGATGGCATACATGATTCTCGCCTCACCAGTCGCATCATAAATATCCATACCAACGAGCATGAAAGCACAGGAAGCAATGGTCACTAAAGGAAAGGTTCTAAGCCCTGCGCCGTTGTCTTTCATCTCGCGGTTCAGTGCAATCGGTAAGGAAAGAATAAAGGCAATTCCCAATTGAAAAAAATGAAATTGCATCAGCTCCATATCGATATCAAATCCAGACATAGCGTTCTACCTCCTCTTATAACGATAAACGTTTTAATTTTTAGTGTTGGTTATGAGCTTGTTTACCATTTTAAAAAACACACTTTCAATCATCGTTTTCAACTGATTTAGTCAGCGCAGATTTTTGCTACGGTTTGTTTTGCCATCTGATAGCAGCTTTCGATGTTACCTTGTCCACACCAGTCGCCACTGACAATCCATTGACGCAGCTCATCAACTAAAATACCAAACTCTGTATTATCAAGCGGTTTAAGGGTTGCAGCATAACGCCAGCGATGACAATCGATTTGGCTTGGCGTACTATTCTCATCCCAACTCAACGCTTGCTTTGCTGCTTGTAGCAAGATTGCTTTTACAGCTTCTATATCGTCATCGACATGCTGCTCCGACCAATCGTTGCGAGCATGAATAGTGATACTTGGTAATAGACTGCCATGGTCAGGTTTTTGATGTTCAATAAAGATACGATCGAGCACCGAATCCTGCACATAAGCCACATCCCATAAAGGGGGTGACGTGTTTAATGCAGCAGGTAAAAACTGCTCTTTATCCCACCCAAGCATCAAGGTATAACAGGCCTGCATCTGTGCTTCGCTAATTTTTGCAAGCTCTTTAAAATTGCTATCCGCCATCAGCTCTACAGCTTGACCATTGGGCGCTGTACAAATTACCCAATCATAGCTGCCAAGGCTGTTGCCATTCTCATCAAACAGCTCAGTTTTGTTATTAGCCTCATTTTGTTCTACAAAATCTTCTTTGCGTAATGGCGCCACACGAGTTTTAAAGTTTATAGTTGTATGCTTTAGTTCATCAGCCAAGGCACGACCCCAACTGGTCATTTTGGGCGTGCTGATATAACGCGCTTGGGTACTGCTCCATTGTTCCTTGGCTTGTATGTCAGCATTCTGAGCGGCATCGTCAGAAGGTATTAAGTCCACCACATTGGCATACCATGGCTGCAATAAATTACTTTGTAGCCATGGTTTGATAAACTGCTGAAAGTCAGCAGTTTTGGCAGTAAAAAACTGCGCGCCAAATGCCCATTGCCAGTTTTTATGCGTTGCGCTGTCCATGCGATAGCGTGTTGCTAAACGACCAACGCTACGGGATTTCTCAAGAATAACAATGTTTGGTACGATCGACTGGTTTTTAAAATTAGCATTAGCATTGTCTTGAGTAAACGCGCGCTCCAATAAAGTAGCCGTAAATAAACCAGTCAACCCCCCGCCAATAATCGCAATTTTCAGTATGGATTGTTCAGTCGTATGCAAAGTAGAATCAGTCATAATGACAATAAACCTTATAAAATATTTAGCAAAATAGTAAGTAGTCAGGTGAAAGTAAGGGGGTTATTCTAAAAAATATTGAACCTCTAAAGCCTGCTAATATAGTTAATCCATTTTTAAAAGGGTACAGAACTACTAGGGTTAATTATTTGCAGCCTCTGTCTGCGCAGACACAGCAAGCAAGAAAAATTAACCCCAGTAGTACTTTATAATGCTTGTATTTCTTTTATTTAGGACCGACTATATCCATGATATCTCGGTAAAAAGCCATGCTACTTTTATAGCATGGCTTTTATACTTTAGCTTCCAGTCATTTTTAAGCATTGAGCCTATTCAAATTTTATTGATATTGAACAATCAATGTGATTTTGCCCGTTCTGTCTTGACCACTTCGACTAGCTCGTTAATGACTGAGCTGTCAGCTAGGGTAGATAAATCACCCAATCCAACATACTGTCCTGCCGCTAGACTACGCAAAATACGGCGCATGATTTTACCAGAGCGGGTTTTGGGTAGTACATTAACCATATAGATGGCATCTAAATTGGCAATCGGACCAATCTCAGAGCGCACATGGCGGTTTAACTCCGATTTTAGTGATTCAGTTGCCGTCTCACTCGACTTTAAGATAACAAAGGCACAGATACCCATACCGCGTATGTCGTGTGGCATTCCTACAACAGCTGCCTCTGCCGTCGCTGGGTGTGCAACGATCGAGCTTTCAATCTCTGCCGTGCCCAGTCTATGCCCTGACACATTGAGCACATCGTCTACACGTCCAGTAATCCAGTAGTGACCATCTTCATCACGCTGTACCCCATCACCGGTAAAATAATAGCCGGGATATTCGGTAAAATACGTCGCTAAAAACCGCGCGTGGTCTTGATAAATGGTACGCATCTGACCGGGCCAGCTACTATTAATCACCAAATTACCCTCAGCAGCACCTTCAAGCGCAACACCATCAGTATCAATGACTTCAGGGACGATGCCATATAGAGGATTCATCGCCGCGCCCGGCTTCATTGCGACCGTCCCCGGTATTGGCGCGAGCATAATACCGCCCGTTTCTGTCTGCCACCAAGTATCGACAACCGGACACTTGCTGCCACCGACGACATGATAGTACCAGTCCCATGCTTCAGGATTAATTGGCTCACCAACCGTCCCAAGTAAGCGCAAACTTGAGCGATCCGACTCACGGACAAAGGTATCGCCCTCTTTCATCATGGCTCTGATAGCGGTCGGTGCAGTATATAAAACGGTAATTTGGTGTTTATCGATAATATGCCCAATGCGCGCCCATGTCGGATACTCTGGCACGCCCTCAAACATCACTGTCGTGGTGCCATTGGCAAGCGGTGCATAAGTAGCATAAGTATGACCCGTCACCCAACCGACATCTGCGGTACACCAGTATACGTCATCATCTTTGATATCAAAAACATCACGAAACGTGGACAGCGCATAAGTGATATAGCCACCTGTGGTGTGCAACACGCCTTTAGGCTTGCCTGTTGAACCTGAGGTATATAATAAAAACAGCGGGTCTTCTGCATTCATCACTTCAGGTTCGCAGTGCTGCGACTCACCATCGACCAAGCTGTGATACCAGATATCACGGCGACCACTCATCGGTACTGAATTGCCTGTACGATGGACGACGATGACATTACTGACACTGTCAGTGCCATCCATATCTAGCGCGCGATCGACATTAGCCTTGAGTGGCGTACGCTTGTTACCACGAATACCTTCATCAGCGGTAATGACCAGCTTAGACTGACTATCAATGATACGATTACCCAAGCTCTCAGCGGAAAAACCACCAAATACCACCGAATGCACGGCGCCAATACGCGTACACGCCAGCATGGCAACCATCGCTTCTGGTATCATCGGCATATATAAGGTAACGCGGTCGCCCTTTTTGACCCCAAGCTTGCGCATGGCATTACCTAAGCGACAAACGGCTTCATGCAGTTCTTTAAATGATATGATTTTATGCAAGGAAGGATGATCGCCTTCCCAAATAATGGCAGGCTTATAGGGATTATTTCTGACGTGGCGATCCAGACAGTTGACTGAAATATTCAGCTCGCCATCCTCAAACCATTTAATGCGAAAGTCTTCTAAGTCGTAGCTGACGTCGCTGATTTTGGTGGGCTTTTTTATCCAATCAATCAGCTCGGCACGCTCCGCCCAAAAGGCATCTGTCGCCTCAGCTGATGCAATCGATTGCTTATATTTTTCAAAATACTGATCGGCGGTGATATTGGCTGCGGCGAGGAATTCAGGCGCAATGGGAAATGATTTTTGAGTCATGAGCTTCATCCTTTTTTAATTATTATGACCTGTGGCAAACATTGCTGATAGCGAGGATTGGCACAGGCAATAAGGGTCATCTTCCATAATGGTGACACTCAAAGACAGTTTGACAAATATGCTGAATGGTTGCAAGGCATCAACCACTAATCGCAACAATTGCATATCACATCAGTATGTTTAACAGTGCAGATTCTATGGCTGGTATTTTTTACCGCTATTTTTTTAAATGCAGTTGCAACAATGCTATTTAATCCTTGTAACCTGTTATAAAACATGGACAATAGCAACCTGATATCAAGCGCTATAATTGATATCGCCATTCTTTATATGACAATAGGCTCTATAAGACTTATTTGCTCTTTTAAAATCAGGAACTACCGACCATGGACAAGCACCGTACTGCCTCACAATACTCGCATTATGATGTCATCATCATTGGTGCTGGTGCGTCAGGGTTATATTGCGCATTAACCGCCGGTCGCCGTGGTCGCCGTGTATTAGTACTGGACCACGCCAATAAAGCCGGCAAAAAAATCCTTATGTCTGGTGGCGGGCGCTGTAACTTTACCAATTATTTTGTGGAGCCTGAGCATTTTATTGGTAGCAACCCACATTTTTGTAAATCAGCGCTTAGTCGATATCCGAGTTGGGAGTTTATCGGTATGGTTGAGCAGCATAAAATACCCTACCATGAGCGCGAGCATGGTCAGCTATTCTGCGATGATTCGGCGCAAGACATCTTGACGATGCTGCTCGATGCATGTGCCGCTGTCGGTGTACAAGTCAGGCTCAACACTCAAGTCGACAGCGTGCAAGCGCTCGAAAACGATAAGAAGGCACGCTTTCAATTATCAACCAGTAAAGCGCTGAGCAAAAAAGAAAAGCAAGAGAAAAAAGAGGCTCCAGAAAACACTAAGCCTGTGCAAACAGGCTTTCACTGTGAGTCACTGGTCGTGGCAACGGGCGGACTGTCTATTCCAACCATGGGTGCGAGTGGGTTAGGCTATGAGTTGGCACAGCAATTTGGTCATAGCCTTATCACGACTGATGCAAGCCTAGTGCCCTTTACGTTTACTGATAAAACTGGCGAGCTAATTCGTACGCTTGCTGGTATTAGTCTCCCTGTGATTGCCAGCAATGATCGCATCTCATTTAAATTGCCACTACTATTTACCCATCGCGGACTCTCTGGTCCTGCCATGTTGCAGCTGTCTAACTACTGGCAGACAGGCGAAACCATCAGTATCAATCTGCTTCCTGATATCGATATGACCGCGCTATTGCTTGCACATAAAAAATCACACCCAAGACAGCTTATCCGTACGGTATTGGCGGATTATACAGACAATGCCTTACCCAAAAAATTGCTTGCGGCGCTACAAACGACTCTGTGGGATGACATTAAAGACAAAGAGCTTGCCAATATTAAAGATGAGCGTTTAATTGAACTTGGTGAAACGCTTAATGGTTGGCAGCTAAAACCTTCTGGCACCGAAGGCTATCGTACCGCTGAAGTCACGCGTGGCGGCATCAAGACTGATGAAGTCTCATCAAAGACTATGCAAAGTAATTATCAAGATGGTCTGTATTTTATTGGTGAAGTGCTGGATGTCACAGGCTGGCTCGGTGGTTATAACTTCCAATGGGCGTGGGCAAGTGGCTTTGTCTGCGGTGAGATAGCTTAAATCATATTGACCAAACCATAAAAAGCCACCTTATGAATTATCGCAAGGTGGCCTTTTTATTGACTGTCAAACCATTATGCTTGGTTTAAAAACGGATAATCGGTATAGCCTTCTGTGCCGCCACCATAGAAGCTCTGCGGATGTTGTTCATTTAGCGGCGCGCCTTCTCGGATACGCTCAGCCAAATCAGGATTGGCGATATAATCACGGCCAAACGCCACGGCATCGATGTAGCCTGACTTGATGTTTCTTTCAGCCTTTTCCGCTGTATAACCACCTGCGGCAATGATTGTCTGATCAAAGGCATCGCGAACACGCTGACGGAACGCATCGCTATAAGGCGTTCCACCTGCCCAATCAGGCTCAGATAAATGCAAATACATAATAGCGCGTTGATTGATTTGTTCAATCAGCCAAATGTTTTCATCTTCGTTATATCCAGCTTCCACATTATTGAACGTACCAAGCGGTGAAATACGAATACCGACATGGTCCGCACCCCATGCATCGATACAAGCATCAATCACAGCCAGCATCAAGCGCGCACGGTTCTCACGGCTACCGCCATATTCATCAGTGCGCTGATTGGTATGCTCAGCCCAAAATTGATGTAATAAATAGCCATGTGCACCATGAATTTCCACTCCATCAAAGCCCGCCTCTTTAGCGTTTTTGGTCGCAAGACCGAAATCAGCAATAACTTGCTCTATCTCTTCCAGTGTCGCAGGACGCGGTGTGGTCGCTTCAACTCGAATGGCTTGGTTGTTGCTATCGCGCAGTGAAGTACGTACTCCCACATGAACATCGGAGGCAGAGATCGGCGCCTTACCATCAGGCTGAACACTTTCGTGCGCTACAAGACCAGTGTGCCAGAGCTGTACTACTATCTTGCCGCCTTTTGCATGGACATTATCGACAATGGTTTTCCACGCTGTCGTCTGATCTTCGGTATGGATACCAGGCGCGCCTGCATAGCCTTTTGCCTGAAAAGAAACCTGTGTCGCTTCAGCAATGACAAGCCCAGCACCGCTACGCTGTGAGTAATACTCACCAGCAAGCGCTGTAGGGACGTCACCGGGCTCGACAGAGCGCAAGCGCGTCAAAGGTGCCATAATAATGCGATTTTTTAGGGTTTGGGTGCCCATTTTGACGGGTTCGAATAAATTATCATGTGCCATAAAAAGCCTTATTTGCTGTTATAAAAATACGGTTATAGAATTTGTTAATGATGAATAATTCACACTTAATATTACGTCTAAAACGCATTAAGCACGCTATTCATAAGCCGTGTTCTTTATAGGGCGTAGATAAGGTAATTCCAAGGAAAAATTACAAACAAAAATATCAATATGGCATGATATCGGTATTGATAATACTCATTATTCAAAGCCTCTTACTAGCATATTAAGCGAATGACTTTAATCAGATTGGCTGATTATTTCATTAAGCCTTTATCCAGCGGATGGCAACAGACAATCAAGATATCTTTTGGAGCGATGCTGCCTATTACCACTACTTTTGAAGAGCTGGTCGAACGGGCGGTATTTTGGGAAGATTATGGGCAACGTTATCCCAATGGCTACGCGGTAAAAGACACCAAATTTTTATTGGATGTATATCGCAATGCGATTTTCTTCGATTTGGCGTGCCGATGGCGACGATAGAGAGTGCTTGGAAGGACTATTTTGCCAAAATAAACGTGTCGAAGGCTAAATCTAAAACATCCAAAATATGGATCATTTTTATTTAACCGTTAAACGAATACATTAGCCACAAAAAAAACCTTATTTTACACAGGTTTTTTTATATGAAATTTAAAAATAGTCAATGTTTTATGATTTGAGCATCTTTTTAAAAGACAAATTCAGAGACAAATAAGTACCAAATAATATCACTATTGAACCAATGATCGCGGGTGTATCCAATGCCTCGCCAAGCAGCAGATAGCCTAAAATAATGGCAAAAATCGGAATCACCAAAGTAATACTGGTCGCTCGTACCGGACCGATACTTTTGATCAACTGATTCATAAAAATCAGCGCGATGGCAGTCGAAAATACGCCGATACAAATGACAGAAATCCAAGCCATTACGCTGATGCTCTTACCATAAGGAAACTCATAAACCGCCACAGGCAACATAATCACACTGGCAATGATAAGCGAGCCTGCAGTAATCGCTACTGGAGAGACATTTTCCAAGTAATTTCGAGTGATATTTGCCCCAAGCGCGTAGCCAACACAGGCCAGTAATGCGTAGCCCATCGGCAATAACCCAGAACCTGACCCAGCGCCCTGCCCGCCAAATAAGTTCTCGCTCATTAGAATCATCACGCCGATCACACCAATGACCAAACCGAGAATTTGCTTTTTTGACAGTCTGTCTTTAAAAAATACACTGGCAATAAAGCCGCTTATCATTGGCACAGATGCATTAAGCACTGCCAATACGCCAGCGTTTACCGAGCGCGCTGAAAATGCAAACAGGATAAAGGGCACTGCTGCGGAGAACAGCCCAACCAACGTTAATACTTTCCAATTTTCACGAATGCCTACTCTGTTTTTCTTTTTTAGTATTAAAAACACCAACATCGTCAGTCCAGCCAAGACCACACGTAGGCTGGCAAAAGCTAATGAGCCAAATTCAGGCACGCCAATACGATAAAAAATGAAAGACAGCGACCACATAAAGGATAAGGTGATAAAAATAACGAGGTCGCGGTTAGACATGAGATGATCCTATCGAGCATTAGACAGTAAAAAAACCTCGATGATAACTGGTTAAGCGCTCAATAGGTATTGTATTTTCTGTACTTATCACAGATTTATTTTATAAATCCACCTTATCCAAAATAAAATCGATGTCTTTATCGCCACGCCCTGACAAATTGACCAAAATCGTCTCAGCCGCTGACATATCTTTGGCTATTTTCATGGCATAAGCGATGGCATGTGCCGACTCTAAGGCAGGAATAATACCCTCAAGGCGTGATAATGCCATAAACGCTTCTAAACATTCTGCATCAGTCGCTGACTCATAGGTCGCGAGCTCTAAATCTCGCAGGTGCGAATGCTGTGGTCCAACCCCTGGATAATCAAGACCGGAGGCAATCGAATGTACAGGAGCTGGCTCACCTTTTTCATCGAGCAGTACATAGCATTTAAAACCGTGAATCTCGCCTTTCACGCCCAGTGACATCGTCGCCGCATGGTTAGGGGTATCCAAGCCTTCGCCTGCTGGTTCCACGCCTATTTTTTCTACATCTTTATCATCAAAAAAGCCACTAAACATGCCAATAGCATTAGAGCCGCCGCCAACACAAGCGACCACTTTATTAGGCAGCTTACCCGTCGTCGCTAAGAACTGCGCCCGTGCTTCATGTCCGACCACTGACTGAAAATAGCTGACCATTTCAGGGTATGGCGCAGGACCTAATGCCGAGCCAATCGCAAACATACTGCTATCAAGCTCATTAAGATAAGTCTCAAAAGCGCTATCGACTGCTTCTTTTAGCGTCCCTGCGCCGCGTGAGACTGGTACGATATTGGCACCCAAAATCTTCATACGGCTGACGTTTGGATGTTCTTTTTTAATATCGACCACACCCATGTGGATCTCACATTCTAATCCCATCAATGCCGCTGCCGTTGCCAATGCTACGCCATGTTGCCCCGCGCCCGTTTCGGCAATTACTTTGGTTTTGCCTAATTTCTTGGCTAATAATACTTCACCCAAACAGTGATTAATCTTATGCGCGCCCGTATGGTTTAAATCTTCACGTTTAAAATAAATCTGCGCGCCGCCACAATGCTCCGTCAAACGCTGCGCATGATAAATAGGACTTGGACGACCAACATAGGTCTCACGCAAGCGCTTCATCTCAACGATAAAATCGTCATTTTTAATGATTTCACGAAAGCCTACTTCGATCTCTGCCATGGCTTTGGCAAGATCAGGATGACCGATTTTGCCACCGAACTCTCCGTATAAACCATCGTCATTGGGCAAAATTGATTGATGTAAACCGTAGCCAGTGGCGGTATTTTGCGTTGTCATAGTTAAGCCTTATTATTTTAAATGGAATATGAATATTGTTGTCTTTGCCGAATTATTTAGCGTTTTTAATGATAAGAATATTTTAATGTATTTGTGTTCTAGTACATTGAAACAAGATGATAAGCGAAATTATTCAGAAGGTCAAGTCTGTACATTGATAGTTGTCAGCTTCAATCGTCAATCCTCACTACCACACAGCAATTGAATTCCAAACTCGCATCGGTGAGAATGACAGTATTTATTTATAACACCCAATCTAGAAAATCATTCGAGAAAAAGGATAAATAATGAAACTGCGCATCTTAAAGTCTGCCGTGACCAACCCTTGGTTTAACCTCGCGACCGAAGATTGGATATTCCAAGCCCTCGACCCAGACTCGCACACGTTATTCTTATGGCGCAATAGCGAGACCGTGGTCATTGGGCGCTCGCAAAACCCATGGGTAGAATGCAAAATCGATAAGATGGAAGCCGACGATGTGTTTTTGGCACGGCGTCAGAGTGGCGGTGGCGCGGTATTTCATGATTTGGGCAATACCAACTTTACTTTTTTATCGCCCAAAGACGACTACGACCAAGCAGCGAACTTTACCATCATCATTAATGCGCTAAAGAAGTTAGGTATAGAGGCGGATTTATCTGGTCGTAACGATATGCAAGTCGGCGATAAAAAGATATCAGGCAGCGCCTTTAAACACGCGGCTGATCGCAGCTTTCATCATGGCACATTACTAGTGAACGCTAACATGCAAAAGCTGGGCGATTATCTTAATCCGCATCCACTTAAGCTTAAAGCCAAAGGCATCAAGTCTGTACGCGCGCGAGTCGCTAATCTGGTTGAGTTTAATGAAGACATCAATCACGAGACGTTATCTGATGCAATTATCGAAGCGTTTTGCGAATACTATCGTGACAAAGATTATGGCGACACTACGCCAGTAGAAGAATTGGATGAAGCCAGCCTCGCTAAGCAGCCGACGCTTAATAAATACTATCAGCAAATGGCAGATTGGGATTGGCGCTTTGGTAAGACACCTGAATTTACCCATCATATTGAGACACGCTTTGATTGGGGCATTATTGATTTGCACCTCGATGTGAAGCAAGCAGTGATTTCAGAGGTAGTGATATTCTCTGACGCACTAAACGTGGAATTAATTGATCTGTTAAAAGACACGCTGACTGACGTTAAATATGATACGCATGATATTACAGTTAAGTTTGATGAATTAAGTGAAGCGCATCCTGCATTGGCAGCGCAGATTGATGACGTGTCGGAGTGGCTAATTGGAGAGATGGAAGGTTAAAGCCTTGCGGTTGCAAGTGAAATAAATATTTGCAACCGCTCCTATTTTTATTCTAAGCCATCCAAAATCCTTTTCACCTCCGTCACATATTGACCCAAATCTGGCTCTAAATGAAATCCCTCTACTGGTGTGGGCAAACCTTTCTGCTTGCCCAATCTGACGATAATTGCGTTCTCTTCTGGTAGTATTAACACTCGCTGCCCCAAGTGACCGAGCATGGCATAAAAAGGAATCGGACTGTCCATATCCGTCCACACCGAATGCCCATATACTTGCGCCTGCCCTTCTACAAATGCACCCGCGTTTGGCGTAATCATAAAATCAACATGCGCTTTGCTAAGCAGTTGCTCACCTTGCCACTCGCCACCATCTAATAATAACTGCCCAAATTTAGCAAAATCCAGCGCACTGGCGTTTAGACAGCAATATACTTTTTCGATGCTCTCTGAGCCGTCAAGCGACCAATAGGCGTCGCCTTGCATCCCTAAAGGTTGCCAAAACTTCTCTTCCAAATAGCTAGATAGGGTATAGCCATGAGGTTCTAACGCACGTGATAGAGCAATACCGAGCATTTGCGTATCGCCCGATGAGTATTCAAACTGACCTCCACATTCTTCGACGAAATCTCGATTGACCATTTGCTTAACTAAGTCATGACCATAGTAGGATTCTGCGGTGGGATTGATGGGAAAGTAATAATCCTCCGTCCAATCATAGCCTGAGGTCATCGCTGATAAATCCGCGAGGGTACAGTTTTGCGCATATTGATTGTCCGCATATTCAGGCAACCACTTGGTAATCGGCTCATCAATGCTGCCGATGTAACCGTCTTCTACCGCTTTGAGATAGAGCATAGTCGTGACGGTTTTTGCCATCGAAAAGCTGTTGGTGTGCGAATCGCTGCCATAACCTTGCCAGTAGTTTTCGTACAGTAGCTTGCCGTCTTTGATAATAGCAAAGGCCACTGTTTGGTCTGTATCTAAAGCATTCTGCAACGTTGGGGTGAGTTTGACTTGCTCAAGATTGGAGTTTTTTTCCCATTCGGTAGCGTCTTTTGCACGGATAGTCCGATTGTCAAAATCGATATAATCATCAATATTGGCAGTGGCTTCACCTTTAAGGTAAGTAAGCTGTAAACCGCGAAAGATATAAGCATTACCAGTCACTACTAAGCCCAAGCTGATAATAATGAGTAGCGCTAAAATAGGCAAAACGATCCATTTAAACATGGTTTTTAACACAACCATTATAAAATCCTTTTTTATGGCGTGAGTAATGAGTACGATTGAGTGTCGCTGATAGGGTTTAATTTAGCATGGATAGGGAGGCTTGGGAGGGGGTTTTTTGAATAGTGAGTTTAGATTGTAGGCTGGGCTTTTAGTCCAGCGAATTAATGAGTTAAATATGAAAACTAAAACTATGTTTAGCTATGCTAAATTAAGATAAGTTGATGACTAAAAATTTTTATATTTTGTAGTTAGATAGAGCTTAGCGAATTAGGAGTTGAGAAACGAAATGATATTTCCGAATGATATAGATATTTTGAAAGAGAAAATTCAAAAAATACTTAATCCTATTAATTGTGCTGTTAAAAAACGCACTAAAGCTGACAAGGACTTTCTTTTCAAAGCTGTTCGAGCAGACGCGGGGGAAAACCTACCTCCTTATTACTTAATATATTTTCTTTTTGTTGACTTACTTGGTTTCAAAAACTTAGGTCGATTTGAAAAAGTTGCTTGGTCGATTCCAATTGATTATAACGGAGCCGCTTATCTTTTAGAACATAGGAAGCTAGGGATGGGACTTTTTATAGCAGACAAGGAAAATCAAGAAAACGAATGCCAGGAGATTGTGAAGAAAATAAATGACGCTGTGAAAGCCGCAAAACCATATTTTGATTGGGTCGCAAATGAAGCTGCAAAACAATCTAATTTAAATGTTTTAAATCTTAGTCTAAGATTATATAGTCGGTACATCTTTTTTCTTGAAGAATATAAGAAAAAAACTCAAGAGGATGTATCTCATAAAGATGCAGAAGAAACACTAGATATTGGACAGTTTTTAAGCATTTATGCAGAATCTAAGGAACTTAAAAAAGAAACAGAATGGTTAGCACTATCAGTAATTGATGCATTTTATAGTTTTACTGAACATATATTCATTCATGCTGCAATAATAAAGGGTGCTTTGTTGACAGGAGAAGATGTAGGGCGGCTTGCTCAAGATGACTGGGCAACTAAATTTAAAACATGTCTTGATGTCCAAGATAAATTGGTTAGACCACATTACGATAAGTTAGCTTTGATCAAAAAACAAATAAGAAACTATATGGCTCATGGAGCGTTTGGTAAAAATGGCGAAGCTTTTCAGATTCACTCTAAAGTAGGTGCTGTTCCGTTACTTATGACTAACCAGAAAAGTGGTTCACGATTTTCTATCCAACCTGATACCGAATTTGAGGAAAAGGAAGCACTCAAAGCGATAGAAGATTTTATACATTTCTATTGGGATTCAGACGACTTTTTAGAAATTATTTATATAAGAAGTGCTTTGCCAAGTATCCTTACTTTCACCAATGACTCCACTTATGAAGATGCTCTGAAATCACTTAACAATATGGAAAGTCTAATTGAGCACTTAAATACAGTCAGTGATAATAGTGCAAATATGGATTGGTAGATATTACTTAATAGACTTTTTATTTTCAAGATTACTCAAGCTTGGACTGGAAGCTAGAATCTTTTACTAAAGATTTATAAATTCTTCTATATTAAAATACTGGCTTAAAAACTACTTGATAGCAAAGTTTTAGACACAAAAAAGCAGCAAGATAATCTACCTTGCTGCTCTCATAACTTCTAACTTAAACCTTAAATCGCTGCCGCAACCTCAGCACCATCACGAATCGCGCGTTTGGCATCCAATTCAGCGGCAAGCTTTGCACCACCGATAAGATGGTATTGCGCGTCCGGTGCATCACCGACATTTGGCATTAACTCAACGACAGACTCTTGACCGGCACAGACTACGACGCTATCGACACGGAGCAGCTGAGTTTGGCCTTGATTATTGGTAATCCAAACACCTTCATTGGTGATTTTGTCATACTGCGCCCCCGATACTTGAATGACACCATGCGATTTGATATGAGCACGATGTACCCAGCCCGAGGTTTTATTCAGACCACTACCCAAGCGACCTTTGGTACGCTGCATCAGATAGACTTGGCGAATAGGCTTGATGGCTTCAGGCTTAATCAGACCACCCTCAGTTTGGTAATCGGTATCAGAAGTTACGCCCCACTCTTCACGCCACTCGCTAACTGACTGCGCTTTTGGACGATAGCTTGGGTCTTTCAACAGCTCAGGGCCTAGCTCATCAAGCGGCTGACCATGCTTAGCTGTGAGATATTCACTGACGTCAAAACCGATACCACCCGCGCCAATAACGGCAACCGTATCACCGACTGATTTTTCACCAGAGAGCAATTCAGCATAGCTCATCACTTGTGGCAAGTCAGCTCCTTCCAGCTTACCTGCGAGACTTCTAGGCACGACACCAGTAGCGACGATGACATGATGGAATTTGGCTTTTTCTAGCATGGCTTTATCGACTTTGGTATTGAGTTTAATCTCAACGCCTAAGTGTTCAAGCTCATTGATATAGTAGCGAATGGTCTCAAAGAATTCTTCTTTACCCGGGATGACTTTGGCATAATTGAACTGCCCGCCCAAGATATCTTTTGCTTCAAATAGCGTGACCTTATGACCACGTAGCGCGGCGACGTGAGCGGCTGACATGCCAGCGACACCGCCACCAATGACTGCGACCTTTTTAGGTTTTTTGGTTTTCTTATAAACCAATTCAGTCTCGTAGCAGGCTTGGGGATTGACCAGACAAGTTGAGCGTTTATTGGCAAAAGTATGATCGAGACAAGCTTGGTTACAGGCGATACAGGTATTGATGCGATCGGCTTGACCGTTTTTGGCTTTATCAACCCAATGGGCATCGGCTAAGAATGGACGCGCCATTTGAATCATATCCGCCTGACCACTGGCGACAATATCTTCAGCGGTTTCTGGCATATTGATACGGTTAGCCGCCATCATCGGAATGTTAATATGCTTTTTAATTTCAGCGGTAAAATCAACAAACGCCGCACGCGGTACACTAGTGACAATCGTCGGAATGCGAGCTTCATGCCAGCCGATGCCCGTATTCATGATGGTCACGCCCGCCTCTTCTAACGCTTTGGCAACAGTGATGACTTCGTCCATGACGTTACCGTCTTTGACCAAGTCAATCACTGATAAGCGAAATAGAATAATAAAGTCTTCACCGGCAGCTTCTCGCACCGCTTTGACCACATCAACCGCAAACTTCATACGATTTTGAATGTCACCGCCATACTCGTCCGTCCGTTTATTGACATGGCGCGATAAAAACTGATTCAGCAAATACCCTTCTGAGCCCATGATTTCGACACCATCATAACCCGCCTGCTTAGCAAGCTTTGCGCAACGGGCATAATCTTTTACCGTTTGCTCGATATTTTTAATGCTCATCTTACGCGGTTTAAATGGCGAGATTGGTGATTTTATCGGACTCGATGACACCACAAACGGTTGATAACCGTAGCGTCCACTGTGCAAAATTTGCATGATGATTTTGCTGTCATACTTATGTGCTGCACGAGTGACACGCTGATGATTAATCACATCAGCTTTGGTATTCATCGTGCCACCAACAGGCGACAACCAACCTTCACGATTCGGCGCAATACCACCGGTGATCATCATCGCCACGCCGCCTTTGGCACGCTCTGCGAAATACGCCGCTAGTTTGCCGTAATTATAAAAACGGTCTTCAAGCCCCGTATGCATCGAACCCATCACCATGCGGTTTTTAAGCGTGGTAAAGCCCAAATCTAGCGGCTCAAATAAATGTGGGTAGTGTTCGTTGGTGCTGGTGGTCTCAATAGAATTGGCAGTACGGCTGGCGGACATATCATTTTCCTTATGAATGGTTTATGAGAATATTTTTTAGGAATGCTTTGTAAGAGTGCTTATATTGCTCGTGCTATAGGATTTAGCGTTACAGTATCGTACCACACCGCTATTATCATCAGCTATGCAGACAAGCGACTGATGAGTGAACACTAATTAATAGCAGCGCTGAACGATCCTATTAATTAGTGAGGTTTTTTGCAGATAGTTAAATAAACTCCACAAAACCTGTCCAAACTTTGCCTGCGACTGTCTATAATAATTAGATCCTGATACAGTTGATTGGCGACAGCAAAGCACCATTACTGCGTCATCGACTATAAAAACATACGATAAAGGACTATCTGCATGACAGACTTCCATACCGGTCTCGGCAGAAATGCTGCCAACCATCAACCGCTTACTCCTATTGATTTTATCATCCGTAGCGCGCAGGTCTATCCTGACAGAACCGCTATTATCTATGACGACTTAGAACATAATAACCTCACCCAAACGTGGCAACAGACTTATGATCGTTGCAGACAACTGGCGGATGGTCTGCGTAAATTAGGCATTGATAAAAATGACACGGTTGCAGTCATGATGCCAAACACCCCAGCGATGGTCGAATGCGCTTTTGGCGTACCCATGTCAGGTGGCGTACTTTGTACGCTGAACACCCGCCTCGATATCAACGCCCTGACCTTTTGTCTACAGCATTCAGAAGCAAAGGTCTTAATTTTAGACAGCGAGTTTGCTGAACATGCTGAAATGATCGAAGAAGCATTTCCTAATCTCATCGTGATTCATGCGACAGATGCGGCGCTCGATATTGAAGGTTTTGGACAAATGAGCTACGAAGCATTAATCGCCAGCTCAGACAGTTTGGATAATTGGGAAAAACCATTAGATGAATGGGATGCTATCGCGCTCAACTATACCTCTGGCACGACGGGTAAGCCCAAAGGCGTGGTCTATCATCATCGAGGTGCGACGCTCAATGCCGTCTCCAATATTTTAGATTGGGATATGCCAAAGCACCCTATGTATCTATGGACGCTGCCATTATTTCACTGTAATGGTTGGTGCTTTCCGTGGACGATTGCCGAACGTGCGGGCGTCAACGTCTGCTTGCGTAAGATTGATGCTGATTTGATTTTGCAGCTGATTGCCAAGTATAAAGTCAGTCATTATTGCTCAGCACCCGTGGTACACAATATGATTGCAGGCGGCAAGTCTGAATATAAAGACGCCATTAATCATGAAGTCAAAGGCTGGGTTGCTGGTGCGCCGCCGTCTGAAACCATGCTTGCTGCCATGGAAGCAATGGGCTTTCATATCTCGCACGTTTACGGTCTTACCGAAGTATATGGACCGGTTACTGTATGCGCTGAGCAGCAAGAATGGGATGAGCTGGATGTCGCTGCTCGTGCGCAAAAGAAATCACGTCAGGGCGTAACGTCACATTTGATGAGTGGCTTTGAGCTGTTTAAACAAGGGACTACTGAGCCAGTTGCTGCTGATGGCGAAGAGATGGGCGAGCTGGCACTGCGCGGTAATATGGTAATGAAAGGTTATCTAAAAAGTCGTAAAGCCACCGAAGAAGCCTTGACTGATGGCTGGTTCCGCACCGGTGATTTAGGGGTCAAATATCCTGACGGCTATATCAAAATCATGGACAGGCTTAAAGATATTATCATATCAGGCGGTGAAAACATCTCTAGTATCGAAGTCGAGAACGTCCTATATAAAATGCTAGAAATTCAAAGCTGTGCGGTCGTCGCCGCGCCGCATGATAAATGGGGCGAAGTACCTGTCGCCTTTATCGAGATTCATGAAGGCAGCACTTTACAGCGCGATCATGTGATGGAACATTGCAAACAGCACCTTGCTGGTTTTAAAGTACCAAAATATATTGTCTTTGCTGAAATCCCAAAGACAAGCACTGGTAAAGTGCAGAAGTTTGAGCTGCGTCAAGCGGCCAAATCCTTAGCACATGAAACGCCAAAAGTAACGGCTAGTGCTAAGTAAGTGTTTATCATTAAGCCTTAATAATACGGAAGTATCGTTAATATTAATGAATCATCATTGATAAAAAAGGTCAGCCTAATGAATGTAGGCTAACCTTTTTATTGTGCTAAGAAAACCAAGCTTATTATTAATCAAAAAACTAATTAAGCCTTGGCTCCAGCCATTGATACACCAGCATACCGATTATCATCGCTGGGATAAAAACATATGCCTGCCATTGTCCTGTGCCGAGCAGCACAATACCAGGACCTGGGCAAATACCTACCAAGCCCCAGCCGATACCGAATAGCATCGCGCCGATTAACAGTTTTTTATTAATCACTGTTTTGCTGGGCATCTCAATTAAGGTGCCAATCCAGCTGGTCTGTTGACGCTTAGCCAATTGTACACCGACTATCGCCACCATTAGACCGCCACCCATCACCAAGGCAAGGGAAATATCCCATGCACCAAAGACGTCTAAAAAGCCCTGTACTTTAACAGGATCAGTCATACCTGAGATTAATAACCCAATACCAAATAGCAGACCTGCCAGTAACCCAATTATATTTTTTAGCATCATTATGTCTCGCACTTCATTCGTGGATATAAGCTTTTATGAATCCTATTCAACGTTGTCTTAGCAATGTGTTGTTTAAATTAAGCCCAAGAGATGTCGACCAATATAAACCGTCACAATACCAAATAACATAAAGGTCACTGTTGCCGCCATCGACCGTGGCGACAGTCGCGCATTACCACAAATACCATGTCCGCTGGTACAGCCTGAACCTAAACGCGTCCCAAAACCAACCAATAGCCCTGCACCGATTAATAACGGTATCGAGGTACTGATTTCGATATCAGGTAACGGTCTAAATAAACTATATAATAATGGCGAGAGAATCAGACCTGCAATAAATAATACCTGCCACATCTCGACGCGCTTGGGTTTAAGAAGACTTGAGAAAATACCACTAATACCCGCAATACGACCAATGCCCAATAGCAAGATAACCGTTGCAACGCCTAGCATCAGCCCGCCTACCAAGGAAATTGGCGTAAAAGCTTGCCAGTCTATTTGTATACCCATAATGATTACCTAAGCTGATTTTTTATTAAAAATGGTTTTATATCTTCAATTGAGTTTAACAACGATATTGTACTACTGCTATAAACGATTTTTTATTGTTTATATCTTACTACATATTATTTTATATAAATACATTATATTATAAAACATAATGAAAAAGTAAAAAAATACTGAACATTGCGTCACGCATTGCTCAGTATCTCTTCATTTGATGGCTGACTGGCTTAATAAATATAGTCGTTAATAAACGAGTCAGCCTCTCAAATCATTTTGCTAGGACTTCATCAAGCGCTTTTTCAAAACGCTCTACCGCGCCGTCGATATCGGTTAATTTATCCAAACCAAATAGACCTAAACGGAACGTTTTGAAGTTATCAGGCTCACCGACTTTTAGCGGTACGCCAGCAGCGATTTGCAATCCAGCTTCAGCAAAAGCAATGCCTTTATGGATGTCATCACGGTCGGTATAAGATACGACAACGCCTGGTGCTTCAAAACCTTTGGCAGCAACGCTTTCAATACCTTTATCTGCCAGTACCTTACGGACGCGGTTGCCAAGCTCCCATTGTGCATCACACAATTTATCAAAGCCAATCTCTTTTGCTTCCAAGATAGTATCGCGGAATTGACGCAAGCTATCGGTTGGCATAGTCGCATGATAAGCGTGACCGCCGTTTTCGTACGCACGCATGATGGTTAACCATTGCTTTAAATCAAGGCTAAAGCAGTTAGACTCCGTGGTTTCTACCTTTTTGATAGCAGCGTCACTGAGCATAACCAGACCTGCACATGGTGTGCTACTCCAGCCTTTTTGCGGCGCACTGATGAGCACATCAATGCCCAATTTTTTCATATCTAACCATACACAACCTGAAGCGATACAGTCAATAACCAATAAACCGCCAACACTATGTACGGCCGCGCTTAATGCTTTGATGTAGTCTTCTGACAAGATAATGCCCGACGACGTTTCAACGTGCGGTGCATAAACGACAGCAGATTTGTCTGCTTTAATTTTGGCAACCGCCGTTTCGATATCCACTGGCGCAAATGGTTTTGGCGCTTCCGTCTCTTCTGTACGCTCAGCCGTTAGTACCGTAGATGATTTGGCAAATTTGCCTTTTTCTAATATTTGCGTCCAGCGATAGCTAAACCAACCGTTACGGATAATGAGACAATCTTCATCAATGGTCAGCTGACGGGCGACTGCTTCCATGCCGTAGGTACCAGAACCTGGAATAATAACCGCGGCTTCAGCGTTATAGACTGTTTTTAGGTTGCTGAGCAAATCATTCATCACCTCTTGGAAGGCTTTTGACATATGATTAAGGGCGCGGTCGGTATAAACCACTGAATATTCTAATAAGCCGTTTGGATCAATATCTTGACGTAATGCAGTCATGTGACGCTCCTGTCTGTTGTAATATTTTTTAAGTATGAGTGATAACAAAATCTAGATACTGTCTTAGTCAATTTAGGTCAGCTATTATTTTAATCAAACATTTTTTGACCAACGTAATATGATAGCCAGATACGTTTATAGATAGCATTCACTAAGTACGAATATCGAGTAATAATTGAGAATATGACGCAGGGTGGACGATGTAGCACTTTATCCTAGCGCTATTGCCGTTGACGGTGGTATCTTTTACGTCGTTGATGTCATCAGATATTGAGTGAAAGCGCATAAGATACGCAAACCATTATCGTTGCTACGCGGTAGTAGACTGATAACAGTAGTGATTGAAAATGATTGATTGGATAGATAAAAGTTAAATAGTATAAAGACGCTAGTGTTGTAACGAATACCGCTCGAGTATCCTAAAAACAGTCCCTATTCATCAATCAAGCATCATCACTTAATATCGTCATAACAGCTCGATATTAGCACTGATAATGCAGGTTGACAATGCTATGTTTGCGTTAAAACCATACTGATACAATTTATTATTTTTGATGATAAAAGGCAACTATCAGTGATTCCGATGGGCGTCTTGTAAACCTGATACCACAAAATCGAGTAATTCATTGTCACCTTCGCGTGCCGCCTTACGCATGAGCTTGGAGGGCGCATGGGTCAAGTTTTGCGTTAAGCGCCGCGTTAGCTCAATCATAATATCTTCAGGGTTAGCATTATCGCTTTGCAGCTCTGCGATAGACGCCTGCAATAGTTTGTTTACCTGCTCATGAGTACGCGCGCGATATTGCTGAATATCCTTGCCTACTTGGCGTACTTGAAAGCGGCGATCCATCTCAACCACCAATTGACTGACTAACAGCTCAGCATCTACTGCTGCTTGACGGCGTTGTTCAATATTACCGGCTATCACATGTTGTAAGTCATCGACAGAATATAGATAAACGTCGTCTATCCGGCTGACAGTCGAATCAATATCACGCGGCACCGCCAAGTCAATCATCAGCATCGGCTGATAGCGACGGCTTTTCAGTGCTCGCAGCGTCATGGTTTTATCAATCAATATGTCCATGCTACCGCTACAGCTGCTCACAATATCGGCTTCTGCCAATACTTGTGGCAGCTCTTGCAGCGTTCTGACTTCGATCCGGCGATTGGGATTGCGCAGCTCAGCCGCTAACGCTTCTGCGCGTTCAGGATTACGGTTGCAAATAATAACGCGACCGACTCCAAGACCTGCGATATGCGTCGCTACCAAGCGGTTCATCTCGCCAGCAGCTACCACCAGCAAAGTACGACTTGGCAAATCATCAAAGATTTGCGTCACCAGTTTGGCAGCAGCATAGCTAAGTGATACGGCTTGTGCGCCAACTTGGGTCTCATTACGTACTCGTTTTGCCGCTGCAAATACCTGATCAACAATCCAACCTAGCTGATTGCTAAGCGCTTTTTGATCTTGCGCCATATGCACAGCGCGCTTGATTTGCCCCAGTATCTGCGGCTCACCGAGTATCATAGAGTCAAGACCTGCAGCCACTCGTAGCCAATGGGTTAAGGCATGCGTATCTCGATGGACATACAAATAAGGGTCAATCTCATCCAGTGATAATTGCTTAAAACCTGCAAGCCAAGTTTTAATTTTTAGGATGTGAGCACTGATGATAGTCGATGAAAGGTTGGCGCTGTTGTTAGCCGTTACACTAGACTCTATAACTGAAGTCTCTACAACTGCTGAGGCTGAATTTGGCAATAATGTTGTGTTTGGGGATAATATGCTTTCTGGGACCAATGCATAAATCTCTGTCCGGTTGCAGGTGGAGACTATTACGCTACCGTCGCTAAAGCCTTGTAGCTGCGCAAGTGCGATATTGACCTCGTCACCGACAAGCGCCAAGCGCTCTCGTAGAGCGACTGGTGCAGTTTTGTGATTGACCCCAATGACCACTAATCTCATTATTGACAGACCATAAATATGATATTCACTCGCCAACCAAACACCTTTAGCGGTTTTTAAAAAATTAAAATCCCGTTTTTCAAAGACAGCTTTTGACAAGAAATCTTTGAAAAATAGCTTTTATTAGGCAACTTTGAAAGTAAAATAATAAAAAGCGTTTATTATATCATTATTGATAGCTTTATTTAACACTCACCTCTATAAGCCAGCACTTTGTCTGTATCTGGGCGCATGGCTTACAAATCAACTGCGATTACTGGCTTAACATTCAAACACTTGCATATAGGTTTACTTAAAGCTAACAATGTTACCCTTAAATTCGGGTGCTACTATAGTTGATCCACTTTTAAAAGAATACAGAACTACTGGGGTTGATTATTCGCAGCCTCTGTCTGCGCAGGCACAGCGTAATCACAGCAAGCAAGAAAAATTAACCCCAGTAGTGATTGATAACATTTGTATTTCTTTTATTCAGGACTGTCAATAGAATAAATTTGCCCTATTGCTGATGCCTAAGTAACACGGCTGCTATTGTGTATCCCTTCATGCTACTCTTATAATGTTTGACATCATTATTCGTCACAGATATCTGTTTTTAAAACGATTATAATAAACCCAGCCTTCTATGCTGCAAATCCTTTTACTAGGCATAGAAACAAGGTCAGAATAGGTGAATACTGTACGCTATGGTCTTTTTTGGGTCTTCATTTAGACGACAATCTATGCATAACGCTCAATCTAGCCTTAGCGCTTTGTTGCATGCTCTCATTGATCGGCTATGCCAACGTTATAAGCTAGCGTTTTCGTTGGCGGTTTGTTTGTGCCTAGGATTCCCTGCCTATGCTGACCATGCCATTGTCTCACCAAACATAGCTTTGCCCAAAGTCTCTCCCACTAACACTAGTAGTGCCACCGTTACCAGAACCATTAATGCCTCTAGTCAAGTCATTAACAGTCACACACCAGTGACTAAAAGCATCGATAATAAAAATTTGATAACTGATGCTTCGATAACCGAAAGTACTCCGTCATCTGACCTCAATAAAATAAGCAATGAACCAAGCTTGTATGCCTTATTAGATGCAGAATTTTCTGCAAATCGTGATGATACCGAGCGTGCGCTGATTATCTATAAGCAGCAATCATTTAAACAAGACGCCACAGCCGTATTTGAGCGCGCGCTGAGCTTGTCGTTACGTAATGATAGGGTCGAAGAATCTTTACAATTTGCCAAAGCATGGCAAGATGAAAACCCAGACCATGTGCCTGCTTGGTTTTATGTTGCTCATTTGGCACTGCGGGCGCACGATTATGAGTTGGCAGGCGAAACTCTAAATCGCATCTTGAGCTATGATCCTCGCGCCGACCTTAGCGAAATTCTGATTGGCATTTACCCAAACAGCGATGATGATAAGCGTGAATTACTCGCCGCTCTGCAACCTATCGCCAGTGAACAAAATGCCTCGCTGTCAGTCTTAAAAGCTGGCTTGCTTTATCAGTTTAATGAACCTGAGATTGCCATTGTTCATATCAATCGAGCAGTTGAGCGCCAGCCGGATTATGTGCCTTTTATTACCTTAAAAGCAGATATCTTGCGCAAAATCGAAACGCCAGAAGCAGTCATTGAGTATCTCAGACAAGCACGCTTGCGTAATGCTGACAGTAAGAATCTATACTTGTATGAGATTCGCTATTTGCTTGATTTAAAACAGAATGAGCAAGCGTGGCAGCTATTGTTAGACGCTCATCAGCGCTTTGCCGATGATGCTGAGATTACCTTGTTAGCGGCGCTGGTTAGCTTAGAT
The DNA here is from genome assembly GCF_008369225.1 of Psychrobacter sp. ANT_H59. Taxonomy (NCBI): domain Bacteria; kingdom Pseudomonadati; phylum Pseudomonadota; class Gammaproteobacteria; order Moraxellales; family Moraxellaceae; genus Psychrobacter; species Psychrobacter sp. ANT_H59. Next base: position 299,793 of record NZ_VOBE01000002.1, read on the forward strand.
ATTGAAAAATATACTAGTGCCGATCAATTGCTTAATACGCTTGCCAAAAATCCCGCTTATTTAGATCAATCTTATTATTATCTGGGCATCAGTGCCGAGCGTCAGCAAAACTTTGAGCAAGCCAAATACTATCTCAATGCTGTCATGCAAGAGGACTTGGTATTGGAAGCTCGACGAAAAGTGGTCGCATTAGACTTACTCAATAATAATATTGATGCCGCTATCGCAACGTTAGAAAAGCTGCGTAAAGACTTTAGCGTCTTCGCTCCTGATAGCTTTGTGCTACAAGCGGATATCTTATGGCAACAGAATGAACCTGCAGAAGCCTTACGCCTATTAACTAAGGCTGCTCGTAAATACCCTGATAATGAGATGCTGCTTTTTGCACGCGCCCAGCTCCTTGATGATAAAGAGGACTATATCGTCAAGCGTACCTTACTTAATCACTTGCAAGCGCTTGACCCCAGCAATCCTGCTTATCAGCTAAGTTACGCCCAGTTATTGCTGGCCAATGAGCGTGGTTCTGAGCAAGGATTGGCGTTGGCGACAGCGATCATACAAATACGCTACGATGACCCTCGCTATGACAATGAGCTGCACCTGCAAGCCCTCAATGTACTGGCAAGTAATGCGCTGGCAAACGAGAATTATCAGCAAGTGATCGACTATCTGCAAACGCCTTACGATGTGCTCCCTACTTTACGCTCAGGGACATTGCTATTACGCGCTTATCAAGGCTTAGGCGACAATGAAAAAGTTGACGCTATACTTGCCGACTTGCAGCAGCGCTTCTCATTTGGGCAACACAATATCAATGACCGTATACAATTGTATTAATAACAAACGATATAATTAATAAGCAATGGCATAGTGCTTCTAAGTCCTCAAATACGACATCCTATTATTACAAGTCATGTATAAGAAGCTAACAGCCACGCATAACTGAGTAACAAATAACACTTAAGCTAACCTGCTTTCGAAACAAAAATTTTGCAAATTTGTCTATTTTTGAGGAAACATCATGTCTACCCTGCGATCTTTTTATAAACCTAATAAATTGGCCCTATTTGCCGCTATGACAGCAGCAATGGTAATTACCTCTGGCTGTCAGTCTATGAAGACCGCCAACGCGACCAACCAGCCTAGCACAACCATTCAAGGTCAAAATACTGAGCAACCAAAGAAACTTGAGAGCTTTAATATTACAGGTAAGATTGGTGTTACAACGGCTGCGAGTGATACAACAGGGGCGCAAGGCGGCAGTGCATTTTATGCATGGGGTCAACAGAATGATCGCTTTGCCATTGAACTCATTGGTGCGTTAGGCATTGGTAAAACCAATATCGAATACAATGGTCAATCTGCGACTTTGGTGAGCGAAAAAACCGGTACTTTGAATGCGGCTGACCCTGAAACCCTGCTTAAAAAAGCCACCGGTTGGCAAGCACCTATCTCTCAGATGCCTTACTGGATTTCTGGACGCCCAGCACCTTCAGACAGCGCACCGCAGCTTGATGTCCAAAAACGTCTAATTAGCTCGGTAAATGGCGAATGGCGTGCCAGCTTTAGCTACAAAGGCAATGATAAATTACCAAATAAAATCAGTGCCGTTCAATCGCAAGGTAATAAAGTTGTTATGACAATTGATCATCAAAAGTAATAGCACCAATTAGATTTGATCGCTATTGCAAACAGCCATTTTTATAAATGGCTGTTTGCGTTTTAAAATTGCACCTGAGAATTGTGACCATCATTTATGATTAAGAACGCTACTAATTCATCTGTCATCATGCGCTTATCACCAGCAAAGATTAATTTATTTTTGCATATTACCGGTAAGCGCGCTGATGGTTATCACAATTTGCAAACGGTGTTTCGCCTGCTCGATTGGGGCGATTATTTGCATTTTTCAGTAGCAGATGAATTAATAATTACTATTGATAGCGTAGCAGACAATAGCGCTGTAGATAATAGTAGCCTGTGTGGTCAGCTGCTTACGCTAAGTGGTGCCGACACCATAACCAGCAGCATAGAGGACAATTTGATCTTTAAAGCGGCTAATGCCCTACTGACAGCTGCCATAGACTCAAATTCGCTACCTAAGAATCTACCGAAAGTGTCAGTGAGGTTAGATAAGTACTTACCAATGGGCGCAGGCTTAGGTGGTGGCTCGTCCAATGCCGCGACGACATTATTAGTCTTAAATAAAATATGGCAGATTAATTTTGATCAAGATAGGCTGATAAAAATTGGCGCAAGCATTGGCGCTGATGTGCCGATATTTATTTTTGGACAAGATGCTATTGCGATGGGCATTGGCGAAGAGCTGACAGCGATTGATTTGCCCGAGCAACAGTATTTAGTATTGACCCCTAATGCTCACGTTAATACTGCCAAGCTTTTTGTGCACCCCAAGCTACAGCGAGATATCGCTCCGCTATCAATTAAGACCATTCAAAACCAGTCCAATGACTATGTGCAACCTTTAAACACGCCTTATCAAAATGTCTTTACTCCAGTGGTCACCAGTCTTGCTCCTGCCGTCAATGAAGCACTACGCTATTTGCAAGAGTTAGAGACTCAAGCATTGGGCACAGCTCGTATGACTGGCTCAGGCAGCGCAGTGTTTTTGCCATTGGATGCAGGTGTGATATCTGATAGAGCGCGTTTGGCAAAGTGGATTGAAGGGGCGCCCTGTCCTGCCTATTTAGTTCGTAATTTATGAGTTAGATTTGAGCTATAGTGTGAAAGTAAAGGGCTATAGATACAGCGTAAAAAGTTTTATGAATCCAATACCCGTTTTATTTCTAACCTATTTTTTAATAAAAGCTATAAAAAGGCGCAAATGACTTGCAAAATCTGAAAATTTAATTATAATAGGTCGCCTCAATAGGGGTATAGCCAAGTTGGTAAGGCATCAGGTTTTGATCCTGACATCCGTTGGTTCGAGTCCAGCTACCCCTGCCATTTTTAAGCTCAAAGCATTAGATGTGTGCTTATTATAAGCAGTTTATAGACAGCCGCTTATCTTATCGACATTGACAATGTTATCCCAGTTTCGGTATAGTTCGCAATGAACACCGTTAGGGAAAAGTTATGTTTTAGACGGTTTTTCCGTTTATCAGATAACGAACAGGTCGTGACGCTATTCTAATAATAACTTTTATTAAAAGTTGCTTTTAGATATCGACGTACACAGCCTAGACATTACAGGGGTATAGCCAAGTTGGTAAGGCATCAGGTTTTGATCCTGACATCCGTTGGTTCGAGTCCAGCTACCCCTGCCATTTTTTACTGTAATAGTAGTCATCAATCTTTTTCACCACTCTTTTCTGAATTTGAGCAGTTTGACACTGCTTAGCGGTCGCTGCTTGAGTCAATCAATAGGACTTCTGTCATGCCTTATTTGGCGATTTTTACGGGCAATGCCCACCCAGAATTAGCAAAAACCGTAGCCGATCATCTCCATATACCTCTTGGTAAAGCTGACATCACGCGTTTTTCTGATGGCGAAATTGCCGTAGAAATCAAAGAACACGTGCGCGGTAAAGACGTGTTTATCATGCAGCCTACTTGTGCACCGACCAACGACAATTTGATGGAAATCATGATGATGGCAGACGCTTTGCGTCGCTCTAGTGCTGGTCGTATTACAGCAGTCATGCCGTATTTTGGTTATGCCCGTCAAGACCGTCGCCCTCGTTCAGCTCGTGTGCCTATCTCTGCTAAAGTCGTTGCTGACATGTTGAACATCGTTAGTATCGATCGTGTGATGACCGTTGATTTGCACTCAGATCAGATTCAGGGTTTCTTTGACATCCCAGTCGATAATATCTACGGCACGCCTGTATTGCTTAACGATCTACAAAAACAAGATTATGATAACATCATGGTTGTCTCTCCTGACGTTGGCGGCGTGGTTCGTGCACGTGCGATGGCTAAGCAGTTGGGCGATACTGACATGGCGATTATCGATAAACGTCGTGCCCGTGCCAATGAGTCGCAAGTGATGCACATTATTGGTGACGTCCGTGACCGTGATTGTGTCATCGTTGATGATATGGTCGATACGGCTGGCACGCTATGTAAAGCTGCCGAAGCGCTTAAAGCAAATGGCGCACGCCGCGTAGTGGCTTATATCACCCACCCTGTATTATCTGGTAATGCGCTTAAGAACATCAGTGAATCAGAATTAGATGAGATTGTCGTTACTGATACCATTCCATTGTCTGATGCTGCCAAAGCTTGTAGCAAGATTCGTCAAGTGAGCATCGCGCCAATGTTGGCTGAAAGCTTACGCCGTATTAATAACGAAGAATCTATCAGCGCGATGTTTGACGCTTAAGAGTTATCGTAGATTGAAAAAAGCGCCAAGTTTCATTACTTGGCGCTTTTTTTGTTTAATGATTTTAATTAACAGTTTTGCGCTGTTGTTCGTATAGGTGTTTTTCATAAGGATCTTGCATAAGGGTTTTGCCCAGCTATTTTACGTAGGTCTTTCTTATTATTAGCCAATCACGTATAATGCGCGCCTGTGCTGACCGTTTTTTATGATTTAAAACAGTCGGTATTATTAAAAGTGCTGATCACGTTTAAAATAATGATTTTCTTGATAATTTTTATCATGGCAATCATTAGGTTAAGCACATGGCTAGATTTGATTATCGGCGTTTATCACGCACGACAAATACTAGCTATCATCACGTATTAGTGGATTGGTCGCAAATCCACTTTTTTATGACCAGACACTTCATCATTTTTCTATAGGATTACATCCATGACTATTAATCATTTTGCATTAAACGCAGTTGATCGTTCTGCTGAGCTTCAAGGTAAAGGTGCGAGCCGCCGCCTACGTAAGCAGAACCTAGTTCCTGCTATCATCTATGGTGGTGGTGAGCAGCCAACCGCTATCTCTATCAAAATCAATGAGCTAGTAAAATCACTAGAATTTGAAGCTTTCTTCTCACACATCTTGACTTTGAATGTAGATGGCGAAGAACATCAAGTAGTTATTAAAGACTTGCAACGCCATCCTGCTAAAGGTTTCCCAATGCATGCTGATTTCCAGCGCGTTGTGAAAGGTCAGAAAATCAACATGAATGTTCCTGTTCATTTCTCTGGTCGTGAAGAAGCGCCTGGTACTAAGGCTGGTGGTGTTCTATCAACACTAGTAACTGACATCGAAATCGTTTGCATACCATCACAGTTACCTGAATATCTAGAAATAGATGTATCTGGTATGGAAATTGGCGATTTGTTCCGTCTGTCAGACATCACTCTTCCTGAAGGCGTGGTTATTGCTGAGCTTGAATTAGAAGATGGTCATGACCGTACGATCGTGAACATGCAGCCACCAACGGTTGAAGAAGTTGACGAAGCTGCTGAAGTTGATGCCGCTGACGTACCTGCGACTGAGCAAGGTACTGACGAAAGCAAAGACGGCGAGTAATAAACCGGCTTTATATAGCGACTTATTGTTGTCTATATAATGTAAGGTTCGTTCAGTCAAAAAAAATAGCAGGTGATGAATATCTCCTGCTGTTTTTGTAAGTAAGGTTTGAGAAATCAGACCTGACCACTCATTTATTATAGTCAAGCAGGGTGTTTTTATGGCCATAAAGCTTATAGTCGGTCTTGGTAATCCGGGTCAGGAATATATGTTTACGCGCCATAATGCAGGATTTTGGTTCGTCCTTCATTTGGCTCAGCAGTTTAATATCACTCTCGCCCCCGACAAAAAATTCCATGGAGTGACAGGACGCGGGCAGATTCATGGGCATGACGTGCGTCTATTGATGCCGCTGACTTTTATGAATAAATCAGGTCAGTCGGTCGTGCCCATGGTTAAATTTTATGGCATTGATAATGACGAGCTGTTAATCGCCCATGATGAGCTTGATATTCCTGCTGGTAGCATCAAACTCAAAACTGACGGTGGTCATGGCGGTCATAATGGTCTGCGTGACATAACCCCCCATATTGGCAACGACTTCCATCGTCTGCGTGTGGGTATTGGTCATCCGGGTCACAAGTCTAAAGTCAGTGGTCATGTGCTTTCAAAAGCTGCGCCAGATGAGCAAATTGCTATTGATAGTGCATTATCTGCTGCTTTTGACGCCCTGCCTTTACTATTAGGCGGTGATGTCGAAAAAGCACGTTCGCAAATTAATGGTTTTAAATTACCTGAATGAATGGTGTTTCAATTATAATAGCCTTTTATTTTAGCAAGTTAATCCCCATTAACGTTTTGATTTGACTCATTTATATCCGTTACACTAAGGAAGCAATCTATGCTACTTAATATGCTCAAGTGCAAATTACATCGTGCCCGTGTTACTCATGCCGAACTTCACTATGAAGGCTCATGCGGTATCGACGGTGATTTGTTAGACCTTGCCGGTCTGCGTGAAAACGAATCTATCGACATCTATAACGTCACCAATGGCAAACGCTTTCGCACCTATGCTATTCGCGCTGAAGCGGGCTCTGGTATTATCTCCTTAAACGGTGCAGCGGCTCATATGGCAGACCTAGGCGATATCGTTATCATCTGTGCCTATGCACATTTTGATGAAGTTGAAGCGTCAACGTATCAGCCAAGACTGGTGTATTGCAATGAAGACAATACAGTTAAAGACACCGCAAATATTATTCCAGTACAAGTGGCCTAAGAAAATCATTTAAGAACTTGTTACATAAACCATGAGTAAATACATGGTCACACGGTTGCCATTTCTGTCAAAATCCCATTAAAATACTTGTACTTATATCGAAGCTGAATCCAGATTGTGATTCAGCTTTTTTTTATGCCATTTTTATATGACATAAGCTTGCTCAAAATCCAATATCTGTTTTTTATCTCTAACGAAGGAGTTATCTAAATGTGGTTGGCAGTTATTGCAATATTGATTGGTCTTGCGATTCTTGTTTGGAGTGCCGATGTCTTCATTGATGCCGCAACAGCATTGGCAAAAAAGTTTAATGCGCCCAGCTTCTTAATCGGGGTTATCATATTAGGAGTAGGCACATCTGCCCCTGAGATGGTCGTTCTGCATTGGCAGCATTGGAAGGCAGCCCTGAGCTAGCACTGGGTAATGCGTATGGCTCTAATATCATCAATATTGCTTTGGTCTTGGGTGCAACGGTACTCATTAGCCCTATTATCATTCATAAAGGTGTCATCAAGCGCGATCTGCCAATACTGGTAGTCATCACTGCATTGGCAGCGTGGCAGCTTCGTGATGGGCTATTAAGCCTAACTGATGGTCTAGTACTATTGGCATCATTGGTTATTGTGTTGGGAATTCAGATCATTCTTAGTTTACGTGAAAGCAAATCAAATGATGAAGAGGCTACTACAGAAAATTTGAGCGGTACAGAGGACAACCATCCTAGCTTGATGCGCGGTTTAGGCAGTTTAGTCATTGGCTTATCAATGCTGGTAGCAAGCTCGCAAGCCATCGTCTGGGGCGCTGTTGAGCTGGCAACGTTTTGGGGATTGAGCGAGCTGATTATCGGTCTGACTATTGTTGCTATTGGAACCTCGCTACCTGAATTGGTCGCAAGCTTATCAGCCGCGCGTAAAGGTGAGCACGACATGGCACTGGGTAATATTATCGGCTCTAATATATTTAACACCTTGGGCGTCGTTGGTCTCGCAGCGCTTATAGCGCCAATCACAGTCAGCCCAATTATCTTATCACGTGATATATTGGCGATGGGTCTGGTCACGCTCTTACTGGTAGCTATGGCGGTTTTTGCCTTTATGAGTAAGCGTCCATTCAGTCGCACTTCTGGCTCGACTTTGGTCTTATTCTTTGTCGGCTATACTTTATGGCTGATGCAAACAGCCAATATGTAAGGCTTAAAGTATGTTGACAGACTATGGCAATGATAATGCGGTTTATTTTCCTCGCTTGCGGTTTCTAATCACTCGCCATAGTCCTTCATTCTCTGTTTTTGGCATTTTTAAGGTAATGGTATTCGATAGCATATCTTGCACTGCGAGACCACGTGAGTTGAATAGGCAAAAAGCATAATTAAAAACAAAGCCCAGAAAGACACTGGTCAATAAAATAGCACGCGAGCCACCGATGACACTACCAATGAGACCAAATATAAGTGGCATGATACTGGCTGCTAGAACACGCTTAAAGGATTGCCCCCACGTGAGCAGATGACCGTTGTTATTAACGGTTTTAAGCCGCCAAGTCTGCATACCTAATGTCTGCCCACCGCGACGCCAGAACAACCCATAAAACCCTACCAACGTCAGGATAAAAGAGGGTGTCATAATAACGTTTTGATACCATGTTGGCAGTGATTGAGCTTGTGACGACTCGCTACCCGTCTCCATCGTCAACAAGGTGCCAACCACTGTCAGCACCGTCCCTACCAAAAATAATAATGCTAAAATCAGCATACCATCATAAAGAATCGCTGCCATGCGGGTGCTGGGTTTAGCAATCGCTAGCTCTTCAACCTCAGAGATATGAGTTGCAGATTTTTTGGCTTTAGCAGCGGATTTAGACGGACGTTTAGATAAACTCTTTGACATGGTACCAGCTCATAGCAAGCAATGAATAATAGCGCTATTGTACCGTAATTCAGGCACTTATCGTACACTATACTCAGGATAGTCGATTGGATATAAAGAAATCGCAGACGTAAAAAAACCGCCAAATTGTCATAAGACAGGCGATTGATTTAGTAAATAGGCGATGATGTAAAATGGTGCGCTTGGAGAGATTCGAACTCCCGACCCCTTAGTTCGTAGCCAAGTGCTCTATCCAACTGAGCTACAAGCGCGTACTTTACACATCATTTACTGCTTTGTTAATAACAATTACAGTAAATTAGGTTGGTCATTATATAGATAATTTCGCTTGTGTCAATATCTTTTTTTATTAAAATCAAATTAATTTTTATTTTAACAAAACAGAAGATAATTAACGCCGTTTTTGCGTGATTACTCTAATAACAACGAATAAATGGCGGTGAAGGAGGGATTCGAACCCTCGATACGCTTACACGTATGGTTCCTTAGCAGGGAACTGGTTTCAGCCACTCACCCACTTCACCTAACGATTTAAGACACTTATCAAAGTATTTTTTATAAAAACACCTCTTTAAACATAGTACTGATGCTAACAATACGTCTTATGCCGTGGGCGAGTATTATAGCAAAGCCAAAACGAATTGCAAGCATTGTCTGTCCTTTTAATCATGCTTTTTGCATAATTATCGATTTATCGGTCTTTATGGCTTTTTTGGCAGTAGATGGCTATAGTATTTACCACTTATTATAAAAGATATCAAAGGATGTGTTATGCGACCAGTCGTATTGTGCTTTTCAGGCTTAGACCCCTCAGGTGGTGCTGGATTACAAGCGGATATAGAAGCCATCGGTCAAGCAGGCGCTCATGCTGCTATCGCTTGTACGGCTATTACCATACAAAACTCGCAACAGGTATTTGGCTTTGAAGCTTGTGCCGCAAATTTAGTTAAAGATCAAGCCAGCGCTGTACTTAATGACTTATCTGTCAGTGTCATTAAGTCAGGCATGCTTGGTACGACTGATAATATCACTATGCTCACCCAGTTATTTGCTGACGAGATTATTGTTAAGGGTACTCCTTTTGTATTGGACCCAGTATTGGTCGCCAACAGTGGTGGTAGCTTAGGCGATGAGCAGACGCTAGTCAGCGCCTTTAAACAGCTGCTACCCTATGCCACCTTGATTACCCCTAACACTCATGAGCTGCGCGCCTTGAGTGCTGAACAAGACTTACATATAGGTGCTCAGAAGTTATGTGCACAAGGCACTCATGCAGTACTGGTCAAAACCTCACACGACTTCGATAGCGGTGATATTGAGCAGTATTTATACATAAAAGGCGAGATGGTACATAAAAGTGTCTTACCACGTCTAAAAGGCGAATTTCACGGCTCTGGCTGTTCACTAGCGAGCTTTATCGCTGGGCGCTTAGCGATGGGTGATGCGCTTATTAAGGCGATAAAGGCGGCAGATAGCTGGATTACCAAAACGCTGCGCGCCGCTGATGCACCGTACCCTGAGGATGCTAACGCCCAATTGATACCCAACCGCTTTGTACGCTTTTAGCACTTAGTATTTATCGTATAATTTTATCTAAATAACGAACATAAAAAAGGCGCTCTATCTTGTATAGAGCGCCTTTTTTATTTGAAATTTTATTATCTCGAAAATCTTTTTAACTTAACTGGCTTAACCTAACATCGGCATAAAGCTTGATGCCAAACCACCGATGAAGATTTCGAGTAGGTAAAAGGCAAAAAAGGCAATCATCGGTGATAAGTCAATCATGCCTAAGTTTGGCGTAATACGGCGAAACGGTGCCAAAATAGGTTCTGCTAAATTAACAATAATACCGATAAGCGGATGCTGAGACTGTGTAAAAACCACAATCCAGCTAACGATGATAGAACCAATCACCAAGTAGCGGCACATACGTAAAAAGTCTAAAACCAAGCTGATAGTACCGGTAAAAAACAATGGGACTGGCGCAATACCCTTATGTGTTAATGCTGCTTTTCCTGCGATATCAATCAGACGAATCAAAAACATCAGGACGATGGCAGCGATACTAATACGACCTTGTGCAACGGTTGGGAAAATACGTCCAAAGACATCGACGATATGGGTCGCTTTATAGGCAGGCGCAATCATAGGATTGCTAGCATCCATCCCTGCAAACTGCAGCATAAAACGAATAAACACCAACATCATGGCGAAGGTGGTGACCAAATCAAAAATTTGCAATAACATGTTGTTCATGAAGCGCTACTCAATGTGACATTATTAACAGGTTTTAGAATGACGAATGTCATTATCAGGCATTTATTATAACCAGTCAGAGGCAGCATTTTATAAAATACTACCTCTATTATAAAGATGATTATTTGCTCATCTCTTCACTCAAGGCTTGGCTGCGATCGTAGCACGCTTGCATGGCTTCACCAATTTGACGACCAATGTCATTGGCTTGCATTGATTCAATGGCGGCTTGGGTTGTGCCGTTTGGTGAGGTCACTTTACGACGTAGCTCGCTTGGCGCATCTTCGCTACCCATTGCCATTTTTGCCGCGCCTAACATGGTTTGCATCGCCAATGCTGAAGCCTGCTCTTTATCCAAACCTAAAGCCACTGCCCCATCAACCATAGCTTCAATAAAGTAAAACATATACGCTGGTGCTGACCCTGATACGGCTGTTACCGCATGCATTTGTTCTTCATTATCGACCCACATGACCAATCCTGATGCTTCCATGACCGCCGTTGCCAATTGCTTCTGTTCAGCAGAAATATTATCAGTACCGTACAGACCCGTTGCGCCCATTTGAATCATTGCAGGTGTATTTGGCATTGCACGGACAATATTGTCATAGCTACCCAACATGTCAGATAGAAGCTCAGTTGACAAACCTGCTGCCACTGAAATCACCAGCTGCTTGTCTAAGACATCCGCAAAGCTACTGACCACCGCTTTCATCACTTGCGGCTTAACCGCCAGCACCACAATGTCAGCATCGATAACGGCAGCTTTTGCATCAGCAGTTGGATCAACCGTATTCAATCCCTTAGCAACCAATTGCTCGCGCGCCTCGCTACTCGGATCAGCAACAGTAATCAGACTCGGTTTGACGCCGCAGCTGACTAGCCCGCTAATCAAAGCCTGCGCCATATTACCGCCACCGATAAAGCTGATTTTCTTATTATCTAATACTGACATACATGTCTCCTATTCAAAAAACCAAAGGTATTCAAACTAACATAATGATAGGTAAAATGACACTCAGTTTACCATACTGCTACTGGCGCTGTTCGGGAAATTCAAACGCTAACTAATAGTACTACTAGTACTACCGTTTAATTGAGATACTAAATTAACATCAAATATCACACAGCTTACCTGTTAGATTAAAAAGTCGTTTAAGTAGAGTGGTACAGGGGAAAAACATGTTTTGCATTCGTAAAGCTCATTCAAAAGATTTTGCGGATATTGCTCATATTCATTGTAAAAGTTGGCATGACGCCTACTTGAATCTGCTACCTAAGTCTTATATCAATCATAAAAACAATCTTCTTGAAAAAACGAAAATGTGGCAGGAAGTGATCACTCATCCGGATGTCATCATTTGGATAGCCTATGATGCTAATCATAAGAGCCTGGGATTTATTGGATATTTTACTAAAAATAATAGCTATGAAATCACAACTCTCTATGTTTTATCAGAATATCACGGGCGAGGTATAGGCACCGAATTGATGAACACTTCATTGCAAGCCATATTGAGTTTTAATATCAATGCAAATTTTTATTTATGGGTATTAGAGGATAACGCGCCTGCCATTCATTTCTATAAAAAATTCGGTTTTATCTGTAATGGTGAAAAAAGTGGAGAAAATTATAAAGATACACAAATAGTAGATATCAAAATAATCAAAAAAAATGAAGATCTACCCTACTCAAGTCTTTGAGTAACAAACATCAAAACGAGCTAGGTACAGTTAAACAGTTGCTAATAGCACTTTCTATATAATGAGGATTGCTTTCTAACAACTTATCAGAAGCTAATACCCAGTTTTCAAGAGGTGATAATAATAAAATAGGTTGTTCTATCGGGCAATCGTTCTCTAAAAGCTCGTTTTCACTACTTTCTTTATTTATCAAAGTCACGCTAACGACTACCAAACTCTCACGCATCCATGATGGAATACCTAAGGTTTGATAGAGCTTTTTGCCCGATTGTGGACGCGACGCCAATGCGGTTTGCACACGCTGATTGCGATCTAATGGCGCAAAGGTAATCCTAAGCTTATCTTTATCGCTTTCTAATAGTCGCGTTACGTCATTTGGCATAATCTGCACGTGCCAAGCAAATGTATCATCACTACGTAAGGTCATTGAAAATGATTCACTATCCACCTTATAAGTATCAGCCACAGTAAGATCGAGTAAGGTTTGCGTTCGTTCGATAAGCGGGATTTTTAGCCATGCTAGCCACTCATTACTAAGTCGATAAAGCTGCTGACGATAACGGCGAATAGTATATGACTGTTTGCGTCCTTGCCAAAACAGTTCCGTTTGATGATCATGATCATGACGCTGGCTTAAGCTCAATACGTTATCGACAAGCTGCTTAGCAGGCGGTAATGGCTCATCTTGACCAAGCCAATAATGCAATAGTTGTCGTTGGCGATAAAGTGGTAGCTTTTGTAGTTCATCTATATCTAGCACACGCTGGGCAGATGATAGCTGTAATGATGCTACCTCTGTCCACTGTAAATCTTTTGCCGCTTGTGCATTAACCGTTAATTGCGCATCGCTTAGTAGCTGCGCGCTACGCGCTATGTTATCAATAACGTTAGGATTGTATTTCGCTAATACTGGCATGATGTCACGGCGCAGTCCACTACGAACATTATCACCGCCGTCATTGGTGGGATCATCGATATAAGGCAGCTTTAGGCGCTTAGCATAGGCGCTGATATCGGCGCGCTGTATAATGAGCCAAGGTCGCCATAATATGATGCGATGCGCGTCCTGCGTTTGTACACGCCACGGCTGCATACCCGACAGACCATTTACTCCTGCGCCTTGAATCAACCGCATCAACACAGTTTCAGCTTGGTCATCAGCATGATGGGCTAATAGTAATACATCATCTTGATTGAGTTGCGCACGCATCACATCATAACGTGCTTGCCGTGCGGCTTGCTCATCATGTCCATTTACGTGTGCTTGCAAAATAGTGCATGGTATCTTTTGAGCTTTTGCCCAGTTAGCAACATGCCTCGCCCAAATAGCGCTATCCGCTTGCAAGCCATGGTTGACATGCAATAGTTGCGGTAAAAATGGCAGTTGACCTTGCTGATAGAGTTGCACACATAGAGCTGCCAGTGCCAATGAATCACGCCCACCACTACAGGCCAGCCAAATTCGCCGACCCTGTAGCTGCTCGCCATACTCAGACATACTGCTCAATAATGCCTTTGCCAAATTATCGTCAATCGGCAGTTCAGCTATTGGCTCAATAGGATGTGGTAGGATTGCACTGCTGCTCATCATTGACCTTATCTCATTAGTTAGTATATGAATTAATTGACAAAAAAAACGCGCCATAACATGACACGTTTTTATTTTAACATTAAGCGTAAGCCTCTAGTGCTAAAAGCTGATTGTCAACTATTTAGACACAGGACATACTAGCAAGGCAACATGACTTCTGAGTTAAACGATTTGAATTTCTCATAACGTAGTTCACAACGCGTATGGGTATCTAAATCTTTCAGCTCATCCAATTGCTCAACCAATAGAGCTTTTAATGCCGTCATTACTGGCTGTGGCTGAATATGAGCACCTTCACCTTCGTCGATGACCGCATCAATCAAGCCCATTTGATACAGATTGATAGCATTTAACTTTAAGGCTTCACTGGCATCTTGCGCTTTTTCGGCAGTTTTCCATAGAATAGAAGCACAGCCTTCAGGAGAGATGACGGAGTAAATACTATTTTGTAGCATATTCACTTTATCACCAACGCCAATCGCTAATGCGCCACCTGAGCCGCCTTCACCAATAATGGTGACGATGATAGGCACTTTTAAACTAGAAAACACAGCGATGCTTTCAGCAATGGCTTGTGCTTGTCCACGCTCTTCTGCGCCAATACCCGGATAAGCTCCTTGAGTATCGACAAAGGTCATAACCGGAATATTAAAGCGCTCAGCCATTTTGACCAAACGAATGATTTTTCGATAGCCCTCAGGGTTTGCCATACCAAAGTTATGCTCAATACGCTCGCGTGTGCTGCGACCACGGTGTTGACCAACGACCATCACTGGCATACCGTTTAGGCGCGCAAGTCCACCCAGGATTGCCTTGTCATCAGCAAAAGCGCGGTCGCCGTGCAACTCATCAAATTCGGTAAACAGCTGATTCACATAGTCCATAAACAATGGACGTTTGGCATGCCGTGCAAGCTGAACGCTATCCCAGACGGTACTCATAGACGCTTCCCTTTCTTAGTTATACTTAATAGAGCTATGTTCAATATGGTTATATTTAATAATAACATCGTTATCGGCTTTAGGATAATGAAAGTACAGTTGTAAACTCAATAAAAACTATAATAGCACATCTTATATGCCATAACATTACCGACAACACCGCTTTTGTTATGTTATTTCTAACCGCATTAATCAAGTAATCTATTAACAGTTTTAGCTGATAAAAAAATTAAACCTCAATGACGCTTAGTTTGACGCCCCATTTGGCAAATTGTTCTATTTCAGTCTGCAAATCAGATAATAAGAAAGCGTAGTGCTCGCTGCTATCACCAACCATGATTTGCCAATGATTGTCATCATCTACTTTTAATTCTAATGTTGGTAATTCATAATCACTGCGACTGTGATGTGCCAGTACTGCCAAACGTAACAGCAAGCACAGATAAACGAGCTGATCACCGCCGATAGTACACGTCTGCTCTAACATATCTGCTTTGAGCTTACGGCGATGATTTAACATCAGCTGTGCCATACGTTTTTGGTCGACTTGTGAAAACCCTGGAATATCAGAATGTTCCATCAAATACGCACTGTGTTTATGATAGCTACTATGAGCAATCGCCAGTCCTATCTCATGTAAAAATGCAGCTCGCCTGAGTAGATCGCCATCTTCCGTACTGAGTCCAAGTTTAGTTTGCACTTGCCCAAAAAGGTGTCGACTGGTTTTGACTACTTGCTTAGCCTGCTTTTTATCGCCTGAATAGCGCTTAATCAGTGCCAATACACTGCGGTCACGTACGTCTTCACTGGCAAATCGTCCAAGCATATCGTACATGACACCTTCGCGTAGCGCGCCATCTGAGTAAGTAATAGCATCTACGCCCAACACCTTCATGACTGCTCGTAATACCGCAACGCCTGCTGGAAATACGGCTTTACGGTGCTCTTTGACGCCTTCTAAATCAATGTCATCAACGTTGCCAATTTTAAGCAATAATCTTTCTAACTTTTTAACACCTTTATAAGTGATGCGCTCTTGCTCGTCTGCCCAACCTTTTGAAACAAGGACGTTACGTACCGCTTTAATCGTACCACTCGATCCAATGGCGCTGCTCCAGCCTACTTTTTGGTAGCGCCCATTGATCGCCAGTACTTCTTTGCGCGCAGCCGATATGGCGTTGTTAAAGGCTTCTTTGGTAATTTGCCCATCAGCAAAATACTTCTGCGTAAAGGCAACACAGCCCATCTGTAAGCTCTCAGTCAATAATGGATCAAACTCTTGACCAATAATAAACTCTGTTGAGCCGCCACCAATATCGATAACCAGACGCTTGTCACTACTGGCATTGGTATGCGAGACACCTAGATAAATCAAACGCGCTTCTTCTCGTCCCGCGATAATCTCAATAGGCTTGGGTAAGATTTTATTGGCACGGCTGATAAAATCATTGGCATTTTTGGCTTGGCGTAAGGCGTTGGTCGCAACAATACGAATACGCTCAGGAGGCACCGAATCTAGACGCGCCACAAAGCGGCTGAGACAGTCTAAACCGCGCTGCTCCGCTGCTGCACCCAAAATATTATGCTCATCCAGTCCTGCAGCTAACTGAACTTTTTCAGACATAGACACCACTTTTCGCACTTCACCATGATCGAGGCGAGCAATGGCTAAATGAAAACTATTGGAGCCAATATCAATGGCTGCCATCAGTTCATCTTCTGCGAGTGGTGGATTTTTTAGGTTGTCTTTGGGCATAAGTAAGGTCGTTACCGTGTCAGATCAAAAGATAATTAAAAGGGTTTAGGCTTTTAAAATAGAAAGTACGTTGGATTAAAGTAAGGACTACCATATATAAAAAAGATAATAATCACATAAATGATGGCAAGTTTTGCCATTAAAACATTTATGCCAAACGCTGGCAAGTAAGCGAAAACAACCGCTAAACAGCGGCTAAAAACAGGATAGATACTTTTTGAAGCAAAAAACATCTTCTACCCTTAGCCATTATTTGTTTAATATTGGCTTGCTACCACCACTATTGTCTATATTATAATAGAGAACAAGTACTTACCTATGAGCTTTATGGTATCAAGCTATTTCATTCTACTGACAAGACTCATTACGGATAGATGAGACATAACCTACAAGGAAGCCAAATCGATGAATAACACCCCTACGCAAACGTCACAAACTAAAGAAATTACTGCTGAAAAAGACAGCCAGAACAATCTGATAAAAATGGATAGCTCAGACAAACCGTCATTTTATGACTTTTATCTTGATGAGCATCAAAATATGGCTTGCCGTCGATTGCATTTTGCAGGCAGTAGCTTTGGGTTAATTGGACTGGCAAAATCTGTTAAGAATCGCTCAGCAAAACCCTTACTTAAAGGTATTGCCGCAGGATACGCTTGCGCTTGGGTCGGACATTTTTTCTTTGAAAAGAATAAACCCGCCTCTTTTAAATTTCCTTTAAAAAGCTTTGCTAGTGATTTTCGTATGTATGCGGATGTGCTGCGCGGTAATTTGAGTCTGAGAGACCGTAAGTTTGATAAAGTGCGATAAACACAACTGCCTTTATTATTCATAAAAAAACCAGCACAGTAATCTTGTCACTATGCTGGTTTTTTTAAACGCCTAAAACTGCTGTGTTACGCTTTTGCCATTTCTGCAAATATTTCATCAGCGGCTTTAATAGTCGCCTCGATATCTTCGTTACTATGCTTGATAGACATAAAGCCTGCTTCATAAGCAGACGGTGCCAGATAAATACCGCGATCAAGCATACCGTGGAAGAAGGTATTAAATAGCTCCATATCACACTCAGTCACATCATCAAAGTTTTGAGGTACAGTCGTCGCACTGTCTTTGACAAAGAACATTCCAAACATACCGCCCAATTTATTGGTACGCATATTGAGGCCATGCTTGTCAGCAGCCGCTTGGAAACCATCAACCAAATGATCTACTTTCGCTGATAGTTCATCATAGAAACCGTCTGCCGTTAAATCCTCAAACATGGCGATACCGGCGCGCATCGCCAGCGGATTACCGGATAACGTACCCGCTTGATAGACACCGCCAAGTGGCGCGATGCAAGACATGACTTCTTTTTTGCCGCCAAAAGCACCAACTGGCAATCCTGCACCGATGATTTTACCAAAGCAAGTCAAATCAGGGTCGATACCGAAGTGCGCTTGCGCACCGCCAAGTCCAACACGAAAGCCCGTCATCACTTCATCAAAAATCAATACTGCGCCATTGGCAGTACATTCTGCACGCAAGGTATCATGGAATTCTTGGCTTGGAATGACCATATTCATGTTACCAGCGATAGGCTCTAAGATAACGCAGGCAATCTCTTTACCCCATTTTTCAAAACAATCTTTAATCGCTTGCGGATTGTTATACGGAAGCGTAATAGTATGCTTAGCAAAATCTGCTGGAACGCCTTTTGACGTTGCTTCACCAATATCAAGCATACCTGAGCCCGCTTTTACTAGTAGACTGTCTGAATGACCATGGTAGCAGCCTTCAAACTTGACGATTTTGTCACGCTGAGTATAACCACGTGCCAAACGAATCGCACTCATCGTCGCTTCCGTGCCTGAGCTGGTCATACGAATCATCTCAACACTCGGGACGATTTCGCAAATTTTATCGGCAACGGTGGTCTCAAATGGCGTTGGCGTACCAAAGCTCAAACCATCATCAGCCGCTTTTTTGACCGCATCAATAACTTTTGGATGGGCATGACCCAAAATCATTGGACCCCAAGAGCCAACATAATCAATATAAGCATTGTCTTCGGTATCATAGATTTTGCTACCATTGGCACGGTGCATAAAGATTGGCGTACCACCGACACCCGCAAAAGCTCGGACAGGCGAATTTACACCGCCAGGGATATGCTTACGTGCTTGCGCGAATAATTGTTCATTTTTAGTGCTCATAGTTATTCTCTATTTAATCGTTTTTTATTTAGTGATTTTATACGTAAGGATTGTCTATTCAGTAATTTGTATTATTTTTTTCACAATAAATGTATAGCTTAAGCTTTTTTAACTACCGATGATTTAAGTTTCATCGGACCATAGCCATCAAGCTTACAATCAATATCATGACCATCGGACGCATCTGGCAATAGACGAATACTTTTTGCTTTTGTTCCTACTTTGATGACGGTTGAAGAGCCCTTGACTTTCAAATCTTTAATCACGGTCACGGCATCGCCGTCTTGCAGCTCATTACCAACGGCATCGCGAATGACCGCGTCTTGATCTTCAGATTGTGCTACATCGGTTTCTGCCACTGTCCATTCATGAGCACACATCGGGCATACCAGCAGCGCGCCATCTTCATACGTATATTCAGCATCACATTTCGGACAATTTGGTAAGCTCATAATTTCCTCGGCAGCCATCATATATTAGGTTTATTCCAGAGCTCACATTGTACCGTAACTCGCGCTCTTTAACCAATTTGTACGCTTGAAAACCGCTGGCTGTGCCCAATCTAACGCTTGATAGCTATCTTAACGATGACGTTTTTTATGAGGGTGTTTTTTGTGGTACTCTTCTTAGCCTCATCTGATTTTATAATTGTTTATCTTGGCATAAAAATCTGAGCTATCATTTTTTGATACTTATTCTTAACATTTAGTGCTTTATAAAAAACCTCTTTTTAGAAGGATAATAACAATGACTCAATCTATCAATGCGGCGACGTTACCACAGTTTTCCCAATTATCTATCCAAGGTGAGGATGCCGAAAAATTTTTACAAGGACAATTAACTTGTGATGTCACTAAGCTCGGACTCAGCTATCAAGCCGCAGCCATTGGGAATTTAAAAGGTCGCATAGAATTCGGTATTTGGATTAAAAAACAAGCTGAAAAGCATTTTGATGTGGTCATCAGTGCAGATTGCGCTGAGGCTTTCCAAGGACATTTAAAAAAATTCGGTGCCTTTTCAAAGTTTGATACTAGTGCCCCGACCTCTATTTATCCTTGTGTTATTGACGAAGTGCCGACTTTTAGCCATCAGGACGACCATAATACATCTAAGGATATCCAAGCTTGGATGCAGTCTAGTATCGCAACTGGTAACTATTGGATAGTAGCGGCGACGCAAGGCGAATTCCAACCACAAGAGTTGCGTCTGCATCAGCGCGGCGGCATGGACTACGACAAAGGCTGTTATTTGGGTCAAGAAGTCATCGCCCGTATTTACTTTAAATCAGCGCCGAAAGCGTTTTTGCACTATGTAAAAGGAACAAGTGTAAAAGGGTCAGGTACAACCCCTGCCGCTGGTGAAAAACTGGATAAAGTACAAGTCGTCAATGCGATTACTACTAGTGAAGGCTTTGAAGCATTGGTCGTGGCTCGTCCAGAACAGTTGGCTGAAAGTAGTCTGACCATATTGGATTTACCATTGGCGTTACAAGCGGATGTCGCTCGCCCCAAGTAATACCAGATAACAACGCTCTCATCTAATTTCACCAATCGCAGCAGAGTAATCTATGACCCATATTGCGGTACTCGGAGCAGGCGTGGTGGGCGTGACCACCGCATGGTATCTACGCCAAGCAGGCTATGATGTGACCGTGATTGAGCGTGAGTCAGCCGCTGGTATGCAAACCTCATTTGCCAATGGCGGACAAATATCAGTCTCTCATGCAACCCCTTGGGCAAATCCTACTGCACCGATAAAAGCACTCAAATGGTTATTTCGCGAGGATGCACCGCTGCTTTATCGATTGCGTGCGGATAAGGCGCAACTTAAATGGGCGATGCAGTTTTTGCAAGAGTGCCGTGCAGATCGTGCGGATGCAAATTTAGTACAAATGGTACGTTTGGGATTGTACTCACGCGACGCTTTACAACAATTACGCACGGATATTGGGATTAATTACGAGCAGCAAACGCGCGGTATTATGCATTTTTATACCAATCAAGCGGAGTTTGATGCTGCAATAGCGCCTACAGAGCGTATGCAGGCGCTCGGCTGCGAGCGTTATGTGATTGACATCAATAATGCCGTTAGTCTCGAGCCAGCACTTTATCCCATTGCGCATAAGCTCAAAGGCGCGACGTATACCAGCCATGATGAGTCAGGCAATGCCCATCTATTTACTCAGCGTTTAGCTGAACGCTGCGCTGAGGCTGGCGTTAAGTTTTTATACGACACTGAGATCTTAGCGATTAATATGGATGCTGACTCTGCGCGTCCGCACGTACATAGCATTACCATTCGACCTAATGGCGAAAATGCGCAAACCTTTAGTGCAGATAGCCATGTACTGGCGCTTGGTAGCCATAGCGTCGCTTTAATGAAACCTCTTCGTATGCATCTGCCTATTTTCCCTGCCAAAGGCTACTCGGCCACTTATCAAATCAACCCACGAGCACCCCATTTAGCACCCTTTGTCAGTCTCATTGATGATGAATTTAAGCTGGTCACATCGCGTCTCGGTGATAAATTGAGAGTGGCGGGGACAGCAGAATTTAATGGCTACAACTTAGATTTGAATACCATACGCTGTGAGGCCATCACTCGCCGCGTGCAGCAATTGTTTCCCAAAGGCATAATTGCCAACTCTGTACAATATTGGACAGGGTTACGACCAATGACGCCCTCAAATGTCCCGTTAATAGGGCGCGCGCATATGGGTAAAGTCCGACATGGTAGTCGAAATATTGACGCTACTTTTGATAATTTATGGCTCAATACTGGTCATGGCACGCTTGGCTGGACGCATGCATGTGGTTCGGCTAAAGTAATTAGCTTATTGATACAGGGTGAGATACCTGAGGTTGATTTTGATTTTATCGGTATCTAGATTTAGTCTAAGACAAATTAATAAGGTAAATAAAAAGCGCTTATCATTATAAATAAGCGCTTTCGAGTCCAATCTTAACTATAGGACTGATTGTATTTATGCAGCACTACCCGACTCGGCTTTTGAATGTGACGAAGAGTTCGAACTATTTGACTCAGCAGCTTCTGAGAATATAGTTTCTGCGTGTATAGCTTCTAATTGCACAGGGACGCCATTTACAGCGGCATTACCGCTTAACTCATCAATCAACGTATCATCTGTCAGATCATTCACACTGACGCCTGCATGCGCTTGAGCGATTTTTTGTTTAACGCCTTTACGGCCGTGACCAAAGCCATGCGGAATACTCACTACCCCCGCCATCAACTCATCAGTGATTTCTGCTGCAACAATCACGCTACCGACGCGCGAGGTGACTTTCACGTCTTGACCATCCTCAATACCATATTGCGCAGCAGTATCTGGATGCAGCATGAGCGTACAGCGCGGCTTACCTTTTACCAAGCGATAGCTGTTATGCAGCCACGAATTATTACTACGGACATGGCGACGACCTATCAATAAAATCTCGCTGTCATCATAATCTTGCATCATCGCTTGCACGCGGGCAAGATCTGCTTGGTAAAAATCGACATTCAGATGAATCTGCTTATCTTTGTGCCGTAAAGCTTGCGGCAACATGGTTTTAAGCGGTCCTAAATCAAGACCATGAGCATTTTTCTTGAGCTTGTTCAGTGTCATGCCAGCATAAGGTCCACGCCGCAATCCTTGATCGAGTATGAATTTCGGTCCTAATCTCTCTATTAACAACTGTTCGACTTTGGTTGCTAAAGACGCTTTTTTATCCAAGCGTTTTGCTAGCTCCAGATAGATTTGCCAGTCATGCTTGGCGTGCTTATTTTTACGAAACAACGCTTTTGAATATTTAGCGACGTTGTGTACGGCAAAATTATTAAAGGTAACGTCGTAGTGCTCGCGCTCTAAGGGTGAGACTGGTGGCAAAATAATATTAGCATGGCGACTGGTTTCATTGACAAAATAATCAATGGCGACCATAAAATCTAACTGTTCAAAGGCTTGATCTAATTTTTCGCCATTGGGTGTACTCAAGACAGGATTACCTGCCACAGTCATAAAGCCTTTTAATTGCCCCTCACCTTCGATCAATATCTCATCACTCATGGCAACCACGGGATATTCACCATTAAAGTCAGGTAGCTTGCTGACACGACTATGACGCTTACCCAAATACCCCGGACCAGAATTATTCACCACATCGACTGCAGCATTCGGGAACATCAAACCACCCACCTCATCTAAGCGCCCTGTCACGATATTAATAACCATAGACAAATACTGGCTTAATAAACCAAATTCCTGCACTGATATACCCATCCGACCATAGCAAACCGAGCTTTTTGCTTCACAAAATTCTGTGACCAGTTGCTTGATGTCAACCGCAGCTATGCCCGTAATAGCGGCAACTGACTTTGCACTATAGTCTTTGGCAAAATCTGCCAGTCGCTCTATTTCTGGCGCGAGTGCTGCTGCTCTATTATTGATACTTGCTTTATCAGCATAGCCTTGCAAATAAATCTCATTGAGCATCGCTAATAATAGCAACACGTCAGTCGCTGGACGAATAAAGTGATGCTCGCTTGCGATATCAGCGGTTTCAGTACGTCTTGGATCGATGACGACGACTTTGCCACCACGTGCTTTAATGTCTTTTAGTTTTTGGCGCATGTTTGGTGCCGTCATGATACTGCCGTTAGACGCTAGCGGATTGCCACCTATGATAAGCATATAATTAGTACGGTTGACATCAGGCACAGGAATACGCAGCATATGCCCAAATAAATGCATGCTAACGATATGGTGTGGTAATTGATCGACCGAAGTGGCAGAGAAGCGACTGCGCGTTTTGAGGCTGTTTAGCAGATGCTTAATCGTTAGCATGCCACCCAGATTGTGTACGTTGGGATTGCCCAAATAAACACCAAAAGCATTTTTGCCATGTTGTTTTTGCACTGCACCAATACCAGCTGCGACTTTATCTAACGCTTCAGTCCAGCTAATTTCTTTCCAGCCTTTAGCCGTTCTTTCAACAGGATGACGCAGGCGGTCAGGATCCTCATGCAAATCTTGCAAGGCAGTCGCTTTTGGGCAAATATACCCTTTAGAAAATGGATCGCTCTTATCCCCTTTAATCGATAAAACCTTTTTTCCATCGTGCTTTATCTCGATACCACACATTGCCTCACACAGAGTACAGGTTCTAAAATGCGTCTGCTCTTTGGATTTGGTTTGTTCAGTCGCCACGGTCGCGCTCCCTGTTTTATATTATCATTCTCAATAAATCGATACTGAATTCCTTTTTAAGACTGTGATTACTGACAGTCTATTCTCTACTATATCTCGCTAATGCTGTAACTCATAGTCAAATGTGTGCACTGTAGTTATGCACCTTAGTTACGTACCTCACTGACAAAACATCCTAATGATTACATAACTAGACTGCTCATAACATAGTCATGATTTTTTTTATAATTGAGCAACAGTATCAACATTGTCCATACAGACAAAGCATTTTGAAATTCATATATTAGTAGCACAAGTTAGCCATTGGCTATTTGTAACGTAGTTAAGTGTTTTAAAATGCGCTATATAAGAAATAAGCTATCTAACAGCCATACTGTACCAGCAATAAGAATCATAAATAATAATTTGGATACTAAAGCGTGATGCAACCTGTTGATTTAACTTTTAAATAACAGCTACTGTAAAAGACGCAATAACTAAAACAAGGAAAATAGCAATGAATGAACATACTCTAAAAGGCGAGTGGAACCAAGTGAAAGGCTCAGCAAAGCAGAAATGGGCTGACCTTACTGATGACGATTTATTACATGTTGAAGGTAGCCGTGATAAGCTCGTTGGTAAAGTACAAGAGCGTTATGGTCATAGTAAAGATGATGCTGAGCGTGAAGTAGATGCATGGCGTACTGAAAATAAATACTAGTAAATAGTGATGCTTGTAACAAGAGTTAAGATAAAATTTTTATAGGCAGATTATTTAAACGAAAACCGCATTAGAAACTAATGCGGTTTTTTTATGTTCAATGTATCAGCAAATACTTATCAGGGACAAAGCTCAAACCTCAGACACGATAAAACCGCATAGCAATTAATTGTTATGCGGTTTTATTGTTAACTATCCTTGTTACCCACCACGGCTCTAATCGCTGCATCCTTGCAAGATATTGAGCATATTGTGACAGTTGGGCATCCTGCCCTTTTTACTACTAGTGGCATTATCTGCCTGCAACACGGGTTATGTGTCCTTAATCCAATTGCTATTATCATCCTGATGCTAGCCGTTGAAATATTATCCTTAATACGGTCAACTCAATCCTTGAGTCACATTCCCTTATGCCGTGTGTGTATAGTGTCAAATTATTGAGCTACTGTTAAGTCGCGTAAACGTCATTGCGTGTAAGCATATGCTTACGTGAGCTTAAATTCAGAATATCAATAAACTTAACTATATGATATTAATATATTTTAATATAAATAACTATTTTTAAGTTAGAAAAAATTAATACAAACCACCTAAGTATTAGCGATATTTGCTGTTCTAAGCAACACCTTAGTCACCCAAAGTATCGAATGCTTACGCAATTATTTGCAAAATTTACAACTTCTTAACACCAACGACACGTATTAATGAGCTTTAAGTCTTACTATGTGTATGTAAGAAAATATTTCAAGAATAACGGTAATTAAGAACAAACATCCATAGCTTATAAGCATATCTTGCGTATTATTCATGATTGTTAGCGTTATTCTGCATTATATATTGACAAAATTTTGCAACTGTATATAAGCACTTTTTAAGTCAACTTATATCTTAGGAGATTTCATCATGAAAACGTTAAAACCTTTCTCGTTTAAAACTGTCCTTTCTGCCTCACTTGCATTTTCACTCATTGGTATTACTGCTGGCTGCGCTGTCGCTGGTCCAGGTTATGACAATTATCCGATATACAATGACAATAGCGGTTATAACCACGCTGAAAATAGCCGTGCCATTCAGCAGCTGCGTCAGGATTTACGCCGTAAAGGTTATAACGTGATGGACATCAGAACAGAGAGCTATCGCGGTAACCGTGTGCTGACGGTTCTTGCTAAGAAAAATAATCAAGCGTATGAACTAAAATACAGCTCACCAGATCTCAGGCTGATCAGCTCGACCAAAAAACCTTGGTCTAATGTCTGGGATGATAAAAACGACTATAAAGATAATGGCAAATACAAAGATAAACATTATAAAAATGAAGATAGCATCAAAAACGAATCACGTTATCCAGCGATTAAACGCCGTGCTATCAATAAAGTTGAGGGTATGGGTTATCGAGTCAAAGATATCGAGTTTGAACAAAAGAACAATCGTGGCGTGTTTGAGATTGAAGCCAAACGTGGCTCACAAGAGTATGAGATTACACTTGGCTATCCAAACTTGAATGTAATCAAGATTAAAAAAGATTAATGTTAAAGCCATAGCATCCGAATAACATTTATTCGTTCTATTATTTATCAAATTTTGGCATCATTTAGTATTTGATGTCCGCGGTCAAATAAGCCAGCCCTTGGTTTATTTGACCATTTTTTATCGCTTTTTCTTATTTATCGTATACTATCTATTTATCGTCGTTTCATACGCAATTTTCATATCATCACTGAGATCATCTTATGAACATTAATTCTTTACTAAAAACCACAGCAGCGGGCAGTATGGCAGCAGTGCTATTAACGATAACCACAGGTTGTGTTACGACACCTGGATATAACCCTTATGGCGACCTTTATGAAGATATTTATAAAGACAGTAGCGTCTATAAGAAACATAAGGAAACCATCAATAACGTTGATAAAGATATTTACCGTCCTGCTATCGAGCAAAGAGCAGCAAATAAAGTCCGTAGCATGGGTTACCGTGTTGAAGATGTTAAATACAAAAAAGGCGACAACAAAATAAAAGTAAAAGCATACCGCGGTGGTGAAGATTATAAAATCGAGCTTAGCTATCCCGGCTATAATGTCTTAAAAATAAAAGAAGACTAATAGTCTGTTTTAAGAAGCATTGAAAACTGCGATCAAAAATCTAAGACTTCAATCACATCATAAGCAGGTGTTTCATAAGGGTGCGCCTGCTTTAATGCGATAATGACATCACCAATATTAACCTTAGCAACCACCATCTCTACCCGCCATTCATTGACTTTCTCTAAACTGTCCTGTGTACCAATATGTGGCGTGCTACCTACGAGTGGCATGAATTGCCCTATCCCCTGCACTTGCCAACAACACTGCTCATAATCGCCAATTTTGCCAGCACCTGCTGCAAATAGCGCCGACTTTACCTGCTCTGATACTGAGTCTGGTACAAAAACGGTGAGTTTATACATGTCTTAGCCTCATTAAATAGCAACCTTATTAAATTAATCGCCTCATCAAATACTTGAAAATTAAGTTAAAACTATAAAAAATTTTCTACTTTTTTGACAAAGAAGGGTGATCAGTCCATATATAACGCAGCAACCACTCTTTTGCGTCGCCAGCATAATCAATGCCAATACGGGGGCGTAATGATACTAGTGGCTGACAACCATCATCCTCCACCCAAACTTTTGAAGCGGGCGTGATTGGCTTACCGTATAACGTTCTATCTATCTGTAAGCCCTTGGTCAGCTTGCCAGGACCTGCCAACTGTTTGATATGATTAAGTTGTTTATTAACGTCTAATAATTGCTCATTCATTAAGCGAGCGCTACCCTCTATTAAAAATCCAGCACGTATTAAAACAGCTTCTGGCGATTCTGTTGGTCCGCTGACCAAATTGAGCATATGATGAATACCATAAGTCAGGTATACATAAAAAACACCGCCTATATGGTACATAATCTCTGTACGCAGCGTACGTGTGCCTGCATGCGCATGACACGCAGCATCCCCCTCGCCAATATAGGCTTCTGTCTCTGAGATACGCATACGCAAGATTTTTTGTTGACCATCGCTGTCTGTCAGCTCTCGACACAACACCTTGCCAATTAAGTCGGCAGCTACCACGCAAGTGGGACGGGCGAACCAAGATGGCTCCAAAACACTCGATACAACTTGAGACGCTAACATCAGTCATAACCTTTTTATAAGGGTTTGTATTTACACTCTATTATCACAGCAGCATAAATTTAACATAAAAAGCCATCAAAGGCTGTCTGATAGCGACCACCATTACTTATTGCAACTGATGTTATACAGACAGTTAACTCAATATAATAGTAATCTTGATCCCAGATATACCACACTAAAAAACATAATTAAATTAAAAGGATATAACAATGAGCAACTCTAATAGCCAAGGCAATAAGCAGCAAAATGGTAGTGATAAAGCAGAAGACAAAAAAAATGATGTAAAAGACAACAACACTACCAATGACACTAAAGATCAGAATACTGATAAAGGTTCTGACAGTAAGAATTCAAATAATAGCTCAGACAACAAAGACAACAAAGACAACAAAGACAACAAAGACAACAAAGACAACAAAGACAACAAAGACAACAAAGACAACAAAGACAACAAAGCATCAGATAAAGACGATAGTAAAGATAGTAAGTCTTCAGATAAAAATGCTAAAAGTAAGGGCGATAAAGACTCTTCTTTAGCTGATACTGCTACTACAAAGGCAAAAGAAGTGGTCGGTACATTAGCAGATAAAGCGGCAGATGCCATGGAGTTTGCTGCTAAGAAAATCAAAGACGCTCGTAAAGACAGCTAATAAATTTAAGTGCAAAAAAAACTGAGCCATGGCTCAGTTTTTTTATGTCTTGACGGTTTTAATTTTTCTACATTTAGCTCAGTGGTACACCGATACGGCTTGCCACTTCTTCATAAGCTTCGATGACATCACCTAATGACTGACGGAAGCGGTCTTTATCGAGCTTCTTCTTAGTGGCTTTATCCCAAATGCGGCAGCCATCTGGTGAGAACTCATCACCTAAGACGATACGGTCATGAAATACACCAAACTCTAGTTTGAAATCTACTAGTATCAAATCACCAGCATCAAACAGCGCTGTCAAAACTTCATTTACTTGATGACTCAGCTCTTTCATTTTAACAAGCTGTGCGTCATTTGCCCAGCCAAGAGAAATTGAGATTGACTCATTAACCATCGGATCGCCAAGCGCATCATCTTTATAGAATAGCTCGTAAGTCGGTGGCGTCAAAGCCTGACCTTCTTCCAACCCTAAACGACGTACCAAACTGCCCGCAGCAAAGTTACGCACAACGCATTCAACCGGAATCATATCCAAACGCTTGACCAACACTTCATCGTCAGACAATTGCTTTTCAAAATGCGTCTCGATACTAGCGTCAGCAAGCTTTTGCATAATAAACGCGTTAAAGCGATTATTAACCACGCCTTTGCGTGCAAGCTGTTCGATACGCTTACCATCAAGCGCTGAGGTGTCATCACGGAAATGTAAAATCAGCAGGTCGTTGTCTTCTGTTTCATAAACAGATTTGGCTTTGCCTTTATAGAGCAGTTCTTGCTTTTGCATTAGGAGGTTTCCTGTTCGTTCAAGCTTATGTGGTAAAAACGCGCAGCGACCGCTGATAACTTATAAAACCAATGAGATACATTGGTATTGATAAAAGCATCAACGGCATAGATAAGGTTAAAAAAGACTTTATTCAGTACGACTCGCAACAGCGCGTTGCGGTTTTGGTAGCTGGTACTGTTTACCAGACTCGTTCTGTAATGTGAGCGTATTGGCGCCTGCATTAGGGGTTGGGTAAAGCGGTACAAAGGGTGCAGTCTCTTGAGCAGCTGGCAGCTGTAGCGGCGCCAACTTTTTACTTTGCTGATACTCTAGGCTACCATTGTCACGCTTACCAATAAATTCTTTTGTCGCTTGGCAGCCGCTTAATATTAACGTACTACCCAACAGGACCGTCATTACAGCAGGGAATATTTTTGCAGTCATTGATGATACTTTCATCATATTATCTCTCTGAGTTAGCATTTACACGCATCATTTTATAATAAGTTTGCACGAACCAAAGCACTATCAATCGTCGCGTGATGTTGCTCGGCTAGCCATACTAGCGGCAGGCGAATACCTTGATCTATCATACCCATTTTGTGCAAAGCATACTTGGCTGGAATAGGGCTTGATTCGATAAACAAGTCACGATGTAAATGTTTAACGATATCATGTACTTGATTTGCGGTATCGAAATCACCGCGCAAGGCTGCTGTAAAAGTTTCACTCATCGCTTTTGGTGCGACGTTGGCAGTCACAGAGATATTCCCTTTACCACCAAATTTCATCAACTCAAGGGCACTACCATCATCACCAGACAAGACAACAAGACGATCGCCAACTGCTTTTATTAATTGTTCACCGCGAGCAACAGAACCTGTCGCGTCTTTGATAGAAACGATATTATCGATATCCGCTAAACGCTCGACTGTTTCTTGCGCGATATCAACGACGGTGCGTCCAGGGACGTTATACAGCATTTGCGGGATATTAACAGCTTCAGCAATGGCTTTGTAATGTTGATATAAGCCTTCTTGTGGCGGCTTATTATAATAAGGGGCGACCAATAATGCACAATCTGCACCGGCATCTGCGGCATCTTGGGTTAGCTTAATGGCTTCCACCGTATTGTTCGCACCAGTACCTGCAATCACCGGCACACGACCTTTAACATGCTGTACAAAATAGCGAATGACATCGCTATGCTCTTGCATTGACAAGGTTGCAGATTCGCCAGTCGTACCAACAGCGACAAGGCAATGTGTGCCTTGTTCAATCTGCCAATCTATGAGGTCTGCCAGACGTTTATAATCGACCGTGCCGTCACGAAGCATGGGCGTTATCAAAGCTACCATTGAGCCTTGTAGTCGGGTTTTAATATCGTCGTATGCTGTGCTCATAACTGTGCCTTACTCTCGTATCCTAGCTTTGATTAAAGCTATCACATGATAGGTCGTTTGCAAGTACCAATGCATATTTTGAAGTATTCATTGTCAAATAGCTGCATGGATACTATAAATAATATGCATGCTCATAAACATCATTGGTAAGATCTTGCTCGAGGTTAATACTGAATGTTCGTATGTCTTATACCGTCCTTGACGCCATTTTATCTGACATTAATAGGATGATTATCTCGCTATAAAAACGCCTGCTAGTGTAGCATATTTTGGATTGACCGCTATCAATCAATTAATGCCAAAGCAAGCCATTCTGAAAATAATTGCCCAGCTGCTTCAATCTCATTTGCCATTAATATACAGTAAAATGGATAACCTCTAGCTTTTAAACCAAACCGTCAGTTTAGCGTAATTGCCAAGGGTCGATAAAACCTTTTTAAGCCTTTTAACCAATCGTCAACACATCGTTGGCTAGCCGATACAAGCAAACAAACGCTTATGTCCTTTTGTGCCACAAGTAATAGCAATATCTTTAACTACTCTATCCGTAATCCAATAATACCGGGGATACCTTGACGCATAACTTCGATCGTCACCACTCCCTTTTTAGGCAATACCGACACCGCACTCGAAACATCATTAACGGTTTTAATCGGTTTTTGATGTAGGTTGGTAATGATATCGCCTGCTAATATACCTGAGCGTGCTGCCAATCCAGTTGGTTCAATCGCTGTGACCAAGACACCAGTTTTATTATCAGAAGCCAGCTCTGCTTGTTCCTCTGGGGTCAAATTACGTAAGGCTAAGCCCAGACTTATCTCGTTATTTTGCTGACCACGGCTTTGTGATTGCATGTCATTTGAGGCATCACTCAGCTTGCCAGTGACAAGCGATTGCTTACCATTACGCTGGATTTGCATGCGAAAGCCATCATTGGGACGCGCGCGATTAATCAGGTTCAATAAATCAGAGGCTTCCATAATTTGGACATCATTGTAGCGTAAAATAATATCCCCTGATTTTAGTCCTGCTTTTTGGGCAGGTGAATCAGGCGACACGCGTGTCAGTAACGCCCCTTGCGGACGCGCTAGGTTATAGGCTTCGGCGAGATTGCGATCGATATCTTGCGGATAAATACCTAAATAAGCACGCTCAACCTTGCCATTGGTTTTGAGCTGCTCATAAACATCCATTGCCGCATCAATCGGGATGGAGAACGACAATCCCATATAACCACCGGTGCCACTAAAAATACGTGAGTTAATGCCAATCACTTCACCGCGCTGGTTAAATAAAGGTCCGCCTGAGTTACCAGGATTCAATGCCACATCGGTTTGAATAAATGGCACACTGGTTTCACGCGAAAAGTTACGTGATTTGGCGCTGACAATACCTGCTGATGCTGAATAATCGAAACCAAATGGCGAGCCAATGGCCAGTACTGGTTCACCGACTTTTAGGCTATTAGAATCACCAATCGGTAGCGCTGGGAATTTTTTGCCTGTGACCTTTAATACTGCCACATCCGAGCGCTCATCGCTGCCAACTAAGGTCGCATCCAGCTCAGTTCTGTCATTGAGAGTCACTGTAATTTTGTCTGCGCCCGCCACTACATGGTGATTGGTCAGCATATAACCATCATCGGTCACAAAAAACCCCGTGCCATACGCATGCTCAATCGCTGGTGTCGCAGCTTGATCAGGGATACGTAGGCGATCACCAAAGAATTTCCGTAACAGCTCAGCCGTTTGGGCTTTTGCAAGCTCAGCCTCACTCACAGTTTTGGTCACATTGACGCGTGCCACCGCTGGCGTGACTTGCTGTACCAATCCTGAAAAATCCGCTGTGGTGACAGCTGCTTGCGCACTTGGCATAGTGTTGAGATTAATACCAACAACCATGGTAGTAGCGACAGCGATTGCCAAGGTGCTGCGTTGAAGCAAGCGCTGCATGGTAGCTATGGTGATTTTCGATTTAGATATGTCGATTAGCATCTTATCCCTCATCCAAGTGATTTTTATAATTTTTGTGAGTGGCTATGCTATTAACTTATAGCACGGCTTGGCATTTTAATTCATGATTAATAAATAGTACTTTCATCTTAGTTTATAGAGTATTTTTGCTGACTGCAGCTTAGTTTGTCATCTATCTCAATACGGTAAGTTAACTTGAATATGCTAATTGCACTATACGCTAAACCACACACTGCAAACTCAGAATCATCTGAATACGATTATTACTTGCGACGTCACTTAAGGACTTCATCGAGCTATCATGCTAGCTATTAGAATCACTGATCAACCATAGCTAGTGAACAACATCGTTGCAGCATTCAGTCGCTAGTTCATAACCAAAATGACTTATGCTGTCTGTCTTTTTAAGAGTCTTGTAACGCTTTGGGTGACAGTGAGCACTCAGTTATATAAAATAAAATCATGGTATGATAACCAGTAAAAAACATTTAAAACAAACAAAAGTTAGCGCTGAAACTTATTAATGCTTCATTGTTTAAATTGGCTATTATTTTACCGTATCTTCTCTCTTTTGCGCTTCTGGCTATTAGATCTTATATTCTAAAGCTCCACGACTTTACCTAGAAGCGTATTCATCTTTGCTATTATTCTGTGTTTGCTACTATATAGTATACATGACTCATGCTGTGACTCTTGCGGTAACTGTCGATAGCGATTTTTGATAATGATGTGAATGAATCATGAACTAAAAAACTGTCTATGCTAAATGCTATAGCCTCGAATCGCTCTACAGCATGACTATATTATTATAAAAGGATTAATTTATGGATACCGCCCTATTGTTATCCGGCGTGGTTGGGATTGGCATTGCCGCCCAATGGTTGGCTTGGTATTTAAAGCAACCGTCCATTTTGTTTTTATTACTGATTGGTATTATAGTTGGTCCAGTATTAGGGGTTTTCGATCCTGACTTAGTACTCGGCGAACTGATGTTTCCCTTTATCTCACTAGGCGTAGCGATTATCTTATTTGAAGGATCGCTGACCTTAGAGTTTGAAGAGATTAAACAACACGGCTCTGTAGTACAGATGCTGGTTTCCGTCGGTGTGCTAATCACTATCGCTATCGTGTCGCTGTCGACGTACTTGCTCTTTGATATCGACCCGATTATTGCCTTATTGTTTGGGGCATTGGTCTGCGTGACTGGTCCAACGGTCATCATGCCGTTACTGCGCAGTGTACGACCCAATAAAACCATCTCCAATATCTTAAAATGGGAAGGTATCATTATCGACCCTATCGGCGCGATTGCGGTGGTATTGGTTTATGAATATATTATCTCAGGTGGTGAAGCCAGTAGTATTTTGCTGTTTGCTAAGATTGTGGTATTGGCAGTAGCAATGGGGCTAGCTGGCGCGTGGGCATTAGCGTTTTTGATGCGTCGCCATATGATTCCTGAATTTTTACGCAATGTTTTTACCCTTGCTTTTGTACTGGTGTTGTTTTCAATCTCCAACCATCTGGAACATGAATCCGGTTTATTGACGGTGACTGTACTTGGGGTTGCGCTGGCTAATTGGCCAAAATTCCCACGTGATACGATTTTAGAGTTCAATGAATCGCTCACCATCTTATTGGTGTCGGTCTTATTCATTATTCTTGCAGCGCGTGTTGAGCTGGAAAGCTTATTGAGTGTCGGCTTTGCAGGTCTCGTGCTACTAGCGATTGTAATGTTTGTCGCCCGCCCCCTATCGGTTTGGGTGTCGTCTATCGGCTCTAACCTAAAGACAAAGGAAAAGCTGATGATCAGCTGGATTGGTCCGCGTGGTATCGTTGCTGCTGCCATCTCATCACTCTTTGCCATTCGTTTACAAGAGTATGATATTCAAGGGGTTGAGCTACTGGTGCCTTTGGTATTTTTGGTCATTATTGGTACGGTGATGATTCAGGGTTTGGGCGCAAAAATGGTAGGGAACTTTTTGGGTGTCCGTGAGCCTGAAACCAACGGTATCTTGGTTGTTGGCTCAAACCCTGTCGCCTTGTTGGTCGCTACCTCGCTAAAGGATCAGGGCTTTGATGTCATCGTTGCTCATAATAACTATACCAACATCGCTAGCGCACGCATGAGTGGCTTGCGTACTTACTTTGGCAATCCCGTCTCTGACCACGCTGACCATCATTTGGATCTCATCGGTATCGGACGTTTATTTGCCATGAGTATGGATAAAGAGCTGAATACTTTATCCGAGATTCACTATCGTCATGAGTTCGGTGAGCGCAAACTGTACCGATTAAAGTTTAGCGATGAAAAAATCAAAAGTGAGCGCGATGATAAGCAAGGAAACTTCCATTCGCAGTGGCTATTTGGCAAAGATGTAACCTATACCAAGCTTGCCAGTATGCTGTCCAAGAAAGCCCGTATTAAAATCACCAATATCACCGACAGCTATAGCTTTGAGCAATATAAAGCCGATAATAAGCAATTTGTGCCGCTTTATACGGTCGATAAAGAAGGCAAGCTACATGTAATTACTGACAAATTCGATGGTACGGTGCCGCGTGATCGCAAGCTTGTTTCATTGGTCGTCGATGATGACGTACAGCCAAAACCGGTCGATGTGACGCCGCAACAAGAGCAAGCGCGCGCTGCAGCTGACGCAAGCTTTGAGTCCGACTCTAAAGCGCCTGAAAAACGCCAAGAAATAGAGCTGGCGGACGATGATAGTGATGTAGAGGAAGCATCTTTGATAGATAACGACAAAGACGCTGAACAAAATCTACCTAATAATGTGTCAGCTGATGCTAGCTTAGCGTCTAATCCATCTTCAACCATGCCAACAGCATTAAATGATGAAGGAGCTAACGAAAAAATAGCAACCGCTGAATCTGCTGGTACTAGTCAGGTCAATCCCGAAGTATTGCCAGCGAATCCCAATACGCCAGTAATACCGAAAACAGCCAGCAATAATAAAAACATTGGTAACGGTAATGGCAGTGCGCCTAAAAATAAAAACGGCTCTCTAGACCCCAACCGTTTACCGGACTCAGGCCAAGATAAAGCAGCCAAGAGTAATACTGCTGAAGCTGTATTAAGTAAAAATGTAGGTAAAAATGATTGAGATACTAGTCATATAGATAAGACCTGAATAAACAACGCTTAAATAGTGTTTATTAAATGCCTATCAATGAACAAAGCCCCAACTAGTTAGTTGGGGCTTTTTATTGGAGCAAGCTTATTTCTTTATGAAAATGTCTATTAAATATCCAACTTCTCTTCGATCGTCTGCCATATTCGTGCGCTGACCTCATTAGCGCTGCCTGAGGCATCAATACGCTGGATACGTTCAGGCTGCTCGCTAGCAAGGACGCTAAAACCTTGATGTACTCTGGTAAAAAATTCCGTCGCTTGCTGTTCAAAGCGGTCAGCGGCACTGCGTTTATTAGCACGTGCCATGCCTTCTAATACTGGTAGATCTAGCCACAGTGTAAGCTCGGGTAACTGCACCACAAACTGCTCGATAAGCATGTCAATTTTAGCACGGACAATCGCATCGCCATCTGCACGTCCAAAGCCTTGATAAGCAACCGTCGAGTCGGTAAAGCGGTCACATATTACCCATGTACCACGTTGCAGCGCTGGCAAAATGACTTGCTGCATATGATCACAGCGCGCAGCAAACATGAGTAGCAACTCTGTATCATCATTGATAGCGGTATTCGGGTCTAACAATATCTCGCGCAAACGTTCAGAAAACGGACTACCACCCGGCTCGCGGGTGCGCACATAATCAATGCCGCGCGCTTGCAGACGCGCACATAGTTGCTCAATCGCCGTGGTTTTACCAACGCCTTCTGTACCCTCAAAACTAATAAAACACCCTTGAGTGGGCGTAGTGGTGGTTTGAGAAAACGGCGCTTGTATGGATGCTGACATGATATGACCTTATGTCATTGTTGAGCGTTATCATTACTTTTATTTTTATAACGATAATACTCAATAAATGATGGTTTTTTAAAGCAATATAAATAACAACATAAAATAGTGTTACTGCGGCGATGTTTGAGCTTTCTTCTCACGCATGACACCGAGATACTCTTTAACTGCTTGATTGTGCTCAGCTAGGCTATTGGTAAATTTATGCCCGCCATTGCCTGTCGCCACAAAATATAGCGCTGCGCTATCGGCAGGATGTAAGGTTGCTTCGATAGAAGCCGCTGACGGCAGTGCAATGGGTGTCGGCGGCAAACCATCGATTTGATAGGTGTTATAGCCTGTTTTTTCATCGATGTCTTTACGGCGAATGTTGCCTTCATAGCGGCTGCCCATACCATAGATAATGGTAGGATCCGTCTGCATACGCATATTTTTGTTCAAGCGATTATTAAAGACGGCTGAGACCAAAGGACGCTCTGCTGCCACACTGGTTTCTTTTTCGATAATAGATGCCATTACCAGTGCCTCATAAGGAGTCTGATAAGGGAGATTTGGCGCACGGTTTTCCCATGCCTTGGTCAGCGCTTGCTGTTGGCGTTTGTACAAGTCGGTCAATACCTTCTTGTCGGTAGTGCCTTCCCCATAATAATAAGTATCAGGGGCAAACCAGCCCTCAAGATTGTGATTGACGATAGGATCATTACTATTGGCAACTGCATCCGGCAATATACCAACCAAATCTAACGCTTCTGCGATGCTAGCATTCGTACTGTCAGCGGTTAGCACTTCTTTTTTGATGCCTTTGTTATCACGTAGCGCCTGATACAAATCTTTTGAGGTTTTGCCCTCGATAATTTGCACTTTGACCATCGCCGCTTTTACCCCTTGCCCAAGCACGTGTAGCGCTTCAGCAATGGTAGGGTTTTCCGGTAATTGGTAAATACCTGCGTGCAATGGACCATCGACTTGCGTTTTCATATAAAGCTTGGCAATCGTGGCAGAAAATAGCGGAATTTCCTGTTGCCACTGCGGTAGCAACCCGTAATAGGTCTGACCCTTTTCAATCGTCACCATTTGCTGCGGCTGTTCAATCCGACCAAATAAGGTCTGATAAACCATGACTAAGAAAAATGCCGCAATTAACCCAAGTACCAACAACACTTGATAACCACGCTGCATAAAGAATGAAGGATTGTCGGCTTTATAATGGCGTGGTTTATTATTACCGCTTATGAGCGAGACATCTGTAGGCGGAACTTCCTCTGAACCTGTCTCATCGACTGGTTTTGAATTCAAAGGTGCCCCGTCGACACGTTCATCAACAGTGCCTTTTTGGTCATTCGATAGCGTATCATTAGGACATTCAGGAGGCGTTTCAGGGGTTGGCGTGCTCATGGTCACTCGCGAGGCAGAAGTTTGCTAGAATTTAGCACTGAACCGCTTATTTTTCAATGGGATTTGCTTAGCTTATCCATTAACTTAGCGTTTAAGCTCATTTATATGGCTTAATACTCATATCGCTTATGTATCCCTTTAAATCTTTCCTTTAATAAGAAAACGGGTTATGAACCTAAATTTTAATCAAAGTCTTGCCAAAAACTATAAATCTGAACCTCAAAAAATTCGTGTGCTTAGCGAAGATTGGGTCGCTAAGCAAAGTTATTGTCCTAATTGTAATGCCGAACCATTGGCTGCATTTACGAACGGCAAACCTGTCGCTGACTTTTATTGTGCAAACTGTGATGAGCAATACGAATTAAAAAGTAAGAAGGCAAAATTAAGTAACATTATTAATGATGGCGCTTATGCCACCATGATTGAACGTATCAATAGCAAGGATAATCCCAGCTTTTTCTTTTTGACCTACTCTCAAGAATATAAGGTTAATAAATTCTTAATCATTCCCAAACAATTCTTCAAGCCCGATATGATTATAAAGCGCAAACCGTTATCCGTTACGGCCAAACGTGCGGGCTGGATTGGCTGTAATATTGACTTGCGTAAAGTGCCCTAATCAGGAAAAGTATTTTTAGTCAAAGATCAGCAGGTCATACCACGAGATAATGTCACTGAGCAATTTCAAAAAACCTTATTTTTACGTACACAATCTATCGCCTCACGCGGCTGGACACTAGATGTACTGCAATGTATTGATAAGCTAGAGGCTAATTTCTCTCTCAATCAGGTTTATGCATTTGCTGACTTATTAAAACTCAAATATCCTGAAAACAACCACATTAAAGATAAAATCCGTCAGCAATTACAAGTACTACGCGATAGAGGCATTATTGAGTTTGTTCAGCGTGGTCATTATCGAAAAGTATACTAAGTTTGATTATCATCCCAAAGTGGCAAATAAGCGCTTGCTACCAATCGTTCATAGAATTTGTGCGGAGGATAATCCATTTCCAACTCATCATTTACTTTAAAAAAAGTGTCCATATTGTCTTTAATACATTTAGAGGATTTGTTTTTTACCTGTTTATTCCAGCCTATTAATAGTCCTAATGGCGTACGAGAAGCCTTGGTAAAAGCTTGTCTTTTTACGGTAAGCGCACACATCACAGGTTCATCATGAGGTAGCTTGTCTACGCCTTGCTCTATGACTTCTTGGCGTATATGTGCATACTTAAATACCCCACCAAATGCTGTATATTTTTTATCTTTCTTAGAGTAAACAATATTGAATGCTATCTTTGAATAACCAGCTAAGTGAACGACTTCATCAGGATATTTTTTTGCTTTACGACATATTTCACTAAATAGCATTAATCGGCGGATTTGTAGTGGGATACGTTTTTCTTCATAGGCAGTGCGCATTTGTTATCTCCTGTTCAATAATATTTAATAAGGTACGATCAATTTCTACGTATTTTAAATTATATTAAGCGTTTCTCATTAAAGCGTTCAGGTCTCGGTTGCCCTTTATTATCACGGTATACATCTGCAATTAATTCCTCTCTATCGTCCCATAAAGGTAAACGTGCCGTTGCAACGAGACGGTCATGAAACTTATGCGGTGGGTAGTCTGAGTCAATTTCATCATTAATCCGAAAAAACACTTCTTCACGATAATCGACGTAAGCGTGCATTCTATTTTTAACATAGTTATTCCAATACCAAACCAGCTGGATAGCTGTGCGCGCGGGCTGAGTAAACTGTTTCAAATTGACTGTT
Organism: Psychrobacter sp. ANT_H59; assembly: GCF_008369225.1. Classification (NCBI taxonomy): domain Bacteria; kingdom Pseudomonadati; phylum Pseudomonadota; class Gammaproteobacteria; order Moraxellales; family Moraxellaceae; genus Psychrobacter; species Psychrobacter sp. ANT_H59. Next base: position 339,787 of record NZ_VOBE01000002.1, read on the forward strand.
AGTGCACGCGTGACTGGTTCGTCGTTAGGAAAAACTCTAATACGTTGCTCGATAACTTCCTCTCTTGTTTCTGCGTACTCAAACACACCGCCAAACGCAATAAACTTTTTAAAGTCTTTCAAATACATAACACCGAGCGATAATTCCGTGAATCTTGATAAGTGAATAATTTCATCAGGTTGTTTTTTTGCTAATTTGCAAATCTCATCAAAAATTAACAGTCGACGGATTTGTAAAGGTATACGTTCATCTTCGTAGACGTAGTCCATTGATTTCTCTCCTTATCAAAACACTATCATTGATCGATTTTCCTTATCGCACAAGTCTACGTAACAAAAGACGATCACTTCTTTTTAAGCACCTTTGCTAACCTATAGTCAGTGAAAAGTAATATCGACACATTATGTACTGCGGGTATCAATTTTTCTTGCTTGCTGTGCCTACGCAGACAGAGGCTGCAAAAAATTTATACTCGCAGCACCGTAGCGTTTTTAGAGTATTTTGACTATAGCGGATATAAATACTAAAGAAATTTTGATAAGCGTATATCGGGAATAGTAATGATGAAAATAGATAAGAAATTAAAGAGAGTTTTTCAGATAGAGGTTGTTGAAACATTGAGTAATATCGTGGAAGTTAATGCAGAGAACGAGCAAGAAGCACTGTTAAAAGCGCAAGATATGTATCGCAATGAAGAAGTTGTTTTGTATCCTGACGACTTTATTGACACCAAATTTAATATTTTTGATTAGGATGAAACAGATTAAAAACCCACCATCTCACCCGACAATAACATCAGACTGCTCATTGGCATGATGCCGCGTAAAGCATTGCAAAAGAACAGCTGGCTTAAATGTGGCAAATCCTTATCTTGTAATGACCGCACAACAACTGGATATTTCGTCGTAGATAACTCATCAATGATTACTTGCCGCATCACCCCAGCGACACCCGACTGTGCCATTGATGGCGTGTACCATTGCCCTTGCATTAAGTCATTCGCATGAGTTTTATTAGCATGAGTTTTATTAGCATGAGTTTTATTAGCATTACCTTTATTAGCATTGCCTTTATTAGCATTGCCTTTATTAGCATTGCCTTTATTGGTATTAGAGGAATTGATCAGCTCTGATGACGGCGACTCTACCAATCGGCAATCGGATAATTGATAAAACACATTGCTCATCGTACCCTCAACCCAGCGTCCACTTATATCACGCAGCAAACCCTCACTGATATCTCTCTCGCCATTAGATGTGAATACATTCGCCTTGATACCCTGCAATTCCGCACTCGCCAGCACATTATCAAGACGATTAAGACTTTTTAGTCCAGCAAGAGACGGCGGCAGACAAGCGAGTTGCGAAGATAAACAAACAGCCGTACTCACAGGTTGTACAGGAATAAAGCGTTCATCATTCAATGACCATTGCTCAGCAGTGCTCACTGTCATCACAGAGGATTTTAACCAAACCTCACACTTGCTACCACACTCACTTGGCACATAGCCATAACCACGGATGTCTTGCACAGCGCGCGTAATGACAAGCTTAAGCATGCCTTGTTGTAGCTGCGTAGCATACGTTTTTAGTATCGTTAGTATCGCATGACTATCTAAAGCAAGCTGCAAGGCTTTGGCGTGAGAGATGAGGCGCTGATGATGATAATCCGCCCACAGTATCTGCCCATTGATAACACCCATGGTGGTAAAAAACCCATCAGCGTATGCCAATCCGCGATTGTCTAGTGAGGCGGTATCGGCTTTGGTCGGCTTGTCTGATGCAGATAAACAAACCCAGCTATTTGATGGCTGCATGGCTTACTGAGTGTTTTGGCTAGCGGATTTATTGACAATCATCATACAGCTATAGAACTCACATTTTGCCAGCTCTACTTTTTGTCCACCGATGACTTTGTTTTTGATAATTTGACCGCTTAGCATATCAGCCACCAGCTTACCGCCCTCATCACCCATTAATTGAAGAGCAAGTTGATAGGATTTTTTGGCATGTCCTTGACTGAGTGATTTTTCTTTATCCGAGTCGGTAGGATTGGCAAAGTACCAGCCAAGCTCGAGATATTTTTCAGAATCGATAAGATCTAAATAAGGTGCTTCGGTATTCATAAAACGGTATTTGGACGCAGGATTACTGGCATAATCCAAGCTATTTTCATCGGTGCTGACCACTTTACCAAGTGTTGATTTGATATCGTCTAGTTGATCGACACGAAGCGGCTCGACTTTCTTAGGACCCCATGACGCGACATCATATTTGACTGGGGTGCCTTCTTGCGCCGTTGCACCATCTAAATCAGCATTTGGCGCAGGGTCTTTTGGTTTTGGTGTATCGGAGACGGTCTGCTTATCCGCACTTACCTCCTCTGTTGATACTTTGCTGCTTTTATTGTTATCACAGGCGCTTAACGATACGCCAACTGCCATTATCGTACTGACCATAAGGGTCTGTAGGGTGTTATTCCACATGGGCAACTTACTCACACTTTAAGATAGTTCTGAAAATGGTATTAACAAGCAGCTAGGTATGCCGCTGATAATGAATAGTGTCTGTTATTGAAATCTTGCTATCACTGAATTCTATACATACGCTTTTTCTGTTTAAATATTCTATAAATCACATTAAAAAAGCACAGGGAAAAATAATATGGTTACTTTTTCATGCTCTCTAGTTTACCCAACTGCTTAGCGCTTGACCACCCTTTACCTTACGGATAACACTCGCAGAGAGTACAGATTTGTTAAGATGCTAACGTCATAAAAATTTACCCCGACTCAGCTAGTTATATCAATAGCTTCAGGTTTGTCAAACGGCGCGTTATCCCTTATGATAAGTGAGCTTTGATACCCTTACTCTATCACCCTTACTTATGCCCTGTACCGCCAGTGGAGCCTTTATGACCCAGCATTTTATTGTTATTGGTAATCCGATTGCCCACAGCAAGTCTCCTGAAATCCATACATTATTTGGTACGCAATCAGGACTTGATATCTGTTATCAACGACAATATTGTCCAGATGATGCGGCAAGTTTTACGGCAGTGGTAGAAGCGTTTTTTCACGGTGGCGGCGTGGGCGCTAATGTAACTGTGCCTTTTAAACAAGTCGCATATGAATGCTGTGCAGCACGAGGCGGCTTATCTGAACATGCCAAAGTGGCTGGCGCGGTCAATACTTTATTGTTAGATAAAGCACTATTGGCAAAAGGTGTATCACCAGTAGAGGCATTATTTGGTGACAATACTGATGGTCAAGGATTGGTCAATCATATGCAGCGTTTAGGCTGGCCATTGAATGGTGCACGCGTGGCAATCATTGGCTCAGGCGGTGCAGCGCGCGGCGTGGTATTGCCGCTGATAGAGGCTGGTATTGAAACGCTGACCATTGCAAATCGTTCAGTGAGTAAGGCAGAAATATTAGTCGATGAACTTAGCACCGCAAGCGAAAAGATAAATCAACATACTATTCAGACCTATGCGACGGCTGATTTAAGTGGCGACTTTGATATCATTATCAATGCCACATCCATCGGACTATCAGGTGAAACCTTGCCATTAACCGATAAGCTAAACTGCCAATATGCTTACGATATGATGTATGGACGTGAGCTGCCATTTTTACAACATTTTTCTATCCGTGGTGCTCAGACATCGGATGGTTACGGCATGCTGATCGGGCAAGCGGCGTTAAGTTTTGAGCGTTGGACAGGACGCGCTATTGATGTTGCGCAAGCGACTACCGCATTAGAAAACGTATCAACATAATAAACGGTGCACGAGTATAGCTACCACCTATCTAAATGACAAAAAAGATCTACGTTTTTATACTAGCCAAATCGTATCAGTAGCCATTTTTCTATACGGCGCAGCGGTACACGCAAATTCGTTGAATGCATGACAACCCCGCCGCCAAGACCCACCATACAGCCAAGCAGTGTATCCAACAAGCGTGTGTGCGTGACCTCTTGATAGACCGCTGGCGTAAGCGGCAACCCACTGCCATATTCTGCAATGAATATCGTCAGCGGTGTGATAAATACAACGGCTAGTCCATAATGACGATCTACCAAGGATTCAATACAAAGCATCATAACCAATATTGAAATAGCGATACCCCATATCGACAGCCCCCAAGATAGCATCCAACTCGCCAGACCCGCGCCCACCAATGTCCCTAGTAAACGATGTAGTTGCTTAATCCACATCGTCCGTAAGTGGATACCCTGAATGATCAGAAAACAGCTAACCGCTGCCCAGTACGGATTAGACATATTTAGCATCAAGGGAATCAAGAGCGCTAAACTGACAAAACCCGCGACAATAATGCTTTCACTAATAGTATCAGGCTCATAGCTATAAGTTGGTGTCGGCGTAGCAGGACGCGTCGCTAATAAAAATAGTGAATACAGCAACCCCATGATTAAGGCAAAGCCACTGCCCAGCATCACAAGCCCAGTGGCTGACATGATTTTCTCTAATGGCAAAGGTATAAATAATGCTAGCGCCCCAGCCATCATTACGAACAAGCCAGCTGGCGGTGGCTGGCGATAATAACGTCCAAACATAACCACACCAAAGGCTATCAGCATAAACACTGGCAGCCTAAGAATAGGTACTTGCTGTGCTGCCAAGCCGAATGCAAAGCATAACGACATGGCAAAGCCCCATGCCATTAAAGTCACTAAACGATAAGGCAGCTTGCCTATTAAAGGCAAATTCAAGATGACCATTGCCCCCAAAGACGCCTTGATACCTGATGGCAAAGCCTCAAAGTAAGCGCCCACAAATACGGGGAAACTGATGGTAATGGCAGCGATAATGGGCATATGCCATGGTCTCTTGCTTTGATTGACTGTCAGCAAATGAGCAAGCTCACCATCTATCAAAAACTTCAGGCGAGTCAATAATATTGTCAGCCAAGACACCCGCTTTGTCTTGGACTTTGGTGCGCTCATACAAGGTCTTCCTTATATTGTAAATGCATTAGAATAATGGGCTTACCGTTCGCCTTGATCATACGGTTATTCTTATAATAGATAATGGCTTAGCAAAACATGAGGTTAAAAAGCTCATTGACACAATAATAACTTAATGTTGTAATTATACTAATAAACTATGAATATTAGTTATTAGTTATATATTTGTCGCTATATAAGATTTATACTGCATCAATGCGTAACGACTGTTTTTTTATCAAGGATAACTTAACAGTTTCCAAAATAGACAAGCTAGCCTTAACATATCCACCCATTGACTCAAGATATTCTCTGTTTTTATTCCAAATAATTAAAATCGTTTCCATAAACTCTGGCTTAAAAACTAAGTCAACCGTCTATGATAGCGAACAACTAAAGAGAACGACTATGTTAACTTACAAAGCACCTTTACGTGATATCAAGTTTTTAATTAATGATGTATTTGATTACCAAACGCATTATAAAGATTTGGATAATGGCGAAAATGCAGATCCTGAAACCGTTGATATGATTCTTCAAGGGATGGCAGATTTTGCCGAAAACGTTTTGGCACCTTTATATCAGCCAGCGGATGAAGAAGGTTGTCATTTTGAGAATGGTGTGGTGACTACACCTAAAGGTTTTAAAGAAGCATATCAGCAGTTTGTTGATGGTGGCTGGCAAGGTATTTCTTACCCTGAAGAATATGGCGGTATGAACTTACCGACCTCATTGAACCTTATCAAAGCTGAAATGATCGGTACGGCTAACTGGCCTTGGGCAATGTATCCTGGTTTATCAACCGGCTGTATCAATACCATTATGCAGTATGGTACGGATGAGCAAAAAGAGACGTATCTACATAAATTGGTCGAAGGCTCTTGGGCAGGCACTATGTGTCTAACTGAGCCACAATGTGGTACAGACTTGGGTCAAGTAAAGTCAAAAGCTATTCCACAAGACGATGGCAGCTATAAACTTAGCGGTACTAAGATTTTCATCTCAAGTGGTGAGCATGACTTAACTGAAAACATCATTCATATCGTTTTAGCACGCTTACCGGATGCGCCAGAAGGCACCCGCGGTATTTCATTGTTTATCGTACCGAAATTTTTGCCAAATACTGAAGGCGAAATTGGCGAACGTAATGGCGTCTCTTGTGGTTCTATTGAACACAAAATGGGCATCAGCTCATCAGCGACTTGTGTCCTAAACTTTGATGATGCCGTTGGTTACTTAATTGGTGAGCCGAACAAAGGTCTAAAAGCCATGTTTACCTTTATGAACACTGCCCGTATTGGTACTGGTATCCAAGGTCTGGCGCACACCGAATTGTCATTCCAAAACGCCCTACCGTATGCCAAAGATCGTCGTTCAATGCGTACTTTATCGGGTACGAAAGATCCTGAAAAAGTAGCTGATGCGATTATTCATCATGCTGACGTACGCCGTATGTTACTTACCCAAAAAGCTTTTGCTGAAGGCGGTCGCTCGATGATTTATCATTCAGCACGCTATGCAGATAAAATGGCACAAGGCATCATCAATGGCGATGATGAAGAGTTTGAAAAATGGGATGATAAGCTTGGCTTCTATACGCCTATCCTAAAAGGCTTCTTGACTGAGCTAGGTATTGAAGCAGCCAAACACGGTCAGCAAGTCTATGGCGGTCATGGCTATATCAAAGAATGGGGTATGGAGCTGATCGCTCGTGATGCCCGTATCGCGACTATGTACGAAGGTACGACTGGTATCCAAGCATTAGATCTATTAGGTCGTAAAGTGATCTTGCAGTCTAAAGGTAAAATCATTCGCGATTACACCTCAAGCATCATGAAATGGTGTGGCGAGTATGCCTTAGACAAAGACATGCGCAAGTTTGTTTGGGCATTGACTAAGCTGTGTGCTGAGTGGAACACTCTGACAGTACGCTTGATGCTGATGGCACGTAAAGACCGTGAAATCATCTCAGCAGCATCTGATGATTTCTTAATGTACTCAGGCTATGTGATGATGGGCTACCACTGGGCACGTATGGCAGCGGTTGCGTATGACAAGCTTGAAAATGGCGGTACAGAATCACCAGAGTTCTACAAAGCCAAAATCCAAACGGCAGAATTCTATTTTGATAAGCTGTTACCACGTACTTCAGGTCACGCCGAAGGCATGGTTGCACCAAGCAGCAGCATGACAGCAATGGACATTGATAACTTTGCTTTCTTAGACTAGGATTGATTAAAAGCTAGTCTAAGACTGTTATAAATAAAAAAGCGCTTAGTTAAATAACTAGGCGCTTTTTTTATACTGTATTAGCAAGTAACTAATAAATTCAGTTACGCATTTAACATTTTCTTATGATACACCGCACTAATCTCTTCAACCTCTACGCAGACTTGTAACGATGCGCGTCCTGATTGCTCAGCACCCAGCGTTTGCTCTATAGTAGTCACCAATTGCTCAGCAAGCTGATTACGGATACTTATATCACGACCGCTCATGATTTTTAGATGTGCATAAATAAAGCCATTGACTTGCTCATCATCTTCAACGCCCACTAAAAACGTTTCAACAGGAATGATGCGCGCTTTGATATCTGTTGCTTTACCAAAGTGTCCACTGTCCCACAAGATTTTATTCAACGCTTTAAGGAATGATTCTTCGTGAGCAATACTGACATTGGCTGTCACTTGAATGGTTAAATGCGGCATGATTATATCCTTATACAATACGGGTAAAAAACGAAAAGTGAATAGCTTCGCAAAGCTAATGTATCTGACAATCAGCTGTTTTCAATCATCGGTAATAGAGGCAAAGCGAGCCGTAAGTGTCGTCGCTAATTGTGCTGGCGGCAGTTCAATCTCTAGACCACGGCGACCACCACTGATGTAGATAGTCGAATGCGCTTGCGCTGACTCATCTATAACAGTTGGCAAGCGTTTTTTTTGTCCCAATGGACTGACACCGCCTAGTACGTAGCCGGTACTACGCTCGACTTGTTTGGGATCTGCCATTTGGACTTTTTTGCAGGCCAGCATTTTATTAACAGATAGCGCCTTAGCCATTTTTTTAAAGTTTAAGGTTTTATCCACTGGCAAGATAGCAACGGCGAGCACATCTGTATCGGTCAATACGACCAAGGTTTTAAAAACTTGTGTCACGTCAACACTCAGCTTTTCGGCCGCTTCTAACCCAAAAGAGGCAGCGTTACTGTCATGAGTATACTCGTGTAATCGATAATCAAGACCACGTTGTTTGGCGAGATTGATAGCTGGCGTCATAATATTCTCACTGAATTAAGTGACGTTAATGAGTAAGCAGAAATACAAGATAGTATATCTTGTTCAAAACTATTTTTACCCTAAATACTTTACTTTTCAAATCATTGAATAGCTTATGCAGCGCGTATCTTACTGCACAGTAACCAGAGCTTATTAATATTGGTAGTATCTACAGACACTATATATCGCTTTGATGGCTTTTATGGCATTATAAGGGCAATATATTTGACTAATTTTGATACCGATTATGATACCGAAGTTCTTAAAAAAACGGATTTTTAAAGCACCAGTGGTCAGCGGCAATACGCCAGCCACTGAACCGTCAGACACGCCAAAAATTAATGGCAGCCCTGTTGTACCCACGCCTTATACTAATGCACCCATTAATCAATTGTACCGTAAAATCTCGGGACAGATGCTAGATGTGGCGGTAAAACCAAAGCTTTTAGGTGAGTTACCTGAGTTTGATCAGGATGATCAGACGTTAAGATTTTATGTGCTGCAAGATTATTCGCGCTCCAACAGTATTTTGATTGACCTACAAACGCAAGAACATAAATTACCGCCAGCATTGGTTGGGGTAAATGACAGTGCTCATAATATCAAAGAAAATGCTGCCATTATATTTTTACATCACCCCCATGCTAAAGAAAACCAACTATCACCGCGCCTATCACGTCTGGTCTCTGCTGTTTTGCAGTATCCAGAATTAAAAGTACGCTTGGTACCAGTATCTATCCTCTGGGGACGCGCGCCTGAAAAAGAGGATTCTTTATTTAAACTGCTAACGGCTGATAACTGGCAAGATCCTAGCATTACCAAACAGTTATTTAATATCGGCGTGATGGGACGCGATACTTTTATACAGTTCCATCCTCCGCAAGATTTGCGTACCCTTATTAATGATAGCCTTAAAGACGATGATGATGAGCCTACTGACTTAAATTCCGCTATCTTTGAATCTGCTACTCTTGATACGAATGCCAGTGATGCTACAGATAGCGCCACTGAAAATACAATCAGTGTAGCGACAAATTATACTGTGGTAGCTGCGGCTGATGGCAATCGTGAGCTTGTACGCTCATTGCAGCAGCAGCTTAATATTTATTTGGACAAACAACGCGCCAGTATGCTCGGTCCTGACTTGTCAGACAGACGTAACTTAGTAGATAAGCTGGTTTACTCGCCTGCCATCAAACATGCAATAGAGGCAGAAGCGGCAGAGACCGGTACTAGCCCTCGAGAAGCGCGACTACTCGCAAAGAGCTACGCTAATGAGATGGTTAATGATTACTCACATGCCATCATCCGCGGTTTTTATAAATTTTTAACGTGGTTATGGACGCAACTGTATGATGGTGTAGAAGTACATCACTTCGAGCGCGTACGTGAACTGGCAGCAGATTATGAGCTGGTATATGTACCTTGTCATCGTAGCCATGTTGATTATTTATTACTGTCTTATGTCATTTATAAACGCGGCTTGAGTATTCCTTATGTCGCGGCGGGTGATAACTTAGATGTGCCAGTTTTAGGTCCAATATTACGCGGTGCAGTGGCTTTTTATATACGTCGTAGCTTCCGTGGAAATGCACTTTATACCGCAGTTTTACGCGAGTATATGCACACGCTTATTACTCGTAATACGCCGATTGAATACTTTATCGAAGGCGGGCGCTCACGCTCAGGACGTTTGCTACCACCGAAAATGGGTATGCTAGCAATGACAGTGCACAGCCAATTGCGTCAGAGTAACAAGCCAGTGGTCTTTATTCCGACTTATATCGGTTATGAGCGCATCATGGAAGGTGGCACCTATATCGGTGAGCTAAAAGGTAAGCCAAAAGAGTCTGAATCATTACTTGGACTCCTCAAAGTCGGTCGCAAGATTGAACGTATTTTTGGCAATGTGCACTTAAGTTTTGGTACACCGCTACATCTAACCGATTTTATGGCCAAATTTGATGTACCAGAAAACAGCTTACCTGCTGATCGCACCGATACGCCGCTCGATGATAAAGCCAGCGCCATGGTTGATAATATCGGTGTCAAAGTCATGCAGCATATCAATAAAGCAGCAGTGGTTACTCCGGTATCCTTGCTATCACTGGTGTTACTATCTGCACCAAAATCGGCGCTCGATGAAGATATTTGCCGCGAGCAAATTGCCCTTTATCAAGGCTTGGCTCAACAGCTGCCGTATTCAAGTGATACGGTCGTTACCGACATGTCACCGCAGCAAATTATTGATTACGGTATTAAGCTTAAGCTTATTGAACGTATCCCTCATATCTTGGGCGATATTATCCAGATTGCAGGTAAGCAAGCAGCACTGCTGAGTTATTTCCGTAATAATATCTTGCATGTCTTTATTCTCCTGTCTTTCTTAGCGGCTTTAGTTGCCCGTAATGGTCGTATCGAACGTAGTCGTCTAGACAATATCGCCATGCAGCTCTATCCATTTCTGCAAAGCGAGCTGTTTTTATACTACCCCGCACATGGTTTGGCGGATACCCTGAACAAAAAAGTTGACAGTTTAATTGCTCACGGTCTAATTGTAGAATTGGGCGATGGTATGCTCAGCGTCCCTGAAGCCAATAGCAGATGCTACCAACAGCTACAAGTGCTTGCTACACCTGTTGAGCAAAGTCTTGAACGCTACTTTATGACCTTAGCTCTACTCGCTCAACAAGGCTCAGGCAACTTAACCGAAAACGAAGTAGTTGATTTATGTCATCTGCTTGGTCAACGTTTATCAGTGTTATATGCTGATGATATTCCTGACTTCTTTGATCGCGCATTATTCACCAGTTTCCTCGGTGCATTGACTCGTTTGGATTATCTGCAAAAAGATGCAGAAACCGGTATCTTAACCTTTGATCAACGTATCAATGATATTGCTCATCATGCAAAATATGTGCTGAGACCCGAAATGATGCAAATCTTGCATCAAGTTGCCAGTCTCAATGAAGAAGAGATTGCCCATGCTATTACTGAGATTAGTAATAAAAAGCAGCGTAAGTTTGGGCGTAAGCGTTAACTTTTAAATCACTTAATAACACAAAAAAATGATGATGCATAAAAAAGACCTCTAATAATTAGAGGTCTTTATTTATTACTTTACATTTGAAATTTCTAAGCAGCTATCTTAAGTTGAAATCTTTTTATACTTCATACGCTTAGGATTGGCATCATCACCCATCGTTTTCTTACGATACGTTTCAAACTCAGAATAGTTACCATCGAACCAAACTGGACCTTCATCTTCGAATGCCAATATATGAGTCGCAATACGGTCAAGGAACCATCGATCATGCGATACAACCATCACAGTACCTGGGAAGACCTGAATCGCATCTTCTAGCGCACGTAATGTTTCAATGTCCAAATCGTTTGATGGTTCATCAAGGAGCAATACGTTTGCGCCTTGCTTCAAGGTCTTAGCTAACTGCAAGCGGTTACGCTCACCACCAGATAATTGACCGACGTGCTTTTGCTGATCTGAACCTTTGAAGTTAAAGCGACCAATATAAGCGCGGCTTGGCGTCGTATAGTCGCCAACGGTAATAATATCAAGCCCGTCAGAGATTTCTTCCCAAACTGTTTTGCTGTCATCTAAATTGTCGCGTACCTGACCAACATAAGCAACTTTGACACTTTCACCCAAATCGACTGAGCCTGTATCCGGTGTATCGCGTTCGGTAATCATGTTAAATAGCGTGGTTTTACCCGCACCATTTGGACCAATAATACCAACAATGGCACCAGCTGGGACGTTAAAGCTAAGGTTTTCATAAAGTAAACGGTCACCAAATGACTTGGAGATATCGTTGACTTCGATGACTTTATTACCCAAACGAGGACCCGGTGGAATATAAATCTCAGAGGTCTCATTACGCTTCTGGAACTCTTGTGAGTTCAATTCTTCAAAACGCTGCACACGAGATTTAGACTTAGCTTGTTGACCTTTTTGGTTTTTACGAATCCAATCCAGCTCTTTTTTCAACGCTTTAGCAAACGATTCTTCTTGCTTATTCTGCTGCTCTAGACGAGTGTTCTTTTGCTCTAGCCACTCAGTATAGTTGCCTTCATACGGATAGCCATGACCGCGGTCAAGCTCCAAAATCCACTGAGCGACATTATCCAAGAAATAACGGTCATGGGTAATGGCAACGATAGTACCGCTATAGTTCTGCAGGAACTGCTCTAACCATGCCACGGACTCAGCGTCCAAATGGTTGGTTGGTTCGTCAAGTAATAACATATCAGGGCGTGATAATAGCAAACGGCATAGCGCCACACGGCGTTTTTCACCACCTGATAGTTTACTGACATCCGCATCCCAAGGTGGCAGACGAAGTGCATCAGCCGCTTTTTCAAGCTGGGTATTTAAGTTATGCGCATCCCATGCTTGGATGATGTCTTCCATCTTACCTTGCTCTTCAGCAAGCTTGTCAAAGTCAGCATCGGGTTCAGCATATTCCGCATAAATGGCATCAAGACGCGCAAGCGCATCTAACGCCTCACGCATACCGTCTTCGACGTTACCACGGACATCTTTGCTGTCATCGAGCTGCGGTTCCTGCGGCAAATAACCAATTTTGGTACCCGTTTGCGCACGAGCTTCACCACTAAATTCAGTATCCACGCCCGCCATGATGCGTAGCAAGGTTGATTTACCTGAGCCATTGATACCCAAAACACCAATTTTGGCGCCAGGGAAAAAAGATAGATTGATGTTCTTTAAGATTTCACGCTTAGGTGGAACAAGTTTTGACACGTTGTTCATCGTGTAAATATATTGAGCCATTAACACTCCGATAGACTGCATAAAAGAGGCAAACAAACAGACTTAGCAATACTACTAAGTAAGCTGCACCTCAAAATCAGGGGTATTCATTGACTGTCATTATCGCATTGTGATGAAGCCCCTGCAAGCTAACTGGCTGTTTTACCGCTTGTTTCATACCTTTTGACACAAAGCTGAGCGCATTTTATATAAAAGCTTCTATTAAAATTATCATTCAGCTTACTGATGTATCTTTCTGATTCATGGCAGTTTTATAAAAACCACAAAAAACAGCATTAAACATTTCGCAAAATTAATCAATAGACGATATTATGTTAGCTAATCTTAATAAAATAGCTTTGTAAAAACGGCTTGATAGAAAAGGTACTCCATGACGACTGGCTATCGCCCTGAACTGATCCAACGCGTGTTTATTGATTTCATCAGTACGCGGCTGCACCCCTTTTGGTCATTAACTGTGCCTAAATTGCGTCTTATAGCACGCCGTACACTCAGTGATGACTTGATAGCGCTACAATTTGAGCCTAACCGCGCCTTTAAGCAGCAAGCTTTTAGTTCAGGTAATAGCTCACACGATGGCTGGCATGGCGGACAACATATTAATTTAAGCATACTGATTGATGGTATTTATCATCAACGCCACTATTCATTGGTTGGTCTAGCGCAGCAGCCATTATGGTGGCATGAGGACAGAGATAAAAATTCTAACGGAAATAAAAATAGCTTTGATGAGAAGTCACAACCGCAAACTATTGTCTCTACGATAACTATTGCTGTTAAGCCACAAGGTCTAGTATCAGATTATCTAAGTAAACGTGCAGCACTGGGTACTATATTTAATAGCAGTTTACCCAGTGGCGAATTTACTCTAGCTCATACAGTGTTAGCACAGCAAGCAAATCAAATAAGCGAACCTTTATCCCTTACCTCTACACCACTGCCACTATTGTTTATCGCTAGCGGCAGCGGTATTACGCCAATGCTAGGTTTGATTACGCAGGCGCTGCAAAATGGACATCCAGTAACGCTGCTACATTACAATCGTACAACTTTCTATAAATCACCATTGCAGGATCAATGGCAGCAGTTAGCTGCTAAATATCCAATATTCATTTATCATCTTATTAATACGGAAGACCCCAGTACTTATCTTGCCGGCTCACGACACTTAAATGTAGAAACTTTAACAGCATTAAAATTACCACTGATGGATACACAGATATTTGCCTGTGGTTCGCCGGCGTTATTAGCGGGTTTGTACCGCGCTTGCGGTGAGATTGATTTGCCAGATAACAAGCAGCTGCGTGACAATATTACGATAGAAAGCTTTAGTGCCATAGAAAGCTTAGATTATATGTTTTCTACTATAGATAAAGCAGACGAAGAAGTGATTACTAGCGACGTAAAAACCATTTATTTACGTGGACGGCAACGACAATATAACAGTAGTACGACATTACTATTAGGTGCTGAGAGCGCTGGTATTCGAATGAGCCACGGCTGCAGACAAGGTATCTGTCAGCTGTGTCGCTGTAATAAGATCAGCGGTAGGGTCAAAAACATTCAAACCGGTAAGATAAGTAATGATGGCTATGAGTCTATTCAAACCTGCATTAATGTACCAATGACTGATGTCATATTGGATATTTAAAAAATATTATCAAGGATAAGACAGCCTTGCATAAACATTTATTTGTAATGTTTATTAAAACTGACACCGATGATTAAACCGAACGTTGTGCTTACGATTTATTGATGCACCTTCGGATAAGGACTATCTATGCGCTTATTACCCCCTATATTTAAAGCTAAATCTGCCGTCTCTACTATAACTTCGTTAGTCGATGCACCATTCAAAACCACGCGATATCCAACGTTAACGGGTACGCCGTTACCAAAAGTGCAAACCGAAGCGCTCGCTAATGAATTGAATACTCTGTATCAAAGCGTGATGGACTCACTAGGCAGCGATGATGCGCGCTATATTCAGCGTGTTTATGGAACGGTGGTATATAGTGAGGTCATTTCACGGGCATTACTGGCATTTTCTGGGCAATTATCATCAAAACGTAGCAAACTTAGCGTTTGGCTACTGGGCACATCCTTGCTGAGTTTTAGTAAAATTTTAAACAATATGGAGCTTGGTCATAACGTCATGCATGGTCAGTATGATTGGATGCAGCATCCTCACCTTAACAGCCAAAAGTTCGATTGGGATATCGTTTGCCCTGCGCCTCTATGGCAGCATTCGCATAACTACTTGCATCATACTTTTACCAATATCGTCGGTCGCGACCATGACGTCGGCTATCACTTGATTCGCGTGACTGATGAGCAGCCTTGGACGCCAAGCGATCGTTATAACTTATTTAAGACGATGATATTGGCATTAGGCTTTGAATGGGCAGTCGCTTTCCATGATATCCAAATCAGTGTTGACGAATACGCAGATAGGCCGCAGCTGGCAGAAATAATGCAGCCAAAAGCTCGTGCCCTATTCAGTAAAATCACCCGGCAAGCGGGTAAAGATTATATGGCTTTTCCTGCGGTGGCAGGTCTGACATTAGGTCGTAGTAGTGCAATGACAACCTTAAGCGGTAATCTCACTGCCAATATTGCTCGTAATCTATGGACATGGGCGGTGATATTTTGTGGTCACTTTACTGAGCAGGCGCATATTTATACCCAGCTTGATGCCAATGAGAGCAAAGGTGATTGGTACGTACGCCAAATTCTCGGTTCTAGTAATATTCAGGGTAATAAATGGTTTCATATTCTGACTGGTAATTTATCGCATCAGATTGAGCACCATATCTTTCCCGATATGCCGGCTAGGCACTATGCGCAGATTGCACCAACCGTACAAGCCATCTGCGCTAAATACGATTTAGCCTATAATACTGGGCACTTTAGTCATCAATTTAAGCAAGTAATTGGACGCATTCGCCATTTTAGTAAACCAAGTAGCGATGAATGGCGCGCTTACACACAATCGATATCAAATAATGATAGAAGCATTACCAACAAAAGCAGTAATAACCATGCCTCTAACAACGCTACTGAGACGTTACGTGGTTTTAGAAGGTTTCTCCCTCAGGTTGTGCGCCAAGCTATGTTTTATGCCTGATTTTTTATTAACGAGACTGGCATAGTCTTTAAGCTTGAAAAGAGCTTTTAGAAGAGAAGCCTGTTAAAAATATTAACATTTGCCCTATCTACTCTTACGCTAACAGCCTAGAGATGTAAACTAGAAATCTGCACAATAACAAGAGTAGAAATAATTATAATATTTGAAATATAGGGAGTTTTTATGAGTAACGTCGGTACAAAATCAGATATAAATATCGTCCATAATGAGGCAGCGAGACGCTTTGAGACTTCGATAGATGGGCAGACAGGTTATATCAGTTACAAAGAGCGTGAGGATAAGCTGGTATATGATCATACTATCGTCCCACAGGAGTTAGGTGGTCGAGGGGTTGGCTCGGCATTGGTAAAACATGCATTGGACTATGCTCGTGAAAACAATAAGAAAGTAGTACCGCAGTGCTCGTTTGTTGCCTCATATATTGATAAAAATCCTGACTACAAAGATCTACTATAGTTCAAACTATTGAATAAGTATGTTTGACGATAAATAGCTACGATAGTTTGCTCTATTAACCGTTATACTAGCGCTATATCCTCTCATTAATAACGTCATTGCCCTCCTATCTTCTTGATACTTCTATTATATTTTTTTAGCCAAATATATAATAAAATGTCAGTGACAGGTGGGTTTTTTGTCCTATAAATTTTTATAAGCGTTTATTACATTCGTGAAGGCAAATAAAAATTACAGTAGTTGCCACACTATTTTATCGTTAATAATGATTTTTCTATCCACCATAATAATAAAGGATATCACCATGAGTAGTTTATCTAATCAACAGGTCGATTTGCAGCTAGAAGAATTACCAGGCTGGCAGCGCGAAGGTAATGCGATCGTAAAAACCTACCACTTTGGCGATTTTGTTGAAGCTATGAGCTTTATGAATCAAGCCGCTTTTCATGCTGAAGCGTTAGAGCATCATCCTGAATGGAGTAATACTTATAACGTAGTAGAAGTTCGCCTGACTACTGGCGATACTGGCGGCATCACCAGCCATGATGTTCGTTTAGCAAAACGCATGGAACATATCGTCCAGCCCAAACGCTTATAACTATCAAGCTGTGCGCTTACTACGTATCATTGAGCAGATAGCTATAATTTTACTTATAAAAAAAGACCTCAGATACTATCTAAGGTCTTTTTTACTAGCCAGTTTTCTAACTGGCTAATGTCTTTATAGGACGAGTATACTTTTCCTATTACATACGGCGGCTAACAAATGCCACGATGAATAGAATGACTGCTAATGCTAACAA
The DNA here is from genome assembly GCF_008369225.1 of Psychrobacter sp. ANT_H59. NCBI lineage: Bacteria > Pseudomonadati > Pseudomonadota > Gammaproteobacteria > Moraxellales > Moraxellaceae > Psychrobacter > Psychrobacter sp. ANT_H59. The sequence goes on from NZ_VOBE01000002.1 coordinate 357,252, forward strand.
GATATAGGCGAAGTTTGCAGACAATCCAGCAACACCACCAAATCCTAAGAAACTTGCTAACAATGCGATTACGGCGAAAATAATAGCCCAACGAAACATAATAATTCTCCTAAAATAGTAATTGAAAAGTCAAATAATAAGGTTGCTATAGTAATTGCTAACCAACTAACTCTTACATTACCAACCTCAGTCATCCGATATTTTGCTTTTTATTTTTTTACAGCTCTTAGTGTTTAAAAATATAGATAATGCTGTAGATAGTGCTTAGGAATATAGAGTAGCAATGATTTTCAATCTAAAAGGTTCATTTTGGTAATAATGTCGATAGGTTATGTAAACTTTGTAGCAAATCTTACCATTTAAAGATATTTTCAGTACTTATGTGTGGAAACGGTAAATAAGCACTTAAGTACTACTAAGTATATGAGAAAATTATTCAAAGATCTTACGCTCGATTTTATAAATGTTATTTATGATGCTTTTTTAAGCTCAATTGAACTTAACGATCATTTTCTTATAACAATCATTTGACAAAGCACACTAACAAGGAAGATAACGATGAATACGGATATAGCAAAGAGTACCAACTCATCAGGTGATAACAAAAAAATTAATAGTGAAAAACGAGCTTATGCGGTGGTTTTATATGGGGCAACCAGCTTTGTTGGGCAAATCACTGCCCATTATCTGGCAGAGTTTTTGTCTGCTAACAAAGATAAGAGCGGCTCTGAAATTAATTGGGCGATAGCAGGTCGTGATCAAGAGAAGCTCAACGAGTTGCAATCTAAACTGGTAAGCAAAGTAGATATTATCATTGCCAATAGCGATGATGCGGCAAGCCTTGATGCAATGACCGAGCAAACGCAAGTCATTATCTCAACCGTTGGACCTTATCTTAAATACGGCGAACCGCTTATCAAATCGTGTGTTGATAATGGCACAGATTATGTTGATCTCACTGGTGAGGCAATATTTATCAAAGATGTGATGGATAAGTATCAAGAGGCGGCAAAACAAAGCGGCGCCCGTATCGTCAACTCGTGTGGCTTTGATTCTATCCCATCAGATTTAGGCGTTTACTTTACGCAAAAGCAAGCAGAAGCGAAGTTTGACAGTGCTTGTGATGTGATTCATATGCGCGTGAAAGCCGCGAAAGGCGGACTATCAGGCGGTACGATTGCCTCAATGGCAACCATCTTTGAGGAAGTTGGACAAGATAAATCTCGTCGTAAGCAAGTGGCAAATCCTTATTTGCTGAACGATGATAAAGATGCGCCAAACGTACGTCAAAGCAATGTCAGTAAACCAGAATACGATAGCGAACATAAGCGCTGGCTTGCACCTTTTGTGATGGCAAGTATTAATACGCGCATTGTGCATCGCAGTAATCAGTTGCTTGGTTATGAATATGGACACGAATTTAAATATGATGAAGCAATGTGGATGAAAGATGGTATCAAAGGTAAGCTTACGAGTTATGCCTTGAGTGCAGGCTTGCTCGGCTTTGCCACTGCCATGATGATTACGCCAAGCCGCGAGTTATTATCCAAGCACGTGTTGCCTAAATCAGGTTCAGGACCTTCTAAAGAAGAGCAAGAAAACGGCTATTTTGATATTCGTCTCTTTGGACAAACAGCTAACAAAGACAGTATTACTACCAAAGTAACGGGTGATAAAGATCCAGGCTATGGCAGCACTTCACGTATGTTGTCGCAAGCGGCATTATGTCTAGCGCAAGATATCAGCAAAGAAGAAGTGAAGGGTGGTTTTTGGACACCTGCTTCAGCAATGGGCGACAAGCTACTTGCTCGTTTAGAGAAACACGCTGGTCTGAGCTTTGATGTGATTGATAGCTAAACCTATGTCTTAAAAAGCAGTTTCTAGAATATCAATCAGTAGTATTAAAATAACCGCATTTTGGTCACAAGGTGCGGTTTTTATCTCACAATAACACTACAATAATTGCACGACATCACTTATTAGTAGGAGTCTGTTAGATTTTTCATGGATGTACCACTGAATGATTAGTATTTAAATTGCTATTATTACGCCTAGTGTTTACGACGTCTTTTACGTTTATAGATAACGTTATGCACTGACCAGAATTTTTATACGAATCAATCATGATAGTCTCCCATTGATTATCATGATTTTATTTTTTCTATAGATTATATATTAGTTATTTTAAATATATAGATTCTGTATTCTACATAGATAAGTATCGTATCAGACCGCATTTAATCAAAGTTATCTCTACGACCATTTTAGCTGACATTATAAAAATATAAATTGAGGATTAAATAGATGAAAAACCATACTCTAGCTTTATCATTACTGATTGGCGCGGCACTTACTGTTCCGACATTGGCAATGGCAGCTCCAGCTGATACTAAAGCCGCTAAAAAGACGACCGCCACTGCTGAGATGGCTGTTGAAGCCAAAGTTGAAAGCACAGGCAATGAGACTGATGCAAATACTTCTAAAACAAGCAAAATGACGCCGTTTGCGATTAGAGAAACTCAAACGATTTCGCGCGCACGCGTCAATAGCAATATCGGTCAACAGCCAATCACTACTGAGATAAAAGCGCCAAACGGTCAACAACCGATGACTACAGAAATAAAAGCACCTGCAGAAGCTTTACAAAACTCAGAATTACAAACAACTGAAATTATCTCTGAAGATGTAGTGTTAGATGCAGAAGAAGACTTAGCAGAAGTTTCAGAAGAAGATGATCTATAAGTAAATACCTAAGTAATTATACTAAGGCGATTCTTGAAATAAATATAGTGATTAAAAAACACCATTGATATATTTGATTTAATAAAAAAGGCAGCCATTAGGCTGCCTTTTTTGTTTCTATTTAGAATAAGACGTCTTATTTCTTAACTTTAGTCACACCTGCTTCTTGCAATAGCGCGCCGAAAGTACCCATTTTGCTAGGCGCTTCTGCTTTTTCCGCACGAGGCGCCTTACTGCGACTGTCGCTATTATTGCTGCTACTAGGTTGACGCTTAGGCTTAGACGGACGCTTATCGCCAGCTGGACGATTGCTGCGCGGACGACTGGTATCCTCATCATTATTAGTAACATTTGCCGTCGCAGGTTTCGCTGCTGGACGTGCAGATTTTTCAGCTTCAGGTTTCATACTAAAACCAATACGACCGCGTTTTTCGTCAATAGAGATGACACGGACCGAGACAATATCACCGGGCTTGACGCGGTTCATCGGGTCTGCGACAAAGTCATTGGCCATTTGCGAGATATGAACCAGACCATCTTGATGCACGCCAACATCAATGAAGCAACCAAAGGCAGTCACGTTAGTAACAACCCCTTCTAATGTCATGCCTTCGCTCAAATCTTTAATGCTATTAACGTCCTCACGGAAGTTAGCCGTCTTAAACTCAGGACGTGGGTCACGAGCGGGCTTAGCAAGCTCATCTAAAATCGCTTTTACGCTAACATTTTCATCATTAGCAGCTAGCGCTGTGGTATCGATACTATTTAACACACCGTCGTTACCGATAACTTCTGGCAAGGCTTTACCTGTTTGTGCAAGTAAATTATCAACTAGCGCATAGCTTTCTGGATGTACACCAGTTGCATCAAGTGGATTGCTACCATCATGTATGCGTAAGAAACCTGCGGCTTGCTCAAAGGTCTTAGCACCTAAGCGCGGCACATTTTTCAATGACTCGCGGCTATCAAAAGCGCCATGCTCTTTGCGATAGGTAACGATTTGCTGCGCAACATTCTTATTTAAGCCAGCAATGTGCGCCAAGATAGCGGGGCTTGCCGTATTCACATCAACACCAACGGCGTTAACGCTGTCTTGTGTGACTTTATCAAGACTATCTGCCAACTGAGCTTGATTGACATCATGTTGATATTGACCAACACCAATGGCTTTTGGATCTACCTTGACCAGCTCTGACAATGGGTCTTGTAGACGACGAGCAATAGATACTGCCCCACGTACAGAGACATCTAAATTACCAAGCTCATCAGTAGCAAGCTCACTGGCAGAATAGACTGACGCGCCAGATTCATTCACGATGACTGCTTTGGCTTTTAGCACATCATTTGCTGCCAAAATCTCTTTAATCATCGCATCTGTTTCGCGGCTTGCCGTACCATTACCGATAGCCACTAGATCCACATTATAAGTACTTAATAACTCATCGATAACCACTTTGGCTTCAGTCATTTTATTATCAGGCGCAAATGGATAAACCGTTGCGATAACAGGCTTGTCTTCGCCATCTAACATTACATGACCTTGAGCATCAACAATCGCCATCTTAACGCCATGACGGATACCGGGATCAACACCCAAAATAACTTTGCGACCAGCAGGTGCTGACATCAATAAATGCTGTAAATTATTGGCAAAAACATCAATCGCAGCCGCTTCTGCAGTCAGACGCTTTTCAGTCAATAAACGATGCTCGATATGCGGACGCCATTTGTCTTTCCATAAGCTGCTCGCCGCTTCTGTCAAAAATTCTTGACGCTCAGTTGGCGCTTTAGCATCAATCTCAAAATGCTTAATAATTTTTTCAATAAAAGGCGCATTTTCGCCTTCGATTTTTAGACCCAAGACGTTTTCTTGACGACCACGTAGCATCGCTAATAAGCGATGATTTGGCAAACGTGCAAGGCTTTCGCTATGCTCAAAGTAATCTTTGAATTTTTCACCGACTTCACGCTTTTCTTCACTGGCAACGCTCGATACAATACTGGCTGTTTTGGCAAAACTGCTACGTAAATAATCTAACAAGTCTAACGCTTGCGTCCATTCATCTACGATAATGGCTTGTACACCAGCAAGTTGCTTCTCGATATCACTAAAATCAACTTCAATCTCATTACCGCTTTCATCAGTAATACTTGATTGTACTTGATAGTTTGCTAATGCATCGGTTGGCGTCACATCTTGTGTTAACACTGCTTGTGCAGCAATATCAAGACCAGCAGCACGTGCTTTGGCAGCTGCTGAACGGCGACGCGGACGATATGGCAAGTAAATGTCTTCAAGCTCAAGTTTTGAGGTTGCATTATCAATACGTGTCTGCAGCTCGTCAGTCAAATTGCCTTGTGTGCTCAGTAATTCAATAATTTTAAGGCGACGGGTTGCCATATCACGTTCATAATTGAGAGACTTCTCTAGCGCACGCAATTGCGCATCGTCAAGATTCTGCGTCTTTTCTTTGCGGTAACGGGCAATAAACGGAACGGTCGCGCCTTCATCGTACAGTTTGACAAACGCATTGACTTGAGCAGTCTTAATGCCAAGCGCGCGAGCAAGCTTGTCGTGAATATTCGCGTGTGTGGTTGCATCCAAAACCTGTGCATTTGTCGAGGTTTGAGATGGCGTTAAGGTATCAGTGCTACTCATAGACGTATCAATCGTTGAGAAATGTAGTTTTGCATTATAGCAAAAGCTGCATGAATAGAAATCCTTTTTATCTTTTCGTTATTTATCGTGTTATTTATCGCAAAAATCGTTTAATGAGCACACTCTTGACGCTTTATTAAACAAACACCTACAGCATTTGCCTTTATCAGTGATGCAATTATGACTGCAATCTTATACACTAAAGTCTCATCAGCACAAATATTGCTGTGTATCAACGTACTGAACAATAGTTCTCATTTTTATATTTTTTTTGCCAATCGATGGAATGATGCTTAAATAGTTGCACTAATAAATGGTAAAAGTGGTATTCACACTGTTTTTATTGAGAGTAAATATACTGACTGGTGCGTTTTAACAATAATTTTTGCTAATAATAATTTTTATGAGAGGATGCCTGTATGTCTGAAAATAACAGCCCCGATACTTTAACTCAGCGTATTCTAGTCGTTGATGACGATGCACGATTGCGCTCTTTGTTACAGCGCTTTCTAGAAGACGATGGTTTTGTTGTCCGTACTGCCCACGATGGCAGTCAAATGGATAAGCTGTTGCAGCGTGAGCTTTTTTCATTAGTGGTACTTGATTTGATGCTACCAGGCGAAGACGGTATCAGTATTTGTAAGCGCCTGCGCGAAGATAATGGCGACATCCCTATTATTATGCTTACTGCTAAAGGTGGCGACGCTGATCGCATCGCGGGTCTAGAAGCGGGTGCGGATGACTATCTACCAAAGCCATTTAATCCAAAAGAGCTATTAGCACGTATCAAAGCAGTACTTCGTCGTCAAAATCGTGAGCTACCAGGGGCACCAAGTCATCAGCTTGAAGTAGTAGAATTTGGTCCATGGACACTTGATTTATCGACACGTACGCTCAAACGCGACGGCAATGTTGTCACCTTAACGACGGGTGAATTCTCGGTACTAAAGGCATTGGTTCAGCATCCACGCGAGCCATTGACCCGTGATAAGCTGATGAACCTTGCCCGTGGTCGTGAATGGGGCGCGATGGAGCGTTCAATTGACGTTCAAGTATCACGTCTGCGCCGCTTAATTGAAGACAATCCTTCACAAGCACGTTATATCCAGACTGTCTGGGGCGTAGGCTATGTATTCGTACCTGACGAAGCAGAAGTCGAAGCAGCTAAGAGCGAATCACTTTAAATTTCTAAGTATTGCTTGTGTCCGTTGATATATCATACTATTAATGGGTAATCCTATTAATACAACGGGCGCAACATTGAAATCCTCTATTATTCATCAAAATATACCCTGCACTTTGGTGACAGGGTTTTTGGGTTCTGGCAAAACCACACTTATTAACCAATTGATTGCCGATAAATCCACTGATGAGCGTTGGGCATTATTGATTAACGAGTTTGGTCGGATTGGTATCGATGCAGCCTTGGTTTCAAGCTCACAAGATAGCAATTCCGCTCAAAATGATATCGCCATTCGTGAAGTTAGCGGCGGCTGTATTTGCTGTACCAGCCAGTTACCTCTACAAGTAGCTATTGGTCGCTTGCTGAGTGACCATCATCCACAGCGCCTGCTTATTGAACCGACAGGTCTTGCCCATCCACGTGAGCTAATACGGCAGCTTAGCGCGCCGCATTGGCAGACGGCTCTAAAGATGCAAGCGGTCATAACTGTACTTAACGCTCTGCAGTGGCAACGAGAAAAATATCGTGCTCACGAAGGGTTCCAAGCGCATATTCGTGATGCCGATGTCTTGGTCATTAATCGCTATGCCCAATTAAGTACTGACGATAAGCAAGCATTACAAGATTGGATAGCAGAGTTAAATGCGCAAATCACTATTATTTGGGCAGAATCTAATGATCAGACCACAATTAACGATATAAGCACATCAAATGACTATTCAGCAGTGTTAAGCAGGCAGCTGATCAAGCCTAGCCAGACTATCTCACAACAGCGGACAGTCAATATCGCTCAGCCGAAAAAATCTGTGATTAGCTTGCAGCCACTGAGTCATTCATTATCGAATAAGTCATTATTCGACCCTTCCACAAACGATAATAATATTCAGGCAGACAAAGACATCGAGCTGCCCTATCGTTATCATGAAATACAGCAAGATATCGTAGTTGCAGGTTGGCGACTACCAGCGGACTATATATTAAATGCTGATAAGTTACAGGATTGGCTGCTAACGCTACCAAACTGGCAACGCATTAAAGGCGTATTGCATACGTCTAATGGCTGGCTACAAATCAATTTTACGCCTGATAGCTTGTCCACAAAGACAGTGAGCGTACAAGCCGACAGCCGACTAGAGATTATTTTGCAAACAAGTACTGGGCAAGAAGATGCGATAGAGGTTAAGCTAGATTGGGAAGCCTATGACCATGAACTCATGGCGTTGATACTATAGTTAATGATTGCATAGCCATCTATTGTAGTGATAGAAAGATTGTTGATAAAAATAGAACCAATAAAAAAGCCCCTACTATCAAAATAGTGAGGGCTTTTTTATTGGTTCTATTAGCGTAACTGACTGTCTTTACTGCCACGGCGATTAAACAATTCCGCAGCTTTTGCTTCTTGCTCAAGCTCAGATTGACAGCCAACACAGTGCTGTACACCGGGTACTGCAATGCGCCGTGCTTCTGGAATGGGATTGCCGCATTCATCACAACACTCTGCGCTTTTACCTGTCGGTAATGCACGGCGTGCGCGCTCTAGCGCATCGTTAACGGTCGCATCCATTTGCTCATGCTCAGCACCATCTCTTGACCAACCACCTGCCATATTATTATCCTATTTATTTTTATTAATTATGCGTATTTTTAATCGAGCATAAAGGTCTTTGATAACAAATAGATGGGGTTAGATATCAGCAATTTCAATCTACCTGCGCAGACAAATTGTCGCTCAATCCTTGGGTTGTAACTCAACCACTTGTCCACGTACCCCGGTACTCTCATCACTCATCAAGCACACATAACCTGCCATAATATCTTCAGGAGTTTTCAGACTCATCGGATTTTCACCTGGATAAGCGTGAGCACGCATATTGGTGCGAGTACCACCCGGATTGATACAGTTAAAACGCAGATTGGTGGTATTTTGCGTCTCTTGGGTAAAGATATCGCTCATTCCTTCTACCGCTTGCTTAGACAGCGCGTAAGCACCCCAAAATGCGCGAGGATGCGTACCAACACTGCTAGAGGTAAATACGATAGAACCATGCGGTGCATCTTTGAGTAACGGCAGTAACGCTTGGGTAAGCATAAAGGTCGCTGTGAAGTTAATCTTCATGACTTGAGCAAACATATCTACATCGTACATCTCAAGTGGCGTCAATGGACCAAGCATCCCAGCATTATGCAATATTCCATCAAGCTGACCAACTTCTCTATGAATCAAATTTTCTAGCTTTTGCATTTCTGCATAGGTAGCCCCTTCCAGATTCATCGGTAACATAGCAGGTTGCTTACCACCAAAGCTCTCGATTTCATCATAGACATATTCAAGCTTGCTACTGGTACGTCCTAATAGCAGCACCGTTGCGCCATAGCGTGCATAGGTCAATGCAGCGACCCGACCAATGCCATCGCCCGCACCTGTCACCAAGATGGTTTTGCCATCTAAGCAGTTTTCAGAGGGTACAAAGTCACGAATATCCCCGTGGGTTAATTCGGTTGCAGACGATTGCAATTCAGTCTGCTGGCTTGCAATATTATTGGCTATATTGTCGGCTGGATAGTTTGCCGACTGATTCGCTAATGGGTTGATATTGTCACTCATGGCGTTACTCACTACTTATCGTTTAATAAATGGAATGGTTAACCATTATGCTATGTTGTTAAATATTGCCTGATAACACGCTGATCTTGTGGCTCATTTGAGTTATAACATTTGAATTATAAATAGTCGAATTTACCAGAAGAAAGCAGTAATTTACTCAACTGCTCAGGGGTTTCCGTAATATAATCTGCGCCCCATTTCTTCAGGTTATTTTGATCTTCAGGCGGAATATAACCATAAGCGGCCAGAATCGTGGGCATACCAGCGGCATTACCAGCTTCGATATCACGGATATGATCGCCAACATAAATCACACTTGCAGCAGCGCCGCGAGGGATACCAAGCTTCTCTAGCGCCGCATACATAGGCTCTGGATCAGGTTTAGGGCGTGACACATCATCAGGACAAACCAAAACCGCACAGCGCGTATCTAGCTGCATTTTTTCTAATAACAGCTCTGACAAATAGCGCGGTTTATTGGTCACTATACCCCACGGTATACCTTTTTCTTCAAGGGCACTTAAAACGTCCTCAAGCGTGTCAAAAACATGACTATCCACACAAATATCCGCTTCATAATCGTCTAAAAACTGCTGACGAAACTCAAGCAACGTCTCTTCGCTAAAGTCTGTTTGCTCATTATGACGTAGCATAAGCTGCACCATCGCTGAAGCACCTGCCGATACTTGCTCACGAATCTCTGTCTCAGACGGCGCTTGCCAGCCGTTTTCTTGGCTCATTTTGCCAATAATACGTATAAAATCGGCAGCAGTATCTATCAATGTCCCATCTAGGTCAAATAAGACCGCTTTTACAAATTGGCTCATTACGAAGGCTCTTAATTAAGGTGGTAAAAAGGGTATTAAGCGAGAGGTTTCTGTACTGCTATCATATAGTTGACATCGACGTTTTGAGCTAGCCAGTAACGCTTGGTCAATGGATTATAGTGCAGTCCAATAATATCTTGGCGCGCAAACTCTGCATCAATTGCCATTTTATCGAGCTCAGCTGGCGTAATAAACTTGGCATAATCATGCGTACCGCGATCAAGCAAGCGTAATACGTACTCTGCACCCACGATAGCAAACAAATAAGATTTTGGATTACGGTTAATCGTTGATAGTACGCATACGCCGCCTGGCGCCAACAGCTTAAAACAAGCATCTACAATAGCGGCTGGATCTGGTACATGCTCTAGCATCTCCATACAGGTAACCACATCAAACTGACCAGCATGGGTAGCAGCCAATTGCTCAACCGGAATATGCTGATAGCGCAAGGTATCTTGTAAGTTGCTTTGTTCAGCATGGAGACTTGCTGCTTTAAGATTTTCTGTCCCAAGGTCGATACCTGTCACATCTGCGCCGCGACGTGCCATTGATTCTGATAAGATACCACCGCCACAACCGACATCAAGAACCTTTTTACCCGCCAAGCCCATCTCTGCCGTTTTTTGACTATCAGCACTCACGTAGCCACGCTTCACATTTTCCTCTATCCAGTTTAGACGCAGCGGATTGATTTCGTGTAAGGTAGCAAAGGCACCGGTTTTATTCCACCACTCACCCGCCAATTTATTAAATTTTTCAACTTCGCTTGGATCGACATTTATAGCGTTTATGATATCGTCAGCCATGCCACTATCATTTGCTTGAGTGTGCAAAGGCTGCCCAGAAAATAAAGCTTGGCTCATAGTTTTTCCTTTATTGTTATAGTATGTGACTAAAGACTCAATATTAACATGCGAGCCGCAAAGCTGCCGTAAGTACATCGTCACCGATTGTGAACTGCTTTATTAATGCTTTAAAGGTCAATAAAAATAGAATAACAGGCTATAAGTAAGATACCTTAAATAATGACTGACAGCATTACAACCATTAGTTAAGAATCCGGTTCACAAACTGCCGCATTTTACGCTATTATAGTTGCTATTCTATAGTAGGTCGACTCAGTCGACCTATCGTCGTCTATTGACTTTGTCATTGCTTATTTGCTTTGGTATTTATATGACTATCAAAGCTATAACTATTAAAGCAAACTTCTGAATGTCGTTATTTCAAGGAATAAGTATGAAACGTATCATCGCATTAACTGGCTTGGCTTGCGCTATTGGATTTGCCAATATGGGTGCACAAGCTGCCAATTATGTCGCAGGAAAAGACTATCGTGTGTTAGATAATCCAGAAAAAATCAGCGGTGATGCTATCATTGTGCGTGAGTTTTTTTGGTATGGTTGCCCGCATTGTAATGTCCTTAATCCACACATGGAAAAATGGGCAAAAAACAAAGATAAAGATGTAGCATTCTTTAAAACACCCGCAGCATTAAACCCTGTTTGGGAAGCCAGTGCCCGTGGTTTTTATGCCGCGCAATTACTGGGTTTTGAAGACAAGACCCATGACGCTTTATTTGATGCCGTACATAAAGATGGTAAGCAGTTATTTGACCAGTCTTCATTAAGCAAATGGTATGCCTCAAAAGGTGTGAACGAAAAGAAATTTAATAGCCTTTATAACTCTTTTGCTGTTGGTACCAAAATCGGTCGCTCGCAAGCAGGCGCTAAGCGTTATCAGTTATCGGGTGTGCCAGCCGTTGTTGTGCAAGGCAAGTACGTGGTAACCGGTGAAAGTGCTACCGTACCTAAAGTAGTTGATTTCCTAGTCGACAAAGTACGCGCAGAGAAAAAGTAGCATTAGTTTTTTAAAAAAATATAAAAACGCTATTTCTGATCCATTAAAAAAGCCAATCATTAACGATTGGCTTTTTTATATTTTAGCATTCTGTTTTTTGTATTTTATAGGTAGCCGATAAACTAAATACGCCTTCCTATATCTCGTCGCTATTTTTTTAGATTCGTCAAAATAGCCACTTCACGTATATAACTGGCAAGGTCAGCTTTTGACTCTGCCATTAGCTCCTCATCGTTGGTATGCTTGGCATACTCAATCCAGAGCAATAACTGATACATACTATGCTGTTCAGAGGCTTTATATTGTTTGACGAACTGCTTAAGCGTCCCTTCATCATTGATATTTAGACGCTCATACCAGCTCTCTATCTTAGACACTTGCTCTTTAGGAAAATAGGCATCAAATAATGCTTTTATCAGCTCATGGCGATTTTCTTCAATCATAAGCTTGCCAACACGTTTGGTCTGACGATTTCGTGCATTGGCGCTAGTGATATCGGCAAGCGCCATCAACTCTGCCATAAAATAATCACTGGCAGGTAAGGCTTTTAGTTGTTTTTTCGATAAGCTGGCAAGCGGTATCGACAACTGTTGCAGGCGCTCATGAGCTTTTTTGAGCTCTGTGCGCGAGACGCGCATATCTTGTTCTGACCAGTCAATCATAAAAGCTTTCCATTTTTGAAAATAAATAATAAGTATAAAAAAAATATTTATAAAGGGTTTTGTAGACGCTACCAGCGATGCTTTTCACGGTGTTTCGCCGTCACGGTTAAGCCTTCTGGCAAGCTATCTTGTAATCTGTCTTGTAAATGTTTGGTGATAAATACTGAGCGGTGCTTGCCACCGGTGCAGCCAATGGCGACCGTTACCGTATGGCGATTGTTGTGTAAAAAATCCGGTAGCCAACGATTTAAGAAGGTAGCAATATCCTCAGTCATTTCAGCGACTTCTGGATAATCCGCAAAAAATACACCTACTTCGGCATCAAGACCCGTTGCTGCTCGTAGGCTCGGATTCCAATGCGGATTGGGTAAAATCCGTACATCAAAGACAAAATCTGCATCGATAGGACTACCATATTTAAAGCCAAATGATAGCAAGTTAATTACAATTTGATTGTCCACACCGACGTAATTACGCAGACGCTCTTTTAGCTGATGTATATTCAGCATACTGGTATCTATCTTGATATCGGCATGCTTAAATATTGGCTGCAACATCTGAATTTCTTTCTCAATTGCCGCAGGTAAATTATAAACGTTATTTTCTACACCCTTGGTATCTAGAACCATCAACGGATGAATGCGACGTGTGGCATTAAAGCGGGCAACCAGCGTCTCTTCTTGCGCCGTCACATACATCACCGTGACCGCCTCTTCACCATAAGTCTCTTTTAAACACTCATGAATATCAGCAAAATTGGATAAATCTGCACGCGGCGTACGAATATCAACCCCAAGGGCAATGCGTTTAATCCCACTATCACAAACTAGCTTTTGCGCCGCTTCAGGCACAAGCGACAAAGGCAGATTATCAATAGAATAAAAACCCAAGTCTTCAAGGATATTAAGTACCGAAGTTTTCCCAGAACCTGAACGTCCTGATACTACTAAGATACTCAGTTTATCAGCAGCGGATTCGTTGGAATCTGTTAGCTTTGATTGAGCATTATAGGTGTCTTGATTTACCTGCATGTTCCGTCATCCTTATAAATTGCATCCCGCAAATTACAGTATTATAAATAGCAGTGTCATCGAATTTTATTAATTTTGACCAATTGATTATCTAGCAAGCGCGCCCGACCTAACCATGCAGCAACTAATATCACCAAATCTTGATGATTATTGATACTCTCATCACCTACAGCAGTCAGCTCAGCTGTTTTCACTTCTAAATAATCAATAATAAAACCAGCACTGGTCATACGCTCACGAGCTGCAACCAAAAGCATATCTAATGGCTGCTGATTATCGCCAATCTGTTTGGCTAAATACTGTAATTCTTGCTGCAAGATAGGCGCTGTTTTTCGCTCAGATTCACTTAAGTACTGATTGCGCGAAGACAAAGCCAAACCGTCAGTAGCACGGACAATAGGTGCGCCAATAATCTCGATTGGATAGCTTAAGTCACGCACCAACTGCTTGATGATTGCTAGCTGCTGATAATCTTTTTGCCCAAATATTGCGACATCAGGCTGCACGATATTAAATAACTTTGAGACAACGATACCAACACCATCAAAATGCGTTGGGCGAGTTTTGCCACATAATTGTTCAGTGATAGCCCCAGTGAGTACGGATGTCGGCGGTGGCAATACCGGATACATCTCATCAATAGTAGGAGCAAAAACATAATCCGCGCCGACAGTAGCAAGTTTCGCCACATCTTCCTCTAAGGTACGAGGATAGCTATCAAAATCTTCGCCAACCCCAAACTGCGTTGGATTAACAAAAATACTAACTACCACGATATCTGCATGCTGTTTGGCTATTTTTACCAGCTCTAGATGACCATCATGTAGATTGCCCATGGTAGGTACTAAAGCAATGCGCTGCGCTGTGCGGTAAGGCCGTAAAGCCAAGCGTAGCTCTGAGATATGGTGATGAATCGTTGGCATAGTTGACTGCTCTTTTACTGATAGATCTAATGACTGACGTTTAATATTTGCTTAGCTAAACTGATGTTGCGCTGTTGGGAAGCTACCTTCCTTTACTGACTGCTGATACAGAGCAAATGCGCCTTCGATACTGTGCTCCGTGTTACGCTCATCAGTCAAAAAATCATGGATAAAACGTGGCGCGCGACCGTGAACCATACCGAGCATATCGTGCATGACCAATACTTGACCATCGGTATCAGCGCCTGCCCCAATACCAATCACTGGCACAGCAACCGCTTCAGTTACTGCTTTAGCAAGCTCAGCAGGCACGCATTCTAATACTAAAAGTGCGGCACCAGCGTCAACAACAGCTTTTGCATCATCAAGGAGTTTTTGACCTGCCTCATCGCCGCGTCCTTGGACTTTATAACCGCCAAAAACATTCACCGACTGTGGCGTTAATCCCAAATGTACACACGTTGGCGTGCCGGCTTGCGCCAATGTTGTAATCAACTCGCAAAGCTCACTGCCACCTTCAATTTTGATTACGTGTGCGCCTGCTTGCATCAGCTTGCGGCTGTTAGCAATAGCTTCTGGCAGCGTCACATAGCTCATAAAGGGTAAGTCTGCTAAGATGAGCGCTTGCTTATTACTACGAGCGACATTAGCGGTATGATAAGCCATATCATCGACCGTAACCGGCAAGGTTGAATCATGACCTTGCACAACCATACCTAAGCTATCACCAATCAAAATCGTATCAATCTCTGCTTTTTCCATCATGCGCGCAAACATAGCGTCATAACAGGTCAAACAAGTAAATTTGGTACCATCTTTTTTAAACTTATTTAAAGTAGATAACGTTGTCATATTGCTATATCGTCCTCAATACTTTTGACTATTAATCAATCATCATTCGCTTTAAATGAATGAATATCTCTATTTACTTAACGCTTCATGCATTATATTCTGATATCTTCAAGCCTGACCAATCGCTGCTCTGTGGATAATCGATTATCGACTGCCCGGCAATCATTAGCTCAGGCGCGAGCTCTCGTAGCGGTATCAAGACAAAATTACGCTCATGTAAGCCGGCATGCGGTATCGTTAATGTTGGCTCAGCAATCCGCTCATTGCCATATATTAATATATCGACATCAAGACTGCGCTCACCCCAATGGCGTAGGCGGGCGCGTTTTGCTTGCTGCTCTAGATTTTGACAATATTCCAGTAACTCAAACGGCGTAAATATCGTCTCAAAACCCACAACCGCATTGACAAAATCTGGCTGATCTTGGGGTCCCATCGGTACTGAAGCATAAAATGAAGAAATACGCACTGTGCGTATTTTTTCTTCATTTTGCAGCATCTCAGATGCTTGCTGTAAATGCTCGACGGGCGAACCAAGCTCATTTGCTAGATTGCTTCCCAAGCCAACATAGCAAGTAATCCAGGAACGCTCACTGTCATCATTTACGCACTTATTGGCATCAATATGAATATCATTAAGGCTCATACTTATCGCTATCCTTTGACCTTTTTAGCCATTGCCAATACTAAACATCACCGTTACTTGGCTGACGACGGCGACGTTTCGATGGCACAGGACCTTTATCTGCATTCATGTTGCTAATAGCAATCCTGTTAGCGTCTATCTTGTTACTAATGTTTCGATTACTAGCTTCTTCTTTATTGGCATCTTGCTTATTAGCAACCTGAACACTTTTAGCAAGCTTAGCACTTGATGCTTTAACAGGTTTTGGCGCTCTAGCAATAGCATTATCATTAGAATGACTAGCTGGCTTAGGCACTTTTTTTGCATACTTGCCGACTGCTTTTTCATTGCTATTCGTATCTATTACCACTGCCTTTTTGGTACTGCCGACCTCTACTACAGTGCCAGTATTTTCAATCGCAGTAGGCTGACGACGACGGCGCTTATGCGGTATCGGCTCGTTATTCATACTAACAAGTGCTGGCGACTGGGCGACGTTGCGCTCTGCATAAGCGGTGGTAAGCGCATTATTTGAAGTTGGCTGAGTATCAACTGATGCTTGTCGCGTATTCGATCGACTGTTTGAGTTATTTACTTTATCAGCAGATTTTGTTTGCTGATTCGATTGACTATCAGTCGATGCTTTTTTAGCAACTGTTTCTTGCACAGGCGCTTTTTGCGTCGCTTTAGGCAAAGGTTTATCTGAAGCAGACAGCTGTTTTTTGAGAGGCGGTACGACGTTGCCATGCTCTATGACAAACAGCGGCGCAGGTTTTGATGTCTGCTGCCGATTGCTACCATTATTGCGACTCGCCAAAGACAATTGCTGCAACTGCGCTAGCTCATTATTGTCTTGTTTGACTTGCTGAGGGCTATAAACTTTATCGTTAGCATTAGCATTAGCAGATGTATGCTGACTGGCACGGCGGCGGCGTGATGGCACGTTTGAGGCATCGTTAACCATCTCTGATTTTGGACTGTCATTACTTAGCGCTTTATCTTTATAGTCGTTATCTAGCTGATTTAGCTTAGCTGTGTCATTCACATACTGTGGCTTTTGACGATTGCGTCCGCGACTACGTTGACCTTGTTTATAAGCACCGCGGCGGATATTTTCATCAAAACTATCAATCGCTTGATTCTGCTGTTGCTCGGACAAAGTTTGATAGGTCTGCCACCACTCGCCCATATCATTGGTCGACTCAGAAAGCGGATGCTCAGCATCGCCGCACTGCTCGCGCAATAACAAGAAATCAAAACCGGCGCGGAAACGTGGATGCTCAGATAGCTGAACAATCTGTTTGCTACGCGGCGCGGCCAGCTTTGGCTGCAATATCCAAATATCACGGATAAACTGTTCCGCAAATTTTGGAATAGCGGTCTTAATACGTTGACGATCAATCACTTTGCCTGCTGCATGCATTTGTGCATCCGCAAAAGGCATATTGCGCTTCTTGGCTTTTTCTAGTTGATGTAAGTAGTTCTCCCACAGCAAAGCGGCATAAAAGAATGCTGGGTTGATACTTTTGCCAGCAGCAATACGTTTGTCGGTATTAATAGCGACTTGTTTAACTAAGGCACTTGGCTCAGAAGGCGGATAAATGATGAGACTATCAATCGCGCCTGAATCAAACAATAACGGTAATAATGGTACTAAATAACCACCGGTAAACATCTTTTGCGTTTCATCATACAGACGGTGCGGAGAGATTTGTTCAAGTAATGACCAGTTGCCATCATGGAACTGTGCGGCTAATTCGCTATCAAACTCAAAACCCAATTTTGCTTTGAAACGCAAGGCACGCAGCAATCTGACCGGATCTTCTTCGATACGAATCGGTGCATTGCCTAATAAACGGATAATTTTATTGTCAATATCTTCAAGCGCGTCGCAAAAATCATGAACTATGCCTTTAAGCGGCTGATAATAAAGGGCATTGATAGAAAAATCACGACGGGCAAAGTCTTGTTTGATATCACCCCAGACATTGTCGCGCAGAATCATACCGTCTTGATTGGTATTAGAATCATTAATAGGTGGACCACGGAAGGTGGCTACCTCGATAAGCTCACGCCCAGAGTACACATGCGCCAACTGAAAACGGCGACCGATAATACGGCAGCGCTTACCAAAGACGTCTTTAATCTCATGAGGCTTGGCATCAGTGACCGCGTCAAAATCTTTTGGACGCAGTCCTAGCAAGGTATCACGCACGCCACCACCGACGATATAGGCGTCAAACCCAGCTCGGGTTAGGGTTGCGATTACTTCGGTAATAGAATTGGGTAATTCAGATTTATTCAGTTCTAACTGCTTGGCGGCACGCTCGGCCATGCATCTACTCCTTGCCTTTTTTCTTAACCACCCTGACGAACACAGCGTCAATCAGGCGGATGTACATGCTAGTTTAACAAATTTTGGCCATGGTGGGTGTATTTAGACAGTTACTTACATGCTATTTTGTCAATATTGGGGTTAATTAAAGTAAAATACAGCGATTAATCTTGCACGGTCAAACGTCCTCGATTTTTATCAACGGTTTTTGCGCCAATACCCTTTACCTTTGTCAATTCATCAACCGTTCTAAAACTGCCAAACATCTCACGATATAGGATAATGGCTTGCGCCTTATTGCTACCAATACCATGTAGCAACGTAAGCTCACCTTCTGTTGCTCGATTAATATTAATGATTGACTGCATACGCGCTTGGCTTTGCGCTGTTTCTTGCGTTAATAGATAATTATAAGCACTTTGCGCATTATCAAAACAAGGCGCGGCAAGGACAGGATGAGATAGCATAGCCATGATAGAAACTATGCCTACTAAAAAAATGGCTGCATTTTTAAATAGATTAGCATGCTGCCATTTGATAAACGAGTATTTAGTAAACAAGCTTTTATTAGTCGCGTTCATGCTGTTTCGCCGCTTCCCATAACGCATCCATCTCATTAATATCGCTATCTTCTAAACGCTTGCCAGCGGCAGCTAACTGGTCTTCAATATAGCCAAAGCGTGATTTAAATTTATGCACACAAGTTAACGTCGCAGTTTCAGCGTCGAGGTTTAGTTTACGGGCGACATTGACCAGCGCAAACATGCAATCGCCAAGCTCTTTTTCAATATCGGCAATATTATCTTTTATCTCGACTTTTGGCTTATCTAAAATCTCGGCCTTTAGCTCGGCAATTTCTTCATCGAGTTTATCAAATGCGCCGCTGACGCCTTCCCAATCAAAACCCAATTTTGACGCCTGTTTTTGCACATCCTGCGCTTGCATCAGCGCGCTGCCTGCTTTGGTATTGTCCAAACGGCGCTGTGGTTTACCACGTGCAGCGCGGGCTTGTTGCTCCTCCACCTTAATCTCATCCCAGCGTTCTTTTACCGCGGCTTCATCTTGTAGCGTTTCTGCTTCAAATACATGCGGGTGCCGGCGAATTAATTTTTCTTGTAAAGTGGTAATCACATCACTCATACCAAAGCGCCCTTGTTCAGTGTACATCTGACAATGAAACACCACTTGCAACAATACATCACCAAGCTCGCCCTTGATGTCTTCATCATCATCGCCTTGTACCGCTTCGCCAAGCTCATAGGCTTCTTCAATCGCATAAGGAATGAGGCTATGGTTGCTTTGCTTTTTATCCCATGGACAATCTGCTCGCAGCCGTGCCATTAAGGATAATAAATCCGCCAACTCGCCACTTGCTTCTGGCGTTCCTTGTAACGGTGTAGGCGCTGTTATTTTATTTTCTAAGCTATTCATAAAAAACACTCTTATACTTTTATTGGTTATTAAATAGAACCCTATTAAGTTTATAACGATTTTGTCGTTAGTGTAACATTGAACACTGATTGGCTTATAATTGGGTGACTTACTTAATTATCATCTCACTGCTTAAACGCAAGGATTTTATCGTTATGCCCACACCCGATACCAATAATGCCAGCTATGCGACTCAAACCCAGTTCGCACCGATTAACATTTATTCATTTAAAGCTTATGATATCCGCGGCGAGCTTGGTGTCAATCTCGATGAAGCTATCGCCTACCGTATCGGCCGTGCTTTTGCCCAAATTTTATTTCAGCGTTATAGCAGTGCCGATAGTGATGCCACCGCTGAACTGAAAAACTTAAAACCAGCTATCGTTATTGGCAGCGATATTCGCCATTCAAGTGAGCAGCTAAAACAAGCGACTATCACCGGTATGCTAGATGCTGGCGTCGATGTGATTGATTTGGGAATGACAGGTACGGAAGAGGTGTATTTTGCCACCAGCTACTATCAAGCGTTGGGCGGTATCGAAGTCACTGCCAGTCATAATCCCATTAATTATAATGGCTTAAAATTGGTCAAAGAGCACTCAAAACCGATTAGCGCCGATGATGGTTTGGCAGAGATTCAAGCGTTGGCAGAATCGGGGCAATTTACCCCTGCTAACACCTTAGGCAACCTACAATTACTGACGGACAAAAGCGCCTATATCAATCATGTGATGACTTTTATTGATACTGACAAATTAAAACCACTTAAACTGGTTATTAATTCAGGAAATGGCAGCGCCGGTCCCGTGGTTGACTTATTAATCGATAAGTTAGCACAAGCTGGCGCACCGATTGAAGTGATTAAATTGCATCATGAGCCTGATGGTAGTTTTCCAAATGGTATTCCCAATCCGATGATTGAAGCTAATAGAGCCGCCACTCAGCAAGCCGTGTTAGCACATAAAGCCGACCTTGGGATTGCCTTTGATGGCGATTTTGACCGCTGCTTTTTATTCAATGAATACGGCGAATTTATTGATGGTAGCTATGTCGTTGGCATGTTGGCACAAGCTTTTTTAAATAAGTATGCGGGCGAGTCGATTGTTTATGATCCACGGGTAATTTATAACACCGAAGCGGTCATTCATGAGCATAAAGGCAAAGCGGTTATTAGTAAATCTGGGCACTCATTTATTAAGCAAGTCATGCGTGATTCTGGCGCAGTGTATGGCGGCGAGATGTCAGCGCATCATTATTTCCGCGATTTTTTCTACTGCGATAGCGGCATGATTCCTTGGCTGCTAACCATTGAGTTATTATCGATTACTGGTAAAACCTTGTCAGAATTGGTCAGCGGTTATATTGCAGCCTATCCAAGCTCAGGTGAGCTGAACTTTCATCTGACCACTCATGATGCGCAGGCGATTATTAGCGCTATCGAAGAGAAGTTTAGTGCCGACAAGCCAACTAAATCGATGCTTGATGGTTTGAGTTTAAATTTTGGCGAATGGCGTTTTAACTTACGCGCCTCAAATACTGAACCATTAGTTCGGTTAAATATTGAAAGTCGCGGTGATAAGGATTTATTACAAGGCAAGACCCAGGAGATTCAACAATGGCTTGCCAGTAAAGGTGCTGTACCTGCTTAAATAGCTGCTGTGCTGAATAAAGACATTCTAAACTTATAAAAATAAAAAAAGCGCCGATTAATTTTTATATTAATCGGCGCTTTTATTTAGCTTTAGTCTAATAACTGTTTGTCTACTGAGCTTATTTTATACTTGATAGAAAATCTTATTTAGCGCGACCAATCCCTATATAGTCGCCGACTAGACCATCTATCTGCGTTCGTGACAAGGCATTTTGCGCATCGAATACGGGCATCGCTTGCTCATTAAGCTTAGCAATATCTAGTCTATTTTCTGGTAACCAGCTGATAATAAAGATTGCTTGCACCTCATCAAGCTGTTGATAAGGATTGTTTATCAACTCCAGTAATGACTGCTGCTTATAAAGCGCTGCTAGCTCCGTTTGCGCTTTATCGCTATAAACCAGCGTTCGGATATTATAAGACCATAATAGTGCTAATAACGGATGAATCGCCGACTCTGCCGTCCGTCCCGAGCCTGCTTTATAACTACCACCCCAAATCATGATCGTTTTATTATCGATAAAACCATCAAAATATTGCCAAAATTTGCGGAATATCAGCTCTTTTTGGTCTTCGTTGATATGGATAACCGATTGCAATAGCGGCATGGCCAAGCTCTGTGCTTGACTTGATTGCTGTAGCTGAAGCAATTCTGTCGGTAGCGTATTACCACCAAACCCCCAGCCCGCCTGCAAGTAGCTACTGCCCACGCGCTCATCAAGCCCCATGATATGGCTGACTTGCTGGATATCGACTTGTTGACTATCTGCCAAGCGTGACATCTCATTCATGAAACTGACCCGCGTTGCGAGCATCGCCATGATGCTACTACGAGCAAATTCGATAGTCGCGATGTTGGCATAATGAGTAGCACGCGCATGCTGCATTAATGGCTGTAGCATACCCAAATGATGACGACTATTAGAGGTTTTTTCACCGAGTAGCCATAGTGACGGATTTAACATCGAGCTATAAGCGTCGCCATCTTTTAAGAAAACGAACGGTAGATAATAGACCCAAGCACGCTTTAAGCGCTGAGACAATGCATCTATAGTGCCAAGCTGCTTAATGCCACTCATCATGAGCGGTTGTGTCTGCTGTTGACTGTGATTAAAAGCGGTAAGCCAATCATCCTCTACCCATACCGAATCGACACTGTCTAAAAACAACCAATATAGGATTACTGATTTTGGTTGTTTTACCTCTTGCTGCTCGTCGATAGCCTTCGTATTACTATGACCTGCTACTTCATAAAGCTGTATAAGCTTATCAGCGGTATTAGGCAGTACAAAACTCATAATGTGCTGTTGCTGCGTATACATTTGCCATAGTGCCTGCAAATGATGCTCAAAGCCATATTGATGTAGCTGCTGCGCCAATATCTCTTGGTCTGCGTATAAATGCACTTGCTGACCAAGACTTGCCAGTACGACAGCACTGGTCACCGCCTCAATACTATGACCAATAAGTACGCAGACAGCAGAATCTTTTGCCAAATAGCTAAACGAATTGGATTCAGATTGGGGCATTTTTTTATCCATAGTCTCGGCGCTCATGAGTGTACCTTTAATCGTTATTAATATAGCAGCGCTCTCAAGAAAGCTGTTTGATGTGTTTTAACAGCTGATTGGTTGAGGTATCGAATGGTGCGTTACCCTCTTGCTGCATCGCATCATGAACGGACTCTGCCATCTGCTTACCCATCTCAACGCCCCATTGATCAAATGGATTGATATCCCAGATACTGGCCATGACATAAACCTTATGCTCATAAAGCGCGATTAACGCCCCTAAGCTATGCGGAGTAAGTTCATCAATCAGCAAGGTTGTAGAAGGCTGGTTGCCTCGGTAGTATTTATATTTATCAGCATCACAAGCAATTTGACTATCCGTTTCAGCGATAGCAGCATTACCAAAAGCCAGTACACGGCTTTGAGCCAAACAATTGGCTAAAGACAGTTCATGCTGCTGTTGTAGTGGCGTATTTTTTACCTCATCACTGTAGCGACGTACACAAGCGATAAAATCACAAGAGACTTGCTGCGTTCCTTGATGTAGCAGCTGATAAAAAGCATGTTGGGCATTGGAACCAATTTCACCCCAAAGAATAGGACAGGTATCATAATCAATACGATCACCATGCTGGGTCACCGATTTACCATTACTTTCCATCTCTAGCTGAGTTAAATAACTGGGTAAATAGCTTAAGCGCCCATCATAAGGCAGCACAGTATGAGCATTTACCTGCAAAAAGGTGCTATTCCAAACTGCGATTAAGCCCAATAATACCGGTAAGTTTTCTGCAAAATCCGCCTGCGCAAAATGCTCATCCATACTATGCGCGCCTGCTAACAGCTCTTTAAACCCAGACATACCGATACGAATAGCTATGGCAAGACCAATCGCTGACCATAAAGAAAAACGACCCCCTACCCATTCCCAAAGCTGCAACTGGTGCTCAGGGTGAATACCCCAATCACTCATTTTTTCACTATTGGCCGAGATACCGATGAAATGACGACGTAATACACTGTCTTCAGTGCCCGCACGCAGCTTTGCGGTTGCAAGCAGCCATGATAGTGCCGTTTTGGCATTGGATAAGGTATCAATGGTACCAAAGGATTTAGATGAGATAATAAATAAAGTGGTTTCAGGATTTAGATGTTTTAGCAAATTATCCAGCTGCGTGCCATCCATATTGGAGACAAAATGGACCTCAACACAGGTATCTGCCCACTCATCAAGGGCAGTGGTTGCCATTAGTGGCCCTAAGTCAGAACCCCCTACACCGATATTAACAACATCTGTAATTGCTTTACCTGAAAACCCGCGCCATGTCCTACTGCGTACACGCTCAGATAAGCGTTCAACTTGCCCCAAACTTTGATGGACATCAGCGACTACATCTTGATTATCAAGTTGTAAGTTTGCTGTGGTGGGCAATCGTAGTGCAGTATGCAAAGCGGCACGTTCTTCACTGGTATTCACCATCGCCCCTTGTAGCAAGGACTGAATACGAGCAGACAATTCACAACTATTTGCCAGACTTAATAAACTTTCTAGCACAGTATCATCTAGACATTGCTTGCTGTAGTCCATATACAGCGCCCCACTCTGAGCACTAAAACGTTGGGTACGTGTATTATCCTGTGCAAACAAGGCAGCTAATGACCACTTCGACTCAGCTAATGCCTTCAGCTTCTGCCAATATTTAGAATGGCGGGCACTGCTATAGACTTTATTGTCTTTTGTATCGTTCATTAACTACTCTTCATCGGCTAGTTGCTGCTGAGCGAAATATATAAAAGCTTGCATATAAGAGCGCATATCGCCAGCATCATAACTGTTACCACGCATGGTCGTGACATTGACACCATACTCACTGATAAGCGCATCAATAGCGTCAGTCAATTGGATCTCTCCGCCAACTGAGGCTTGGGTATTAGCCAGATAATCAAAAATATGATGACTAAAGACATAACGACCAACCACAGCGAGTCTTGATGGCGCATCAGAGAGATTTGGCTTTTCTACAAAACCTGCCACTTTAAAACTGACATTCTCATCTGTTTTATCATCTATATCGCCCTCATCCATAAGCGCTTCACTTAATTGAGCGATACCGTATTTGTGCACATCTTTATCGGCGACCTTATCGACCAATATTTGCGAATGGTTATCTTCAGAAAAAGCGTCAATCATGAAAGCCAAATTGTCAGCAGACATATCACCATTAAAAGGGTCAAGCACCACATCTGGCAGCAGTACTGCAAAATCATGCTCACCAATGATTGGGCGTGCGGCAAGCACCGCATGACCTAAGCCCAATGGCATACCCTGACGTATCATCGATATAGTTACATCATCTGGTAGCCAGTTTAAGCTGTCTGCCAGCTCGTTCTTACCTTTAACACGCAATTGATTGTCAAGCTCGGCATTGAGATCAAAGTAATTTTCAATAGCACTTTTTTGTGCATGACCAACCAAGACAATGTGCTTAATACCAGCAGCAATGGCTTCTGCCACCACATAATGGATGGCAGGACGATTACCAAGCGGCAATAGCTCTTTAGGTACGGATTTAGACAATGGCAACATACGAGTACCAAAGCCTGCAACGGGTATCACCGCGTGAGTAATTTTTTTCATAAGGATTAATACATACTTAATAAGAATGGATAAGGGTTTGTTTTCTATAATACTTATATTGAGTTATAACCATTTGGATTTATGCTTTGCCAACGCCATGTATCTTGACACATATCAGTAATAGATAAGCTTGCCTTCCATCCTAATAACTCTTGTGCTTTATCAGCACTAGCATAGCAACTGGCAATATCACCAGCTCGTCGCCCAACAAACTGAAAAGGAATATCTTGAGCTGATACGGCAGAAAACGCTCTAACTAACTCTAACACCGAAGTGCCTTTGCCCATTTCTAGGTTAATAGGTAGGAATCCTACTGAGCTGATGTTCTTTAAGCCTACCTGTTGCTGTAAATAATTAAGCGCAGCAACATGCCCTTGGGCAAGGTCAGTGACATGTATAAAGTCACGCACACCCGTACCATCTACCGTAGCATAGTCATCGCCAAAAATGCTTAATCTATCAAGCTTGCCAACAGCAACTTGTGAGATATATGGCATTAAATTATTTGGAATATCATTGGGATCTTCGCCAATTTGTCCAGATGGGTGCGCGCCAATAGGATTAAAATACCTCAAAGGAATAAGGCTCCAGCTGTTATCTGATAGCGCTAAATCTTCTAGAACATGCTCAACCGTAAGCTTACTCTGTCCATAAGGATTGGTACAGGAGCGTGGAGAGTCTTCATTAATTGGCAGAATTTCAGGATCACCATAGACCGTAGCTGATGAAGAAAAGACTAGTTTTTAACCTCATATTCAGCCATGATTTTA
The DNA here is from genome assembly GCF_008369225.1 of Psychrobacter sp. ANT_H59. Taxonomy (NCBI): domain Bacteria; kingdom Pseudomonadati; phylum Pseudomonadota; class Gammaproteobacteria; order Moraxellales; family Moraxellaceae; genus Psychrobacter; species Psychrobacter sp. ANT_H59. The sequence goes on from NZ_VOBE01000002.1 coordinate 383,563, forward strand.
AGTAAGGTAATTGTACCACTCACATTATTATCATAATACATCAAAGGTTTAGCGACAGATTCGCCAACCGCTTTTAAGCCAGCGAAATGAATGACGCCAAAAAATTGATGGGTAGTAAACACTTGCCTGAATGAATCAGCATCACGTATGTCGCCTTCGATAAAGTCGATAGGCTGCCCAATAAGGCTAGAAACACGATTTACTGCCTCAAAACTGCTATTGGATAAATTGTCGTATATCACCACCTCGTAGCCTGCTTCATGCAGTGCAATACAAGCATGTGAACCGATATATCCTGCACCGCCAGTCACTAATATTTTATTTTTATAATTTTCCATATTGATATCCAAAGCAATTTTTAAACAAAAAAAGACACCCCATTGTAGGGGTGCCTTCATTATTTTTCAACGTCATTTGAGTATCAACAGTCAGTTAGCTGCTGATACTACCAACCTGTCACTTCTTTTAGCTTCTCGCCCAATTTTGATGGGTCACGCGTGTAAGCAATACCTGCCGCTTCGAACGCTTTAAATTTATCTTCAGCTGTACCTTGACCGCCAGAGATGATAGCGCCGGCATGACCCATACGCTTACCTTCAGGAGCAGTTACACCAGCAATATAACCAACAACTGGCTTAGTTACATGGTCTTTGATATAAGCGGCTGCTTCTTCTTCAGCAGTACCACCGATTTCACCGATTAAGATAATTGCTTCAGTTTGTGGATCTTCTTGGAACAATTTAAGCGCATCAATCTGGTTCATACCAGGGATCGGATCACCACCGATACCGATACAGGTTGATTGACCAAAGCCAAGTTTAGTAGTTTGAGCAACGGCTTCATAAGTCAAAGTACCAGAGCGTGAGATGATACCCACTTTACCTGGCAAATGGATATGACCTGGCATAATGCCGATTTTGCACTGACCTGGGGTGATAACGCCTGGGCAGTTAGGACCGATTAGACGTACATCGCCTGCTGTTTCAAGGTAGCGTTTGGCTTTAAGCATATCAAGCGTTGGTACGCCTTCAGTGATCACAACAATTAGCTTCACACCAGCGTCAATTGCTTCGATGATAGAATCTAGTACAAAAGGAGCTGGTACATAGATAACAGAAGCGTCTGCTTGGGTGGCTGCCATTGCTTCAGACATGGTGTTGAATACTGGCAAACCTAGGTGCGTTTGACCGCCTTTACCTGGGGTTACGCCGCCAACAACTTTTGTACCATATTCGATGGCTTGTTCTGAGTGGAACGTACCATTTTTACCGGTAAAACCTTGCACCAATACTTTGGTGTCTTTATCAATTAATACACTCATTATCTTATCCTTGTATGCGGTTGTCTGGTAGGCGCTTGCCTATCCTGCCACGTTAAATGTTAACGTCGGTAGAATAACAGCAAGCGTCTTATACTCTTGAGCAATTAAGCTTTAACAGCGTCAACAATTTTTTGAGCGGCGTCTGATAAACCTTGAGCTGAGATCAGTTTCAGACCAGATTCTTCTAGAATTTGTGCGCCAAGCTCAGCATTGTTACCCTCTAAACGGACAACAACTGGTACTTTGACGTCAACTTCCTTGATCGCAGCGATAATAGCTTCTGCAATCATGTCACAACGTACGATACCACCGAAGATGTTGATCAGAACACCTTCAACGCTGCTGTCTTCAAGAATAATCTTGAATGCTTCAACAACGCGATCTTTAGTTGCACCGCCGCCAACGTCCAAGAAGTTAGCAGGCTTGCCGCCGTACAATTTGATGATGTCCATCGTAGCCATTGCAAGACCAGCACCGTTTACCATACAACCGATATTGCCTTCTAGGGCAACATAGTTTAGATCAAACTCAGCCGCTTTAAGCTCACGCTCATTTTCTTGTGATTTGTCTTGTAGCGCAGCAATCTTAGGCAAACGATATAAAGCGTTTGAGTCGATACCAATTTTGCCATCAACACAAACGATCTCGCCATTTTCGCGAACCGCTAATGGGTTGATTTCAAGTAAATCAATGTCGTTTTCAACGAATGCTTGATAAGCACCACTCATCAATTTAACGAATTGATTGATTTGCTTGCCTTCAAGACCCAATTTAAACGCGACTTCACGCGCTTGGAATGGCAATAAACCAACCAATGGATCAATATTTACTTTAAAGATTTTCTCTGGCGTTTCTTCTGCAACTTTCTCAATCTCAACACCGCCTTCCGTTGATGCCATAAACGTCACGCGACGTGAAGAGCGGTCAACAACAGCGCCAAGATATAGCTCGGTTTGTACTGGATACATATCTTCTGCAACCAAAACGAAATTCACTGGTTGACCAGCGGCATCGGTTTGATACGTTACAAGGTTTTTACCGATAAGCTCATCAGTCACTTGCTTTGCTTCTTCACGAGTCTTAACCAGTTTCACGCCGCCCGCTTTACCGCGACCACCAGCATGAACCTGCGCTTTGATGACTGCGATATCAGTTGGAGTTTTGTCAAAAGCTGCTGCTGCTTCGTCGCCACTGTAAGCAATGATGCCTTCTTGAATTGGCAAGCCATAGCTTTTCAATAGCTCTTTTGCTTGATACTCATGTAAATTCATTGATTGAATCCTTTATTTTTACCATTAATAAAAAATGAAAACTCATACATCGTAGAATGCTCTACTGTATGTTAGACCAACGCAGCATTCAAAATAGTCATTCAAAATAGCTATTCGAACAATGCGATGGTCATGTAATCATCTAATAACCATTTAAAACACTTAAAATATCTTTATACAAATATTTTTAGCCGTTAAAATTATTTACGTTTTTTACGCTGAATCGCGTGAATGGCACGACCATCCGCAGACAATGCTGCTTCATGAACGGCTTCAGAGATCGTTGGATGCGCAAACGTCATTAACTGCAAATCTTCGATGCTTGATACAAATTCCATCGCAATCATACCTTGATGGACGATATCGCCTGCACCAGCAGAAATCGCATGCATACCTAACAAACGGTCTGTTTTGGCATCAGCAACGACTTTGATAGAACCTTGAGCTTCACTTTGAGCAAGAGCGCGACCGTTTGCAGCTAGGTTAAATGAACCTGTTTTGACTTCATAACCTGCGGCTTCTGCTTCTTGCTCTGTCAAACCAACCCATGCGATTTCTGGATGCGTATAGATGACGTTGATAATAGTGTCGTAGTTAACTTGAGCTTTTTCGCCATGAATACGCTCAACAGCCATCATGCCTTCTTCCATGGCTTTATGCGCAAGCATAGGACCGCGTACCAAATCACCGATAGCATAAACGCCATCAAGATTGGTTTTGCACTGATCATTGACATCGATCAAACCGCGTTCGGTCAATTGAATACCACTGTCTTCGCCAAGTAGTTTCTCAGAATAAGCGCGACGACCGACACAAACGATCAGCTTATCAAAGCTCTCTTCACTAGATTCGCCTTTGGTTTCACTAGTAACGATGACTTGATCGCCTTTCACTTCAGCATTGGTCACTTTGGTATCGACACGGATATCAAGACCTTGCTTTTTCAGCATTTTACCGGCTTCTTTAGCGATGTCTTTGTCAGCAGCAGCCAAGAAGCTAGGTAGTGCTTCATATACGACAACTTCTGCACCTAGACGACGCCATACTGAACCAAGCTCAAGACCGATAACACCGGCACCGATTACGCCTAAACGCTTAGGTACAGCAGTGAAGTCAAGCGCGCCAGTAGAGTCAACGATACGATCGCCGTCAGTTTTGGCAACTGGAATATCAATCGGCACTGAACCAGCTGCAAGAATCACGTTTTTAGCAGTGATAGTCGTTTCTGCTTCATCAGCAAGAGCGGTAAATTTAACTTTTTTATCAGCACCTTTACCATCTTCTAATGTGCCCCAGCCTTGTAGCCAGTCAACCCCATTACCTTTCAATAACGCAGCAACACCGCCAGTTAACTGCTTAACGATGCCTTCTTTACGAGCAATCATTTGCTCGATATCGATAGCAACATCACCAGTAGTAATACCATGCTCATTAAGGTCGTGCTTAGTCGCTTCATAGCGATGTGAGCTATCAAGCAATGCTTTTGATGGGATACAACCGACGTTTAAGCAAGTACCGCCAAGTGCAGGCTCGCCTTTATAAACGCGTTTTTCGATACAAGCGACGCTCATACCAAGCTGTCCTGCACGGATTGCTGCTTCATAACCACCAGGTCCGCCGCCGATGACGACTAAATCGTAACTGTCTTTCATAATACGTTCCTATTTTAATTTTAGTTTAATGTTAGGTATCATATAAACCAATTTTATCTCGTTAGTAAACCATCGACTTATCTGTTCGATAACCAATACGATATCTAAATGCTAGATAATAGATGCGTTTAAAAAGACGATAAAGATAGTTGCTGAGTATGCTTAGCTCATTGCTCATAAGATAGAACTGAAAAAGCTAAAAGGCATTAAAAGATAATCTATACAAAGCTAAAAAGCTTGTATCAGTCATTACTGATACAAGCCTAAAAACTTAAAGATCTAAAAGTAGCATAGTAGGGTCTTCAACCAATTCTTTCAGTGTTACTAAGAATTGTACCGCTTCTTTACCATCAATCATACGATGGTCATAAGACAGTGCAAGATACATCATTGGCAAGATTTTAACTTCACCATTAACTGCCATAGGGCGGTCATTGATGGCATGCATACCCAAGATAGCAGTTTGTGGTGGGTTCAAGATAGGTGTTGACATCAGTGAACCAAATACACCACCGTTTGAGATGGTAAATGTACCGCCAACCATGTCTTCTAGACCAAGTTTGCCTTCTTGTGCTTTACCACCAAACTCACGAATCTTGGCTTCAACATCTGCCATGCTCATGCGATCAGTATCACGCAGTACTGGTACGACTAGACCACGGTTAGAAGATACGGCAACACCGATGTCATAGTAACCATGATAAACGATATCATCACCGTCTAATGATGCATTCACGGCTGGATAGCGTTTTAGTGCTTCAGTCGCCGCTTTTACGAATAACGACATAAAGCCTAAACGTGTACCATGACGCTTTTCAAACTGATCTTTATATTTAGTACGCATATCCATCAACGGTTTCATGTTGACTTCGTTAAACGTCGTTAGCATTGCTGTTTCTTGAGAAGCAGCTAGCAGACGATTCGCGATTGTTTTACGTAGACGTGTCATTGGTACGCGTTTTTCAGTACGCTCGCCAACTGCTTCAGCAACAGGACGACCACTATCAGAAGTGATTGAGCTGTCCGCTTTCAACGTTGGGTTTGACATGTCAGTTTTAGTCACACGACCGCCGCGACCACTACCTTCGACGTTTTTAGGATCTACGCCAGACTCTTTGGCTGCTTTACGAACCGCAGGGCTTTGATCTTTATGATCAGATTCAGCAGACGCTTGTACTGGCTCGCCGCCATCTGTTGCTTGCTTAGGTTGTACTGGCGCAGCTGGTTGATCTGGATCAACGGCAGGAGCAGCTTCAGCACTGGCGCTAGCACTGGCGCTAGCACCAGCTTCAAATTCGGCAATCAGCTCATCAGACAATACGGTGTCATCTACTTGCTTAACGATTCGGGTTACAACACCGTTATCAGGCGCGACCACTTCTAATACAACTTTATCAGTTTCGATTTCAGCTAATAGGTCATCACGGTTTACTTGCTGACCTTCAGTGACATGCCATTCAACGATTGTACCATCGGCAACCGATTCTGGAAAAACGGGGGCTTTAATTTCAGCCATCGATATACTCCTTAGATTTGAATATTACTATTTATAATTAAGTCGTGATAGGCAGTCAGTGCCATTTAAAATGTGATATTTAAATTGTCTCACTGGGTACTGACTGTCATCGCCTGATTCATTGATTACATACAATCTGTTATTTAGATGAGCTATTAAATAGACAGCTCATCTACACTGATACCAAGACCACCAGCGATTAAATCTTGTTGTTGCTTAACGTGTAATTTTGCTGATCCTGTCGCAGGCGCTGCACTGGCAGGACGTGCAACTGGCTCCATCACTTTTGCTCTGGTTGGATGCGGTACAACAATACGGAACATATGTGGTGCTAAGTAATACCAAGCGCCTTGGTTCAACGGCTCCTCTTGCGTCCAAACGATTTCTTTTAAGTTGCTGTATTTTTCAATTTCAGCAATTAAGCGTTTTTCTGGTAAAGGATAGAGTTGCTCAATACGAACGATTGCTACATGGTCTAGACCTAAAGCACGGCGCTGCTCAAGCAAGTCATAATAAACTTTACCGCCACATAGAACCATACGAGTCACATTGTCCGGATTTTGCTGATCCATCTCTGGCAATACTGTTTCAAACTTACCATTTGCCAATTCTTCTAATTGAGAAGTCGCAAGCTTATGACGTAGCAAGCTCTTTGGCGACATCACGATTAACGGTTTACGAATCGGGCGAACCGCTTGACGACGTAGCGCATGATAAATCTGTGCAGGCGTCGTTGGTGTGATGACTTGCATGTTGTCTTCAGCACATAACTGCAAGAAGCGCTCAAGACGGGCTGATGAATGCTCAGGACCTTGACCTTCGAAGCCATGCGGCAATAACATGGTCAAGCCGCAAACGCGCTGCCATTTGGTCTCGCCACTCGCGATGAATTGGTCGATAACTACTTGAGCACCGTTAACAAAATCACCGAACTGCGCTTCCCAAACAACCAATGCATTTGGCACCGTGGTCGCATAACCATATTCAAAAGCTAGTACCGCTTCTTCTGATAGCAATGAGTTATAAGTGGCAAAGCGTGCTTGATCTTCACTCAGGTGAGCAAGTGGCACATACATGCTGCCATCTTCAATATTATATAGCTCACTATGACGATGTGAGAACGTACCACGTCCTACATCTTCACCAGTAATACGTACCAGCACTTTATCGTTATCGACCAGTGATGCGTATGCCAATGTCTCAGCTGCACCCCAGTTCAAAGGCTCTTCGCCGGTTTGCATCGCTAAGCGCTGCTCAACCACTTTTTGTACTTGGCGCTGTAGTTTGTAACCTTCAGGCATTTGTGCCATACGGCGACCATAGCCTTTCAACACTTCGATATCAACACTGGTATCCCAATCATCAACCAAATCGTGACCCAAGTAAGGTTTCCAATCGACAAATAGCTGCTCATTAGGCTCGTTTACTAATGAGTTAGCAACATATTCACCGCGGTCTAATGATTCACGATACTCATCTTCTAAACGCGTTTCATCTTCTTTACTCAGCAAACCTTCTTCGATTAACTGTTGCGCGTAAATAGTACGAGTCGTTGGTAGCTTTTTGATCACTGCATACATGAGTGGCTGAGTAGCTGAAGGCTCATCTGCCTCATTATGACCGTTACGGCGATAGCAGAAGAGATCTATAATGATGTCTTTGTCAAACTCATGACGATAATCTAACGCCAATTGCGCGGCAAATACCACAGACTCAGGATCATCACCGTTGACATGCAAAATTGGCGCATGAACCATTTTTGCCACATCAGTACAGTATTCAGTTGAGCGTGCATCTTCTTGACGGCTGGTGGTAAAACCAACTTGGTTATTAATCACAATATGGATGGTGCCGCCCGTCGTATACGCACGGGTTTGTGACATCTGAAATGTCTCTTGTACCACGCCTTGACCGGCAAACGCCGCATCACCATGAATGACGATTGGCAATACTGAATTGCCCGTCTTATTTTCATGAAGTGGCTGATCATTACGACGTACTTGACGCGCACGTACTGAGCCTTGTAATACTGGCGCAACGATTTCAAGATGTGACGGGTTAAATGCCAACGCTAAATGCGCCTCCCCACCTGGTGTCATCACGTTCGATGAAAAACCATTATGGTATTTAACATCGCCTGAGCCCTTTTCTGGCTGAACTTTGCCATCGAACTCATCAAACAAATCAGCAGGGTTTTTGCCCAAGATGTTTACCAATAAGTTTAAACGCCCACGGTGAGCCATACCAATGACCATCTCTTTTGTACCATAACCGCCAGCACGTTGAATGATTTCATTGATCGCTGGAATAAAGCTCTCGCCGCCTTCCAGACCAAAACGCTTTACACCCGTATATTTACGAGCAAGATATTTTTCTAAGCCTTCTGCTGCCGTCAAACGCTCAAGAATAGACAAACGTTTTTCTGTATCAAAAGAGATATGACCTAGATTGGTTTCTAGATATTTTTCCATCCAGCGCTTTTCTGTGCTGGTGGTCACGTGCATATATTCTGTGCCGATATAACGGCAATAGACGCGCTCCATGATTTCAATGATTTCACGTAACGGTGCTTCATTTTTACCGATATTTAGATCATTAGTAGGAAATACCGTATCTAGATCCGCGTCAGAAAGATTGTGATAGGCAAGGGTCAAATCCTCTACTTCCGCACGTGGATGCAGACTTAATGGATCTAACTGCGCACGGCGATGACCGCGACGACGGTAAGCTGAGATGAGCTGCTGTACGCCCATTTGCTTATTGTCACCAACATTGTTGCTATGACTGCTAGCCGAGCTATTGGTATCAGTACTGACCTTATTAGCCGTCTGATTACGGGCCAATAATAAAAACTGGTCTTTAATGGCGTTGTGCGGCGCATCATTTGGCGATTTGTATTGTTCAAAATACGTTTGCCAATCGCTGCCAACACTATTAGGATCTTCTAGGTATTGCTCGTAGAGAATATCAATATAATTGGCATTATCAGCGGCCAATTCTGTGTGATCTACGCTCGCTGCTTCTTTAGTTATACTATTCATAATAATCGTCTATTTGATAGATAAATGAATGGAATCGTGCTTATTATTGTAAAATCTGTTGTATACAGGCGGCTCAGCTATTGAATAAATAGCCTTTTAACAATGAACAATCAACATAGAACACCATTCAAATTATTTGTGAACGTTCAGTTTTCTTATGTCGCTCGTCGCAAAACATTAATTTATATATAATGCTATAAGTTATAACTAAATTGTTATTTATAGCATTTTTTTAAATTTTTTTTGTTCAGCTGGCTTATTTACAAGCCATTTCTGCTGAATAACTTGGCTATTGTAGCTATACAATGACTATTTGACAAATGATACACTGCCGTATAGCGTAACATGGCAACAATTGCAGCCATAGTTTGTTTGTTCAATACTAAGTATTTACACAATGAATATCTATTATCACTTTACGCAATTCATAGGTGATTGACTTCCTGCATATTCACACATCACTGCTATGCATCCTTTTTAACCTCAGTATTATATACCTTCTATCATCGTCATTCACCCCTATAATCTTATAATAACCAAGCATTTTTTATGCTTAGCCATTACTACTTATAATTATATAGGCAGATGGAGCAGATAACAGGTTGTCTTACATATAAGCAACGTATTGTTAGCATGGCCTTACTTGTCATCATTATTCTGATGCAAATTCAAATATTGTTCTAAGACGACTTAACAAGCATGGTAACTTTACGCTATTGTTTTGCTTATTTTAACGAATAAAAAACACCACCTTATCTCAGGTGGTGTTTTTTTATAGCGCTATTATAAAGCTAATTGAGGCTAAAAGGTATATTAACCTGCTTGATCAAGCAACAAATTACGCAGATGACCGATAGCTTTGGTTGGATTCAAGCCTTTTGGACATACTGATACGCAGTTCATGATACCGCGGCAACGAAATAAGCTGAATGGATCGTCTAAACGAGCCAGACGCGCGCGCGTATCACTGTCACGGCTGTCAGAAACAAAACGATCAGCATGCAGTAGTGCTGATGGTCCTAAGAACTTATCAGGATTCCACCAGAATGATGGGCAGCTGGTTGAACAGCAGGCACATAAAATACATTCATATAAACCGTTTAGCTTGTCACGTTGCTCAGGTGACTGCAAGCGCTCAGTCGCAGGCGCTGGCTGATCATTAATTAAGAATGGATGTACTTTTTCGTACTGCTCGTAGAATTGGTTCATATCAACGACCAAATCACGAACCACTGGCAAACCTGGTAACGGACGAACGGTTACTTTTTCTGGCAAAGTATTCATGTTGATCAAACATGCTAGACCATTTTTACCGTTAATATTCATGCCATCAGAGCCACAGATGCCTTCACGGCACGAGCGACGGAAGGTAAGAGTTTCATCTTCCTTCTTTAGGCGTAATAACACGTCAAGCAACATACGATCTGAGTCTAATAGCTCAATCGTATAAGTTTGCATACGCGGCGCTGCGTCCAGATCAGGATCGTAGCGATAGATTTCGATGGTGCGAGTACCTCGGCTCATAATGCTAAACTCCACACGTCGGTGATGGCGGGCATACAAGGACTGCAACATAGTCGCGCTGGCTATTAATCTGTACTGACAAGAATGATCAAATACTGATTAATAGGGCGCTGGCATGAGCTTGTAGCTGGCGGTCACCTTTTTAATAAATGAATAAAGGATAAAACGTTTATGCTGTCTATACACATCAGGCGCAAGGCGTCTGAATTAGTAGACACGAACCTTTGGCTCGATATAATCAACCGTTAATGGAATTTTACGAACCGGCTTATAGATAATCTTATTGCCTTCAGAATACCATAAGGTATGCTTCATCCAATCATTATCGTTACGACCGTTTGGTGCGTATTCATCATCTTCAGGACGATCATAGTCAGAGACACTGTGCGCGCCGCGGCTTTCATGACGCTGGGCTGCCGATATCATCGTCGCTTTTGCTACTTCGTAAAGATTGCCCACTTCAAAGGCTTCAATACGAGCAGTGTTAAAGACTTGTGATTTATCAGCCAAATGAATCTGATCAATCTTCTCGCCTAGCGCTAGGATTTTTGCAACGCCTTCATCCATCATCGCTTGTGTACGGAATACACTGGCATGCGTTTGCATGGTTGCACGAATCTCATCGGCAACGTCTTGCGCATTGTAGCCTGAAGTTGACTGTTGCAGCTTATCTAAACGACCGACTGTGTAATCAAGGACGCGAGGATCAAGTGGCTTATAGTTATGATCTGCATGATGGAATTCATCAACGATATGCTTACCTGCAGCGCGACCAAATACCAATAAATCAAGCAATGAGTTGGTACCTAAACGGTTAGCACCGTGAACACTGACGCACGCACATTCGCCAATTGCATATAGACCTTTAACAACGTTGCCTTTTGCATATAGACCGTCTTCATCCGTACCTGCTTCTAGATCCGGTACAATCACTTGACCATGAATCGTAGTTGGAATACCGCCCATCATATAATGAATGGTTGGAATAACAGGAATTGGCTCTTTCGTGATATCGACGTTGGCAAAGTTTTTACCAATCTCGAATACTGATGGCAGACGCTTCATGATGGTTTCAACACCCAAATGGGTCATATCCATCACGATATGATCAGCGTTTGGACCACAACCACGGCCTTCTTTGATTTCTTGATCCATAGAACGAGAAACCAAATCACGTGGTGCCAAGTCTTTTACGGTTGGGGCATAACGCTCCATAAAGGCTTCGCCATCTTTATTACGTAAGATAGCGCCTTCACCGCGGCAACCTTCGGTCAATAGTACGCCGGCACCATGAACGCCGGTTGGGTGGAACTGCCAGAACTCCATATCTTGTAGTGGAATACCAGCACGAACGGCCATGCCAATACCGTCGCCTGTATTGATGTAAGCATTGGTAGATGCGGCAAAGATACGACCAGCACCACCTGTCGCTAGGACAGTAATTGGTGACTGGAATACAGCAACTGTACCAGTTTCTTGTTCAATCGCGATAACGCCATTGATATTGCCGGCTTCATCTTTGATCAAATCAAGGGCAATCCACTCGATAAAGAATTCAGTACCTTGCTGTAGGTTTTTTTGATAGAGCGTATGTAATAGTGCATGACCGGTACGGTCAGCAGCAGCACACGCACGTTGTACGGCTTTTTCGCCATAGTTTGAGGTATGACCACCGAATGGACGCTGATAAATCGTGCCATCTTCATTACGGTCAAACGGCATGCCCATGTGCTCAAGCTCGTATACTACTTTCGGCGCTTCACGGCACATGTACTCAATCGCGTCTTGATCACCCAACCAGTCTGACCCTTTAACGGTATCATAAAAGTGGAAATGCCAGTTATCGTTGCTCATGTTACCCAGACTTGCACCGATACCGCCCTGAGCTGCAACAGTGTGCGAGCGGGTTGGGAATACTTTGGTTAAGACTGCAACCTTCATGCCGGCTTCAGCTAAGTGCAATGATGCACGCATACCTGAACCACCACCACCAACGATGACCGCGTCATAGTTTAAAGTTTTGATATTGCTAATGGTATTGTCTTGTCTAGTTGCCATTACGGTTTTCCTAATGCCTGTTAATACTTGCGAAGTAAATACAAGGACTGCTTAACCAGTCATACACTCCGAGCTGAATCATCGACTCAAAGCACGGATATGGATGATGTAATTGTATATAACTGGGTATCTAAGCCGCCTTCAACCACTTACTAAAATGTGCATATCTATCTGAGCGTTAAACAGCAACGACACCGAAGCCGTTACCCCAAAAAATCATGATGCCCCAGAATAAAAATACAAAAACGGCAATAATCATTAATGTCTGTAAGACCAAGCGTAGGCCAGCTGCGCTCGCGCCCAATTTACCGGTAGTGATATAGTCTGTGAATACGGTCCACATGCCAATCCATGCATGACCCGCAAGGGCTAGAACTGCTACTAAGCTAAATAGACGCATCGGTAAGCTGGTCATAAAATTTGACCATTCCGTGTAGCTCACATCGCCATGGGTCAAAAAGAAGCCCAATAGCACCACACTGTAAACAGCTAAGACCACCGCACTGATACGTTGGACTATCCAATCACGTGAGCCTGAGCCGGTTAGACTGGTTGCGCTTTTTATTCCTGAATCGTTTCTCATTAGAACATCACCCATACAAATGACGCGACAATTAATATCGCTGCAATTACAAAGCTGATCATAGAGGCAGCACGGCCAGATTTCAGCTCTTCATTCATGCCCATATCAGCAAATAAATGCTTCATACCCATCACAAAGTGATAAGCGATGGCGGCGACGAAAATCCATGCCAAAAAGCGCACTAAAACATTGTCAAAAACGGTTTCAAAACTCTCAGGCGATGCCAAAGAATTCTGCAATAACCACAGCATGACTGGAATAAGTAAAAATAAAATGATGCCAGAGATACGATGCAAGATTGAAGCAATCGCAATCGGTGATCGATTAACACTAATCACTTGGCTGAGGGGCAGATCAATAGGTCGGTTGCTTTTCACAGCGGGCATCCTTTTTGCGGTTATGTCTGGTAGTTACTTATGATTTAGCAATCGTCTGCCAAATACACTGAGCACCACACAAGACGAATAAAGTAAGGAAGGAAGAGCTAGCTGACGTCATTTAATTTGCGCTAAATCTGAAAGCATACGGAGATTGACATGGTCATTATGGGCATTCAACTATCGCTCAATAAACCCTTTCAACAATAAGCTTTCTACATATTAACAGACCACAAAACGAAGCACGGGATAAATCGATTAACTATTCTATTTTTACTGGTTCCCATTAACAAAAAAAAGACAACGCCATGGAGTCATCTCTATGTTATCCTTTTTTGTTAAGGTAAACTTCACTGTAGGCTATTTAAAAATAGAACAGTTAACAAGAATATTCAAGCGATAAGCTCGGTCTTGGTCTACAAAGTGATTATTCAATCGTAACAAAGTATGAGTGGAGCAAAGCCCCTCACCTACTTTATTAGGACAAGTCATCAATTTGCGCAAAGCTAGTGCCAGTTAAATCCCTCTAATTATAAAATGACTGAGCACTAATTACAAATTTATCCCCTAAATAGTGGTTATTAGAGATTTATTAACAAAAAACTGGCTATTTGCAATATGAATTCATTAGTATTACTCAGGCTTAGTGACCTATGAAGCCAAACGAATGTATCAGCTAATGATGCTCTGTCTGTTTTATAGTAAATATTAGAAGATATCTCAACAGAGTACTTGGTTAAAACTGTCTCTTTATATCTAGGTTAATAATAATCATTACGCTATGATAAATAAGATGGTTTACAGTCAAATTACCTACTAGACATATTTTGATACAAAGTTTACAACCGATAAGCACTATTGGCGCACGTCTATTGGTGGTCTAGCAAGTAAAAGTCTTTTCAAAACTTAAGTAATAACTGCTAATATAGCCTGCATATTAAATAGGTCACATTCATTTTGGCCATTTGACTATTTATGATGCGAGGGTGTGCGTCACTATTATTTTTGTTCTAACAAGTTAAAACAATGGAGATTAAATTATGGCTGATAATCAAGCCACATTGACCGTAGATGGTAAGGACTACCAACTTCCTATTACTGAAGGTACTTTAGGGCCGTCAGTTATCGAAGTTGCTGCTTTCCAACAAGCTGGCTACTGGACCTATGATCCAGGCTTTATGGCAACTGCTCCTGTCGAATCGAAAATTACCTTCATTGATGGCGGTAAAGGCGAGCTATTGCATCGCGGCTATCCTATTGACCAGTTAGCAAACAATGCAGAATATCTAGAAGTGGCTTATGCCCTGATTCATGGTGATCTGCCTAACGCTGAGCAAAAAGCCGATTTCTTTGAAAAAATTCGTAAGCATACTGGTGTTCATGATCAATTGCGTAAGTTCTTTGAAGGCTTCCGTCGTGACGCCCATCCAATGGCAATTATGGTTGGTGTCGTTGGTGCCTTATCTGCGTTTTATCATGAAGATTTAGACATCAGCAATGAAGAACATCGTGAAATTACCGCGATTCGTCTCATCGCTAAAATGCCTACACTTGCGGCAATGAGTTATAAATACTCACAAGGCGAACCGTTCATGTATCCACGTAATGATTTCAATTATGCGGAAAACTTCTTATACATGATGTTTGCAACCCCTGCTGATGTTGATTATAAAACCAACGACGTTATCACGCGTGCTATGGACAAAATCTTTACCTTGCATGCTGATCACGAACAAAACGCATCAACGTCAACGGTACGTTTAGCCGGCTCTACGGGTGCTAACCCTTATGCTTGTATCGCTGCTGGTATCGCCGCCCTTTGGGGACCATCACATGGTGGCGCTAACGAAGCCGTACTTGAGATGCTAGATGAAATCGGTTCAGTAGAAAACGTTCCTGAGTTTATGGAAAAAGTGAAAAGCCGTGAAGTGAAACTGATGGGCTTTGGTCACCGTGTTTACAAAAACTTTGACCCACGTGCACAAGTGATGAAAGAAACTTGTGACGAAGTACTAGGCGCATTGGGCATCAATGATCCTAAGCTTGAGCTTGCTATGGCACTTGAGAAAATCGCTTTAGAAGACCCGTTCTTCGTTGAGCGTAACTTGTATCCAAACGTTGATTTTTACTCTGGTATTATCCTTAAAGCCATCGGTATTCCAACGTCAATGTTTACCGTTATCTTTTCACTAGCTCGTACTTCTGGTTGGATCAGCCATTGGTTAGAGATGCACAGCGCACCGTTCAAAATCGGTCGCCCACGTCAGTTATACACTGGTGAAACGCAGCGCGATTTCGTTAAAGTTGAAGACCGTAAATAGTAATTAAGCATTTGTAAAAATAAACAGCCATAAAAAAATCTCGCCATGTGCGAGATTTTTTTATGGGTAAATTTAACGGATTACTTAAATTCTTTTAGCGTTTGCTCATATTTAGCGATTTGTTCATCATAACCTTCAATCGTTTCATTGAATTTTGCCATTAGCATCTCAAATTCTTGCTGTTGGGTTTGTTTCATTTTCTGCATATCTAGTACTTGCTGGGCTTCTATCTGCTCCCAAACTTGATGCTGAATAATTAAACGTGCCAATGCAGGGCTTTTAGCACTGACTCTGCCAGCAATTTCTGCATCTTCAAAAAGCTGTGGTACTAAGGTTGCGATATTAATCAAAGTATCCGTATCCTGCGCATTCAGTGGCGTGGTTACTGGCTGATAAAGCGCTTCCATTGCTTGCTTATAGCGTTCTATAATCTGCTTTTCAGTTAATATCACAGGCTTACGTGGCTCTAAGCTAATACGCTTTAACACCGTTAAATCGCGCTCACCAACTTCGGTACTGGTGTTAATTTCATCGTTTGTGTCAGTATCTGTCACAGAGTTGCCATTTGCTGCATCCTTTGCAGCTGCTACCGGATCTTGTGTTAGCTGTGGCGTAGCAGCTATAGCTCCTTGATCGCTGTTAGCTGGCTGATTATTGCCAGTTGCAACAGTAGGCTCATCGACTAATAAAGCGTTTTCACTGTCTGCGATATCAGCAGCTTGTAGCGACTCGTACTCTGCTTGCAGACGCCCCTGCAATGCCTGAAACTGGGTAACATATAAAGGTTGGAACTGCTCAATACGTGCTGCAGCAGAATCACTTTGCGCCATCGGTTGGCTGTCTTCTTCACTTGTTTGCTCACTGGTTTGGGGCTTATCCGCTACATTTTCTTCTGCTGCTTGCTGCTGACATCCGCTTAACAATAAGACACCAGTCAATGCCGCCGCCAGTAAGGCATTTGAGTGCTGTGGACACTCAATACCTTTATTGCTAAGGTTACCATAAACACCATTATCATGTTTTACTAGCCAAAATTTAAACATCTGAATTTATTTCCTGTGTTAAAAACAAAAATATCACATAGCTATATAGAGGTTAAGAATCAGTCGCGGTATGGTCTACTAGGCTCAAGATTAGTCGCTAATTAAACCACTAAAAATGGAATACAGCCTGCAAGATCTTGACAGTATTGTCCGCGCTGACGACGAACAAAATAGTCTTGTACTATGCGTGCCTGCTGCTCGATACCATATTTAAGAAAAGGCTTACCCATTTCTAGTACATAATTATAGCGACGATCGATAATAGCACCGCGTACCACCTTCAAGCCTTGTTGCAGCTGCCACACATGTGTTAATTCATGTATCAGCCAACCTTGTTTGCCCAATGGCGCTTGGCTGAAATCATCTATCCAATCTGATGCATGAAAATAAATATGACCATTAGGACTCACAGCATAATGTTTGAGTACCCACCATGCTGTTTTCAGCTGAACGTCATCAAGTCTGAGGCTGTCACCAAAAACCGAACGTGCAAGATTAATTTCACCTTCAGTAAGAGACCGCGCTTGTTGTTTAGCAGTTACTAAGTTAGCAGATGCCGAATTACGATTTAATAGACGCTTAAAAATCGACTGCAACATGACTACTATCATCCTTTATCTGTGATCTATCATTTTCGTGAAGTTAGTTAACACCTTAATAGGGATAATATAGATATAAATAAAGCGTTAAAGACATAAGCTGTACATTTAGCTGACTTTTATTAACGTGAATCTGCGTTAGCCTAGCTTTTATAATAATGTTAAAAACATCATGAATTATTACCTTATTTATGACTTATTACTTAATCGCAATAAGGACAGCATTATAAAGACAAATGTGAAAAACAGTAATTTGACTTTGAATACTATGGATAACTGTTTAATCTTATAACAAAAAGCTTTGAATAACAGAAGCTATAGAGAATTTTATGCCACCTAATTTTCATGCTGATACACCCCTCGCCCAGCGTATGCGCCCGACCACGCTTGATGCCATTATTGGTCAAGAGCACTTGTTAGCAGCAGGTGCTCCGCTAAGGCGCTTGGTAGAGCAAGGACACCTACCGTCTATTATTTTGCATGGAGAAGCAGGCATTGGCAAAACAACCATCGCTATGCTTTTGGCGGATGCCGTTGAACGACCTTTCCATGCACTATCTGCTTTGAATACTGGGGTTAAGCAGTTACGCGAGGTATTAGACACTAAGGATTCATTGAGTTTTGAATCGCCGGTGGTCTTTATTGATGAGATTCATCGGTTTAATAAAGCTCAGCAAGATGCGCTACTTGGTGCAGTAGAGTCTGGTGATATCACCTTGATTGGCGCGACCACCGAAAATCCTTCTTTTAGTGTCAATAATGCGCTGTTATCACGTTGCCAAGTGTATCGCCTAGAGCCATTGACGCCTGAGCAAATCAGTGCGGTATTACAGCGGGCGCTTTTAGAAGATAATATACTGAAAAACCTATCGGTCAATTTGCAGGCGCAAGATACGATTAGCCAGTTGGCACATGGTGATGCACGAAAAGCCCTTAATTTATTAGAGCTGGCGATTCAAACGGCTGATACCAAGCAATTACCGATCATTATCGACGATACCTTAGTCGCTCGTGTCGCCCAGACTGCACTCGTACGCTATGATAAAGATGGTGAGCAGCACTATGATATGGTATCAGCAATGATAAAGTCAGTACGTGGCTCAGATCCTGACGCGGCACTATATTGGATGGCGCGTATGCTAGTGGGCGGTGAGCCGGCTGACTTCATCGCGCGGCGTTTGGTCATTTTGGCCAGTGAAGATATCGGCAATGCCAACCCTAATGCTCTACTCCTTGCTGATGCGGCATTGCGCAGTGTCCAATCCATCGGCATGCCAGAATCACGTATTATCTTGGGGCAAGTGGTGGTCTATCTGGCAACCAGTGCCAAGAGTAATAGTACTTACAACGCTATCAATGCTGCGATGAGCTTGGCAGAAAAAGACGCCTCACCTGTGCCGCTACACCTACGTAATGGCGTGACCAAATTAATGCGCAATCAAGGCTATGGACAAGATTATGTCTATCCCCACGATTATCCCAATCACTATTATGCGCAAAGTTACTTACCAGACAATTTAATCGGTACGCGCTTTTATGAATTTGCGGACAATCAGCGTGAGCAGCATAGCAAGCAGTTTATCGATTGGCTGAAAGACCAAGCGGCGAGTAATGACTAATCACTCAAAATATGACTGATTATATGCACTGATCTATCAATTGTCGTTACCATTAGTGATACTAATCACGATTTTAGACAGACTGGCCTATATAGTTTCAAGATGAGGCAGCACAGTGGGATGAAAAGCGTTAAAATGTCCTTATAATGATGTATAAGCAATGATTAGATAACGTCTACAGTTGATCAATTTGATCCAGCGCGTTTTGCTTAGCCGCAACAGCGCTTTGTCGCATCTACTGCTACAATAGGCAGATAACGCTTTATATCCCATATTGACACCTATTTATATAATAAAATATTGAGACATCCTATGAGTTTAAATACGATTCCTGAGATTATCGAAGACATTCGTGCAGGTAAAATGGTCATCTTGATGGATGATGAAGACCGTGAAAACGAAGGCGATATTATCATGGCAGCGACCCACGTGCGCCCTGAAGATATCAACTTTATGATTACTCATGCACGTGGCTTGGTCTGTTTGACCTTGTCACAAGCACGTTGCCAGCAGTTGGCACTGCCACTCATGTCTGACCGTAATGAGGCAAAATTTAGTACCAATTTTACCGTTTCTATTGAAGCGGCTGAAGGCGTGACTACGGGTATTTCAGCCGCTGACCGTGCGCGTACCATTCAAGCAGCTGTCTCCTCTTCAGCAAAGCCAGAAGACATCGTTCAGCCTGGGCATATTTTTCCAATCATGGCACAGAATGGTGGTGTCTTGCACCGCGCCGGACATACCGAAGCAGGTTGTGATTTGGCACGTCTTGCCGGACTTGAGCCAGCAGCGGTGATTGTAGAGATTATCAATGCGGATGGCACCATGGCACGCCGTGATGATCTTGAAGTATTTGCAAAGGAACATGATTTAAAAATTGGTACGATTGCTGATTTGATTAACTACCGTATTGCTAATGAGCAAACTGTCGAAGAAATTGCATCGCATCCGTTTGAGACCGAGTATGGCACTTTTACCTTACATCGTTTCCGTGAGTTCGGTGCGACTGAAACCCATTTAGCTTTGGTTAAAGGCGATGTGAGTCAAGGTATTAGCACTGTTCGCGTCCATGGTTTCCATCCTCTACGCGATTTATTCGCTGCCAAAAATGATACCACTGGTCGTAGTGGCTGGAGCGTACGCTCAGCATTAGAAGAGATCAGTGCATCAGAGCGTGGTGTCTTGGTTTGGATTGGCAATCATGAGCCGACTGACTTAGGCGATGCTTTGGATAAAGCGGCATTGAATGAAGCTCTGTCTACCATCACACAGCAACCATATCGCAGTATTGGTGTTGGCGCACAGATTTTGCGTCATTTAGGGGTACGTGATATGCGCCTCTTGTCTTCACCGATGAAGTTTTATGCCTTATCAGGTTTTGATTTGAACGTGGTTGATTTTGTCCATGCACCAAAGCAAGATTAATAGGCTTAATTAATAGAAACTTATGATCAATAAAAAAGGCGCATCAACTGAGGTTGGTGCGCCTTTTTTCTTATTTGCTCAACGCTTAATCACAAAGCATCATACTTAGAGTTGTGGGATATGACCGAATGTTGCTTCTAGAGCTAGTAGTCGTTCACGCTCCTCATTCGTCCATGGCTTTTTATCTTGACCATTGCTCTCTAAGCGCACTATCACTGCCTCAGCGGTCGCAACGATGGCAGCTTGTGCCGTACTATAATAGCTGTACTCGATTACTATGCTGGTGGTACCCAAACGCTGGCAACGAACGCCTAATAACAAGGTATCAGGAAAAATCACTGGGCGCAAATACTGGCAGCTTGATTGTGCCAATACCGTAACCATATTGCCATCAAACATGCCCAGCGTTTGCAAATAGCCAATACGGGCTGACTCAGCGTAGCGATAGTACACCACATTATTTAGGTGATTAAAGGCATCCATTTCACCCCAATGAATCGGCTGCTGATGGATAATAGGATAATGCGCTAGCTCTTCAGGACAATGATTGTCCAAATTATCAATGATAGATGTTTGATTGAAAAGTTCCATAACTGCCTGTCTCTTATTTTTATAATACTTTAAAACAATAACACTTTAAAACAATCGTATAAATCCGTAGTGCATTAACGTTGCGGCTTATTTAAAATCTGTGAGGTTAATAATGGCGATGTTTTTGGTGCATTGACAATCAGTCTATTCAAACCTTCTATCACTTCTGGCATATTCTTAGGAGAGGATTTGGTCTGCAAGTCATTTTTGTCTGACTGTTGCTTGTTATCGATAGAAGCCTGTGATTCTGCTTGTTTAGGCATCAGCGTTTGTAGCTGCTTACGTGCTTGATTTAAATACATGACTAACTGATCACGATCGTGCATATTGCTGGCTTGGCTGGCTAGATTTAAGGTCATGATGGCTTCATGAATCGTCAGCTGCCGACGCGTTAAACGGCTATTGTCAGTAAATTGGCTCGTAGCTGTGTTTTTCTGTAATGAACTGTTGAGCTCAGTATTAGCAGCACGCTCATGGCGATATAAAAAGTCTTGAATATTTTGAATCGCCAGATTTTGCAGCTGCCAAGAGCTTGGCTGAGCACTTCTCGCCTGCAAGCGCTCAATATCTTTAACCAAGCTTTGCTTAATAACAACCGTTAGCGCAGGCGCAATCTCATTACTTTTCTGTGAAAGCTGCCAATGCAGACCTTGCAATAAATCAATCGCCGCACTGCCATTACTGTCTGCCAACAACCTATCAGCAGCTTGTATCTGGATACGTAATAAATCCAGCTGGTTTTGAGCTTGGCTATTGACCGCTGCACTAGTCGCTGGCAGCGTTTGTTGACTCATCGCAAATAAGCGGTCGTCCATCTCATTTAAACGGCTGACAACTTGCTCATTACTTTGCAAGCGCTCATTGACCGTATGCTGAAAACGCTGCTGACTGATATACAGCCACAGTAAGACGCCTATCAACAATAAAATAACCACCCATTGCAAGCGTAACAAGAACATATTTGCTTGCCGGCGCTGCTGAAGAGCAGAAGGATCTTTCGATAACGATTCAGAATTCATTGGCATAAGGCCACACCGTTCATGATTGATAAGGTTAAGCGTAAACAGTTGAGCAAGTAGTTTAAATAATTTTAGAGTAGTAGCACGTTACGCTAAACGTCTCTTTTTTATCTCAAATTTACTATATGTTAAATATTATAAACTGGTTTTCTTAATAGTAATAAGAATGGTTTCTGGCGCCAAATCCTCTACGCGCCAATAACTTAAATTTTGCTCAGCAACCATATTGGCTAAGCGCTCACCCAATACCACATAACAAAAGTCTGATAGTTTAAGTGGCGCATTGACTGACATTACTTGGTGTTCTGCTGCTACATCGAATGTCTTAGTAGACAGAACGATACTTTCCCAATGCTCAAATGCGGTACCACTACTTACAATGACAATGGGTTTTATTTGCTGCGACGCGGTTATGCCAACGGTCGCATTTCGATTATTGAAATCTTGTAGCCATTGCTGATACTGCATCATGGCATCAATAGGCATTTTGCGCTCGTACCAAGCAATGCTATCGATATGCACACCGCGCGCTTGCAAAGTATCGACCAATAATCGTCGTCCACCAAGACCTCGCCACACGAGTAGCTTATCCCCCGCCTGCAGGCTATCAATCTCAGGCATCGCTAGCATACCTTCGTTATTAGCAATAGCAGGCTGTAGTACTTGATAACTGGCGTTTGATAACTTTGCCTCATTTAACACAGCAGCAGTCGCTTCACCAACCGTAATCAGATGGCTTGGCGCTACTAAAATATTAGAGCTACCTTCTATAGCCTCTACTTCTTTATCAGTCGCGCCATTATCTTGGTGCTCACGCTCAAGCAACTGCCAAATAGCCAAACCTGAGGCTGCCGCTGTCGGGCTCACGATGACCAGTGCTTGATACTCTCCTGCTAGCCATTGGCGCATCAGCATCATATCGTTATCAGTGGTCAAACGCGGTTGCAGTGTCAACATCGGCATATCAACAACCGACATACCTGCCGCTTGTAAATGTCGCGTCAGCGGTGCGGCACGCTCGACTGGGCGCGTATTGATGACAAGTTGCGGCAGCAATAATGGCGTATTAATTGGTTGATTTGAATCCGTGGACTTAGATGATGACCAAGACATAAATATACCGTGAAAAAAGCAAATAGAGTTAGCACCATCATAGAGTCATCTAAACTCTGATAACTCTATGACTGAGTTGATAATGGTGATCCAGTGTTATACAGACTAGCTATTACTCAGGATGATAGATCGCTGATAGAATCTCACCAGCACCTGCTTGTAATAACATCTCAGCAACTTCGATACCCAACTGGTTTGCTTGGGCTTCTTGCTCAGCTTGACTGCCCATCAACGTCTGGCGCTTGTCCACCTTAAGCAGCTCGCTACCATCTTCTTGACCAACGCGACCGCGCAGCCATAAGGTATCGCCAGCATCGTTGTTACCATTGTCATTATCATTGCTATCATTATCAGCAGCCAATGCATCTGCTTTTTGTAATACAGCATAAGCGGCGATAGGTACTTGGCAACCGCCCTGCAGATGACGATTTAATGCGCGCTCAGCGATTAAGCGGATACGGGCTTTGTCGTCATTGAGTGGTACCAATAATTTTAATACGTCGGCATCATCTTCACGACATTCAATTGCTAACGCGCCTTGCCCAACTGCTGGCAAGCAAATATTGATATCCAACTCACTACGAATACGTGCATCAAGCTCAATGCGCTGTAGACCACTAGTCGCCAAAATAATCGCATCATACTCGCCCGCATCTAACTTGCTTAGTCGCGTGCCGACATTGCCGCGGAGGGTTTTAATTTGCAAATCGGGACGATAAGCTTTGATTTGACACTGACGACGCAAACTTGCAGTACCGACTACCGCCCCTTGTGGCAACTCATCGATACTATGATAAGTATTCGATACAAAAGCGTCGGTTGGTGAAGCACGTTTGCAATAAACGCCTAGCGTCAACCCTTCTGGTAAATCCATGGGCACGTCTTTGAGTGAGTGCACTGCGATATCTGCTTGCTTGTCATATAGTGCTTGCTCAAGCTCTTTAACAAATAAACCTTTGCCGCCAATTTTAGCCAGTGGCGTATCCAAAATTTTGTCACCTTTAGTGACAATTTTTAGCAGATTAATTGTCATCTCAGGATACAAAGCTAGTAATCGATCACGAATATGCTCAGCTTGCCATAATGCCAGTGGGCTCTGGCGCGTAGCGATATTTAAGGTAGTCAAAGCAGGTTGCTGCATGGTGCTCATAAAAGGCCTCAATAATTTTAATACTAAACGGTCATTGCTCGACGATAATGTGAGTTTTTCGCCCAAGATGGGGCATAAAAATGGTTTATAACGATAATAATGCAAAAAAAATACCCCTATTTAAGCATAAATAAGGGTTTGATGATATGGCGTGATTATTTTAGGAGACAAAGTGAGGCATGCTTAGATGTTTTGAATCTTTTCGCGCAGCCCTGGTAAATGGCGGCGGCTCACTGCCAAAGTCTCATCAATTCCTTTAAAATGTAACTGATATTGGCCGGCATCTAAAGTCTCTAAAAAATCTAAATATTTGATATTGATGATAGCGTTACGATGTACCCGGAACAGCTTGTCTTCAAACTCTTGCTCAAGCTCTTTTAAGGTGTCATCAATGAGCACGATGCCATCCTTGTGCCGTACTTTGACGTACTTCTGATCTGCCGTAAAATAGTAGATATCTTTGAGTTTTATCAGCTCAACACCGCGATGGGTACGCGCTGCAATATGTTCGCGCACTGGACGAGACGTTGGACTTTCAAGTTTACGAATCTCATTGAGCTGCGCCGCATTGAGATTGGTGGCTTTTTCTAGGGCTTCGAGCAACTCATCTTTATTGGCAGGCTTTAGCAAGTAACCAATGGCATTGGCTTTCAAAGCGGCAATGGCATAATGATCATAGGCCGTCACAAAGATGATTGCGGGCGGATGTTGCAGCTTAGCAAGCTCTTGCGCACACTGTACGCCATCCATCTCAGGCATACGAATATCTAGCAATATGATGTCTGGCTGCTGAGATTTTACGGCACTAATGGCTTCGATACCCGTCTTTGCTTGGGCAACCACCTCATGACCTGACTCTTTAACAATCCTAACCAAACGTTCACGAGCTAATGGTTCATCATCACAAACTACGATCCGCATGCAAGCTCCTTTTAAGGGCATACTTTGAACATATATTTAAAAATATCAATAATATATTAGCACTTATAACCTATCATTTAGTATAGGGAAATAATGGTTTTTGATAATAGATTTACCTTAATCAGACTTATCATCTGTCCATACTATTCGTGCGATATAATAAATGCTGCAATAAATATGCCACGGTTAAAAAAGCTATAAGCTAACGTCCTGTAGCGGATAATCGATAGTGGTCATAATCTGTTTGCTTGTCACCCTACTTTGGATATCTGCACTCTGACCAAAATACGCTTGTAAGCGCTGCGCTTGAATATGAAAATCCATATGCTGGCGCAAATCATGATGGATCATTAAACTATTTTTAGGTAATTGCACATTAATGATGATTGCCACACGGTGCTGCAGCCACGTGACATGAATATCGATATATACAGTCTCAGTGCTCCTCTCAACCACATTCAGCAGCATTTTTTCAATCACGCTCTGTAAACCCAAAGCGGTGATGACCATGTCATACATGATATTTTCATCAGGCAGCTGCCAACTTACTACCAACTTGTCTGCCAATCGAATCGTCTCAATGGCCAAATAATGCTCACAAAGTGCCACCTCTTCTGCAAAACTGATCTCGCGTGCACCATTAAAGCTGGCACGAAATAATACTGAAACGTGTTGTAATAAATCAGCAGCGCGAGAAGGATTGGTCTCAATCAGTGACATCAAGGTATTAATGGTATTAAAAAAGAAATGCGGTGCCAGACGCGCTTTTAATACATCATTTTGTGCGGCAAGCTTTTTTTCAAACGATTGCTTCAACGCCGTCATCTCACGATAACGACGTAAAAAGATCAGCAATCCCGTAATAGTAAATCCTGCAATAATTAAAGTATTAAAGATAACGGTTGAAATAAAAGCAGTGAGAGTAAAGGTAAAGGCGCCTGTATTGATCATCAATAATAGAACCAGTATCAACGTGATAATGGCACTGATAGTAATGATGAACAGAACATATAAGCTCACCTTCAATGTACGCATACGTTTAAAAACAGGGCGTAGATAGTCAATGAGATAAAAGGAAGGCAGTAGTGTTAAGGTGGTTTGGATAAATCTTGCCGTCATTTTTATGGCAAATTGTGTTTCATTGACAACGCTATGACGATCGACAATCGCTAAAAAAAGCGACCAAAAAAATATTACCAGCAGCCATTGCCAAGGTTTCATGATTTCCATGAGCTTGGGTATAAAAAACTCTAAGCGCTCCGCTAGTAAGGCAACCTCATCATTTGCTATACTTGAGTTCTTATTCTCTTGACTTGTCTTAGACTGATATGAACGCCAATTCTTCAAACCTTAGTAATCCCGATTCAAATAAAAATTCATCTGCTTCTGAGTTTAGCACAGATGCTTCTATAACAAACGCTGCCGCACAGAACAGCCCTACTACTAGTAGTAGTCAGGGTCAGCAAATGTGGGGAGGACGCTTTAGTGAAGCGACCGACAGCTTTGTGGCAGCCTTTACCGCATCGGTTGGTTTTGACCAGCGCTTTGCCCGCCACGATATTCAAGGCTCAATTGCCCATGCGACCATGCTCAGAGAATGCGGTATCTTGGAAGCTGATGACGTTGCAACGATCATTGATGGTTTGCATCAAGTGCTACGCGAAATCGAAGCCGGTGAGTTTAATTGGTCGATTGCGTTAGAGGACGTGCATATGAACGTCGAATCGCGCTTGACGGATATCGTCGGCGCGGTGGGCAAAAAGCTGCATACGGGTCGCAGCCGTAATGACCAAGTGGCGACTGATATTCGTCTTTGGTTACGCGAAGAGACTGATAATATCATTGGGCTATTGGTGCGCTTGCAAAGTGGCTTGCTAGATTTGGCTGAGCAACATACTGATACCATCATGCCAGGCTTTACCCATTTACAAACCGCGCAGCCGGTCAGCTTTGGTCATCATGTCATGGCATGGTTTGAGATGCTATACCGTGATACCGAGCGCCTAGTCGATGCCCGTCGCCGCATTAACCAAATGCCGCTTGGTAGCGCGGCACTTGCTGGTACGACTTTTCCAATTGACCGTACCATTACCGCTGAGCTATTAGGTTTCGAAGGCATTTGCCAAAACTCGCTAGATGCCGTATCAGATCGTGATTTTGCCATCGAGTTTACTTCTGCAGCATCTATTTTAATGATGCATATGTCACGCATGAGCGAAGAGATTATTCTTTGGATGTCAGCACAATTTAACTTTGTGCAGATTCCTGACCGCTTTTGTACCGGCTCATCTATCATGCCGCAAAAGAAAAACCCTGATGTACCAGAGTTGGTTCGTGGTAAAGCCGCACGCGTATTTGGTCAATTGATGACGCTACTTAGCCTAATGAAAAGTCAGCCGCTTGCTTATAATAAAGACAATCAAGAAGACAAAGAACCGCTATTTGATTGTGTTGATACCTTGACCGGTTCATTACTAGCATTTGCTGATATGCTACCAAATATCACGCCGAACAAAGAAAATATGCGCGCCGCCACGATGAAAGGTTATGCAACTGCAACTGATTTAGCGGATTATCTGGTGCGCCGTGGCGTGGCGTTCCGTGATGCTCATGAAGTGGTCGGTAATGCCGTCGCTTTGGGCATTGCTGAGGGCGTTGATTTAAGCGACTTATCTCTTGCGCAACTCCAGCAGTTTAGCGATGCGATTGGTGAAGACGTGTTTGAGTATTTAACCTTAGAAGGCTCACTTGCCGCGCGTGATCATTTGGGCGGTACTGCGCCGAATCAAGTCAAACAAGCCGTTAGCCGTGGTCGTACTCGATTGGAATTATTCGCTTAATATCTGTTTAATAGTATTAGCGCTTTATTATTAAAAATGCCCGCCTTCGTTGCGGGTGTTTTTTTGAGCATAATCAGGTACAGTATTAGGTAATATCATTTGTTATTAACCTCATTAAAAAAACCATTATAAACAGGAGTCATTCATGACCGAAACCTTTAACCCACAAGCCAATACCGTTTTTTGCCGCAAATATCAGCAAGAGTTACCAAAAATGCCGCATCCGCCTTTTCCGAATAAAAGAGGTCAAGAACTGCAAGAAACCGTGTCTGAAAAGGCTTGGAAAGAGTGGCTTGAGCAGCAAACCATGCTGATTAACGAAAACCATCTTAGTATGCTAGATCCAAAAGCGAAGCAATTTTTGACTGAGCAGCGTGATAAATTTTTAGATAATGAAGATTATGAGCGTGCTCAGGGATGGACACCAGAAAGTTAATATTGAAACGGTACTAACAAATCGGTAAATGACTAGGACTTGTCGTCGAAGTTTGATAGTATTAAGAAGATTCACAACACTGACAGACTCGGGGTGCGATATATATTGACTGCTTAATATGCAGTTGACGTATGGTCGCTGAGAAACCACCCGCCGAACCTGATGCGGTTAGTACCGACGCAGGGAAGTCTTAAGCTTATGTTATATCTGTATAAAGGGCGCGCAGAAATGCCTTCTTATTATTGTTCATATCTAGCAGCGCTTTATATTGCTGTATGCCAATAAATAAAATGATGCCCACCAATCCTTTATAGATAAGCTATCAAAATAAATTTTGATAGCATTATTGTTTCGTGATTGAATTTATCGATATGGGATAGGCTTGCCCCGCAGATACTGGCGGTGTTGATTTTATTCAAAAACCAACACGCTAGGACAGCATATGACTATTTCAGATATTGGCTCGCAAGCCACCACGCATACCCCTGTAAAAGCAAGCAAAGCAGACGCACTAAAAACTCCCGCCCATCGCAGCGAAACTGACGCCCGTTTTGAAGAAGACGCACGCGACCTACATCGCATTTTGCCTGCCTCTCGCAAAGTCTATATCGAAGGCTCACGCCCTGATATTCAAGTGCCGATGCGCGAGATTACCCTAGACCCTACTCCTATCCAAGGCGTGTCCGAGTCCGAGTGGGAGCAAAATCCACCGTTTTATGTGTATGACACCTCAGGCGTCTATACCGACCCCAATGCCACGATTGACTTGACCAAAGGTCTGCCAAAACTACGCGAAGGTTGGATAGATGAGCGCGGTGATACCGAACAGCTAGCTGGTTTATCAAGCTCATACGGTCTAGCGCGCGCACGTGATATCAGTACTGCAAACTTACGCTTTGCTCATATTGACAAGCCTCGCCGTGCTAAAGCTGTTGATGGGAAAGTAGGTAACGTTACTCAATTGCACTATGCTCGCCGTGGCATTATTACCCCAGAAATGGAATATATAGCTATCCGCGAAACTCAAAAACAGCATGAGCTGACTGATATGCGCCAGCACGAAGGCGAGACTTTTGGTGCGCACACGCCAGCAATTATCACCCCAGAATTTGTCCGCAGTGAAGTTGCCGCGGGTCGCGCTATTATCCCTAACAATATCAACCATCCTGAATCTGAGCCGATGATCATCGGGCGTAATTTTTTGGTGAAAATTAATGCCAATATCGGTAACTCAGCGCTGGGTTCTTCTATCGATGAAGAAGTCTCGAAAATGACGTGGGCGACGCGTTGGGGTGCGGATAACATCATGGATCTGTCTACTGGTAACCATATTCATGAAACCCGTGAATGGCTGATTCGTAATTCACCTGTACCGATTGGTACGGTGCCGATTTATCAAGCGTTAGAAAAAGTTGATGGCGTAGCCGAAGATTTAACGTGGGAGATTTTCCGTGACACCTTGATTGAGCAAGCCGAGCAAGGTGTTGATTATTTCACCATTCACGCTGGCGTATTGCTTGAATACGTACCGCTAACTGCAGGACGCTTAACCGGTATCGTCTCGCGTGGTGGCTCTATCATGGCACAGTGGTGCATGTTTCATAATAAAGAAAGCTTTTTATATACTCATTTTGAAGACATCTGCGAGATTATGAAACAGTATGATGTGGCATTTAGTTTGGGCGATGGCTTACGTCCGGGCTGCTTGCAAGATGCCAATGATGAAGCGCAGTTTGGTGAGCTGCGTACCCTTGGCGAGCTGACGCAAGTGGCATGGAAGCATGACGTACAGGTCATGATTGAAGGTCCGGGACACGTGGCAATGAACCGTATTAAAGAAAATATGGATTTGCAGCTTGAAGTTTGTGCTGATGCGCCCTTTTATACACTAGGACCCTTAACCACCGATATCGCACCCGGTTACGACCATATTACCAGTGCCATTGGGGCGGCAATGATTGGCTGGTTTGGCACTGCGATGCTCTGCTATGTGACCCCAAAAGAGCATTTAGGGTTGCCGAATAAAAAGGACGTCAAAGATGGCATCATCACTTATAAAATCGCCGCTCATGCTGCTGACCTTGCCAAAGGACACCCCGGTGCGCAGGCACGTGACAACGCGTTATCCAAAGCGCGTTTTGAATTCCGCTGGGATGATCAGTTTAATCTAGCGCTCGACCCAGATACCGCGCGCGAATTTCATGATGAAACCTTACCCAAAGATGCACACAAGACGGCACACTTTTGCTCGATGTGTGGTCCAAAATTTTGCTCGATGAAAATTACTCAAAACGTGCGCGATTACGCTGCTGGACTCAAAACCTTAGCCGATACAAAAAACAGGGTGACTCCGCAATCAGGTGCGCTCAATGATGCCGAGCATTTGATTAAAAAGGTGGATACAAAGCTGGTCGATCAAGTCGGCTCAGCAAGCGCTGATGAAGTCAGTAAAGGGATGGCAAAGATGACTGAGAAATATAACAACGAAGGACATCAGTTATATAAAGAGGTATAAGTTTTATAAGCTCATTATCGTAAGTAAAAAAAGCCCTACTATTTAAGTATTTACACACTTATTTAGTAGGGCTTTTTGCAGTCTGACATCTAATAAAAATACTTTCAGTATTTTTCACGGAGTTAATTAAAGTAAATTTAAACATAAAATTTTTTTGTAAAAACTATGTATGCAAGGTAAGTCATAAATATCTTTGATAACTATAAAAGAGACAAGTAACCAATATAAAATTACGAATGTTCGGATAAATAAAAATAGACAATTCTTATATATCGAGTAATATATCCGTAAGGAACACTAACATTTCTGTTATTTAACATTCAGGGTAAAAGTATGAATCATATTTATCGTGTTGTCTTCAATCATTCTTTAGGTGTCTATCAGTGCGTGTCTGAACTTGCCAAAACTTGTGGCAAATCTTCTGGTAAATCATCAACCTCTACCTCAAACAACAATTTTTCCTTACGCGCATTATCAACTGCTCTATTTAGCGTCCTCGGACTGAGTATAGCCAGTGTGACTCATGCCACTACCTATGATAATGGCACAGTAAACATTGTGGGTAATGGCTACACTATCGTTGACGATATCGTAAAAAATGATGGCACTATTCTGAAGAATAATGATGATACGAATAACTATTCTTCTATGCAGATGAGTGGTGATCAAGATGCACCTTCACGTCTTTTGATTACAAAAAACGGAGCGGTGCAGACTAACCGGTTCGATGTCTCTAGAAATGCATTATTAAATATTGAAGCTGGTGGACGTTTAGACACTGACAATATATATACGAATAACTACTACGGCCCAGATAGTCAGCAAGTAACTGGTGATATTAATATTAATGTCAATGGTTCAGGTTCATTGCTGAAGGCTCAAAATTATCTACAAATTATCTCTCACAATACCGGAACAACCACACTTGCCGTAGAAAATGGTGGCACGGTCGAAGCAGGCTATTTAAATATATCTTCATACAGCTATTTTGATGAAAACAATCAGTTAATAACTGGTGAAACCAGTGTCAAAATTGATGGTTTAGACTCATCCCTGAAGGCACAAGATTGGTTCTCGATTGGTTCTCAAAATTCAGAAACCACGCTTACTGTAGAAAATGGTGGCACAGCTGAAGCAAACTCTCTAGGTATATACTCATATGGTTATTACAATCAAGATAATCAACCAGTAACAACTAGCAAGACTAATGTCAACATTGATGGTTCAGGCTCATCCCTGAAGGTTAAGGGAAATGTGAATATTTCCTCTGGAAATTCAGGAACAAGTACACTGACCGTAAAAAATGGTGGCACAGCCGAAGCAAACTCTCTAAGTATAGATTCATATGGTTATTATTATCAAGATAATCAGCCAATAACAACTGGCGAGACTAGTGTCAATGTTGATGGTTCAGGCTCATCCCTAAAAGTTCAAGAAGATGTGCTTATTAGCTCTCGAAACTCAGGGACCAGTATACTTACCATAGAAAATGGCGGTACGGCCGAAGCAGACAATCTATACATAGGCTCGGATGACTATAACAACTCTACCAGCACTGCTAGTAAGAGTGTCGTGAACGTCAGTGGTAATGGCTCATCACTAACTGTAAACAACCTGTACGCTGGTATAGGTAGCTCTGATAGTGATCCTCATATTGGTATTCGTGCTGTTAACGCTGTTAATGCTGTTAATGCTGTTAATGCTGTTAATGCTGTTAATATTACTAACAAAGCAGTTCTGAACTCTAATAACGCCTATATTGGTTCATCTGCTGGCGTAGATGCAAAAGTATCATTGGCAGGTGGTGCACGATGGAACAACGTGGAAGCCATATATATTGGTACCTCTACACTTCCATTCGAGTCTGAATTTCCACCTGAGCCTCAACCTGAGCCTCAACCTGAAGCCGAGCTTAAAACTGCCCTCTTAGAGATAAGTGGAGAAGACACCAAAGTATCTACAATGGATCTTTTCGTAGGGGCTGCTGCTAGAGGTAAAGGTCAAGTTGATGTTACTGATCAAGGGACACTAGAAGTGACTCGTCAGTTGCAGCTCGGAGGCTCTGATACTGAAGGTGCAAATGCAGTAGGTGAATTGACAGTAGATAATGCTACTTTGATCGCGCCCGTCACTGTCGTAGGTGCTTTTGGCAGCGGTAAATTAAATATTGTTAATAATGGCGTCATCAAGACTCAAAGTATCGGAAGATTTGATAATTCTACAAAATCGGAAATCAACTTTGATAACGGTACATTAGAACTGACAGAGTTTCAGCCAGAACTATTCAGAAACTTTACGGGTGACAACCTCATTAATTTAGGTACGGGTGGCGGTACAATTGATACTGCTGGATTTAACGCCCGCTTATTTGAAAACACCACTTTAGCAGGTAGTGGTGCCGTTATTACTGGCTCAGGTGACTTTACCAAGAAAGGTACTGGCATGCTAGCGATGGCCACTACTGCCAAACAGTGGAAAGGCGCTACTAACATCAAACAAGGCACTCTTCGTCTCGATGGCGACTACACCATGCGTGATGGTGAAATACTAGGTATTGGCCTAAATAGCTTAGATGATTATGGTCAGCTAGTCGTAAAAGGTAACGCTAATATCAGCCAAGGTCAACTACAAGTCAATGCATCAGACGCTGTAGCAGGCATGTCTGGCAGCAATGAGTGGAAAAATATCGTTAGCGCAGACAGTCGTACTGGTGAGTTCACGGCTGTAAATGACAATAGTAACCTAGTTAGCTTTGTGGCAGATTATAGCAATCCAAATGCTGTGCATTTAAAAATGGTAGCGCCGACTCCGACTCCGACTCCGACTCCGACTCCGACTCCAACTCCAACTCCAACTCCAACTCCAACTCCAACTCCAACTCCAACTCCTGATACTACTTTTGTAGAATCAGTAACTAATCAATCACAGCGTAATGATCTAAGCCTTGCTTACGTCTTAGATAGAGCTATTCAAGATCGTGTAGCGAATGGAAACAATGATTTAGCTGATGACCTTATTAGCTCAACCATTAACTTTAACCAATCTAAACTGGCGGCAGCAGCGAACCAATTGCAGCCATTATTTATGGGTGCCACTAATCGCATCATTACTGATACCAACTATGCCGTTAGTGAGGCAGTGACTGAGCATCGTTCAACCACGCTTGAGCGCAATCTTTGGGCAAAAATAATCGGTAATAACGGCACTCATGAAGCGGAAAACGGTATTACTGGCTATGAGACGGAAGGCTATGGTGCTGTCGTTGGATTAGATACACCGATTAATAGCGATTTTAACTTAGGGGTTGCAGTTTCTTATATCAATACTGATGCGAACACCGATGGCAGTAATCTAGATCATGATTTGACCGCTAAAAACTGGCAAATTCTCGGTTACGGTAACTATGCTGCGAGTGACGCGACGAATGTAAACTTCCATGCGGGTGCTGGTAGCAGTGATGTGAAAGGCGAACGCAATCTATCTATCTTAAATAATGCTGTTGCTAGCTCTGACTACTCTGTTGATACCTTGCAAGCAGGAGTGGGTGTTGGTCATCGCGTCGGTACTGAGCAGCGTCATATAACACCATTTGCTCAATTTAACTACGCACAAGCAAAAAGTGATAGTTATCAAGAAACAGGTGCTGGTGTCTATAACTTGAATGTCGATGGAAATAAATACGAGTCAATGCGCTGGACAGCGGGTCTGCGTTTATCACAACTATTAACGCCAAAACTTGCTTTGACTGGTCAATTAGCAGCCGCCATTGAAAACGGTGATCAACATTCTGATATTACTGCCAGTTTCATTGGTATGCCGAATGACAAGTTCACGACCGTTGGTCAGGAAGTTGGTCGTGAGATTGGTATCGCTGGTATCGGTCTTAGCTATACTCCGACTGCTAATATGAAGATCTCAGCGGGCTATCGCGGAGAATGGCGTGATAACTACGATGAGCAAGGCGCGAGCATCGCCCTACAAACGACTTTTTAGTATTTAAATAGTTATAAAACAAAAAAGCTTGAATCTAATTAAATTAGGTTCAAGCTTTTTTTATGTTTCTAATTTAATGTTCACTTATCTTCGATATTAATTCTCGAACCTTAAACCTTCGACGCCTGATAAATCTCATCAATTGAAGTATTAATAGTATCGGCAAACTCTTGATCGCTTTGCTGCTTGCTCAAACCTTCAGTAAAGGCACGTGAGAAGCTGGCAATCATACCCGGATTTTGCTTCAATTTTGCGCAGGCATCCGTGCGACTATAACCACCCGATAATGCCACGACTTTCAATACTTTTGGATGATCAATCAGTTCTTGATAAAATCCGGCTTCTTCAGGTAAGGTCAGCTTGAGCATCACTTGTTGCTCATCATTTAAGCGCTCAAGATTGTGCAAAATACTGGTTTTAAGAATCAGCTCACAATCATGCTTTTTCTCACTATTGATATCAATTTCTGGCTCAACGATCGGCATTAGACCCTTTGATAGGATTTGCTTTGCTACGTCAAACTGCTGTTGGACGACTAGCTCAATGCCATCAACACTTGGCTCATAAATCACGGAGCGCATTTTAGTACCAAATACTGGATAGTTTTTTGCTTTGTCCAATAATAGATCTAGATTTGGCATCGAGCGCATGACTTGCACGCCATTCATACGCTCTGCTAAGCCTTTATCTACCTTTAAAAAAGGGACGATTTGCTTGTCTTCCCATAAATAGTTGGCAGTGGGCTTGCCATTGACCGCGCGCTCCATAGTATCTTCAAACAAAATTGCACCAAGTACCCGCTCATTATCAAAGCAGTCGCACGTCATGATACGTGCTCGCATCTCGTGCACTTGGTCAAACATGGCTTCGTCATTGTCATAGGCATCGCCCATAACCCCATAATTCTCTAACGCTTTTGGCGTGCTGCCACCACTTTGGTCAAGGGCTGCAATAAATCCCGAACCATTTTTGATACGTTGTAATTGCTTTTGGTATTCCATGGAAAGAGCATCCTATTTTATTTATTGAGGTCAAGTGTCACAAATGATATTTTTAGCTGATATTAGTTTAACTGTTCGTAGATAACCTTACCATAGGATGCTATATGTGCCTATAACTGAACGGCAAAAGCATTTATAAAATTGTTGTCATACCTATATTACACCAAAGATATCTACGCCAAAAACAAGACTGTGACACAGCAAATCGCCAATAATAAACCCAATATATTGATACGGTTGAGTGATTCTTTAAATACTCCAACGCCTATAAGAGTAGCAACAGCAATCACACCAACGTTCATCCCAGTAAAGACGATACTTGGCGATTCTGACAATACTTGATGGGCGCGAATATAAGCATAAATATTACCCATATTTAGCGCACCAAGTAATATCCCTGCTGCAAGTGCACTGCCCTGCCAGCGTACGCGCATGATGAGCAGATAAATCAACAATAGCAGACCTGCCAACCCAAAACTGACAAAAAGTGTCAGTGGAAAGGCAGCACCTTGCTTGGCAACTTGTTTAAATAGAATATCAATAACGCCATAGCCTGTCCAAACGCCAAACAACCATAGCGGTGTATGTTTGGCTTGTTTGCTAATCTCACCCTGCTGCGGACGATAAATCAGCGCCCCGAGCGCCAAAAACCCGAGCAATAAGCCAAAAACGCGTATGCCGGTGAGCACTTCACCAAATAATAAAAAAGCGGCGACAATAGGAATGATCAAGGACAGTCGCTGAGCGGCATCAGTAGCTACCATACCGACTGCTTCAATCGCGCGCCCGAGTATAATAAATACCGCAGGCAGTAGTACACCAAGGGCAATAATAATTGCCCATGCTCCACCAAGGTCACTCATGCCACTGACATCTGGCTTCAATAAAAACCAAGTCAATAAAAAGGCGACCGGATAGCCGGCAACGATGGTTTGACGAATATCAATATCACGTTGGCGCAATATTTTAAGTAACACAGAGACGGCAACGCTACACAGCACTGCTATCGTTAAATACATCATAACGCTTTACCTTAGTCATCCATCATATCAAGGGTATATATCAGTATTAATTTAAAAGGAGAGAAAACCATAGAATGTAACAATATATTTCTTATGCAGCAAGCTATTTATGCCCATGTATCATCAGATCGTCCTATGAGTGTCTGATGCGTTCAAATTACAATTAGCCTGTAAGCGTGAGGGTTAAGATTTGCTAAAATAGCACACTACTTACTCACTTATATAATTGCTCAAGATTGCGTCTATTCACGCTTTTCTTGACGTATTGCTATTGCCTATGAACGCTCTATTTCGCTTTTTTGAAAATCGCCTGCCGGCCTTCCCTGAAACTCCAATGCCGCTGCCCTCACCTCGCGATGGTATGCTAAAGTTTCTGTGGGCGTGCACCAATGGTTTACGCGGCTGGCTACTGCTGTTTATGATTTTGTCAGCCGGTATTGGTATTTACGAAGCCATGCTCTTTGCTTGGATTGGTAATATTGTTGACTGGCTTGGGGTTTATACCCCGCAAAATCTGTGGCTAGAAAAAGGCGACATGCTGCTGCTTATGCTGGCGGTCATGATTGTCAGCCCATTATGGATTGCCTTATCCTCATTTATCCATTTTCAAACCTTGCAAGGGGTATTCCCCATGCAGATGCGCTGGCGTTTTCATCAGCGTATGCTTGGTCAATCGATGCAGTTTTATCAAGATGAATTCTCCGGTCGCGTTTCTGCTAAAGTGATGCAAACCGCATTGGCAGTACGTGATACCGTTATGACAGTTACTGACATGTTTATGTATGTCGCTGTCTATTTTATTACTTCAGGTATCATTCTCTTCAATCTTGATAGTTTGCTACTGATTCCCTTTATCGCGTGGTTTGTATTAGTTTGGCTTGCGATGTGGTATTTCATACCTAAACTCAAACAGACGGCTATCGTACAAGCAGATGCGCGCGCCTTGATGACGGGGCGCATTACTGATGCCTACGCCAATATTATGACCGTCAAGCTGTTTAGTCACTCGCGCCGTGAGCTCAGTTATGCCAAAAACGCCATGGGGCAGTTTTTGGGTACCGTCCATGCACAAATGCGCTGGGTCAGCTATCTTGAGTTTTCAACGCATTTGATTAGTGTTGTTTTGGTCAGTAGTACTGCCGGTATTGGCTTGTATTTATGGCAACAAGAAGTCATTGGTGTCGGTGCTATTGCTGCTGCAACTGCCATGGCGCTACGCTTGAATGGTTTAACGCGCTGGATTATGTGGCAGACGGCAAGTTTGTTTGAAAGTATCGGTACGGTACAGGACGGTATGCGTACCTTATCTGCACCGCAAACCATCATTGACAAACCCAATGCACCAGCTTTAAAAGTCACAGAAGGTCGTATCGTCTTCGATCATGTCGACTTCAGTTATGAGAATGACAGCGATGATACAGACAATAATGATGGTGGTAATTTAAACGACGGCAATCTATCAGCCACGTCTACTATCAAACTTCTCGATAATTTTTACTTGGACATCAAACCCGGCGAAAAAATCGGTCTGGTTGGACGTTCAGGTGCCGGCAAATCCACCTTGGTCAATCTACTCTTACGCTTCTTTGATGTCGATAAAGGTAAAATCCTCATTGATGGTCAAGCGATTGATGAGGTGACCCAAGAGTCCTTACGTCAGCAAATCGGCATGGTGACCCAAGATACCTCTTTATTACATCGTACCGTACGCGAAAATATTGCTTATGGTCGTCCTGATGCTACTGACGAGCAGATTATCATCGCGGCAAAACAAGCTCAAGCATGGGACTTTATCAAAGATTTATATGATGATAAAGGCAACATGGGGCTTGATACTCAAGTTGGTGAACGCGGCGTCAAACTTTCGGGTGGGCAGCGTCAACGTATTGCCATTTCACGTGTTATGCTAAAAAACGCGCCTATTCTACTGTTAGATGAAGCCACCAGTGCGCTCGATTCTGAGATCGAATTTGCAATTACTGAAAGCTTAAACGATATTATGACTGGCAAGACAGTTATTGCCATCGCCCATCGCTTATCAACCATTGCTGCTCTTGATAGACTGGTTGTGATGGATAAAGGTCAAATTATTGAGCAAGGCAGCCATGATGAACTATTGAATCTACATGGTATCTATGCACGATTATGGCATCGCCAAAGCGGCGGCTTCTTAGGTGAAGACAGTTAATTAAAAGCGCTTTATTAAGAGCAACTTCTCACAGGGACGTGTTTATTTTATGGAAGCTTATACAAATCGCATCAACCTTGCTGGTAAACAGGCTCGCTATTATGACTTACAGCAACTAGGCTCAGCCAATCAAACTGATTATAAACGTGCGTCTGCCCATTTTTATGGGGGTAATAGCTTTACCGTTGGTACCTATACGCCATTGTTAAATGAGCTGGCAGCCAGCTTTGAGCTGAGCTCATTGGCATTACGCGGCTATTGGTACGATAAACCGCAAGCACGCCGCCTAACGCGTGAACAAGATGCTGAAATGCTGATTGAGTTTTTAGAAAAAACCCAAGATAAACCAGTTGTTGGCATTGGACACTCGCAGGGCGCAACTGCTACTGCAATGGCGGCGGCTCAGCGTCCAGAGCTTTTCTCAGAACTCTATCTTATCGAGCCTGTTACCTTTACCAAAAAACAAGCAAGAATATATAATCTGTTGCCGCGGCAGTTTTTACTAAGCCAAGAACCCTTTAAAAGTACAGTAACTAAGCAAACCACTTGGGCAAGTATTCAGGAATACTTCGATCACTTGCGGGAACAGAGAGCGTATCAACGTATCAGTGATGCTCACTTAAAAACCTTTGCTACACAAAGCTTGAGCGCTAACAATGACGGTAGCTATACTCTGCTATTCTCACCAGAACAAGAGTTAGCTAATTATTTTGGTGCCCCTCATATTGATGCCGCACTCAAGAAATTAAGCTGCCCTTACACTTTGATTACTGGCAAACCCACCTTATTTATCAATCCAAAAGTGCGTAAACAATGGCACAAATTTGTTCCTGATAGCAGTATTATTTCCTTACCAGAGTATGGACATTTATTACCCATGGAGGCGCCAGAAATCTGCGCTCAAATTATCAATGAGCATTATCAGAGCAATAAATAAGCTGACCTATGACTGACCTTTTTGCGCCCAAACCGACTAACAATCTACTGCCTTATGACGGTCAGGTAAATGACTTAGGAATTGTGATCGATTATCCCAGCCCTTTATTTTATAACTTGGTGACTGAGTTACCTTGGCAAGAAGATATCGTTACTTTATTTGGCAAGACACATGTCACAACGCGTCAAATCGTTTGGATGGGTGATAGCAATATTGACTATCAGTACTCTGGTCATACGCGTCAAACCATACCTTGGACAGATACTGTGTTTCATGTGAAACATCATATCGAACAGAAATTATTAGATCTTGGAATTGATGCCAATTT
This sequence comes from Psychrobacter sp. ANT_H59, assembly GCF_008369225.1. NCBI lineage: Bacteria > Pseudomonadati > Pseudomonadota > Gammaproteobacteria > Moraxellales > Moraxellaceae > Psychrobacter > Psychrobacter sp. ANT_H59. The sequence continues at coordinate 423,967 of NZ_VOBE01000002.1, forward strand.
TAATTCCTGTTTACTTAACTATTATCCTTCTGGTGAGGATGGTATGGGCTATCATGCCGATGATGAAAAAGAGCTTGGTGAGCAACCGATTATCGCTTCATTATCTCTTGGTGCTACGCGTAAATTTGTCTTTAAACATAAAAAAACTCAAGATAAAGTTGAGCTTTATCTTGAGTCAGGTCAGCTAATTGTCATGCATGGTGATACTCAGAGCTTTTGGAAGCACAGTATTACCAAGACTAAAAAGGTAACCACAGGACGCATTAGCCTAACCTTTCGGCAAATATATCCAAATAATCGAAGCTAACCATTAGCTAAATCTATTATCCAATCAACCTCGGCTCAACTGACTTTCAATACCAATTTACCAAAAGCATCGCCTTTTTGCAGCTCATGATGGGCGGTAACGACTTCTGACAATGGATAAGTCTTTTGCAAACGTAAAGTTAGCTGACCATCTGCTACCAGCTGTAGCACTCGTGCCATATCTTCACCATTACGCTGAGCCGCATAACCTTCAACGCTTAGATTTTTTTGACTGCCTGCTTCTTTGAGTTTATCTACCCAAATTGTTGGTAGTACATATACACGTCCAGACTCTTTGACAACGTCTAGCGCCCTTACACCCGCTTCATCACCGACCAAATCCAATAAGACGTCGGCTTGCAGCTCAGGGAACGGATCATTTTTGGTGTAGTCAATCCAGCCTGTAAGCTGGCTAGTATCTATCAAGCTATCCAGTTTTTTATACTTTTCTGCTGAGCAAATAAGCGTAACTTTAATATTATGTTTAGCGATTTTTTTCATCAAAAGCTGTATCAATAGATGACCAACACCGCCTGCTGGGGCATTCATCACTACATGCTCGCCCTCTTTGATATCAGCAAACTCAACAAACTGTAGCGCCGTTTGTCCGATACAAGGTAATGCGCCTGCCTGCTCTAAGGTGACAGCTTCAGGTACACGTGCCAGCATTTTAGCATCAACAGCGACATATTCAGCATAGCATCCACCGTTAAAAGTTAATGCTGCGACTTTATCACCAACAGCAAATTTTGTACTTTGACTGTCAACTACTGTGCCTGACATATCAAAACCCAAAATAGCTGGTTGATTATGATCAAACTTATCTTTTTGGATATTGGTGGCGCCCCAGCCTTTACCTTGACGAGTTTTATAATCGACTGGATTGATACCGGCGTAAGCAACTTTTACCAGCACTTGATCATCTGTCAAATCAGGTACGGCAACATCATCTTGGTATATCATGACTTCAGGTTCACCAAACTCACGTATGAGTACGGCATTTTGAGTCATTGGTATGCTTTCATCAGACATTATTTATCATCCTTGTTTATTTTACGGTTTAGCGTTATTTATTCCATTAATAATTTTTACTCTATAGCAACGCCAGTTCTGCACTCAAAGGCAGATGATCAGACAGGGTTGACCACGGTTTACCCGTATGTACCCAAGCATCTTTTATTCTGAGATTACGGACGTAGATACGGTCTAAGCTCAATACAGGTAGCTTTGCTGGAAAGGTAGGCAGCAGTTTGCCGTGACAATGTTTAAAAGCTTCCGTCATACCCAAGCTTGATGCCAATCTATCACAAGACATTTTTTTCCAGTCATTAAAATCGCCCGCCAAAATCAGTGGCTGGTCAGGGGCAATCTCATCTCGGACATAGTTAGAAATCGCTTCATATTGCTTGATACGATCGCGCTCAAATAGGTTTAAATGGGCGCATAAAACCACCACTGGCACCTCCCAACCTACCGGCTGCACTTCACAATGCAAAACCCCGCGCTGCTCAAGCTTATTGACCGTAATATTGACGTTGTGCTTGGGATCAAGTGGAAATCGGCTCAATACGGCATTGCCATGATGGCCATTATCGTACTCTGAATTTTTGCCATAACTGTTTTCTAATTGCAGATATTCACCAAACCATTCGTGCTGAGACTGGTCAGGGTACTCGTTATATTGAATATTGCGCTTAAGGTTTTGCCCCTGTACTTCTTGTAGGCAGAGTATGTCGGAACCTATAATATCAAGTGCTTGGGCGATACCCTGAACTTTGACCTGGCGATTCATCGGCGACATGCCTTTATGAATGTTATAACTTGTGAGTACAAAAGAGGTGGTATTAGTCATAATGGTAGTAGTCATAAACTCAGTATTTATAGAGTAGGTATTAGGTATTGAATATGGTCAGCTCAAAATAAAAAATAATCGTTTGAAATAGAATCGAGGCACTAGAAAACCATACATGTAAAAAGAGCATTGGCTCATACTGAACCAATGCTCTCATACTATACCTATGTGCTATCAATGACCAATGGCTAATTCGTTACTGAGCCTATGTCATCTATTAATAGCGGGTGACAAGAGCAATCGGTTGGTCTGCATTCATAATATCTTGTGGCATAAAGACCGCTTTACCGCCATTATGAATGACATGCTCAATGATTTCACCAATAGCATCATCAGTGATACCTTCTGCACTTGAGTCGTCCGCAAGACTTAGCGTTTGCGCTTTTTCATCAATTTTGGCTGGTTGAATATAGCCACGGCGGACATACAAGGTATCGCCTATACCCTGAAAAGCACTGCGATAGACTTCTTGCAAATCAGTCTGTAGTTTGTTTGCCCCGCGCGCTTTATCAATCTCGCCCAGTGCCGCTTGGTGTAAGGAGGTACGATAACCTTCTACTGCTTCTTGTACACTGTTGATAACATGCTGTGCACCACCCTCATCTAGATTGGTGGCGTTTGATACCGTAGCAATGATATTATCCGGACGGTCACAAACATCTTTATAGTAGCCAATATTTTTGCTATCACCGACTACGACTAGCGGCATTTTATGCTCGCCCCACAGCTCTTGAACACTCTTATCTACTTGGTTAAAGAACTCTTTTAACGCACTACTCTCATTATTCGCTGAGCGATCTGATCCGCCATCGCTTGTCGTATGAAGTCCATTATTGTCGATAGGAAATGGAATGTTTTCCATATTATTTTGGGCAGTATCGTCTAGATCGAACTCTCGTATCACGCGATCATTAGAGGCTTCAATTAAACGTGCCTTATCACGAGTCAATACCAAAGTATAATAATGCACAGCGCTTGCCATATCACGCACTAAATCACGGGTCGCAAAACGATGTGAGATAACCACGCGCTCAGTGGTATCAATAGGCATACGGATCACTTGCACATCGTCAGTACTAGCAAAAATAGCTAAGGTATCTAGATTAAGATTATGATTCAGCTCTTTGGTCTTAGCATGGATATTGTCTAAGATAGTGGTTGCCGTACGCTTGTCATACTCATTGGTTAGACGTTCTTCGACGACTTTTAATTGGTTTTTTAGGGCAATAGGGTCTTTGTCATTAGCAGGGTGTTCGCGGTGCGTTTTGACAAAAATACTGACTGCTGGATTCGCCTTTGTCTCACGTAAGCTTTTAAGAGTTGCTTTCATTTAATACTCCTTGTTTTATGACTATAAATTTCCAATACTACTTTTGGTACGCCTTGCCTGTTACTTATTCTAGATTTTTGCGGTCAGGCGACTGCATACTCTTAATAACATAGCATGCTTAACAGGCTATTCATACTACAGCACTATTAACGCCTGTTATCCTATTACACTACCAACTTGACCACACAAGCTATAGGGTTAATTTGCAAGCAAATGATGATGCTTTGTAAATAATATCAACGCTTGCCACAATAACCTTAATAACAGTAGCCTTAATAAAGGTCACTTGATTAACAGCTTATCAAAGCTCAAGCTTTCAGCTTGTATTTTCATTAATGAAGACCCATCATTTAAATATTACAATGCTGATTATTAACAATGTTTATCAATACACCATAACGATTAGCCTCACATCAAACTATTTAACATTAAGAAACCTTGATATTAATATATCTTTAAAATATAAACAGTAGCGCCTGTTAATCATTTGAACGATTTGAATAATTACGCCAAATTAAACCCTTTTATCTATCAAACTCATTATTTATAACGGAACCTTTTATGACTTCTATTTCTTCAAAGTTACATCTTGTCGATTTTGCCGATACTGCACCAAGCACTTTACAACAGCAAGTAATCAGCGGCATTGACACGGCTAATGCGTTTTTAGATGAGTTGACGGTGTGTACAGATAGCAAGGATACGTCTACCTCGATAGACGCTGAGCAAGCGCTAATTGATATAAAAAACTTTGACCACATCAATTTGGCATTGGATCGAAGTTGGGGCATTTTGTCGCATCTGAATAGTGTCATGAGTAATGATGAGATCCGCCATGTCCATCATGAGCTGTTACCAAAGCTATCAGCTTACGGTACGCGCGTTGGGCAGCATCAGCCGCTATTTAGTCGTTATCAAGCGATTGTCAGTGATAAAGCTTTCTTCGCAACTCTTGAGCCGGCACGAGCACGAGCTATTGAGCTTGCGCTACGTAGCTTTGAGTTATCAGGAGTCGCATTACTAAAAGCTGAGCAAGATAAATTTGCGGCTATTCAAAGTAAGCTATCTACGTTATCAGCCACTTTCTCAGACCATGTTTTAGACGCCACTCAAGCTTATGCGTTGCCGCTTAAAACAGAGCAGTTAGTAGGTTTGACTGAAAGTGGTTTGGCATTAATAGCCGATGCTGGTGAGCAGTACAAAACAAGCCAGCTTGCAAATGGTTCGCTCACGCAAACAGAGATTGATACCTTACCGATGCCTTATTATGTGGCAAGCTTAAATATTCCTGTGTATCTTGCCATTATGACCCATGTCGATGATCGCAACTTACGCGAGACGTTATATCGTGCCTATGTCACTCGCGCCTCTGAATTTGATGATCATACTAATGCTAAAGGTCAGTCTCTAAATAACGCAAATATCATGAGTGAGATTTTGCAGTTACGTGAACAAAAAGCCAGACTATTGGGTTTTCATAACTATGCAGAGGTATCGCTATCGACCAAAATGGCAGACAGCGTGGCAGAAGTAGAAACCTTTTTACGTGATTTAGCAGTTCAAGCAACGCCAACTGCTGCGCAAGATTTGGCGCAATTGCAAAAATATGCGCAAGATTACGGTATTGAAGATTTGCAGCCGTGGGATAGTGCTTATATCGCCGAAAAGGTCAAACAAAGCGAGTTCAGCTTATCACAAGAAGAGATTCGCCCGTATTTCCCATTACCAAAAGTGATTAGCGGGTTATTCGCTATCGTTGAGCGTTTATACGGTATCAAAGTACAAGAGCAAAATGAATCCGTATCACGCTGGCATGATGAGGTGCGTTTTTATCAGTTATTTGATGCTGATGATAACTTGCTTGGCGGTTTTTACTTTGATTTATTTGCCCGTAGTGGTAAACGCGGCGGCGCCTGGATGAGTGGCTTTCAGTCACGTTATAGTTATGAAGAGCAAAACCATCAACAGCTACCAGTGTGCTTTATGGTTGGTAACTTCACCCCAGCACTCGATGGTAAGCCAAGCTTATTGACTCATGATGAAGTTGTCACCTTGTTTCATGAGTTTGGTCACGGTTTACATCATCTGTTGACTCAAGTAACGGTAGGTGATGTTGCTGGCGTCAATGGCGTAGAATGGGATGCCGTCGAGCTGCCAAGCCAATTTATGGAAAACTGGGCATGGGACGCGGAAGGTATTGCTCTTATTAGCAGTCATGTCGAAACTGGCGCGCCATTACCAAAAGAGAAACTCGATGCGCTATTGGCAGTCAAAAACTTCCAAAGTGGTTTGCAAACGCTCCGTCAGATCGAATTTGCTTTGTTCGATTTGTTGATTCATGCGCACACGCCAGCGCTTAATTATGAAGGTATCTTGACTACGCTTAACAGTGTACGTAATGATATTGCCATTTTACAGACGCCTGATTACAACCGCTTTGCCAATGGATTTAGTCACATTTTTGCTGGTGGTTATGCCGCTGGTTATTATTCTTATAAATGGGCAGAGCTGTTGTCTGCTGATGCTTTTAGTAAATTTGAAGAAGACGGCATTTTTAATCCCATCACAGGTAAAGCCTTCCGTGAGACTATTTTATCAGTGGGCGGTAGTTTTCCAGCTAAGGTGAATTTTGAAAACTTCCGTGGTCGTAGCGCCAGTATTGATGCTTTGCTACGTCATAGCGGTTTTTCTGATACTAAAGACCAGACTAAAAGTAGTACGGCTGCCAATGCCTCAATAACACGCGAGGTGATTTAAATGCGCTATCAATCAACGCGTCCAAAGCGGCAGTTTTTAGCGGGCGTTCGCTGTCCGAAATGTCAGGTCATGGATGCAGTAGTACAAGTCAATATCGTTGTGCCAGCGCCTGATGAATATATTGAATGTACGCTATGCGGGCATACTGAAAATCGCCCTGATCCTGATGAAATCAGCGCAAAGAACCATCTTGAAGACCAATTAACTCGTGACGCCATGATTACCGGAACCAGTGGGACGGTCAAATTCAAAGAATAACTCTTTATATTTGACAATCAGAAAGTCATATCTCATGATTGCTATAAACAATGCTGTATTTAATCGCCCTTCTATCAATAGATGGGCTTTTTTATTTCGAGTTTGCTATAGTATGGCAGGATATCTTTAACCTAAATTGAACGTAGTATGAAAAGCAGAAAAATGCGTCCTTTCTCCCATAAAGTCTCAAAAAAATCTACCCATTCTGCTAAGCCACGTCAAAAATGGTGGTTTGGTATTTTATTAATTGTGCTGTTAATCGGTTATTTCGTTTGGAAAGGCACGGCACCTCAATCTAATCAGAGCTCTGCTGAAAATTTGCCGGTGACTTCCGAACAAGATAAGCCTCCACAGATTGCTTCTGTACCATTAGAAGATGACGTTAATAATATTATTGATGATGAAAATCAAGGTAGCGCTAGCATAACGGATTCTGATATCTCAGATCCCAAGGCCATCTTAGAAGCCCCATTACCAAAAACGAACAGCTTAGCCAAAGAAGAGATTGATCGTTTAGAAGATGAACGTAAGCGCTTAGCCGAACAAGAAAAGCTCGCTGCTGAACAGATTGCCATGACCAAACAATTAACCGAACTTAAGGCTCAAGAAATCGCATTACTTGAGCAACAAATTGCCCAATTAGAGGCTGATACTGCGGTTAAAACCAACACTAATTAGCAGTTATCGCCAAATAATGTATGCTTTTATTCAGGGGTTGATGATGGCATCTTTGCAACTCACTCATAATCCTATTTTAAATAGCAGCGCTCAGCTGCTCATACTTCCTGTTAATAGCGCTGGTCTCCTTTTAGATCCTATTTTGACTCGCGCAAAAACCCTATATCCTGATAATTATCAACGTTACTATCGTGCGTGCCGTGATGGTAGCTTAATGGTTGGTAGCTGTTTGTTGCATAAACGCATACGTGAGCAAGCTGGTCTTAGTGTCAGTAGTAATGGCAACCAACCCAGTTATATTGCCAACCTTGTTATATCAGATCACCCTTATCATCCAGTAAGAGTACGCTGGTTGACGGCAGCTTTAGTAGATTTACGACAACAACTGACAACGCTGATACGCTATCAAGGTATCCGTCACATTGCTCTGCTTGCCCGTCCACTTATCTACAACCATTCACGCAATGAAGCCAATCCTTCGACGAATGAGTTTCTTATAACAAACGCGCTTCCATTGGATTGGCATATTGATATATTGCCTCTCATAGCCCATTATTTAGCAAATTTACCTAAGCTTCGCATTGATATCCATGTACCTAAAGACGTTGCCATATAACATATTTTCTAATTTTAGTTATATTTTACGTCCATAAAAAAACCGCCTTGAGCACTCATAATAAGTGATTCAAGGCGGTTCTTTAAATATTAACGCTATCAAATATCAAGCATTAGCTCTGCTCAATACCTTTCATAGTCAACTTGATACGACCACGATTATCAACGTCTTGAACCAATACTTTAACGATTTGACCTTCTTTTAGATAGTCAGATACATTCTCTACGCGCTCGTCTGCGATTTGCGAGATATGGACGAGACCATCAGTATTTGGCAATACGTTAATAAAGGCTCCGAAGTCAACGATACGAGCAACCGTACCTTCGTAAGTTTTACCTACTTCAACTTCTGCCGTGATTGCTTCAATTTTAGCGATCGCTGCTTTGGTTGCCGCTTTATTTTCACCAAAGATACGGATGGTACCAGCATCATCAATGTCGATAACCGCGCCAGTTTCTTCCGTTAGCTGACGAATCGTTGCGCCGCCTTTACCGATAACATCACGGATTTTATCCGGATTGATCTCAATTACGGCGTAGTTAGGTGCATGAGCATTAATTTCAGTACGGCTTTCAGGCAATACTTTGTTCATCGCATCTAGGATATGGATACGACCAGCATGAGCTTGTTTTAACGCTTGCTCCATGATATCTGGGGTAATACCTTCGATTTTAATGTCCATCTGTAGAGCAGTAATACCGTCTTTAGAACCAGCGACCTTAAAATCCATATCGCCAAGATGATCTTCATCACCTAAGATGTCAGACAATACGGCAAAGCGCTCGCCTTCTTTAACCAGACCCATGGCAATACCAGCAACCGGTGCTTTAATTGGCACACCAGCGTCCATCAATGCCAAACTTGCACCACAAACAGAGGCCATAGACGATGAACCATTTGATTCAGTGATCTCAGAAACCACACGGATAACATATGGGAAGCGATCGCTATCAGGCAGCATCGCTTGTACACCACGGCGTGCTAGACGACCATGACCGATTTCACGACGTTTAGGAATGCCTTCACGACCTGTTTCGCCTACTGAGAAATGCGGGAAGTTATAATGCAACATGAAATGGTCACGAATGGTACCCGCTAGTGAGTCAATCATATTGACGTCACGAGTATTACCAAGGGTAGTCGTTACCAATGCTTGGGTTTCACCACGTGTAAACAATGCTGAACCATGAGTAAATGGTAATACGCCGACTTGTACATCAAGGGCACGAACGGTTTCTAAATCACGACCGTCAATACGTGGCTTGCCTGACAAGATATTGTCACGAACGGTACGATATTTTAGATCGTTATAGATTTCTTTAAGCTCAGCAACATTATTGCTATACGCCTCTGACTCAGCATCACCAGCAAGAGCCGCGATTGCAGCGTCTTTGATTTCGTCAAGTTTCGCATAACGAGCTTGCTTATCAGTAACGGTATAAGCGTCAGATACTTGCGTACCGAACTGCTCTTTCATGCTGGTCTCTAATGCTTGATCGCGTACAGGAGCGGTATATTGTTGCTTAGCAGTACCAATTTCTTCTGCCATTGAGGCAATGTTATCGATAACGATTTGCTGCTGCTGATGACCGTATAAGACCGCACCTAGCATTTGATCTTCTGATAGCTCTGCAGCTTCAGACTCAACCATCAATACTGCAGACTTGGTACCAGCGACGACCAAGTCAAGATCACTTTCTTTAAGCTCTTCAAGGGTCGGGTTCAGTACGTATTCGCCATTGATAAAACCAACACGCGCCGCAGCAACAGGACCATTGAACGGGGCATCAGAGATAGCTAACGCTGCTGAAGCACCGATTAGTGCTGCGATATCCGCTGATTGAGTTTTGTCAGATGACACAACCGTCGCTGTGATTTGAATCTCGTTTACATAGCCTTCAGGGAATAGTGGACGGATTGGGCGGTCAATCAGACGCGAGGTTAAGGTTTCAGACTCGCTCGCGCGACCTTCACGTTTGCCGTAAGCACCTGGAATTTTACCTGCTGCATACATTTTTTCTTGGTAGTTTACGGTCAATGGAAAGAAGTTTTGACCTTCTTTGGCATCAGACTTTACAACCGCTGCTACCAATACAGTAACGCCGCCCATATGGACTAAAATCGAGTTGGCTTGACGCGCAATACGTCCTGTTTCGATAACAACTTGCTGGTTACCGTATTGGAATTCACGCTTAATGGTATTAAACATTGTCATATAATTTTCCTAATATTGACTGACGAAATAATATCAGCACAAAAAACACTGATATCTGTCATTAAAATTCTTTGTATATAGCTTCTAATTGACTGTCTTTACAGTTATAAATCCTGTCTATCGAAACTATTATTATCAAATATTTATCTTATGCTACTGGCTTGTCTAGCTCGCTTAGCCCTGCATATTGGTTAATGCTAAAATTCGGTTTGCTATAACGATCATTTAAATTTTTATAGCATCAAAACCACTCCATCTATGGAGCCTCTTCACTACTTTACCTATGCATGTTTATCTATCATAAACAGTGCAAAAACCGACTAAGGCATCATTTTACAGTGATTTATGGTCATTGACCAACCTAATGCACTACTATCTATTTCTTAATAATTAGTTAAATATAAGCTTTTGTTTCTGTACTTAAACTCATACCATACTAATAAGCATAAAAAAACGGCGTGAAACTATTCCACACCGTTTTTAGAAAAATCTATTTTATCGATATCAACAAGCAAGTTCCAAATAGCTGCGCAAAAAATCTAAAATACTTCCCAGTTAAGGCATATCTCGTTTTAGCAACCATTTGTACTACTGTCGTCAAATTAACGACGTAGACCTAACTGGCTAATAAGGGTGGTATAGCGACCAAGATCTTTACCTTTTAAGTAATCAAGCAGTTTACGACGGGTATTAACCATACGGATAAGACCACGGCGGCTATGGTGATCCGCTTTATGTGCTTTAAAATGGTTTTGTAGATCGTTGATGCGAGCACTTAACAAAGCTACTTGAACTTCTGGTGAACCAGTGTCACTTTCACCACGTTGGTATTGAGCAATGATTTGTTCGCGATCGGCATTAGTTAGCATAAATCTCTCCGGCAATGCTAAGAGCACCAAGATAACCTTAAAAGTTTAAGTATCAAGGGGCAATAGAATAGTCAATAAAATAGCCTGTACGTCATTCAGGACAACCCTGCATTACTAGAGTTGACCTAGTGTACGACAAGCTCAATGAGTCATAACTGTCATTTAAAACCATTTAGAATAATCTAAACCGTATTTAAATATGACGCCAATTATAACAAAAAACTGCTGGGCTAACAGCAGTTTTTTGTTATGGTTTTAAGAATATCTGATTATTGGTAAGTAAGTTTAGTAAATTGTTAGTACCCATCAAAAGTAAACATGAAATGTAGATACCAGCCTTATAATCTAAGACTTATTTATTTTTTTGGATATCTTCTTCACTAGCCGTACCGCCTAGCTCATCGTCTGCTAAAGGCACAGTCGTAGCTTCTGCTAAACTATCAGGAGAGTTATCAGCACGAGGATTGATATCTTCTACAAGTTGATTAATCTCTTGTTCTTGCTCATCCATATTTTTTACTGAATTGCTCATAGTAACTCCTATTTACATTTAACTCATATATTCATACTTAAGAAGCTATTTATCTTCCTTCGTTTCCAAGTTATCAGCAATACGCTCTGCGGCAGCTTCAGTGTCTTCTGTATGATTATCTTCCGTCTGGCTTTTAAGCGCTGCTTTAGCAGAATCAGAACGTTGTTGCTCAAATTTGGTATCGTTTGGATTAGGCTGTGTCATCGTGTTATATCCTTATAGATAATGAATAAAAATTACTCTAAGTTAAAACGATTAGAACTTATGTTAAAGCTTTATCAATCGCTGCGACGAAATTATTAATATCATCTGGGTTGCGTGAAGTAATCAGATTACCGTCTATCTGCACGCTTGCGTCTACGAATTTTGCCCCAGCATTTTCTAAATCAAGTTGTAAAGTATGATAAGCCGTTAACGTTTTACCCTTAGCTATACCAGTATTGATTAATATCCAAGGCGCATGGCAGATAACAGCAAGCGGTTTACCAGCCTCATTTATTGCAGTAATAATACTATGTGCATCTTCGTTACCACGCATGGTATCAGCATTAACCGTACCACCCGGCAAAACTAAAGCATCATACTCCACAGGTTTTGCATCTTTTGCAAAAATATCAGCGGTAAAGGTATCGCCTTTGTTGACGTCTTGCTGCATACCTTGGACTTCTTTTTCTTTATTGGTGGTTATTAGAAGTGTGCTGTAACCTTTGGCTTTTAGTTTGTTGTTAACCTCTTCATATTCTGCTTGTTCAAAGTTGTTATGAAGTAAAAAAGCAATCGTTTTCATAGTACCTCCTATTATTTGTAAATTATATTTATGACTGAATAATTTTCTTATAATTGTAAAAATTAATTTATATGAATTAATGTCTTGTTATTTTTATTTAGTTTTACTGCTCAAATTTATCATTATTATTATTATTTTATTCAACAATAATCTATAGTAAATCCGTTTTGTATTATTATCACCCTTTCATATTGTACTTTCTTATTATTCTTTTCATCCATGTCATGCTTTCCCTAGCTGACTTAATCAAGATACAAAAAAAGCAGGTTTCACTATAGGTGAAACCTGCAATAAAATGTGACGATATGTGATTTGTGTGAACTCTTAGTAAGTTTTGCAGCTTTTAAGTTATAAATCTAACCAGATTTACATGTTGAAATTACAACTGAATCAGCTTTTTAGGTTGCAATCGACCATTTAAGCTCACTGCCCCTAAACCAATAAACGCACCCTGCTCATCAATAAGACGAATATCTATCGGTATTTCATGTACCAATTGCTGCTCGTTATCATCGTTAGTATCTTCTATATTTTGACTATCAGCAGCGCTGTTATTGTTAGCAGCTAAATGCTGATCGATAGCTGTTGTGATATAACTTTGCACATCATCAGTCAACTGATCGATAACATTCAAGCGTTGACCCATTTGTACGCGCTCGCACTGCTCTGACGATAGTGACAGCTCAGCACTAATATCAATGCAGGCATCTACTGGCAATAGATATGTCTGACGTTGTTCTAATGGCAATGCTTCTAAATCTGCAAGCGCAATTGTCTCATCGATTTTAAAATCACCCACTTGTAGACGGCGCAATGCCGTTAAATGTCCAAGTGTACCCATCGCTTTAGCAATATCTTCTGCCAATACACGCACATAAGTGCCTTTTGAACAAGTTACTGTTAACTGGATTTGCTGCTCATCGGTTGCTTTTAACTCAATGGCTTTAAGGACAATGTCTCTTGGCGGGCGGTCTACTTCTATACCAGCACGAGCATATTCATAGAGTTTTTTGCCATCTTTTTTTAAGGCAGAATACATCGGTGGAATTTGCTGCTGGGCACCTAAAAACTGCTGAGCGACTTTGTCTAACAGTGCATCATCAAACGCTGGAATCGGTGCCTCAGCAGTGACTTGACCATCGGCATCACCAGTATCAGTTTGACTGCCAAGTAAAATAGTCGCTTGATAGGATTTGTCCGCATCAAGCTGATAGTGACTGAATTTGGTCGCTTCACCCAAACAGATAGGCAATAATCCCGTTGCCATTGGATCAAGTGTACCGGTATGACCTGCTTTCTTGCTGTCATGGTTAGGTGATTTAAATAAATATTTTACCTTTGAAACCACTTGCTGAGAAGTCATACCTTGAGGCTTATCGACTAAAATCACACCAGAAACTTTAATCTTGTTAGGGTGATTACTAGACTTTTTACCCGCTTGCGTAGACGCGATAGACATAATGGCTTTTACCCTTCTATTCTTCGTTTTCTTGCTCGTCAGATTCATTTTCTTCAGTTTTAATAACTGCTTTACTGATTAAATCCATCATGTAATTACCACGGGCAGTCACTTCATCATAATGAAAGCGCAAACGCGGTGTTGTGCGAGTCTTTAAACTATGGCTCAGCTCCGTACGCAAAAATCCTGCTGCTTTGTTTAGCACCTTGATGCTTTCTTCATGATTTGACATGGTCATGGCATCATTGAGCTCAGGCTCCATAATGGTCACATACACATCAGCATAGCCCAAATCTGGGCTGACTTTAACACTAGAGATAGTGACAAAACCTGTCAGACGCGGATCATTGACCGCGTCACGGATAAGGACAGCAAGCTCACGCTGAATCTGATCAGCTAAACGTTGTAAACGTTGGTTCATGTTATTACCTTGTTTTTATTGATCAATATAATCATTTATTAATAAGTTTAACGACTAATATTTGTTAAAAAAGGCCTAGCAGGATGTACCTGTTAGGCCTAAGTACAGCTGAATATTTATAAGATAGCTAATCCATCATGCCATGCGCAGTTAATAAAGCGGGTTGCATGATGCACCATCCTAATTTCACCAGTGACTTTAGATAGTACGTGCGAACTCTTGAATCTCAAAGACTTCGATTTTATCACCAGCTTCTACATCGTAACCGCGGACGGCTAGACCACATTCCATGCCCGTACGTACTTCATTAACGTCTTCTTTGTAGCGACGTAATGACTGTAATTGACCAGTAAAGATAACTTGGTCATTACGTAATACACGGATAGGTTTGTTGCGATAAATCGTACCTTCAACCACCATACAACCAGCAGCTGCACCAAACTTACTAGAGCGGAATACTTCACGAACGTCTGCAACACCTAAGATTTTCTCGCGATGTTCTGGCGCAAGCATACCGCTCATTGCCGCTTTCACATCATCAATCAAGCCATAAATAACGCTGTAATAGCGGATATCCATGTTGGCAGAATCTGATTTACGACGTGCGGTAGCATCTGCACGAACGTTGAAGCCTAATAATACCGCTTCACTAGATTCTGCTAGCGTCACATCTGACTCAGAGATAGGACCAACGCCTGAGCTGATCACACGGACTTTAACTTCATCCGTCGATAACTCATTCAATGCAGCAAGTAGTGCTTCAAGCGAGCCACGAACATCGGTTTTTAGAACGATATTTAGGTATGAAACATTACCCTGTTCCATCTGATCAAACATGCTCTCTAGACGCATCGCGTTTTGACGCTCTAGCTGACGCTCGCGCTCACGGTTGGTTCTAAAGTCCGCGACTTCACGGGCTTTTTTCTCGTCCGTTAAGACTAAGAATTCACTACCAGCTGCCGGCGTTTCAGGTAAGCCTAATATCTCTACAGGGATAGAAGGTCCAGCTGATTGAATACGTTTGCCATGTTCATCAGTCATCGCACGAACTTTACCGTAATATTCACCAGCTAAGACTAAATCGCCTTGTTTTAATGTACCTTTTTTGACAAGGACACTAACGACAGGACCACGACCTTTTTCAAGTCTTGACTCAATAACCACACCTTGAGCAGGACCATCTAATGGTGCTTCTAATTCCATTAGCTCAGCTTGTAAGCTAATAAGCTCTAGCAGCTCATCAATACCATCACCTGTCTTGGCTGAGATACGAGCCATAGGAGTATCGCCACCCCAATCTTCCGATACCACTTCTTTTGCAGTCAACTCGTTAAGAACACGATCAGGATCAGCACTTGGCTTATCCATTTTGTTGATAGCAACAATCAGCGGCGTACCAGCAGCACGAGCATGATCAATCGCTTCTTCAGTTTGCGGCATCATGCCGTCATCTGCAGCAACGACCAATACAACGATATCTGTCGCTTGAGCACCACGTGAGCGCATTGCACTAAAGGCAGCGTGACCTGGAGTATCAAGGAAAGTAATAACACCACGTGCTGTTTTCACATGATAAGCACCGATATGCTGAGTAATACCACCTGCTTCGCCCGTAGCCACTTTCGTTTCACGGATTTTATCTAGTAATGACGTCTTACCATGATCAACGTGACCCATGATAGTGACTACTGGTGGACGCGTTTGTACGTTACTGCTGCGCTCATCAACAGCATCTTGTAGATCGTCTTCAACTTTAGTATCACTGACGGGTACTGGATTGTGACCCATCTCTTCTACAATTAGACTAGCGGTTGCTTGATCAATCATGTCTGATTCGCGAGCAATTTCACCCATTTTCATGAGTAACTTAGTCACTTCACGAGCTTTCACTGCCATGCGCTGGGCAAGATCAGAAACCGTGATTTGCTCACTGATTTCTACATCATAAACAATTTTTTCGACAGGCTTTTCAAATTTATGCTGTGAAGACTGGCTTGAACGTAGACCGTTTTTGCGGTTCTTAATTTCACGCTCGTCTTGATTTTTACGACGACCACGGCCACGGGCACTAGTGGTACTGGTGCCACGCTTGATTTCACGACGTTCTTTCTCAAACGATTCTTCTAATGCGTCACCGACCAAACCTTCTGCCAATGGCTCATCTTTACGAACTTCAGTTGCGGGCTGATCAGTATATTGACCAGCCATTTTACGCATTTGCTCAAGCGTACGCTTTTGCGCTTCTTCAGCTTGGGTACGGCGTGTTTCAGTTTCGATCTCGCGTAAACGAGCTTCTTCTTTTTCACGCACTTCACGAGCTTTACGCTCAACTGCCGTCTCAACTTTTGGTTTTGTCGCTGTAACTTTCTTCTTAGGTTGGTCTTTCGGCTTAACTTCAATAGTAGTCTTGCCGCCTTTTTTCACAACCACTGACGTTGAAATATCGTCATTCTTGTCGTCTGACTTTTTGCTAGAGCCAAGGCTTGCACGCATCGCAGCTAAAGTAGCAGCTTGACGCTCCTCAGATTTTTTCTTAGTAGCAGCACGGTCTTCGGCATCTTTAGCAGCACGCGCTTGCGACTCAATCATCGCTTGCTCACGTGCAGCCAATTCTTCAGCCATCTTTTCTGGATCAGGCTTCTCGAACACTTTCTTTTTACGCACTTCAACATTGACGCTCTTAGATTTGCCCGAAGAGCCAGTCACACGCGCAGTACTAGTCGTTTTAGACTTCAGACTAATGCGACGCTTTTCTTCCTGACCATGACTTTGCTTTAAATACGTCACCAACTTTTCCTGCTCAAGCTCGGTGACTAAGTCACCTTCTGCACGCGCAGGCAGTCCAGCATCTACCAATTGCTGTTGTACAGCACTTGCGGTTTTGCTTACCATATCTGCCAGTTCTTTGACGGTCTTATCTGCCATTTATTATCACCTACTGTCTATTATTTGCTATATGTTCAATTCAGTTGTTGGCTACAAATGATTGGGGTAAGGCTGATATAAATTTTGCTCATACCAGCACTTTATTATCGATAGCATATCACCAAAAGACAGCGATATGCAGTTACCGCTTATTCATTGAACCAAGATTCCCGAGCTTTCATGATGAGTTTTCCTGCGGTTTCAGTATCTAAGTCTTCGATATCTTCTAAGTCGAAGACGGCTTGTTCTGCCAAGTCATCCACCGTAATGATGTCTTTTTGAGCCATTTTATAAGCCCAACTGACTGTCATTCCTTCAAGATCTTGTAGTTCCTGACTTGGCTCTTTCATGTTCTGTTGTTTGACCAATTCGTCTGCAATAACGACTTCTTTCGCACGCTCTTGGATCATATCAATCGCTTCATCATCTAATCCTTCAATATCGTAAAAGGTTTCGACAGGTACATAAGCCACTTCTTCAATACTGGTGAAACCAATATCGACAAGCGCTTGTGCTAGGTCTTTATCCACTTCTAGGCGTTCATAGAATAGTTCAATGAATGCTTTAGATTCGTTTGCTTGACGCTGCTGATACTCTTCTTCTAGCATCATATTTAGCTTATAGCCGGTCAGCTCAGAAGCTAAGCGTACGTTTTGACCTTGTGAGCCAATCGCACGTGCTAGCTGATCATTGGTACTAAAGATAATATCAGCCGTTTGCGTATCTTCATCTAGGATGATACTGCTTACGTCTGCAGGCTCTAAAGCGCTGATGATAAATTGGGCAGGATCATCTGACCAAACCACTACATCAATACGCTCGCCATCAAGCTCTTGCTGTACTGCTTGGATACGTGTACCACGCATACCAATACAAGCACCAACCGGATCGATACGATGATCGTTGGTCTTAACCGCTATTTTAGCACGAGTACCCGGTAAGCGCGCGACGTTACGGATTTCGATAATTTGTTCTGCAATCTCAGGCACTTCTTTTTGCATCAATGCCGAGAGCATTTCAGGATGAGTACGTGATAGAAGCAACTGAGCGCCGCGATTTTCACGGTTCACATGATATAAGATGGCATTGATACGCGATTTTGCGCGCAATTGCTCACGTGGCAGCATCTGATCACGTGACAGATAACCCTCAGCATTATCACCTAAGTCAATGATGTAACCATCACGGGTTTGTTTTTTGACTTCGCCATACATCATCTCGCCAACACGTGGCTCAAAAGCATCTGCTACTAAATTACGCTCAGCTTCACGAATCTTTTGGATGATAACTTGTTTGGCTTGAGTGGCAGCAATACGACCAAACTCGATCGACTCAATTTGCTCTTCTTTAATATCACCGATTGACCATTCTTCTTGATCAAGGTCAGTAATCGCAAGCTGACAAGCAGGCATTTCATGGTCTTCATCTGCAACCACTGTCCAATAACGATAAGTATCATAATCGCCTGTTGTACGGTCAATTGAGACCCGCACTTCTACTTCCGGCTGATCGGTATATACTTTTTTCTTAGTCGAGACGACCAAAGCATCTTCGATTGCTTCAAAGATATCTTCAGGATTTAAGCCCTTCTCGTTACTGACAGTTTCTACTACCGTTAAGATTTCACGACTCATACTATGCCTGTCCTATCATTTTTTAATTGACTTAAATTTTATAATTTTTGACTTACTCTATATTTTCACCATCAGTCATCTAAGCTATTAGACTAACTGCGTTTATACACTAAAAGGTCTAATAGCGAATAGATTAAGCATCTTCGTAAATCAAATTGGCTTTATCAATATTGCTTAATGCAATCTCAAACTGCTCACCATCAGTGGCAGTCAGCTTTAAAGAGGTGGCATCGATACTGTTTAAAGTACCAGTTGCTTTACGGCGTTTTTTATCACCTTCACCAATCGCTTGTATCAAACGCAAGCTCACTGTCTGACCGACATAAGCATGCATTTGCTCATCTGAAAAGAACGCACGGTCAAAACCAGGTGAAGAGACTTCTAAAATAAACTCACCGGAAATCGGGTCATGAACTTCAAGAATACCGCTCACTTGGTGATTCACTGCTGCACAGTTTTCAATCGTTACTTGTTTATTTTGAGCTTGCTCTTCTGGCAATGCCTCAATATAAATGCGTAACAAAGAGCGATTACCTTGCGGTGCAAACTCGATACCCCATAGTGCCACATCGCAAGCCGCGACGGCAGGGGCAATGATATTAGTCAATTCTGTAACTTTGGTCGAAAGCTTCATAATCTATTTATATTTTCCTATTCACTTATCTATCTTACTTAATAAATCCTGCTGAAGTTTTTCTTCATCATTATTTAATAAGAACCTATCGTTATTTAAACCACAGTGATTGTCTTATGCTTAAAGCATAAACACAAATGATATCTACCGGGTATTTATATCAGGGTAAGCTTAACAAATATCAAGCTCAGCCGCGCTATGCTTTTATTACTTATAAAGCAGTACTATCGATAAAAGAGTGAGGAATAAAAGATAGTGTGCTTAAGTATCATCGCGCCATGAATGACATGTGATGACAAGCTTCTATAAATGGTATCGCACTCTATAGACATAGAGCTTAGCATAAGTAGGATAGATATCGCGATTACACAGACCGCCAGATACAAAAAAACCCACAAGCATAATGGTGGGCTAATTGTTACTGACAAATTTAGTGTGCAAAACATCAGTATAAAAAGTGGTAGCGGGGGCTGGATTTGAACCAACGACCTTCGGGTTATGAGCCCGACGAGCTACCAGACTGCTCCACCCCGCATCAATCTAGAACGCGTATTATAGGGAGGTTTTATAGTAGTGTCAATCTTTATTTAAAAATAATTTAAATTAAAAATCTTAGCTATTTATGAACAACTCACTTAATACGATACAACTTTAAAACTTGGTGCGATTGGGGGGACTTGAACCCCCACAGCTTGCGCCACCACCCCCTCAAGATGGCGTGTCTACCAATTCCACCACAATCGCATTACTCTAACTGTTCTCTCTATATTCTCAATACCCATTATAGTTGACGCGTAAGGTAAGCATCAAAGGTCTAAGACTTGTAAAAACAGAAAAAGCATTGTAAATGTAACGCTTTCAAATAGCAAGGGCTGCCTACTTAAAAAACTAGAGTAACAGCAGCTACTGAGGATTTTGTGTCAAAGGCCGCGGTGTTTGTGGTGCTGAAACTGGTGCATCTAGACGAAACTGATCTTCTGCCTGCTTACGAGCATGGACCGCAAGGGTCATACTAGTGATAAAAAATATGGCGGTCAACACTGCTGTCGCGCGTGTTAAGAAGTTGGCAGTGCCCGCCGCACCAAATACTGTACCTGATGAGCCGGCACCAAAAGAAGCCCCTGCATCTGCCCCTTTACCATGCTGTATCAAAATCAAGCCAATCATGGCAATCGCCACGATAATATGCAGGGCTAATATAAACGTAAACATGGTGGCCTCTTTTGCCGCGTAATGACGACTGATAACGAAAAACAAATCGTATGGTGTAATAGTGATAAAGATTGGCGGTAAATGTTGCCATATCGATGATATAAATAGGGCGTATTGTACACGATTGCAAGGGCACTGTTAAACCCACTTTTGCCAACTGATAAAGACATTTTGTGAATAACAATTACAATAAAGACTCACGTTTTTATTATATCTATCAAGAATCTACTAGATACTGGCTTGGCTAAAAGCAGTGGCAATCGTCAGAAAGCTGTCAGCTTTCAATGAAGCACCGCCAACTAAAGCGCCATCAATCATAGGATCAGCAGCAAAGCTATTAGCATTATCAGCATTGACACTACCGCCATACAAAACCGTCATATTAGACAATGAGTCGGCAAATCCTGCCAACGTTCGCTTGATATGCTTATGAGTGGCGCTGACTTCTGCTACCGTTGGCACTTTACCTGTACCTATTGCCCATACTGGCTCATAAGCAATAATGAGACGAGTCGGTAATGCCTCAATAAGTTCTGGCTGCTGTGTAATGAATTCTTTGATAACTGCTAACTGATTATCAATGACTTCAAGCGTTTGCTTGGTATCATATTGCGCTTGGCTTTCACCAATGCAAAATACCACGCCTAAATCTTGTGACAACGCATGAATCATTTTTTGCAATAAAGAATCGTTAGATTCTTGATGATACTGACGGCGCTCTGAGTGACCAAGGATTGTCCAAGTCGCTCCAGCATCGACTATCTGCTGCGCTGAACATTCACCTGTATAAGCACCAACACTGGCACTGTGTCCACTAACGTCTTGAGCTGCGCACAGTATTGAGGTGTCTTTTAGGCGACCATTCACTGCTGCTAAATGTATGAAGCTTGGTGCTACCATTATTTGACAACGCGCGGAGTTATCGTGGCTCATTTGCTTGGTTGTACTAATAGCAGCGCATAAGTCGTCCAGTAGTGCGTTTACGTCATGGCTCGTTGCTGGATTCTGCTTCCAATTTCCAATTACCCAAGCTTGCATTCTTCTCTACCTTGTCTTATATATGGCTGCCAATATGGCTAATATGCGCGCAAGTATAACAAATATTTCACAAGTGCTATAGTATAGTGCGCCCCAAATCAAAACTGACCTTTCAACCGTTGCTTTAGTAACTATTGCTGAATAATTATTTTTGATTAGCGAATCGAGCCCTACACTCTATAAAACCTTTGCGCTCACGTAAATCCCTATATGATTTTCTCAATATAGGATAAAGTGCAGACAATCGATTTTTTTATCTCAAAGCCATATTTAAAATAACTATTTTAATAATTAGCTCAACTATCAACGATAAAATGGCAATAAGTAAAACATGGTGAATAGCCTGCTATTTAGGTAAATCTATCGCCTACCAGATATCGAGCAAGGAGAAGTCTTAATGTCTATCACAACCAGTAAATACGGTGGCTTAGCACAGCAGCTGATTAGCGAAGGTATCGTAAGCGAAGCGCATATGAAAGCGGCACAGACTGATTCGCAGCAGCAGCAAGTAGGACTGGTCTCTTATCTGGTAGAGCATAAGCTCGCCAATGCCTATCAATTGGCTCAAATGCTATCGCAAGCATTCGGCGATCCTTTATTTGATCTTGATGCGCTAAGCTCAGAGGTCATCCCAAAAGACTTGGTCGACGAAAAAATCGTCCGTAAGTTTAATGCCTTGCCAATGTTTAAGCGTGGGCAACGCTTATTTGTGGCACTGAGCGATCCGACCCGTATCGATGCGATTGATGCGATTGCCTTTAACTCTCGCTTGTCAATTGAAACCGTTGTAGTCGAAGAAGATAAGCTTAAAAGGCGTATTGAAAGCTTCTATGCTGATAGCATGCAAAATTTTGATAGCTTTTCTAATAGTGATTTGCATATTGGCTTTGATGAGAATCAAGAAGAAGATGACGGTGAGACCAAAATCTCTGATAGCGTCGAGGAAGCACCGGTCGTCAAGTTTGTTAATAAAATGCTAGTAGATGCCATTCGTATGGGTGCGTCCGACTTACATTTTGAGCCCTATGAAAAAAGCTATCGAGTGCGCTTTCGAGTCGACGGTGTGATGCAAAAAATGGCCAACCCGCCCGTACAACTCGCGGGGAAAATTGCTGCGCGTTTAAAAGTAATGTCACAAATGGATATCTCAGAGCGCCGTGTCCCTCAAGATGGACGTATTAAGCTAAAGATATCTAAAAATAAGGCCATCGATTTTCGGGTAAGTTGCCTACCTACCTTGTTTGGCGAAAAACTGGTTTTGCGTATTCTAGATCCCTCATCAGCCATGCTTGGTATTGAAGCGTTGGGCTATGAGCCTGACCAACAAGATATGTTTTTGGAGGCGTTACATAAACCGCAAGGCATGCTCCTAATTACTGGTCCCACTGGTTCTGGTAAAACCGTCTCACTCTATACTGGTATTAACATCCTGAATACTGGTTCGACCAATATCTCGACTGCCGAAGATCCTGTCGAAATTAACCTTGAAGGTATTAATCAGGTCAACGTCAACCCAAAAGTGGGGCTGACTTTCTCCACCGCCCTTAAGTCTTTCTTACGCCAAGATCCTGATATTGTGATGGTTGGTGAGATTCGTGATCTTGAAACTGCTGAGATTGCGATTAAAGCAGCACAGACAGGGCACATGGTACTTTCAACCTTACATACCAATTCAGCGCCTGAAACGTTAACGCGATTACGCAATATGGGTGTCGCTTCTTTTAATATTGCCACTTCCGTGAACTTGGTCATTGCCCAACGATTGGCACGGCGCTTATGTAAAAACTGTAAAAAACCTATCAATATTCCGCGTCAAAGTCTGCTTGAGCTTGGTTTTACAGATACAGATTTGGACAATACAGACAATGTCATCTACGAGCCAGTCGGTTGTAATGAGTGCCGTGAAGGCTACAAAGGACGTGTGGGCATTTATGAGGTGATGAAAGTCACTCCAGATATTTCACGTATTATCATGGAAGATGGTAACGCGATAGACATCAAAGATGCGGCGCTAAAAAACGGTTTTAGAGACTTACGTCGCTCTGGTGTTTTAAAGGTTTTACAAGGTGTCACCAGTATTCAAGAAATGATGCGCGTGACTTCTGAATAGCATATTTGGTTGAAAAGTTTGGTACAGATATTACTCTGAGTAAATTTCATTATGTCCGTAAAGCTTGTTGTTTAATTACTATTAAACAATAATATCCAGTAGGAAAAATAAAACAGATAAACACTGGTTTTTTGCGCTAAAATAAAGTATATCCGCTTAAAACAATGGGTTAACTACGTTTTATAGCAGGCATTATCTATATTGGACTATATCAGACCATT
This sequence comes from Psychrobacter sp. ANT_H59, assembly GCF_008369225.1. Taxonomy (NCBI): domain Bacteria; kingdom Pseudomonadati; phylum Pseudomonadota; class Gammaproteobacteria; order Moraxellales; family Moraxellaceae; genus Psychrobacter; species Psychrobacter sp. ANT_H59. The sequence goes on from NZ_VOBE01000002.1 coordinate 447,821, forward strand.
TTTTGAAGGAACGGACATGGCAAAAGCTAAGACCGACATGCTGTTAGACTTTGTATATGATGGCGTCAACCGTCGCGGGCAAAAGGTAAAAGGTGAGACGACCAGTCGTAGCTTAGAGCTTGCCAAAGCCACGTTGCGCAAACAAGGTATTACGGTTAAAGGTATCAAGAAAAAGCCAAAACCCTTATACACCTTTAAAAAGTCTATCAAGCCTATCGATATTGCTATTTTTGCACGTCAATTGGCAACTATGATGAAAGCTGGGGTGCCATTGACTCAATCCTTTGAGATTGTCGCGGACTCTCTAGATAATCCGAGTATGAAAGACTTGGTGTTACAAATTAAAGCCGATATCGAAGCTGGTGGCACTTTTTCATCGGCATTACGTCGCCATCCCCGCTATTTTGACGATCTTTTTTGCTCGCTTGTTGATTCTGGCGAGCAGTCAGGTGCGTTAGAAACTATGCTGGAGCGAGTTGCGACTTATAAAGAGAAAAGCGAGCTGTTAAAAGCTAAAATTAAAAAAGCCATGAAATATCCTATCGCGGTCGTTGTAGTTGCTATTATTGTCACCATTATTTTGCTTGTTAAAGTCGTTCCAGTGTTTGCTGATTTATTTGGCTCTTTTGGTGCAGAATTACCTGCTTTTACCCAAATGGTCGTAGGTATGTCTGAGTGGATGCAAGCATGGTGGTTCATCTTAATTGTATTTATTGGTGGCGCTATTATTGGGTTTTCAGAAGCTAAGAAGCGTTCAAAGAAATTTCGCGATGTCTTAGACCGTGCAGTATTAAAAGCCCCAATATTCGGCAATATCGCTTACCAAGCGGTGATTGCGCGTTTTGCTCGTACGCTGTCTACGACTTTTGCTGCCGGCGTACCGCTTATTGATGCGCTCGATTCTACTGCTGGTGCAGCCAATAATATAGTTTTCTATAACGCTATTCAGCAAATCAAAAATGACGTCTCTACGGGACAACAATTACAGTTCTCAATACGTTCAACTAATTTATTTCCAAGTCTTGCTATTCAAATGGTAGGTATCGGTGAAGAGTCTGGTAGCTTAGAAGAGATGCTCGATAAAGTAGCAGTCTATTATGAAAACGAAGTTGATAACGCTGTTGATGGTTTGACCAGCTTGATGGAGCCGCTTATTATGGCGGTACTTGGCGTATTAGTTGGTGGTTTGGTCATTGCCATGTACTTACCAATCTTCCAGATGGGCTCAGTAGTAGGTTGAAAGCTAATTAAAGGACAGCTAATTCATGCAATTTATACAGTTACTACAAGAAAATATGACAATCGCTTTGGTCGTATTTGGTCTACTAGGGCTGTGCGTCGGTAGCTTCTTAAACGTGGTAATTCATCGCACTCCATTGATGATGGTATCGGCTTGGCGAAAAGAGTGTAGCCAGTTTATGTATGAGCAAGCAGATATGCCGCGTGAGCATACGATGCCAATAGTTAATATTGTTGCCACTGATACACCTATTACCTTAAGTAAACCAGCATCGCGCTGCCCGCACTGTGCCCACAAAATTAAGTGGTATGAAAACATCCCTTTAATCAGCTGGATATTACTACGCGGACGTTGCTCAGATTGCAAAGCTGCTATCGGACTACGCTATCCTGTCGTGGAGCTGGTCACTGCGCTGCTATCTGTATTGGTCATTTATCAGTTCGGCGTCAGCATGGCTGGACTATCAGCATTGGTTTTGGTCTGGACACTGATCGCCTTAACTGGTATCGATTTTGATACACAGTTATTGCCTGACCGCTTAACTTTTCCATTAGCAGGGCTAGGACTGGCTGTAAACTCACAAGGTTGGTTTGTGCCCCCTACTCAGTCGATATGGGGCTTGTTATTGGGATTTTTATCGTTATGGATAGTGGTCAAGATATTTTATTTAATCACCAAAAAGCATGGTATGGGACAAGGTGATTTTAAACTATTGGCAGTACTGGGCGCTTGGCTTGGTCCTCTGATGTTACCATTGATTATCCTTCTGTCGTCTTTACTTGGCTCCATCGTTGGGCTTATCTTGATGAAAAAGCAAGGCGAGAGCAAACCTTTTGCCTTTGGTCCTTATATTGCTATTGCCGGTATTGTGGCGTTGTTATACGGCTCAGATATCGTTAATTGGTATTTAGGCATGTATACTTAAGCAGTAGTCACTTCTCAATCAGTTATCTTAACCTTTCATTGAGTACAGTCATTATCCTTCTATCAGTCAGATAAGTCATCATTATGTCAAAATACGCAGCAGCACCTTCATCTTATTCGCATCAGCCACAAACGCCTGAGCATAAAAGTAAAACATTGGTAGTAGGTTTAACGGGTGGTATCGGCAGTGGCAAATCAGCCGCCAGCGACTGGTTCGCACAGCAGGGAATCGATATTATTGATGCAGATGTCATTGCACATGAAGTGGTGGTCAAAGGCAGCTCAACGTTGCGCAAAATCCAGAGGAAATTTGGAGATTGGGTGCTAAATGCTGATGGCGATATGGACCGCGCCGCTGTACGAACCCATGTTTTTACTTACCCTGATGCTCTAATTGAGCTTGAAGCGATTACCCATCCCGCGATACGCGAAGCTGCAAAAAAGCAATTGGCAGAGAGTACCTCGCCGTATGTGGTGTTGTCAGCGCCGCTATTGATTGAAGCAGCAGAAGCCGGGCTTGCCAATTTATGTCAACGTATTTTGGTGATGGATGCCACAGAAAATACCCAACTTGCACGAGCCAGTCAACGTGATGCGCTAAGTGTGCAAAAAATTGAAGCCATTATGGTCAATCAGCTTAGCCGTGAAGAGCGCAATCGTCATGCGGATGATGTGGTATTAAATGAGAGTGATCTTGCGGCCCTATATGTACAATTAGAGCCGCTCCATCAAGACTATCTTAAGCTTGCCCAGCAGCTAAAGTTCGCTGCCGATTAATCTCATACAAAGCCATACCTGTCGCCACACTGACATTCAAGCTTTGCAAGTTGCCATGCTCGTTGCCTGACATCGGAATATAAACCAGCTCATCGCAGCTTTCTGTTGTCAGGCGACGCATCCCCTCACCTTCTGAACCCATGATAATAGCCGTTTTACCAGTCAGATCTGCAGCATGGATTGGTTTGGCATCGGCATTAAGAGCGGTACCAAACACAAAAACGCCGGCATTTTTAATTTTTGTCAGCGTGCGTGCCAGATTGGTTACGCTAACAATAGGCATCATTTCAGCCGCGCCGACTGATACCTTGGCAACCGTTGGCGTCAAGCTAGCTGCATGATGTTTCGGACAAATGACTGCATCGACACCCATGGCTACTGCTGTACGCAAACAAGCGCCAAAATTATGGGCGTCCGTAATTTGGTCTAGTACCAGTAACAAACAATCATCTCGACCAGCAAGCGTATCTAGCAAACCTTCATCAGCAAAGCCTAAAGGACGGGCGTTCAGCACTACGCCTTGATGTTGCGGGCTACCACACAGCTGAGTAAGTTTGTCTTTTTGCGTTGGTTGAATACTGATGCCATTATCACGTGCTTGCGCCATAATAGACTGTACATGACTGTCAGTCTCGCGCCCTTGCTGTACAAACAAGCTCAATCCATCAAGAGGACGGTATTCGAGCAAGGCATCAATGGCATGAATGCCATAAAAATAGGTAGGTTTTGCCATAGTAGGCCTATTGATTATAAAGTGGGTATTGCACAGTGTTATAAAAAACATGCAATAAAAATAGAGATGTGTAATTGTAGCAATTAATGACCAGCTTCATCTAAATAATGTCAGCAAAAAAAAGAAATAAACCTGATAAGATTTATTTCTTTGGAATCATTGGCTTTTGGCTTCATCAATTATCTAACGACACTTTAAGACGTATTAGCCTTCTAAGTGACAGATATACTGAACGATCTGTTCTGTGCGTAAATTGAAACCACTATTACCTTCAACCACGAATGACTGTCCTGCGCGGTAGTAGCTGAACTCCTCTTCCCCATTTATTTTGACTTCGCACTCACCGCTAGTGATTTCAATACGTTCAGATGTATTGGTACTAAAGTGATAATGCTCGACCAAATTATCACAAGGTAAGATAACACCTAATGTCTTATGACGACCGTCCTCGAACATAATGGTATGGCTTGAGCAACGACCATCATAGGATATCGTGGCTTGAGCATTGACTGTTACATTAGTAAATTGCGCCGCTGTCATAGTGGCTTCCTTATCAAATAATTATTGCCAACTAAAAAACCAAATTGAATGTGTAGATAAGCAAATGCTTAGATAAGCGTTGTTATATCTACCTTTTACCATCGACTCTAAATCATTTTTACTTTGCTGTGCGATGATTATAGAATTGATTTATCTTATAGGTTTAAAAATAACCATTTATTACTGATAGTTACTGACACACAGGTTTGTATCATGTTCTACAAGCTAACTGCTCTGTCGTAGAATGCACGAAAATCTGGTGGTAAGAGTTTATCATTATGTGAGATTATGCTACCACATTATATCTATAAAGTTTGTTACAGCCGCAGAAAAGTTCCGCTTATTATGATGGCTTTAAGTGATGTTATTGATTACCTTTAATATTTGTATTTAAGATTATTTGCCACCATACTATTTGCCAATTGCATTTATCTATGTTGCAGTATGAACTGAACCGATTCATTCCTTTATTTAACCTATTGTAAAGATGACCTCCTCGTATGATATGACATCGTATTTGAGGTTTGTTGTCTGTCATGAGAGGCGTTGATGCTAGTATCATTAACTTTAAATCAGTTTGCGTTAATTGCTCAGCATGAGCTGAGTGTGGCTGAAGGCTTCAATGTCATCACTGGTGAGACGGGTGCTGGCAAATCGCTATTACTCGATGCGCTGTCTTTATGTATAGGCGAGCGCGCAGACAGTGCGATGGTCCGGCATGGCGCGGCGCACGCGGATATCTACGCGCAATTTGATGTAGAAAACAATAGTATTATTGCTGAATGGTTTGCCAAAAATGAGCGGGCGTTAGAAGAGCCAGATGTATTGATTCGCCGCCAGCTTAGCAATACAGGGCGCTCAAAAGCATGGTTAAATGGCACACCTGTCAGTTTGGCTGAGCTTAAGAGTTTAGGTGCATTGCTGGTCAATATTCATAGTCAACATGCTCAGCAGGCGCTACTCAAGCCACAATTTGTAGTGCAATGGCTAGATGAAATGGCACAGATAACTTCTCTTGCTACGCAGACTTCAAGTAGCTATCAAGCTTATCAGCAACTTAAACGCCGCGCTGACGATCTCGCTAGCCGTGAAGCTCAGCGCCAAGATCGTATTCAACTGTTGCAAAGCCAGTTAGCAGATATCGCACCGTTATTGGTCGTTGATTATGCAGAAGTAGAAGCGGAACACGAAGAATTATCTAATATTGAAGCACTAATGATCGAGGCCAGTCATGGTTTGCATTTACTCGATAATGATACCGATGAGCCCGATGTAATGACCTTGCTCGGGCAAGCAATTAAACTATGCGACAATCAAATGAGCGTGAGCCAAACCTTTGAGCAAGCCTCAGAACAGCTACATTTAGCGCAGCAGCAAATCACAGAAGTGACAGGGTTGCTATCAGATTACGCTGAGCAGCAATTGCCTGACCCTGAGCGTTTGCAGTCATTAGACAGTTTAATCAGTTTAGGTCATCGCCTATCACGTAAGCATAACTTGCCAGCGAGCGACTTGATTCATGAAGCAAAAGGCTGGGAAGCGCAATTAGAACAATTAGAAAACGAGCCAAGCAGTGATGCAATGGCGGCACAAATTGAGCAAGCATGGCAAGAGTATGTAGCACTAGCAACTGAGCTAAATAAAAAACGGGCTAAAGCTGCCCCGATTGTCAGCAAACAGCTGATTAAGCAACTACAGCCGCTTGCCCTACCTAATGCACGTTGTGAATTCGTTTTTACCAAAAAGACCGATGTCAGCCAATATAATGGACAAGGCTGTTATGATATCGACTTATTATTCAGCGCCAACGTCGGTATGCCGATGCAGCCGCTACACAAAATCGCTTCAGGCGGTGAGTTATCGCGTATGGCACTAGTGATGCAGGTATTGCAAGCGACCAATGCAGATAATAATGCGGCAAAACCTATGCTAGTCTTTGACGAAGTTGATGTTGGTATCAGTGGCGGTACGGCGCAAGTGGTGGGCGAGCTGTTGCGCGCCCTTGGGCAAACGCAGCAATTACTAGCCATTACCCACCAAGCCCAAGTCGCCGCGCAAGCGCATCAGCATATCTTGGTACAAAAACACCATGACGAGCAAACTGAAAGTGAGCTTGTCATCTTAACCGAGAGCGCGCAAGTCGATGAGCTGGCACGTATGTCTGGTGGCGTTATTATCACCGATGTCACTCGTGACCATGCGCGCAGTTTATTGAGCGATGTTAAATGATCATTGATTGACCACCATAAACACCTTTTTATTGCTAAATCCTTGCTTTAGTTGATTTTTTATTCATTATCGCCATATAGTGGTGTCAGCTCTGTTATTTTACCTTTATTAGTAGGTTGCGTTTGTCTCTATGTCCAAAGCCAATTTGACCCATCATTTTTTAATCGCGGCGCCTGAACTGTCAGACCCACGGTTTGAGCAGGCGCTGATTTATATCTGTCGTCATGATAAACACGGCGCCCTCGGTCTGATGGTCAATCGTCCATTAGAGCAGGCACGCGTGGGAAAACTGCTAGAAGATCTGGATATTGAGGTTACAGACGCACAGGTGATGGAAGATCTGGCATTAGAAGGTGGACCTATGTACCCTGAGGTTGGCTTTGTACTGCATACAGGGCAGCCAGAATGGGCATCGTCTTTTGCGATTTCAGAAAATGTCTGCATCACTACCAGCCAAGATATCCTCAAACGTATTGCAGCCGGTCAAGGCGTTGGTCATTATCAGCTCTGTTTAGGTCATGCCAGCTGGGGTAAAAAACAGCTCGATCGTGAGCTTGCTAACGGCGACTGGCTGGTATGCCCTGCTGATTTAAACTTATTGTTTGATACGCCTTTTGAGGAACGTTGGCAAATAGCCGCCGATAAGATTGGGGTTAATTTTGATTATTTAAGCAGTGACATCGGTCATGCTTAATCTCATATGCTGAACGAATACAGAACTAAAACTAGGAAACATCCCTTATTATGGTAGATAGCACTCTTATAAAAGATAGTACTGATACTAGCGTTGCTGAGCCAGCGATTAAGCCACACCTTATCTTAGCCTTAGATTATGGGGTTAAAAAAATGGGCATGGCACTCGGTAATAGCTTGACAGAAACGGCGCGTGCCTTTGATATTTTAGCGATGAATAATGGGCAACCTGATTGGGATAATCTACTCGGTATTATCAAGGTTTGGGGCGTGGCAAAGGTAGTAGTCGGACTGCCGTTAAATATGGACGGTAGCAGCTCTATGCTGTCAAAACGAGCACATAAATTTGCCCGTCGTCTAGCACATAGAATCATGGAGCAGCATTTACCTGTCATCGTATCTCTATGCGATGAGCGCCTAACATCGGTCGCCGCGCGTGAGATAGCATGGGAAAATGGCTGGATTAAACATGAGCGCGCTCCGATTGATGATATCTCTGCCTGTATTTTAATGTCGACCTACTTTGCTGATCCTCATAGCAGTATCGCCATCGACGCCATCAAAGCAGATTAATTGAGCGTTAGCTTTCTTTTTAATGTCCCATCAATACCTGATATAGTCGGTTCTACATAAAAGAAATACAAATGTTATCAATCACTACTGGGGTTAGTTTTCCTTGCTTGCTGTGCCTACGCAGACAGAGGCTGCGAATAATTAACTCCAGTAGTTCTGTACCCTTTTAAAAGTGAATTAACTGTACCTCCTCAATCCAAACGAATAAATGACTGATTATTATGACCTCTGTCTCAGACCACTCTTTGCACAATAGCTCACGACATGGTTTTGCACCGCTTGCTATTGCGCGTATCAAAGGCGCCCAACGTGTCAACCAAATAGCCGTCTATCTCATTTATGCCGCTATTATCGCTTTTATGGTTTTTGGCACCATTGCTAGTATCAAAGCCTTTCATGACAATCAGCTCCTGTATCAACTATTCTACAACTTACCTTATGCTTTGGTGGCGCTGACCATTCCACTGACGCTATATAATGCCTTTATCATCTATCGCTATCGTCTCAATCAAACCTCGATGGTTATCATGACCATTGGTGTCTCAAGTATTATCCTGATCGGCGGGCTGTTATTTGCCGATACGGCTTGGTTAGGATTGGCATCGTGGCTCGGTGTGGCTTTTTTATTTAAGGTGAGCTTTAAGCGCTTCTTTAATTTCTTAGCCCTAGCCGACTTACCTGAAAATAATAAAATTATTACCCCTACTGATGCAGAAAATACGCCTTTATAAAATCGTTAGTAAACAAGTATTCAGCTACCAAACTTATCTATTAGGTTTATAAAACAAAATATGACGACTTCAATATTAGACACGACTATTCACCATCATCTAGATACCCAAGGACTGATTTGTCCTGAGCCAGTCATGATGCTACATAAGACAATTCGTAAAGCGGATGGCGGCGATGTGATTGAGATATTAGCCACTGATCCTGCCACTACGCGTGACATTCCTAATTTCTGCCGGCACTTGGGACATACCCTTGTCCATCAAGAAACGCTAAACGATGCGCCAACCTATCGTTATTTAGTCAAGAAAAAGAGCGCTTAGCGCAATATATAATGCAGAAATATCTTTGCGTTATAAAAATACATCATTCACATTTGAAAGGTAGGTCGCGTGTTAGCAACAGAAATACAGTACGTGCAATGGCACGAAAATGAAACCTTACGTCAGGCCCGCTGGTTGTCTCAAAGCAATCATGTGCCGCCTGCACGTATTGTTGTGGTCGACGACAAAACAACAGCCGATGAGGCTTATCGCTTGGCTTGTGCTGGAACGTCAATGCTGTGGCGCGGTGATTTTAATAATGCAAGGCAACTACTGCAAGCCATAACTCGACGCATTGACCGTGCGAATGAGCGTTCTGAGCAGCGTAAAATTAATAAAGAAGCTAATAAACCTGCTAAGTCCGCTAAATCTACAGATGAGACTTTGGCACCCTCTAAAGACATCCCTAATCTTTTTCATCAGCAACGCCAAGTCCAATCTCAGCGTTCGCGCCTATTAAGCCGTTTATTATTAGAGCTTGATGCAGGTTATGTCAGCCAGTTACGCCGCGCCCCTGATGTCAGTGCTGCTTGTACCGCTGCTTTTGGTGAGTTGAATGAGTCATGTCTAATTTCATTTCGTGACCTGCAAGGTGCCTTAGGTGCGGCAGGGTGGCGTGTAAAAGGCGTGGCAATCGAAAATTTGGGTCTATCAATTTTCCCGCATTATGGCGTCTTTGCACCGACTCGTCATGAGTATGTACAGCTGTTGCTCGATGCACCGTTGCCAGCAAGTTATGATGTTGCTTTTGATATCGGTACCGGAACCGGTTTGCTTGCTATTATTCTGGCGCAGCGCGGTGTGAAGCAAGTGATTGCGACGGACTTAAATCTGCGTGCATTAGCCTGCGCTAGTGACAACCTTACACGTTTAGATTTACCTGCAGTGCAATTGCAGCAAGCAGACTTGTATCCGAATGATGCGCCATTGGCTAATTTGCTGGTCTGTAATCCACCTTGGTTGCCTGCCAAGCCAACCTCGCCCTTAGAATTCGCCGTCTATGATGCCAATAGCACGATGTTGCGTGGGTTTTTGCAAGGCGCAAAGCAACATTTAGCTAAGCAAGGAGAGGTCTGGTTGATTCTGTCAGATTTGGCAGAACATTTGCAGTTGCGCAGTCGCGATGAATTATTGGGCTGGTTTGCTAATGCTGGTTTAGAAGTAAAATACCGTCTCGATACCCAACCTAAACACGGTCGAAGCCAAGACGATACTGATCCACTATTTGCAGCGCGTAATGCGGAAGTCACCTCGCTATGGTGTTTGGTAGCTGTTAATACTTAAAGGGTAAAAATGACTTTGCCAAATTTTATTAACTGATAGTCAACTTAAATATAAAAAATATTATTTATATCCACTTGTAATTTCTTATACCACTGCCGAGTATGTTTTATGAGCCGCGACCGTGCCGTACAGCAGCGCCAACCAAAAGCGCTGGCCGTAGATGATGAACCGGCTTATATAACCGAATTTCGTCAAGCAATGCTGGCTCGTGGTTTGGCCACGCGTACCCGTAACGCCTATGTGCGTGATTTGCGCTCCTGCGAATTGACCAATCATACGGCATTAACGCGTTGGCAGCCCGAAGATGTGCTGCACTGCCTGTCTATTCTTACTCAAGATGGCAAAACGCCGCGTACGCAAGCGCGCATGCTTTCAAGTTTGCGTCAGTTTTATCTGTGGATGATTGCCAGCAACCTACGTGAAGACAATCCTTGTGAGCGTATTAAAAGCCCAAAACTTGGTCGTCCACTGCCAAAAGATTTGGCAGAAGCTGACGTCGACAATCTCCTTGCCGCGCCCGATAGCAGTACTGCGCTAGGGCTACGTGATAAAGCCATGTTAGAGGTACTTTACGCTTGCGGTTTGCGCGTTAGTGAGTTGGTTAACTTGTCTCTTGAACAAGTGAATCTAAACTCAGGCTGGCTACAAATCACGGGGAAAGGCAATAAAACCCGCTTAGTGCCTTTAGGGGAATATGCAGCAGATGCGCTTGAAGATTATTTGACGCATGGACGTGGTGATTTGATAGCCCATTTAAAAGCAGGAAATTGCCAAGCAGTGTTTTTAACTGCGCAAGGTGGCTATATGACCCGGCAAAACTTTTGGTATCTGCTAAAGAAATACGCCAAAGTTGCCAGTATTGATAAAGACCTATCACCGCATACCTTACGTCATGCTTTTGCTACCCATTTACTCAATCACGGTGCCGATTTACGGAGTGTGCAGTTATTGCTTGGACATAGTGATTTATCGACGACGCAGATATATACCCATGTGGCGACGGCTAGATTGCAAAAACTCCATGCTGAACATCATCCAAGGGGTTAGCTTAATGATCTACGAGATATTATTACCAACATAAAAACCTATGAATTAAAGCAAAAAAACGGCAATATTATAATAATACTGCCGTTTTTTCATACTTAATAGCAACGTAATCTTGCTTATATGCTATAGCGATAATGAGGACAAGCCTGCATATTCTGTGCCTTTTGATAGTACATAACGCTTACTGGTTTCCCCATCCGTTAAGAAGCCGCCAAACGTCTGCGATACAGCGCTAAATAAAATAATACTGACAGCAGACAATGCTTCTTCAGCCAACTCTGTGGTATTTAATAGCTCTTTGGCTTTGGCCACACTAATCACAGCACAGCTTTCATTTTCACTAAGACGAGGCTTGGTCTCTTCATTATAGTTTTTATAACAAAAAGCGATAGACACATATTCATCACAACCAGATAGCTCAGCCAAATAAGCTTTGTCGATAGTTTTTACTGCTTCCACACATTTGACACCCGGCTGTTTTTTGAGAGGCTTAATACGCTTACTATGCACGATATGAATAAATGTTTCTTGCGCTGGATTTATTTTCGTTTTGATTTTAGACTTCATATTTAAGCATCCTTTCTAGTTGAGTAAAGCTTGGTGAATTTAAACTTAGTAAGCTGGTACAGCTCCTAGCATGACCGTAATTCTTCATATCAAGAAGATACTAGAATAAATAGTTGACCAATTAGTTAGCTTTATTAGTATTCCATAGCTTTAATAAGGATGCTATAGCATTTACGATATAAATGCGTAAACGGGTAACTTCAACCTGACATAAATCTGACAATCGTTCCTATCAAATACTCCTCCTTTAGTGCCCATCACAATTTCCACTAATACGTAGCTGCAAATCTTCCCTTTTATCGTTACAATACTCATCATAATGTGCACCCTGTTCGTTTGAGCAATGCACCACCTTTTACTTATCCATAATCCGAGAACTCCATGAGCCATAGACCACCTAGCGATCTATTAGAAAAAGCCAAATACTGGCGCGAAGATATTAATTTTCGCGAAGACGTACTCGGCAAGCCGTTTGATTTTGCGACCACGTGGGGTATTTTTTCACCACAAAAGCTCGATGACGGTAGCTTGATGTTACTTGATTATGTGGATTTTCAGGCGGATGATGACTCGATAGATTTGGGCTGTGGCTACGGCGTTCTGGGTATGGCAGCAGCGCGCGAGTGTCCTAATGGTCAGCATACTTTGATTGATAAAGACTTTATGGCAGTAGAATATGCGCGCCTTAATTGTGAAAAGAATGGTCTAAAAAATGTCGATGTACATTTATCAAATGGCTTTAATCACGTGGCAAAAGACAAAGACTTTAGTCTTGTTATGTCAAACTTACCAGCCAAAGTAGGCAAAGAGCAGCATTACCTTTATTTCCTAGATGCTCATGCGCGTATGCGTAAAGGTGGGCGCTTTTACGTGGTGACGATTAATGGCTTACGTCAATTTATGAAACGCTCATTTACCGAAGTCTTTGGAAATAGCGAAAAGGTAAAGCAGGGCAAGACTTATACGATTACCATGGCAACCAAAGATTAAACGCTAGAATCAGACAAATAAAAAGCACGCTAAATCATAAGGATCTAGCGTGCTTTTTTATGGCTAAACTTTTAGATTTACCTCATTTTGAGAGTTACATCTGCCGTTTCAGTAAATATCCACCCAACAATGCACTGGCAATAATTGGCAGTATCACCATCATTAGTGGCGAAAAGCCCGTTGCTAGTGATACAAAACCGACCAAATCCTGCACATAACTAAAGAGCAAACCAAATAATAATGCCACGACGATACGCAAGCCGAGACTGTGCGTACGCAATGAGCCAAAGACAAACGAGCAGGCGACAATCACTAATGACAAGATAGACAAGGGTGATAATAGCTTTTGCCAAAACGCCAGCTCATGACTTAAAGAGCGAGTGCCTTGCTGACGCATAAATTGACGATGCTCATAAAGTTGCGTAAGAGATAAATCCTCAGCTTGACGCGTGAGCAAATACACAGACTCAGGAGCAAACGGTAAACTCAATGTGTCTGTGGGCGATATGGCTTGGCTACTTTCAAAGCCTTGATTAATCATCAGCTTGGTCATATTGTTCAGCTGCCACTCATAACGATATCGCTCGCTCGGTTTGCTGCTAGCAGTAGCAAGCGCCTCGCGCCCGATATATTTACCACCTTCAGCATGAATGGCGGTTTGCAAGTTGCCGTTATTATCTAAGTGCCAACGCTTTACCTGACCGATATTCCCTTTGACATCAGCATAATCGATATACAAGATATCACTACCATCCGGCTTGGCACTGCCGTCTTTTGTATTCTCAAAGCGTGGTTGCACTGTCCAGTAACCACGTACTGAAGTCACTAGCGAGCTGTTATCCTCACTATTAATCTCATTTGCCAATTGATTGGAATACGGCAACACAAACTGGTTAATGAATAATGCTAATACTACAAAAATCATAGCTGGCTGCAATACCCAACTGACGATTCGATAAACGCTAATACCAGCAGCTCGCATGACGACCAGCTCACTGTTATTGGCCAGCAAGCCCAAACCAACGACCGCACCCAATAATGCCCCTGTTGGGATAAATTGCTCTAAAAAATAAGGTGAGCGATAAAAGATATATCTGATTGCCTCTCCCATCGTATAGCTATCATCTAGCGAATCAAGCTCAGATAAATAAGAGAATACCAGCTGTAATGCCCACAATCCTATGACCGCAGCGATAATCGCCAGCAAGGCATTTAGTTTCACATAGCGGCTAAGCACTTTGAGATTAGTCGGTTTTGGGCTAAGTAGCGATTTAGCATTTGGCGAATTCGGCTTTGATGATTTAGAGAATAGAGCACTCATTAGGATTGTCCTCCTTGTGAGCTACTATTTTGATTGTCGGCAACCGTCAAAAGCTCATTCTCTGGCTTGCGAAAGCGCAATCGGTGCTGCACGCGGCTACCCCAATTCATATACAGTGCCAATGCCATAAACCCTAAGATGAGCCATGCATAGGCCCAAACGCTTACACTGCCTTTACCGACAGCATTTTTGAGCGAGATGATACCGAGCGCGCAGCTGACAAACAGTAAAATAGAGGGAAATAGGCGTAACCAACGACCTTGACGTGGACGAACTTGCGCCAGTGGTACGGCGAGCATCGGCGCAATAATCATCAGCCATGGTAACGATAAACGATAACCAAGCTCGCCTTGGGCCGCACGCATGGCATTATTACTGCCCACTTGCGCATTGCCTGTTGCCGCTTGCCATAACGGACCAATCGCTTGCGTCTCGATATTGTCTTCGGTTATGACTTCTTTCGACGACTCCGTCAAGGTAATACGATAGCGATCAAAACCTACTTGATTGTATTTCAAGCTACCAGCCCCGACTTCATAACGGCGACCTTGGAACAAATCCAATTGGGTCACGCCACTATTGCCTGTATCTACTTGTTCAGCACGTTTGGCAAGCGTAATCGTGTCTTTGCTAATATTATTATTGGCAAGCGCTGTGGGCAATTCCGGAATATTGAGCTGTTCGGTAGTTTTGACATCGATGTTATTTTCAAGATCCATGGCACTATTTTTAGTAGTATTATTTTTAGCCCCACTGCCCTTTTTTTCAGGCTCAGACTGAATCAATATCACATCTTGTAATTGTTTTTTATCATCACTTAAACTGCCCACATACAGATGATAATTGCCACTGCTGATAAATTGATTGGGGCGAATTAAGTCAAAGGCACTGGTTAACGCTTGCTGTTGCCAGACATTCTCAGATGAACGCACGCCCCATGGCTTACCAACGATGGATAATGCTGCCTCACCAACGAACAATGCCAAAATCAATGGCGTCATCAAGCGCCCAAGCCGACCGCGCGACACGCCACTGGCATTAATCACCGCCATTTCTTGGTCAACATACAGGCGCCCAAATACCAGCATTAACGCAATAAAAAACGCTAATGGTAAGATAAGCTCTAAGAAATACGGTAGGTTATAACCAATGATGGTAAACAGCAAACCAATATCTAAATTACCTTCAGCTGCGATACCAAAATAGCGTATCAAACGTCCGCCAAGCATCATCACCACTAAAAACCCCAAGACCAATGCGGTCGTTGAGGCAACTTGTTGGGTCATATAGCGGCGTAATATCACAGTAGGCACTCTTAGCGGTTGTAGAAGTTGGCGTTCGTGCGGTTCATGGCATCTGTATTAATAAGGACAGTTAAGCTTGACCAGAGACGATAGGCATAACCGCTAATGCTAGCATATTTCTAGAAAAAATAGCGTGGAAATGTGTTTGAAAACATTACCTAGCCGTTATCAATAACGCATTTAGTACTCACTCATCAACAGGGTTAAATGGGGACGTAACTGCGCTATTTAAAACCTAATCGCATTATATAAGATATAAGCGCTTTAACTCAGACATCACGATTAAGTCTCTCATGCATGCTTTCTAACTGAATTTGTGTACTGTACGTATCACGTACTGAATACTATCAGCATTAGTTGTTAGTATTTAACGTTAGTTCCCATTCAAAATTATCTAAGATTTAGCATCTACACTTATATCGTCTACTAATTAACGGAGCATAAAATGTCTATTCCCTCTACTTTACTTGGATTAGCTGGTGGTCAATTTAATGAGATTGATTGGTCAAATTGCGCTATCGTCATGATTGATTTTCAGAATGAATATGTTGATGGCGCGATGCCGTTAGGTGATGCCGGTAGTAAAGCTACTGCGAACGCGTGCCTGCTACTCGATAGAGCTAGAAGCGAAGCTATCCCGATATTTCATGTTACTCATCACGGGCAGGATAATGACAAAATTTTCAATCCATTATCATCAAAAGTAGATATTATTAATAGCCTGCAGCCCATTAATGACGAAAAAACCATTGTTAAAATGCACCCTAATGCATTTTATGATACCGAGCTGCAAGCGCTAATAAAATCGGCTGGTAAGCAACAAATTATTTTTGCAGGCTTTATGAGCCATATGTGCGTCAGCTCAAGCGTCAGAGCAGCCTTTGATTTGGGTTTTGAAAATTTCGTGTGTCATGATGCTTGTGCCACGCGCGATCTGCCTAGTGTTGCAGGACAAGTCATAACGGCTAGTACTGTGCATGATAGTGCGATGGCTGCACTTCAAGATAGATTTGCCGCTCTAGTAACGATTGATAAGTTGACTAACAGCTAACGACAGACCCTAGAGTAATGCAAGAAATAGCTCCAGAAACATTACCTAACCCTTGCTAACTGCGTACTGTGTGCCGATATGCTACACTACTATGCTTGCTTGATAGGCGTGCTATTTAAGATAGGTAGCAGTTAGAATAACCTACCGATTCAAATACGTTAGCAGTTAAAATTTGATATCTTTTTAAATTTGACACCTTACTGTATTCACGCTTTTAAAAAAATGCATTCATCTAATAAGGATAACAATATATGAATATTAAATTAACGCAAAGTTTACCGAAAACCCATACACAAAAAATTCTTAAAAAAGAAGCTAAAAGTAAAGACGCCGCTTGCCTTGTCGTCTTAATCGATGATAAGAAAAACATCTTAGCTGAGTCGGTATTGAGTGATTATCAAACCCGTATTGAGCAATTGATTGAAGTATCGCACTTTAATGGCAAAGCTTGTGAGACAGTTGCTGACTATGCGTTGGCTGGCGATAAAAAAACCACTAAAGAAAATCCAGTACAGCTGTTATTGGTCGGTGTGGGTAATATTGATAAATTACGTCATAGCGTTCTAGAAAAAATTGCCAATACCATTTATAAGAGCACGCAAAAGCGTGTTGACTCTATCACTGTTGCGCTGGGCGATAGCTTAGAAGAAAACCATTTTAGTCAATTCGCGCTGAGCCTACTGGCAGCAAGCTATCGTTTTGACAAGTACAAATCTGAGCAGCAAACGCCTGTTTTAACGGATATTTACTTACTGGCAGAGCCATCTTTAGAGGAATCGTTAAACTTTGCACAAGCGGTCTTTACTGGTCAAAGCTTAACCCGTGATGTCGCCAATGAGCCGGGTAATATCTGTTTCCCAGCGTATATGGCTGAGCAAGCACAGGACTTAGCAGCCACTTATCCTGACCTCTTAAAAGTCACCGTATTAGGTGAGAAAGAGATGTCAGCATTAGGTATGAACTGCTTCTTATCGGTCGCGCAAGGCTCGACCAAAGAGGGCAAGCTGGTGTTAATGGAATATCGTGGCAAGTCTAATTTTAGCGTCAATGCTGATGGCGATACTAGTAAAGCCATTACCAACAGCGCAAAAGTAGCGGGTGGTCTAAAAGCGTTAGCTGATAAGTTACCAACCAAAGCTGCTAGCAAAAAAGCCGCTAAAAACGCGAAACAAGATAGTAATGACGATGTGCAAGTTGCAAATGACGACTCGCCTATCGTATTGGTTGGTAAAGGCGTCACCTTCGATTCAGGTGGTATCTCAATCAAACCGGGTGCGGCGATGGATGAGATGAAATTTGATATGGGCGGTTCTGCTGCGGTACTCGGTACCCTAAAAGCATTATGTGAAGCGCGTCTACCTATCAACGTCGTCGGTGCGCTAGCTTGTGCTGAAAATATGCCATCAGGAGAGGCAACGCGCCCTGGCGATATCATCATAGCAATGAACGGTAAGTCAGTTGAGATATTAAATACCGATGCTGAAGGTCGTTTAGTATTGTGCGATACCTTGTGCTATGTACAGAAGTATTATCAACCAAAAGCCATCATCGATGTCGCAACCTTGACTGGTGCTTGTGTGGTTGCGCTAGGTCATGTCCGCTCAGCAGTCTTTAGTAATGACGAAGATGTGTTATTTGACTTAGAAAACGCAAGTCATTTATCAGGTGATCTTATCTGGCACATGCCGATGGATGACGAGTATCAAGCGCAGATTGACTCGCCTATTGCTGATATTCAAAATATCGGTGGTAAAGGTGCTGGTGCTGTTACTGCCGCATGTTTCTTATCGCGCTTTATAGAAGAAGGCCAAGCATGGGCGCATTTAGACATCGCTGGTACGGCATGGATTTCAGGTCAAGACAAAGTTGCGACTGGTCGTCCTGTACCGTTATTTATGCAATATCTGAGAAATAGTGCGAACATGGCATAACTTATTAATGAAAACCAATTAATGAAAATCAGTTTATGAACGTTAGCTTCTATGTATTAACTGAGAATAAAGCCCAAGATTTCTTGGGCTTTATTTGTCAGCTGACCCAAACCGCGCTTAATAAAAGCAATCAATCGTTGTTAATTCTTATCGACGATGATGAATTGCTCTCGACGCTTGATAAGGCATTATGGGAGCAAGAGGCTACTAGCTTTATCCCCCATCAACGCCTTTTGAATGCTGATACTGATATCAACCATAAAGCGTTAGCGCCTGTACTTCTTAGCAATTATATGCCTGCTAACTTTAAAGGTATGGTTCTTAATACCACTATACATCCAGTAAGCACTTTTATGACAGCTACTATCAATGCGAAACCTACTCGTGTCCTTGAGCTGATAAAACCTGATGCAGCTAGTGTGCAAGAAGGTCGTCATAAATATAAAAGCTACCAACAACTCGGCTATGAGCTGACCCACTTTACAGTTTAATTCTTCAAACCGCTTTATTTGTTACGGTAAAATCATTCTTTTTGTCACATACAACGCCTTTTCTTTAGCTCTATCAGCCCAGTCAGATGCGGGTTAAAGGTAGGCGCTTATCCCAAAAAATGCTACCATCCTCCGATTATTTTTCTGTTTTCGCTATAAATATCTTATTTATTGACAAGGTTGAGGGTGTATAGATGCGTTCATTGATTGCGATGTACCAGCGTATAGGACTGGTACCGCTTATTATTATCGGTTTAGTATTAGGGGTATTAATAGGTTGGTTGGCACCAAATGTTGGTATTGCATTAGGATTATTGGGTACTTTATTTGTGGGGGCACTAAAAGCCGTCGCGCCGATACTGGTATTCGTTTTGGTCATGGCAGCCATTAGCCAACATCGTAGTGGCAACGAGGTCTATGTTAAACCCGTGCTGATCATGTATATGTTTGGCACTTTTTTAGCAGCGCTGACTGCTGTAGGGGCAAGCTTCTTATTTCCAACCGAGCTGGTTTTAGTCAATGCGGTAATTGAGCAAGTACCGCCAGCAAATTTAAAAGAAGTGTTGACCAACTTGCTGATGAATTTGGTCGCCAACCCCGTTCAGGCTATCGCTGAAGCCAACTATATTGGTATTTTGGCATGGGCAATTATCATTGGTTTTGCTTTACGTCAGGCGAGTGATACTGCTCGTACCGTGGTCGGGGATTTTTCTGATGCCATCTCACAAGTGGTAAAATGGGTTATTGCCTTAGCACCTTTTGGTATTTTGGGTTTGGTTGCCAATACGGTTGCTGAGACAGGCTTTGAAGCTTTAGCTGGCTATGCACGCATCTTGATGGTATTGGTCGGTTGTATGCTATTTATCGCGCTAGTCGTCAATCCACTCATTATCTTAGTTAAGACAGGAAAAAATCCTTATCCGCTCGTGTTTATCTGCTTACGTGAGTCTGGTATCACCGCCTTCTTTACCCGCTCATCAGCGGCAAATATCCCTGTCAATATGAACCTTGCGCGTAAATTGGGTCTACATGAAGACACGTATTCAGTGACTATTCCACTGGGTGCTACCATCAATATGGCGGGCGCTGCAATCACCATTAACGTTTTAACGCTTGCTGCTGCTCATACGCTCGGTATCGAAGTGACGTTTGCCTCAGCACTGCTATTAAGCTTGGTCGCAACGATTAGTGCCTGCGGCGCATCTGGTGTTGCTGGTGGTTCATTGCTACTGATTCCATTAGCGGCAAGCCTATTTAGTATTCCAAATGACATTGCGATGCAAGTAGTCGCGATTGGCTTCATCATCGGCGTCATACAAGATTCTGCAGAAACTGCTCTGAACTCATCAACAGACGTCTTATTTACCGCTGCTGCTGATCCAAAATATGCTCGTTAATTTGCTATAAAATCGTATGCTTAAATGCTAAAGAGCCCAATCAATGATTGGGCTCTTTTTTATGATCGGCTTTTACTGTTCATTTAACTATTTTAATTGATCAATCGTGACTTCAATAACAGGTGCTTGCATATTCAATTGGCGTTTTAGTTGGCGCAGTTGCTCGATTTCATCTAGCAGCTCAAGTATCAGACCAATTGCTGGCACGCTGGCTTCAAAGTCGCGACTTAGGCGGGACGCACGGCGCACAGTCGTCAGCTGATAGCCAGTAAACTGCTCGCGCTCTGGTACATCATATTCGATGATGTTCTCTTCAATCAGCTCGATCACCCACTGGCGCTCTTGACCACAGGCAGATATCAGCTCATCTAAGCTCATGATGATGTCATTAAATTCAGGCGAGTGTTTCATAGCGATTATCCTCGTTTTTCTTTATTTTATCGTTATCGTCTACATCTCTATTAGGGTATTAAACGGCTTTTATAAATCTATTTGTTTATCGTTCAATGGTTATGTCAGTGAAGGCTTGTTTTAGTGCTTCATAAGCGTTGGTTTCCGCTTCACTATTGATATCCGGATTGACAATATTTAGGGTTAAGTATAAATCGCCTGCTTCTTTAGCAGGAATACCTTTGCCTTTTAAACGTAAATTGCTGCCTGATTTGCTGTTTTTAGGGATACTCACACCCAGCGTGCCCGCTGGCGTACTAACATTAATTTTTTCACCCAGTGCTGCCTCCCATGGGGCGATGTTTACAGTTTGGTAAATATCTGCGCCTTCGATACGGATATTTGAAGCATGACTGATTTTAACCTTTAAAAATAAATCACCATTTTTACCATTACCGCTGCCAGCCGCTCCTTGTCCAGCCAATCGAATTTGCTTGCCATCCGTAATGCCTTTAGGAATTTTAATTTTAAGGGTCTTATTATCGTAGCCCACACTGCCATTTGGCTGACGCACCGGAACATTTAACTTAATACTATAGTCATCACCGTTATAGACTGAAGCCAAATCAACCGTAATCTCGGCATGTTGATCTTGACCTTTGCTATCTTGGTTGCTAAAGCCGCCATATTGCGACTGACCACTATTTTGTCCGTGTGCGCCGCGTCCAAATGCCGAAAAAATATCATCGAAGCGGAAACCTCCATCGCCGTAAGCCTCACCTTCCCCAAACTGATCTTTGATATCTTCCCAACGGAAGCCGCCCTGACCAGCACCTGCTTGCCCGCCAAAACCGCCACCTTGACCAGCAAAAGGATTGTTTAGCATCGCATCATATTCAGCACGCTTGTCCTTATCTCTGATGGTTTCATAAGCATTATTAATCTCAGCAATCTTATTATCGGCATCTGGCGCATCGCTGACATCCGGATGATATTGACGGACGAGCTTACGATATCTTTTTTTAATATCGGCGTCTGAGGCGTCTTTTTTGACCCCTAAAATGTCATAGTAGTTTTTTTCTGCCATGTTATGTTCCTCAAAATAAGATCTATTAATAATAATGAAATGCCAATTGTAAACGCTAGTAATCGAAATTAGGTTGGCGATATAACAGATTGTGACCCTAGTCTACTTATAATGATAGCGCTAAAAAAACCAAATACCATTATAGAAATATTACCAATATAGGGGATTCAACTTAAAAGCGATACCTTGCGCTCGCTATAAATTATTATCGTCTCTGCTAGGCGGATAGTAGTATGCAAGGGATATTTTTCTCTGAAACATACTATCTAATACGAAAAATTTTTACTTTCAACTGATTTTATAATGAGAGAATCGACCAATACATTGTTTATATTGACAGCAATCTAAATATAGCAAAATAGGTATATATATCATAACTTACTGTTAAAAAAGCGTTTTTGACCTAAAGAGTTTTTTTACAGAGCTGTAAGAATGTGAAAAGTTATTTCTTGTATGATGTTTTATATTATTTGTACTCATAGGGAGTATGCATAACATAGGCAAGAGTATCTGTCTATTTCTTCAATAGCAAAAAGGTTTTAAATGTCTTATTTAATCAAGTCTTTAGTCATCACTTTATCAATACTATTGAGCGCCACTGCTTTCGCCGGTAATACCAGCTACTACGGTAGCAAGTTCCACGGTAAGCGTACGGCAAGTGGTAGTATCTTCAATATGAACTCCCTGACAGCCGCACATAGAACGCTGCCGTTTGGTACGAAGGTACAAGTGACCAACAAAAAGACAAAGCAGAGTGTGATTGTGAAAATTACAGATAGAGGGCCTTTTATACGAGGTCGCATCCTTGATTTATCTAAAGCTGCTGCTGGTCAAATAAACTGTCAGCTTTGTACTACTACGATGGAAATCCTATCTTATGGTGATGGTCGATATCGTAGAGAGTAAGGCAATAAAGTAAAAAAAGGGAAGGCGTAAGCCTTCCCTTTTTAATGACTGAGTTTTATCGCTTGGTTTCGATTAAAAACTAATTGATAAAAACTTCACTATATTAGCCGATATTGGCTTCCATTTCTTCCAAGGTTGTCATTGCCAGTAGCAATTTTTCTTCATGTTGACTATGTTGTTGCTGTAGCGCGGTTTGCTCATTCAGCAATATCATCAAATCAGCCTTACGACTTTCTTCATAAAGATCCGTATTCGCCAGCTTTTCTTCTAACACCAGTAGCTTTCCATCAATTGTTGCCAAGGTCTTTTCTGTATTTTCAATATCACGGCGAATAGGCGCGGTTAATTTGCGTTGTTCAGCGGCCAGCTTGCGCTGCGCATCTTTACCCACTTGCTTGCTTGCTTGGCTACCTACTGAATTAGCATCTGTTTCACGTGAAACAAACTTCTTACTCTCTTTTTTACTTTTCTTCTTACTGGTATTTTTGTCTTGCGAATTTTCTTGTTTACGTTTTTCAGCAAGCCATTTACCATAATCACTGATGTCACCATCGAACTCATCGATTTGACCATCATGTACCAAAAATAGCTCATCACAGACATTGGCAATCAACTCGCGGTCATGCGAGACCAGTACTACTGCCCCTTCAAACCCTTGCAAAGCAATGGTCAAGGCTTGACGCATTTGTAAGTCTAAATGATTGGTTGGTTCATCGAGTACCAGCACGTTCGGACGTTGCCAAACAATCAAAGCCAATGTTAAGCGCGCACGCTCACCACCAGAAAATAGCTCGCTTATGGTATCGATACGGTCGCCACGGAAATCAAAGCTACCCAAAAACGAGCGTAACATCGCATCAGACGTTTTGCCTGCCAAACGACGCAACATCTCTATCGGCGTTGCCTTGGGATCAAGGATGTCCATTTGATGCTGGTTAAAGTAGCCAAGCTTTAGCGTATCAGAAACGTTATAGCTGCCCTTTAATACGCCAAGCTCACCGACCAAGGCTTTAATCAAGGTCGATTTACCAGCGCCATTCATTCCAAGCAGCCCAATACGAGTATCAGGAGTGACTTGTACGTTTGCATTATAAAGTAGGGGGATGTCGCTATAGCCAATATCCGCATCAGTCAGCTCAATCAGCGGCGAGCTCATATTAGCCGGCTCATAAAAGCGGAACGAAAACGGGTTATCTGCCATCATCGGCGACAGCTCAGCCATGCGCTCAAGCTGCTTGATACGGCTCTGCGCTTGCTTTGCTTTACTGGCTTTAGCACGGAAACGACGAATAAAGTCATCCAAATGTGCTTTGGTCGCTTCTTGCTTCTCAAAAGCTTGTTGCTGCTGCGCCATACGCTCATGACGTGTGCGAATAAACTGTTGATAGTTACCGGTATAAAGGGTGATTTTTTGCTGCTCAACGTGCAAGATATGACCAACGGTGTTATCTAAGAACGTTTGATCATGCGAAATCACGATGACCAAACCAGTAAAGGCATTAATCCACGTCTCAAGCCACAAGATAGCATCCAAATCCAAATGGTTGGTTGGTTCATCGAGTAGCATCAAGTCAGCGCGGCTCATCAAGGTCTTAGCAAGGTTTAAGCGCATACGCCAACCCCCTGAAAACCCTTCTACTGGTAGTTCATGCTGGTTGGTATTAAAACCAAGACCCGCCATAATTTGCGCGGCTTTGGTTGGCGTACGATAGCCATCGATTTCATCAAATTGCTGATGCAGCACACCAATCTGCTCATCACTGACGCTGCTCAAATCATTCAAAGTAGCATTAATCTCGTACCACTGCTCATCACCGCTTAGCACATAATCAATCGCCGTCTGTGTGGTCGCGCCAACTTCCTGCGCCATGTGCGCTACGTGCCAGCTATCAGGGATACTCACTTCACCCCTATCAAGGGTCACTTCGGTATCGCCGGTACCCATTCGTGTCAATAATAAGGCAAATAAGGTCGATTTTCCGGTCCCGTTATTGCCCGTTAAGCCAACTTTGTGGCCCGGATGTAGCTGGAAGCTTGCCCCTGCAAACAACTCACGACCATCACGGCGAACACCAACGTCTTTAAATTCGATCATATAATTTCTTCATCTCAGCGGTAATATAAAACATAAGGCAATAGGAAAAACACTTATCTGGCGTGTTTACTGGCGGCTATTATTTCAAACGCCTAACCGATAGGCAAACAATTAAATAAGTATTTTAAATTCAAACCTTTATACTGCTACTAATTCCCTTGTATTAACAAACAACAAAGGGCATATATAAGTACGTTATAATAGCAAACGCTATTATTACCCTTGACAAATTAGTCATTAGCCCAACTATGTTATACTAGCAAAACACTATTGACATCAGGCAGTTAAGTGCTGATATTCTCAATTAAAGCCTAGTTACTATGCTGTCTATATCGCAGTGGTTGTCCAAAAATAGCGATACCTTGCATAAAGAATAGTGCAGTTGCCGGTAGGTCATGAATAGCAGCTATGAAAAGCTACTGGCAAGTCATCTTAGCCTATATCAATAGACGACCTCGCATACGTAAAAATAATAACATCTGATTTTAGCAATTGAGGTAGATATGAACCAACCAGCCAACCAATTTAATCCAAGCTCAAGCCAACCTGTAGATCCAACGGTTCTGAACCTGACTGACAGTGCGGCACAAAAAGTCCGTCGCCTGCGTGAAGAAGAAGGTGATAGCAACTTGATGCTACGCGTCTATGTCACTGGCGGTGGCTGTTCAGGCTTTTCTTATGGCTTTAACTTCGCCAATGAGCTCAATGAAGATGATGCCAACTTCGATAATAACGATGTGACCTTGGTCGTTGACTCATTAAGCTATCAATACCTGCAAGGCTCTACCGTTGATTATACCGAAGGCTTGGAAGGCGCACGCTTTATCGTGACCAACCCTAATGCTACGACCACTTGTGGCTGCGGCTCGTCATTCTCGATCTAAATATTCGCTTTGGTATATCTTAATATCCAATGACTATATAAAGAATTATTCTGCTATGGCACTTACCCGATTGGTAGGTGCTTTTTATTTCAGATATTTTTCCTGTAAAAATTTGGGTGCATGGGCTATTGATAAAAATAGAGTTGCCCTCCATAAAAGCTTTCAAGAAAATAAGCACAAACGATCAATTAAAGTCACAACTTTCTTAGGGCTTTACTGCTATTTTATGGCTAGATTTTCTGCCAAACAATGTGGAATTCACCTTCAGTAAAACGGACAGTATTTGTAATCGTGCGTGGTTTTTAGCCTGTCTTTGGGCTAAACTGAAGCCACTATTCTCTATTTTCCGATTAGCCATTAATGGTTTTTTAATCAATAATAACCAATAACAACAGATGATCCTTATGAGTAATTTTGCGAGTAGCTTTGTCGATTTTGATATTCCAAACTGGTTTGCCAGCGAGCATTTAGCAGGCATGTTACGTGGTATCGAAAAAGAAGGATTGCGTGTTACGCCTGATGGTTATTTGGCCCAAACGCCGCACCCTGCCAAACTCGGCTCCAAGCTGACTCATCCTTTTATTACGACGGATTACTCTGAAAGCTTACTTGAGCTGATTACCGACCCCAAGTCATCACCAAAAGAGACGCTAAACATGCTGCGTCAGCTGCATCTATTGGTCTATAAAGGTATGCCTGAAGATGAGCTGATGTGGCCGCTGTCTATGCCTTGTATGCTATCATCAAATGATGAAGATATTCCGCTCGCGGACTATGGTAGCTCTAACACGGGTAAATTGAAAACTTTGTACCGTAGTGGACTTGGTGTTCGTTATGGTCGCCGGATGCAGACCATTGCAGGTTTACATTATAATTTATCATTTGGTGACGATTTATTCACTGCGTGGCAAACACAAACGCCTACTGCACAATCTCTGACATTAACAGAGTTTAAAAACGATAAATATCTGGGTCTGATTCGTAACTTTAAGCGCCTGACCAGCTTGGTGCTGTATTTATTGGGCGCAAGTCCCAGTGTTTGCCCTTGTTTTGTTTCAGGGATTGAGCACGACCTTGAGATGTTCAATAATTCAACCTATTATAAACCAACTGCTACCAGCCTGCGTATGGGCAAACTTGGCTATACCAATAGCGTGCAAGAGCACCTTGATATCCGCTACAACAATTTGCCTGAATATGTCAAAGGTCTGCGCCGTGCGATTCAAACCCCGCACGAAAGCTTTGAGAAACTCGGCTTAGATGACGAGAATGGCAATCCTATTCAAATCAACAATCATATTTTACAAATAGAAAATGAATACTACAGCCCTATTCGTCCTAAGCAAATAGCCATGAGTGGCGAAAGCCCAACTGAAGCACTTGAGCGTCGTGGTATCGCTTATGTTGAGTTTCGTGCGATTGATTTGGACCCTTATAGCGATATCGGTATCCGCTTATCTAGTGCCTGCTTTTTAGAAGTGATGGCGCTTTATTGCTTGCTTAGTGATTCCCCTGAATTAATGCCTGAGGAAGAAGATGCGCTCGCTATCAATCTTGAGCGCGTCGTTAATGAAGGTCGCCGTGAAAATCTACAAATCCTTAATAATGGTGCCGAGCAATCATTAGAGAGCTGGATGCTAATGCATTTGAACCGTATGCAGCCGTTAGCTGCACTATTAGATGCACACTATGGCGGCAATGATTATCGGGCGGCTGTTGCCTTGATGCAAGGCAAAGCTGGTCACTCTGAGTCAACTATTTCAGCGCAAGTGAACTCTGATAGCAAGCGCTTGGGCAGTTTATGGCAGTTGGGCTTTACCTTAGCACAGCAGCATCGCGACTCGTTATTGCAGCAGACGCTCAGTCCAAATACCCAAGCAAAATATGAAGTGCTCGCCGAAAAATCTATCTTACAACAAGCGGAGATAGAAGCAGCTGAAACAGAAGATTTCATGGATTTCTTGCAGCAGTATCGTTAATCTTTCATATCTTTCTGTCCTTTATTAACAAGCACTTTATAAGAGTATCTGCCCCATGCTACAGCTAACCACTTACCGCAATCTGCAAGTGTTTTTAGTCATAATGACCGCGATAGGCATGAGCTTTGCACTATTTTTCTTACAGCGTTATATGGGGTTCTCACCTTGCCCGCTTTGTATTTTTCAGCGGATTGGTCTAATGTTCATGGGCGGGTTTGCTTTAATCGCCGCTTTGTTTCATCCAAAATCGATGGTTATCAGACTACTACTTTGGCTTGGTAGCTTAGCGGGTATCGGCTGGGCGGCGATAGTCGCAGGACGTCATGTTTGGCTACAGCATTTACCAGCAGATCAAGTCCCGTCATGTGGTCCGGGTTTAGATTATTGGCTTGATACCTTGCCTATGCAGCAGGTATTAAAAGAAGTATTTGCGGGCTCTGGTGAATGCGCCTCTATTGACTGGACGTTTCTGGGCTTAAGCATCCCTGAACAATCCTTGATTTTATTTAGTATTCTCATACTGACCCATTTGCTTATCTTGTGGCGTATCGTACGTCCTGCTACTCCTAAGCCTCTCGCTCGATAAATAACGCACGGCGCGCTATTCATAGTTTCTCCATTTTTATCACATAATTTAACGAAATCAAGCTCGCAACGCGGGCTTATTGTCGTTACTCTAGTCGTTTTCGTTCTATGTGGTTTTTACGCTGATTTTAGAGTCAAAATGACATCAGTTGTAATTAGCAATATTGTTTAAAAATCTGCTCTGTGGTAATACTATGATAAATTTTTCGCCTGTATTTTCTGCTTCCTCGCTTAACAACCGCTGTCTACGCCTATTATTAGCCGTACCGGTCTGTATCGCCTTGGTGAGTTGTGACAGTGCTTCTTCTTCTACAAATAAAAATACCCAAGGTGCGCCGATTAACAGCGACCAAAGTAACGTTTTGAATAATGATGAGCCTGCCTTAGAAGACAATAGTGCTAAAGCATCAGCTAATGAAGACAGTGATCAAGAAGGACAGGCACTTATTGCAGCAGCAAACTCGAATGATAACTCAGCACGTTCACCGATGATTTCAGCAGCAAATAGCGATAGTATGTTGCAAGCGACCTTGATGGGCGATTATGGTGGCGTTGTCCCCTGCCCATCTTGTGGCAGTATCGACCTCACTTTGAACTTATTCGCTGACGGTTCAGTATTGAAAACCAGTGTTTTTAATCAGGCTAAAACGCCGCAACCGCCTTTGATAGAATCCGGTGTCTATCGTCAAGACAATGATGTAATTACTATCGTTTATGAGAAAAAAAATATCGAAACCTATCAAATTCAAGACAATCACTTGATCATGATGGATGAGTATAAAAATCCTGATGAAAACTATGCTTTAGCACGTCAATAAATGCGTGAATGGCAACGCCATACAGCATCTTTGAGATAACGCTAAATCCGACTACTTTATAATTTTGATAACGCCTATTTACTAGGCGTTTTTTATTGGTCAACGAACCATGATTACTTTACAATGAGCGCTTGCCTGCTGTGCTACGGTCGTTGGCTCAACATAAAAGAGTACTGGCTTAAATAGTAATTTGCTAAGATAAATATTAGCTCAGCCAAAATACAGCAATCTCTTTTATTACCTTACGTTAGATTTTCATTCCTCTTATTCAAGCTCGTACGGAACGTCTATGCATATTCATATTCTTGGTATTTGTGGTACTTTTATGGGCTCGCTGGCCTTATTGGCGCGCGAGCTTGGACATACGGTCACGGGCTCAGATGCCAACGTTTATCCGCCGATGTCTACCCAACTGGAAAACGCGGGCGTGACCATTGAGCAAGGCTATCTGGTAGAGCATTTACAACCAGCACCAGATTTGGTCGTGGTTGGTAATGCTATGAAGCGCGGTATGGATGTCATCGAATATATGCTGGACACAGGTCTACGCTATACCTCAGGACCACAGTTTTTATCTGAGCAGGTATTACAATCGCGTCATGTGATAGCCGTTGCCGGTACTCACGGTAAAACCACGACGACGACCATGCTCGCTTGGATATTGCACTATGCGGGTATCGATACTGGGTTTTTAATCGGCGGTGTGCCACTGGTTGATACTGCTGATGCACACTTGCAGCAAGTCTTTGCTCACAGCAGTTATTTGGGTGCTGACAAAATTGATAATGACGATTCATCAAATACTGGCTATTTCGTCATTGAAGCAGATGAGTATGATTCTGCATTTTTTGATAAGCGTTCAAAGTTCGTACATTACCGTCCGCGTACGGCTATTTTGAATAACCTTGAATTTGATCATGCGGATATTTTTGCGGATCTTGATGCTATTCAGACCCAGTTTCATCATATGGTGCGCATGATTCCAAGCACTGGCAAAATCATTATGCCCACAGCGACTGCCAGCTTAGAGGAAACGTTAGCGAAAGGTGTTTGGACACCTGTTTGGCGGACAGCAGTATTGGACTCAGCGGCACATAATACTCATGCAACAGATAATACCTACGCAAAAGATAAGCATGTAAAAGATAGTAGCGATTGGCAAGCTGAACTTATTAGCGAAGATGGTGGTCAATTTGCTGTCAGTTTTTTGGCTGATATTGCTGATAAAGAAGCCACGGGAGTCGTCGATTGGTCGATGAGCGGCATTCACAATGTGAATAACGCCTTGGTTGCTGTCGCAGCGGCTTATAACATCGGCGTCAGTGTTAAAACTGCCTGCGCGGCGTTATCAGCATTTGCGGGTATCAAGCGCCGAATGGAGCTTATAGGCAATGTAAATGATATCTTGGTCTTTGATGATTTTGCTCATCATCCAACGGCAATTACGACCACTTTGGATGGGGCTAAGAAAAAGCTAGCTGATAGACGACTTTGGGCAATTATTGAACCACGTAGCAATACCATGAAAATGGGTATCCATCAAGACAGTCTGGCGCAGTCCGCTGCTCTCGCCGATCATACATTGTGGTATGAGCCTACCGGACTGGAGTGGGGTCTAAAAGAAGTCATTAATAATGCCACTATCGCAAATCCAGATATTGGCAGCCAACAGGTACTCTCTAGCGTAGAAGATATCATTACTCATATTTGCACATATGCCAAGGCTGGTGATGCGATTGTGATTATGTCTAATGGCGGCTTTGAAGGTATTCATCAGCGTTTATTAACCGCTTTAGCTAATAGTTAGTCTGGCTCTATAACCCTGTAAAATAACAGGCGTAGCTGATTAATAATGAGCTACGCCTTTTTATTTCTTTTTATACTTATAAAAAACTATCTCTACTTTGATAGAGACATACAGTCATTTCATTATCGACTTTACTACCTTTGTAACACCCCGTTTACCTATTTCCCCTGCTAAATAGCAAATATCGCTTTTTCCTCACAGAGCCCAT
Organism: Psychrobacter sp. ANT_H59; assembly: GCF_008369225.1. Taxonomy (NCBI): domain Bacteria; kingdom Pseudomonadati; phylum Pseudomonadota; class Gammaproteobacteria; order Moraxellales; family Moraxellaceae; genus Psychrobacter; species Psychrobacter sp. ANT_H59. The sequence goes on from NZ_VOBE01000002.1 coordinate 478,724, forward strand.
ACATAGGTAACATTTTTTGCTTATTTCTCGATCTCAATAATGTTTACAATGGACTCAACAAAATAAGTAAACCATTATAAATGATAGACACTTTAGGAGAATTGATATGAGCTTTATTTGGATGATTATTGTTGGTCTGGTTGCAGGTTTATTGGCACGTGCGATTAAGCCAGGTAGCGATCCTATGGGTTGGATTATGACGATTGTATTGGGTGTCGTTGGTGCGATGCTTGGTGGTTTCGTTGCTGGCCTAATTGGTATTAATGCTGATGGCGGTTTCACTGGTCTAATCTTCTCAGTAATTGGTGCGATTATCTTACTGTTCATCTATGAGATGATTATGAGTAAACGTCGCGTATAATTGGACACAGCTAAATAGCTAATATATTTCAATAACGAATACATAAAATAAAGGTCTTGTGCAATCAAGGCCTTTTTTATTGTTTCAAATTCCTCTATCCATACATTATTACTATATTTTTCTTATATTTATCAGTCAGGATATCTCTCTTTAGCTATTGATAAGCATTACTTTTGTCCCCATTTATCTTATAATATCAAACCTATTTTTTATCTTTATCATTGAGGTGAGCCTTATGGCGTTACTCCCTATTTTAAGCTATCCCGACCCGCGTCTGCGTACGATTGCAACGCCTGTCAAGGAAGTCACTGCTGAAATCAAAACCTTAATCACCGATATGATTGAGACCATGTACGATGCGCAAGGTATCGGTCTGGCTGCAAGCCAAGTGGATCACCATATCCAGCTTATCGTGATGGATTTATCAGAAGATAAAGACAGCCCAAGAGTGTTTATCAATCCAACAGTGACGCCATTGGTTGAAGAAAAGCAGCCGTATGAAGAAGGTTGTCTGTCCGTGCCAGATGTCTATGACAGAGTTGAGCGCCCAAATAAAGTGCGTATCGAAGCCCTAGATGAGAACGGCAATAAGATTGATGAAGAAGTAGAAGGCTTACTTGCCGTTTGCATCCAACACGAAATGGATCATCTGAATGGGGTGATTTTCGTCGATTATTTGTCGCGTTTGAAACAGACACGTGCGCGTGATAAGGTGCGTAAAGTCCTTAAAATACGTGAAAAACAAGGTGAGCAAGTGGCGGAAAAAGAGCCACAGCCAGCAAACTCTTAATCTATTTCTTTGATAAGCTGATTGTCACATACGTTTATCGTCAAGTGGTTTTGTTATGGCTTATGCTACGTTTTAGACGCTGTCTGTTTTAGATACTGCACATAGCGCAGCAATAAGGCGATGACTAAACGCTTAGATTTTAGCGTAAAGAGTTTGGCTTTTATTATTAGTTCTGGTTAGCATCACTCCTTGTTAGCTTCATTTCTTGTTCTCATTAAATACTGTTTTTATTAAAGGTCTTACTATGATTAAAATCGACCAATATTTTGACCCTGCCGGCTGGCAGAAATTTACTAAAGCGGCTGAAGGTCGTGAAACACCATTTTTGGTGGTTGATCTTAATCGCATTAAAATAAAATATCATGAAATGGTTGGTTTTTTTCCTCATGCTAAAATCCATTATGCGATGAAAGCAAGCCCTGCTGTCGAAGTTATCAATCTGCTTGCTGAGCTTGGTTCAAACTTTGACTGTGCATCGATTTATGAGCTTGATCGCGTGCTTGACTGCGGCGTTGAGCACTCACGTATCTCTTATGGTAATACCATCAAAAAGCCTGAACATGTCAAATACGCCTTTGAAAAAGGAGTTGATTTGTATGCGACCGACTCAGAAGCAGATTTAAAAAACATCGCAAAACATGCACCTGGCTCAAAAATATTTGTACGTATCTTGGTACAAGGGTCAGATACCGCTGAATGGCCATTGTCACGCAAATTTGGTTGTCACCCCAATATGGCGATTGAACTATTGATTCAAGCGCAAGAATTGGGCTTAGTACCTTATGGCATCTCATTCCATGTGGGCAGTCAGCAAAAAGATGTTGCCGCTTGGGATGATGCTTTAGCCAAAGTTAAATACATGTTTGATTGGATGAAGAACGAAGAAGGCATTAAGCTTCAAATGATTAATTTGGGTGGCGGCTTTCCGGCAAACTATCTGAGCGAAGTCAATCCTATCAAAGTCTATGCTGAAGAGATTCAAAGCTACTTAAGCGATGACTATAGTGCTGAAGATATGCCAGAGATTATTTTAGAGCCCGGTCGCTCATTGGTTGGCGGTTCAGGCGTACTGGTTAGTGACGTGGTATTGATTTCTCGTAAATCGCATACTGATCTGACACGTTGGGTCTATACCGATGTGGGTTTATTTCAAGGTTTAATTGAAACCTTAGGTGAAGCCATCAAGTACCCCGTTTATACACCTAAAATGGAAACCTCAACCAGCGCGGGTACGGTGGTATTAGCAGGTCCTACTTGTGACTCAACTGATATTATGTATGAAGAGGCAGGTTATCAGCTACCAGAAGAGCTGGAGATTGGTGACAAGATATTTTGGTTAACTACGGGTGCTTATACCAACTCGTACTCATCTATTGAGTTCAATGGTTTTCCACCGTTAGAAGTGGTCTATGTTGACTAATTTGTGATAAATAATCGTTACTATAAAAAGCGCGGCATTGTGAATAACAGTGCCGCGCTTTTTATAGTTTATTTCGCTATAGTATTTATCATTAGCTACTGTACTAGTAGCGATATTGGCACATCATTGTTACGGCTGTTATTTTGGTTGCCACCATAACCTGCGGTCTGATTTTGGCTGTTTTGAGAGATTTTCCCGATAGTCACCCACTGTCCACGTGGCACAATAATGGTGCTATGCGATCTTTGCCCTTGCACGCTACTATTATAACCATAGCCATTATAAGAAGGATTGGCGCGCACGAGCTTTTCTTCAACTTGGGTCAATTGTACTTCGACTTGTCCATTAGCAAGCAGCCTTGGCGTGACCGCAATACCTTGGCTCGTTGGCAATAAGACCTGCTGCTGGATAATAATAATTCCTACTGGACGGTTGTAAGCTAGATAGGTTCGATAACTATTGGCAGTATAGGTTTGATTTAGTGCGTAGAGTGTATCAGTACTGATGCTTGCCGCGCTACCTGACAAGGTTTGTACTTGATATAAATTATTTGTTTGTTGTTGGCTATTACTCTGGTTGATAATCCCTACGCCTTGTATACCGCTATTACTAATAGTGACTCGACCTTGCTGAATATTACCCTGAGCCCTGCTGTTATTGCCGACACGCACAGCGACCATCAATGCCTGTGGCTGACGGTCAATCTGTGCCAATAGCTTTTGTACTGCCTGATAGTTGCTGGCAGTGGTACGAAGCACTAGCTTATCTTGATAAATCGACACCGTGCCGCCGTCGCGACTAGCATTTAACTGCTGACGAACGGAAGGTAGCAATGCATCACCTCCATACGTATGAATGACATAGGTTTGATAAGCAGCTGCTTGTACGACTATTGGCACTACAGTTAAACTTAGGATAAATGCTATCTGGCGTCCATAACTTATGGTTTTGACAGTTTTTATAATAGCCAGCTTTCGACCAAAAATCGCTATTAGATTTTCACTAAACTTATTCATAATTGACCTCTAGCAATAGTTAAACGCTATCAAAAGCCATACTCAGCAGCTACCAAACTATGAGAAAAAAACCTTAATAATTCAAACCTTGTTCGTTAAAGCCTAGTCATTTAAACCTAAGACATCCTGCATATTATATTGTCCAGCCGATTGTTGAACAATCCACGTAGCGGCACGCATAGCGCCAGCAGCAAACGTCATTCTTGCGCGCGCGCGATGGGTAATTTCAACAACTTCGCCATCTGCAATAAACATCACAGTATGATCGCCGATGATTTCACCGCCACGTATCGCATGAATACCAATCGTACCTGCTTCGCGCTCACCAGTTTGTCCTTCACGACCATAGACAGCGACGTCTTTTAGATTCTGTCCACGTGCTTCTGCCACAGCTTCTGCCATCATGTAAGCCGTACCTGATGGCGCATCGATTTTATGCTTATGATGCGCCTCAATGATCTCTACATCAGCATCAGTGCCAAAAGCTTTGGCAGCCATACCTAGTAACTTTAATGACAGATTAACGCCTGTTGAATAGTTACCCGCATAAACGATCGCAACTTGCTCACTCGCTTTTGCCAATACTTGCTCTTGCTGCTCATTAAATCCTGTCGTGCCGATAACCATAGCGACGTTGTGTTCAGCACAGACTTGCATGTTTTGTTCAGTAGCAGCAGGCAAGCTAAAGTCAATCAATACATCAATCTTATTAATCACTGACCGTAAATCATCAACTATTTGCACATCCAATCGACCGACCGCAGCAACTTCACCCGCATCTGCTCCAACCAAACTTGAGCCTTGACGCTCAATCGCTGCAATTAATGTCGTTTGTGGATTGTCTTGTATCGCTTCGATAAGCATACGTCCCATACGTCCACCTGCACCGATGACACCGACATTAATCATTTTTTTATTCTCTGGCTGACTCATATAATTATCCTAAGTACTTTATTTTTAATACGCTGGTTTTTAAATTTATTAGGCTAAGTTTAGCAAATATCAGCTTATGAATGGTTTTTTATAGCACCAATAAAAAGCTCGATAGTTTCACGTGAAACTATCGAGCTTTTATCAGTTATTCATTCAAACACCAAATACTGTTAGTCAAACAAATCGCCAATCTTTTTAAAGAAAGATTTTTTATGTGGTGACTGCTGATGCTTACTATCACCATCCAGTGTATCTTGGAATTGACGTAGCAAATCTTTTTGCTCACGAGTCAGATTCACTGGTGTTTCGATGACCACACGGCAGATCAAATCACCTTTCATGGTCGTACGTACTGGTGTCACACCTCTACCACGGACACGTAATAATTTACCACTTTGTGTGCCTTCTGCAACCTTGATTTTGACTTTGCCATCTAAGGTTGGGATTTCAACTTCCTTACCGAGTGCTGCATCAGTGATACTAACTGGCACATCCATATACAAATCTGCACCTTGACGGGTAAAGACGTTGTGCTGTTTGACACGTACTTCAACGTATAAGTCGCCGTTTTGTACGCCAGCGCCGCCCGCTTCGCCTTCGCCTGCTAAACGGACGCGATCACCATCATCAACGCCTGCTGGAATAGAAACTTCTAGCGTGCGTGACTTGTCTTTGACGCCATTACCATGACAGTCAGAACAAGGGTTTTTAATTTGTTTACCAGTACCGCCACAATGTGGGCAGGCCTGTTGAACGGCAAAGAAGCCTTGTTGCATACGAACTTGACCTTGACCATGACAGGTTTGGCAAGTCACGATATCAGAGGCATTTTTTGCGCCTTTACCATCACAAGTATCGCAAGGCGCAGGAGCTGTAAAGCTGATTTCTTTTTTGCAGCCGCGTACCGCTTCTTCTAAAGTCAGCTCAATCACATAACGTAAGTCTGAGCCGCGACGCGAACGCCCACCGCCGCCACCACGTGACTGACCAAAGATATCACCAAAGTTGCCAAAGATATCACCAAAGATATCTTGGAAGTTCCCACTACCGCCACCGCCGAAACCACCACCGCCCATGCCGTTTTCAAAAGCAGCATGACCCATACGGTCATAGGCTGAGCGTTTTTCTTCGCTACTTAATACTTCATAGGCCATCGATGCTTCTTTAAATTTTTCTTCAGCATCTGGGTCTTCAGAGTTACGGTCTGGATGGTATTTCATGGCAAGCTTACGGTAGGCTCGCTTGATCTCTTTGTTATCAGCGGTCTTACTGACACCTAGTATTTCATAAAAATCGCGCTTACTCATGGGCTCTCCTATCGTCTTCACAGTCCACCGCTTGGTTGCTTTATCGTTCAATACTGCTCATCATCGCAAAAAATGTTTCACATGAAACATAGCGGAATACAGAGAACAGTGATGACAATCGTATAAATCTTACCAGCGAATACAGTGGGGTGCTGCTTAGTCAAATCAATTATTAAAAGTTTGCGCTATTTATGGAGATGACAGCACCATTTATCAAGTTGGCAGAAGTACAAAGTGTTAATTAGACTCTTTAGTTAATATTAAAAAGAATTCATTAAGGAATGAACAAAGGTTTTTATACCTACATAATGCTCAGCCATGCTAGTATTTATCGCCATATAGATAGCGGTAGTCGAGTCCGTTTAAAACATGAATACCACTAAAGATGATGCTCTTTTATTTTAAGCCAACTGTACTCGAACATTACTCTTTAAAGTCCTATTTATACTCATCGCCATTACGCTGGTATCAAGGTATCGATTTTATGAAAAAGCTGATTATTTTATTAATTGTCATTGCCGTTACTATCTATGCAGGCTCGCCTTATTACAGCGCTTATCAGCTTAAAAAAGCTTATGATGCCAAAGATGGTGCGACTATCGCGGCAGCTATCGACTATGAGCAAGTACGCCCAAGTATGCAAAACCAGCTCACTGAGCAATTTGCCGTGACCATGACAAAATACCCATTGGTCGCTGAACTTGGCGGCGAGCCACTAAAAGAGGCGGCTAATGGTTTTATTATGCAAGCAGTCGCTGGTGCCATCACGCCACAAAACATTGAAAAAGTCATCAATACCCAAGGTCAAGCCAATACGGCCACTAAAGAGCTGGCGGCAGCGTGGGCAATCGCTAGCAATCAAGTAGATTTAAAAAATCTCATTCGAAATCTGATTATTCATCGCGGTGATGTTAATGCTGTGGTCAAAAATCAGATGCAGCAAATCATGGAAAAACAAGCCGATGAGCTTGAACAGCAGGCAGCCCAAGGGACAGATAGTGACAAACCCCAATTAAGTTACTGCGGTATCAATTGCTTCACCATCAGTGGTCAGGTAAAAGGCTATCCTTTGACTATAGAGATGAAGCGTGAAGGAGTAATTAACTGGAAAATCGTCGATATCGTCTTGCCGCAATAGACTTGCTACCATCAACTGTTATATGAATAAAAACCCGCCCTATGAGCTATATTCATAGGGCGGGTTTTTATTTATTATTCAATATGATATCCATCATAACTATTATAGAAATATCACACTATAAAAATATCAACGACTTATTTTACTCCCAAGAATTCTAAAAACTCAGGACTCTCAAAGCTCGCTTGAAACAGTACACCATCTTCACGATAAATAGCAGGAGTTGCCATGACGGCTAAACCTGCCGCTTTTTCACGATTGCCTGCCACATCATCAGTTTTGCAAGATGCAGGCGCTGGTGTCATCTTGCCATGTAGCATCGCCTGATCAAGCGCTTTACGACGACTTTCCTCATTACCTTGGCACCAGATACCGCGCATTTGCTCAGGCGACGCTTCATAAATCGGATAACCAATGGTTTTTATCGTCACACCTTTGGCATTAAGCATCGGCATCTGCTTATGTAATCTGCGACAATAAGGGCAATTGACATCCGTTGCTACGTAAATCACCGCTTTTTCAGCACTGGTGGCAGGATAGGTAATTAGCTGCTTAGTATCCAATGTAGTTAGGACAGATTGATTTTTAAGCTTTTCAAAGCGGTTATCAAGCCCAGTAAACTGACCATTTTCGATGACTGATATCTCACCATCGGTGATGTACTGGGCGTCATCTGATAACAAGAACGGTACGCCCTCTAAAGTCGCACCCCAAATCACACCAGGTACTGCAGTGTAAAAGAACGGTGTTTTGTTACTCATGTTCTTAAGCGCGCCCATATTTGCCAATATGTCAGATTTGGCACTGGCACTGACAGGCTTACCAATTTGCGCGCTGGTGCTACGTGCTGGCGTTTTGGTCACTACCCGCTTGCTTGGATTCTTTTGCAGCTCGCCTTGAATGACATATTTACCATCTTCAGTAATATGTAGCGGCAATTGCTCAGCCAAATTGACTTGATACATATTGGGTAATTTAGAAGATACAATCGAGGTTATCTGCGTTTTGATACCTGCTTGAGTCAGCAATTGGCGCAAACGGCTATCAACAGATTTACTGACTGTACCAATAGCTTTCATATTCTGACCAGCTTGGGCACTGTGGTTAACCTTTTGGCTGACTGTTTTATTGGTCATATCGGCAGTGTTCGGCTGCGCGCAAGCAGTGGTTGCTAACAACATAACACCAATCAAACTTGCGGAGTTTAATACAGGGAGTTTCACAGAGACCGTCCTATCTGGTTTTTAATAATGATCGTTATTCACTCATGCCTATTTAATAAAAGAGCAGTAAATAACATTATGTAAAAATATAGATTAAAAAAGATAGGCTGACTGTAGCACAAGGAGGGGTTTTTCAAAGTATTAAAGACTTAATTTTGCAAAACTGCTACTGAGCTTTAAGAGATAGGCAACACAGGCAGCCACTAATACTAATTGACAGAAATAACTGAGTAGCAGAACGCAAAAAGCAGCACACTATTGAGTGGCTGCTGATTTTGGAGTAATTTTTCTAAAGCATGGTTGTATAACCTAATAGGCTATAACTCTAAAATTTTGCTACTTCTTCTGGTGTTAAGAAGCGACTGTCGCCTTTTTCTAACCCGTCTAAAGTAATATGACCGACACTAGCACGATGTAGCTCAACCACTCTATTACCGAAATAGCCCATCATACGTTTTACTTGATGGTATTTACCTTGCTCTAAGGTTAAACGCGCATGAGTTTCATCGATAAACTCGAGGGTCGCAGGCTTGGTTTCTTCGTGATCACCTTCTAAAAGGATGCCTTCAGCCACTTCCTTAGTAGCATTGGCTTGAGCGTCACTATCCATAGCATCTGCTAACGTCAACTCGTAGACTTTGGCATGTTCATGCTTTGGGCTAGTTACGCGATGTAGCCAGCCGCCATCATCACTGATGAGTAATGCGCCAGTCGTATCAACATCAAGACGCCCAGCAATACGTAAACTGCCAAGCTCTGGCACCGCAATAAGGTCAGTGACGATTGGGTATTCTTTAGCCTTTAGGGTACATTCAAAGCCTTCTGGTTTATGAAGCAAGATATAGCGATTGCCAGTGGCGACCGACAATGGCTCGCCTGCCCACTGTACATCGTCATTAACAATATCGACATGTACACCGGGATCTTTAATGACTTGCTCGTTTACTGTGACTTCACCAGCGTGCAGAATTTTTTTGGATTCTTTACGCGACAGCTCAGTGGCTTTACTCAGAAATTTATCTAGACGCATACGATTTGCCTACCATCCGTTTTGGGATACTCACTCTCAATCAAAGACCAACGATGCATACACATGCACGTCTGTTGTTGGCTATCTTCAATGGTCAGAAGTGGTACTATAATTAAAAATGAAATTTACACTGCGCCAAATACGGACAACAGTGAAAGTTAGACAAGTTTACCATATCCAACCTAAGCCTGATGAAATATGAGCTATCAAACGCTAAAACGTGCCGTCACTGCACGCTTAGAAATCAAAAAATCTGCCTTTATTACCTATGCTTATCCAGTGACCTCGCGTGAGCAGGCAATGTTTCATGTGGAACAACTACGTGAGCAATATGCTGATGCCCGTCATCACTGTTGGGCTTATATTATTGGCGATCCCAATAACACCACCAGTGCAGGGTTTGACGATGATGGCGAGCCCAATGGCACTGCGGGACGACCGATATTAAACGTCTTGCAACATAAATCTATCGGCAATGTCATTATTATCGTCGTCCGTTATTTTGGTGGTATCAAGCTCGGTGCTGGCGGTTTGACCCGTGCTTATGCAGGCTCAGCGCAAGCGGCAGTGGATGAGATGATACTAAGCCCCTATGTTCCTATGATCACAGTACAAATACTGGCAGAATTCGCCACCGAAGCCCAGTGCCGCTATGTCGTTGAGAGCTTAAACGGCAGCATAGATAATGTCGCCTATAGTAAGCAGGTTACCTTGACTGTGACGCTCGCTGAGGCAAATATCGAGCACTTAAAAGAACGTCTTGCGATGGATGGACGCGTATTAGATAAGTCTTAAAATTAAATGAGTAATCATGCGTTCACTGAAAACCATTGGTTTTGACGACGACCTTGGATATGATAAAGCACTGATTTTCAAAGACGATTTTTTAACGAACATAAAATAAGACTGAAATATGCCAACCTCAAAGTCGACAAAACCATTCGCACCTGCCCCTTTTAAACCGCCGTTTTGGCTCACCAATCCGCACTTGCAAAGTATTTTACCAAAGTTTTTTGCGCCAAAAACACCGAATTACCGACGCGTGATTAAACAAGATTCACTTTGCGAAACTGATATCGCTTATGACTTTTATGACGCCCATCCTGTCCAAGATTTAGAAAATGGCAAACTTGAACAAACACCATTAATCGTACTTTTTCATGGGATGGAAGGCAGCAGTGATAGTCATTATGCGCGTGCGTTAGCATATCAGATGCATGCGCAAGGCTGGCATTTTGTCGTCGCTCACTTTCGCAGTTGTGGTGGTATTCCCGCTAATGGCAAAGTGTTCTATAACGCTGGTGACACGGGCGAGGTGCATCATATGTTAGAGAACTTACGCGAGAATTACGCCCATATTTATGGGGTTGGCGTGTCACTTGGCGGTAATGCCTTGGCAAAGTATATGGGTGAATATGGTGATGAGGCGCTATGCGACGGCGCAGCGGTAATATCTGCGCCAGTTGACATGTCATCGGCTGCTATTACGATGCATAGCTTTTTGAGTCATCGTATCTATACCCCATATTTGCTCAACCCGATTATCAAAAAAGCCTTGGCAAATGAAATTACTGCAGACGAGATTATTTCTATCAAAGCGGTAAAACGCATTAGCGATTTTGATAATATCTTCACTGCGCCTAGGCATGGTTACCGCTCTAATAATGATTACTACCACTCATCCTCTGCCCTACCTCACTTAAGGAATGTCACACGCCCGCTGTTGCTTATTAGCGCCAAAGACGATCCTTTTATTGGCTTTACTGCCACGCCCAATGATGTCTCAGACAGTGTCACCATATTAGATACGGCACACGGGGGTCATATCGGCTATTTGCGTTATCGTACAAGCAATAGCAATGTAAAAACTCCAAGTAAAAAATCAAAGTTTGACATCAACTGGATACCTGAAACCGTGAGTGCCTACTTTAATCATATTGGCGTGCCATCTAATAAAACTAGATAAATTATAAAATAAAAAACATCATTTTTATCTTTAAATATTTTGAGACTGCTTTATGTATCCATTTATCCGTTACGCCAGCACCATCGCCCATGCCGCGCTGCAAGTGAAAAAAGGCAATACTTTGACGTTCAAAGAAACCAGTGAGATTACCTTTCGCTGCCGTCTGACAGATATTGATAATTTCCTAGAGATGAATAATGGTCGCGTGCTGACCCTTTATGATATGGGGCGTACCGACTTTGCAGTACGGAGCGGGCTTGGCACTCAACTGCTTAAGCAGCGTTGGGGCTTGGTCGTCGCTGGTAGTACCATCCAATATCGCAAACGCATTCGTGCTTTTGAAAAAGTCACCATGAAGACCAAAATCGTCGGCTTCGATGAGCGCTGGATATATATTGAGCAATCGATGTGGGTAAAGGGCAAGCCTTGCTCGTCGGCACTACTACGTACAGGCGTCACCAAAGGCGGTAAGGTCATCGAGACGGCACGAGTACTGGCAGCTTTAGACCAATCGGATTGGCAGCTACCGCCGAGCGGCTATGTGGCAGAATGGATTGTCAGTGATGCCGACCGTCCATGGCCGCCACAATCTTAGGTTTTGCTAGGCTTACCTCAAAATAAGGACTGATTATTTAACCATTTGCATCGCAGCGCTTCGTCAAAATCCGCTTGTCATGATCAATTTCTTCATAGACAGCTATTCACAATCAGTTAACCTTATAACTACTGTTTGCTAACAATACATTATATAAATAAATATAATCAATGTTAGGATAGTAGTGAGTTTTATACTCAACTGAATACTATCTAATTAGAAATAATCTAATAAAGGAAAATAATATGGTTAATAATACGGATTATGTCGGTACGCTGTTTGATAATAGTGAGTCAAACCCAAGCAAGATCACCTTAGCTTTTACTATGGCGGGTGTGGCACTTAAAAAAGGTCACTCTGCATCAATCATATTGATGGTGGACGCGGTACATTTGGCATTGCCAAACGCTTTAGATAATGTCGATATTGGCGATCCCTTTGAACCTGCTGGCGAATTACTAGAAGCCTTTATCGAAAAAGGCGGTCAAGTATTGGTTTGCGGCGCGTGTATGAAACATGGTGGCGTAGAAGAATCAGCCATTGATAAGCGCTTCACGGTCATCAGTGGCGATGATGTGGTTGAGCTGTTGATGAATACTAAGGGATCTTTGCAGTTGAATTAAGCGTTTAAGCTAAGTAATTAGTATATAAAAATGGGTCAGTTTTCTTAATTATCTTTTTGATAACTTAAGAGCTGACTTATTTTTTAGCGTCAAATTCTAGATTTCTGACCTTATTCCCATTTTGAATGATAAGTATTGGCAACAGTCTTATAGTTGAAATCCAACCTTCCTATTCAGCAACTAAATACACATTATCTAACACGCACGCCGTCCAGCTTTGCTAAAGTAAGTCATGCAAACCTCTTCATAAAATAAGAAGGAAACCAGTCATGACCTTACTGAATACTCTTGATTTGACCTACCCTATTATTCAAGCGCCAATGGCAGGAGCAACCACCCCTGAGCTGGCGGCGACGGTGAGTAAGTTTGGTGGATTAGGGTCATTGGGGGCTGGCATGACGGCGCCAGACGTTTTAAATAGTGAAATCAACACCATTAAATCGCTCACCGATTGTCCTTTTATGGTCAATCTGATGGTGTTATCAGAGCATGAATCTAGTGCTTTAAATAGCGAAATCCCTGCTTGGCTAAGTAATTACTATCAAGAGAAAAATATCGAATTTACTCTACCGAAGCACCCAGCGCTAAGCTTTGCAGAGCAGCTACAAGTGCTCTATGACAATCCCGTTCCTGTCGCCAGTTTTACCTTTGGCATTATCAGCGCTGAGCAGGTGCAGCGTTTGCAAGGTCTAGGCACACGGGTCGTCGGTACTGCCAATCATCCATTGGAAGCAAAAGCATGGGCAGATATTGGTGCAGATGCGGTATGCGTGCAAGGGGTCGAAGCGGGTGGGCATCGCGGTGGTTGGTTGCCGCAAAGTGAAAACGATCCATTGGGATTATTGACGCTAATAAGTCAAACGCGTGCCTGCACCGATATTCCTTTAATCGCGGCTGGTGGCCTTATGAACGGACAGGACATCAAAGCGGTTCAAACAGCTGGTGCCGAGCTGGCGCAAATCGGGACGGCATTTTTGACCACAGATAAATGCGCTATCAATGACACTTATAAGCAAGCGCTGCTCGATGCCAGTCAAGGTAGACGCAGCTCTGAGACGCGCTTAACCAGATTATTTTCAGGGAAACAGGCTCGTGGTTTATTAAATGATTATTTGCGTGATTTTGCTCAATTTGAGAGCGCGCATGAGCTACCACCTTATCCACAATTAAATGCGATGACCAAATTTTTGCGTGCCCATGCAACCAAAAACCGCGATGCCGAACATCAGTCTTTATGGGCAGGACAAGGCGTCGCTTTGGTCAGACAAGAGCGCACGGTTGAACTGCTAGAGCGACTGGTAAGAGAGAGTTAGTTTGATCGACGTAGGCTGATTTTTAACTCAGCCTACAATAGAGTAGATACAGTTTTAAAAGAATACAGTGCTACTGGGATTAATTATTCGCAGCCTCTGTCTGCGTAAGCACAGTAAGCAACAAAATTTGATACCAGTAGCACCTTATAATTTTTGTACTTATCTCATTGAAGACTAACTACAGCTCATATCTAATCAAACGTTGGATTATTTACGCCTTAAAATATCATATGTAAATGACTAGTTCTTTAACCCTTCACGAAACGCTTTATAATCATTTGCCGTATCTTTCACCGCTTCTATCATCGGTACATGACCGATTTTTGGCATCGTAATCACTTGTGATTGTGGGATGATTTCTTTTATTAGCGTCACGGTTTCAGGCTTGATGACCTTATCCTCCTCACCCCAAACGACTAGTGTTGGAATATTATATTCAGCGATAACCTTGGCACGCTGCTCAACATTGTCTTCAACTATTTGCGCGAGTATTTTGGATTCTAATGCTTTATTAGCGATACGCTCTTGCGCGAATACGGCTTTTACAGACTTAGGAATATAAGGCGGCTTAGACATAACAAAGTCATACATAGCATAAAAGTCTTCCTTCTTATCGACCAATAGTGGGTTGTTCTCAAGAGTTGCACTTTCTAAGGATTTCGGCACACCCACTGACCAAAAGCCCGCACTATCTATCAGCCACAGACTTTTGACTTCTTTAGGATACTTCGCAGCATAAGCCACACTGATAGCGCCGCCCATTGAGTTGCCACCGACATGAATGTTAGATGCCAAGCCTTTAGCTTGCAGTAGCTCGTGTAAGCGCGTCGCTTGCGCCTCCGAGCGATAGTCAGCCGCCATCGGTTTACTAGAGTCACCAAAGCCGAGCAAATCAGGAATGATCAGATTATAGTTCTCTAACTGCCGAGCGATACGGGTAAAGTTGTCTTTATTACCGCCAAAGCCATGAATCAATAATAAAGGCTCGCCCGCGACATTACCGTTTTCTGCATAGACTATTTTATCGCCAGAGCTTAACGTAAATGACTGAGTCGTAAGGTCTGATTTTGAGCGTTCATACTGAATAATCTTTTGGGTGGTATTTATCGCCAAGGTATTGGGCGCGGTGGTACAGCCAACTATTGAAAGACTTAGTAGAGCAGCAAAACCTAGGCGTTTTAATAGCATCGAAATATCCTTTTTGAAAACTAGAAAAATGAAGTAAGAAGTAAGAAGTAAGAAGTAAGAAGCATCATCCTAGCACACGAGTATTTTAAGTTTAAGCATTCATAATAACTACCTTCCCCTATAAATTGCTCGACAATCGCCTAAAAAAATGACAGGCAAATAATCATAGCGTTTGCTGAGGGGTTACAGCTCTAATAAAGACCGTAGACGCTTTCTGGTTTATGATAAGCGCTTTTGTTTAGTTGGCCCTGCATATTGCAAAAGGATAAACATTGAGTAAAACAGATACCTCCATTGGTAAACGGCGTGACCTCACCCAAGGCTCAATCCCTAAAACCATGCTCTTATTTGCATTACCAACCCTTGGGTCATCTGCGTTACAGTCATTAAACGGCTCGATCAATGCTGTCTGGGTAGGTCGATTTTTGGGTGAGGAAGCGTTAGCAGCCACAGCCAACGGCAATATCTTGATGTTTATATTGATCTCCTTCGTGTTTGGTTTCGGTATGGCGTCTACTATTTTGATTGGTCAGGCAATGGGCAGCCGTGACAACGCTATGGTTAAGAAAACCATGGGAACGGCGCTGGGCAGTATTATTCCGATAAGCGTAATAGTGTCGGCAGTAGGGTGGATATTTGCGCCGATGCTGCTTGAGCTGCTTGGTACGCCGGCAAGTGCTGTCGATCTTGCCCTAACCTATCTGCGCATGATTTTTATTGCGATGCCCGTCACACTTACGTTTACGCTGATAATGATGGCACTGCGCGGGACGGGCGATTCGACGACGCCGCTTTGGTTTATCATTATATCGGTCGTTATTGACCTTATTTTGACGCCGACGCTGATTTTGGGTCTAGGACCATTTCCCGAGTGGGGCATATTTGGCTCGGCTTTCGCAACAGCTGTCGCAAATACGCTAGCGCTCATTGGCATGTTAGTCACTATGTATCTGCGTGGCTCTGTGCTGACGCTTAAGTTGCCGGAGCTTCGCTTTTTGCGCGCAGACCGAGACATCCTGAAGTCGATGTTTTCTAAGGGGTTACCGATGGGTCTACAGATGATCGTCATCTCTTCGGCAGCATTGACAATGTTATCGCTGATTAATCGCGAAGGTGTACAGACCACAGCCGCTTACAGCGCAACCCAGCAGCTTTGGACCTACGTGCAGATGCCAGCAATGGCGCTAAGTGCTGCGGCCAGTGCGATGGTTGCACAGAACATCGGTGCCAATCAATGGCACAGAATCGCAGGGATCACACGCTGGGGACTGATTTTTAACCTGGCATTGACCGGTTTTATTATTGTGCTACTGACCATTTTTGATGAGACCATTCTGGGCTTTTTCCTTGGCAGTGACAGTGAAGCGGTGCCGATTGGGCGTCATATTCAGCTAATGGCGACATGGGGTTTTATCTTTTTTGGGATAGCACAGGTTTTGTTTGGCACTATGCGTGCAAACGGTTATGTGATTTGGCCGCTGATTGTCATGGTCATTTCGATGTATCCAGTGCGTCTTGGATTTGCTTTCGGGCTTTATCCTCTACTTGGAACCGATGCCCTTTGGCTATCCTTTCCAGCAGGCATGGTGGCAACCGCCGTGATGGGAGCAGGACTATATTTGTACGGCGGATGGCGCAAAGGCAAACACTTGCCCGCAGAGGAAGCTGCGCAAAGGTCTGAGGAGTTTCGCGCGCATACAGGCACCAGTGCGTCGTTTCGAGATCTTTTACCGACGACTGTATGGAAGCTGTCACCTTTGCGCCGTATCACAAGGTTGCATCGACGACTTCATAGAAGACTTCATCTTTATAGACTCCGTGTGATAAAAAAGAATAAACGATAATGGCGTTATGCATATATCTATTTATAACGCCTAGTCGGGCGGCTTTTACTCATTAGCATGGGCGAGTAAATTGTTCATCATACTTGCCTACCACTGCAAATACCGAAACTGGTTTTACCTTTAACTGAAATTTTCATTACCTAATAAAAACTGCACCGCTGCGGCTGCATGAATAGCGGTGGTATCAAACACGGGGATTGGACTGTCTGCTTGGCTAATTAACAGTCCAATTTCGGTACAGCCTAATATCACGCCCTCAGCGCCTTGTGCTGCTAACTCATTAATCACTTGCGTATAATATTGCCGTGAGCTGGCAAGCAATTGTCCTTGGCACAGCTCATCATAGATGATGCGATGGACTTCGACACGCGCATCGGTATCTGGTATCAGCACCTGCAAGCTGGCATCAATCAGACGCTGTTTATAAAAGTCCTCAGTCATGGTGAATTGTGTACCGAGTAAGGCAATCTTGGTTAAACCTTGCTGCTTAATCGCGTCTGCGGTCGCATCAGCAATATGTATCAGTGGCAAATTCGTCGCCGCTTGTACCTGCTCTGCTACTTTATGCATGGTATTGGTCGCAATTAATAAACCTTGGGCACCAGCCGCTTGTAAGCGCTTACCACTGTTTACCATGATATCACCCAACTCTTCCCACTTGCCTTGGGCTTGTAACTCGCCAATTGGCGCAAAGTCGACACTATGAATCAATAAGTCTGCTGAATGTAAGTTGCCAAGCTTAGCCTTGATACCTTCATTAATCAGCCGATAATAGCTTTGGGTACTCTCCCAACTCATTCCGCCGATGATACCCAAGGTTCGCTGCTTTTGAACGGTCATACTATTACTCTTTATATGTATTTCAATCTTACTTATCGTAGCAAAAGTTCAGCTTCAATTTGCCAATATTTAGAATATTCTCATTATTAGAAAAGAAATAACGATCATTAAAATGTAACGAACGTCACTATTAATAACAACGATTTTATCCACTCACCAGCATACGCTATGATAGTCAATAACGACGCCTCATAATGCTATTCATCATCGTTCATTGAGCCTCACTATTATCATGTAGGAAAATTCAACATTATGGCAAACTTCCCTATGATCAGAATACGCGCGCGGCGCAAGTACTACCGTCTTATCTTTACTGGTCTGATGGCGCTGATGATGTCACTTATTATCTCATCCGCTCTATTACTGGTTAAAGTAGGGTTCGTCGATGGCTTCTTTATGGAATTAATGCACTCGTGGGTACTGGCCTTTGTCTTTGCGTGGCCGAGCGCCTATATCTGTGCGTATCTGGTACAAGAGCACGTGCTTAGTCGGATTGAGTTTTATTGAGTCATACGACGATAAGTACATAACAACGTTCCTTAACCAAACAAGTACTGATAACTGGTAAGCAGAGTTGTTACTGTTGATGGTTGCAAATCAACTCACTTCTTAGACAAATATCTAAAAACTAAAAAAAGGATTTATCATGCGTAGCGCAACTTATGATCATTTTGGCAAACCCACTGAAGTACTCAGCATCGGCGACCGCCCTACTCCAGAGCCTAAAGCCAATGAAGTCCGAGTCAAAACGATACTCGCTTCTATCCACAACCATGACCTACTAACCATTCGCGGTCAATATGGCTTTAAACCTGAAATGCCTGCCATCGGTGGTAGTGAAGCGGTCGGTATCATCGATGCAGTAGGCAGCGATGTTAAGAATCTGAAAGTCGGTCAGCGTGTCGCAGCCGCCAGTGTACAAGCGACGTGGGCAGAGTATTTCGTCGCTGTGGAAGATATGGTATTCCCGATGCCCGACAGCTTAGATGACGAAATGGCAGCACAATTGATTGCAATGCCACTGAGCGCGCTGATGCTGATCGAGTTCTTAGAACTAAAAAGCGGTCAGTGGGTTATCCATAATGCTGCCAATGGCGCGGTCGGCAAATCGCTCGCCATGCTAGCTGCCGCGCGTGGTATTAACACCATTAATGTCGTTAGAAGTGGCGATGCTATCAAGGAATTAGAAGCACTGGGTATCAAGCATGATATCAATACCTCAGATGACGACTGGAAAGATCAAGTAAAAGCCATTCTTGGTGATGAGAAAATCAGTGCTGCGGTTGATTCTATCGGTGGTGAGTCTAGTAATGATCTGCTGGCGTTACTGGGTCATGGTGGCACATTAGCATCGTTTGGCATCATGTCAGGCAAACCAATGGTGCTAAATCCAACCCACATTATTTTTAAACAAGCGACGATTAAAGGCTTTTGGGGCAGTAAAATCAGTCAAGAAATGAGCGTTGAGAATAAGCAACGCTTGGTTGATGAGCTGATCGAGCGTGCTAACAATGGCAACTTAAAACTGCCTGTTGAAGCGACCTTTGATTTGGCTGATATCTTAAAAGCAGTTGACGGGAAAATGCAGTCAGAAAAAAACGGTAAGGTACTGTTAAAACCTTAAGATTCATTTTATATCTTAAGGTTTCGAGCATTTTTCTCTACTCGCAAATGGATATTTATATAAAAAATCCAATTAGGAATAGCCTTATGTCTAAACAAACAACGTTTAAAGCTTTGGTCGTCGAAGAACATGCTGACGGCACTTTTAGTAAAAGTATTCAAGAACGCAGCGTCAGTGATTTACCTGAAAACGATCTATTAATCGAAGTGCATTACTCATCACTAAACTTCAAAGATGCCATGTCGGCATCAGGTAATAAAAGAATAACCAAGCACTATCCACACACCCCTGGTATTGATGCGGCAGGCGTAGTGATCAGTGATAAATCAGGCACGTTTACCGCAGGTCAAGAAGTCGTCGTCTTTGGCTATGATTTGGGCATGGATACCGATGGTGGTCTCAGTCAGATGATATCTATACCCGCCGATTGGGCGGTCGAATGCCCATCTTCTTTGACATTAAAAGAAGCGATGATATATGGTACTGGCGGCTTAACGGCTGCATTAAGTATCCAAAAGCTAGAAAAAATGGGTGCAAAACCCAGTGATGGTCCAGTCGCGGTCACGGGCGCAACGGGCGGTGTTGGCAGCATCAGTATCGCGATTTTAAGTCAGCTAGGCTATGAGGTGATTGCCTTTTCAGGTAAGCCTGAGCAAAGTGACTATCTAAAAGAGCTTGGTGCAAGTGAAGTCCGTCATCGCGATACCATTAACGAGGTCGGAGATAAACCTGCCGGTCGTGAACTGTGGGCAAACGCTATTGATACGATTGGCGGTGATTATTTGGCCAACCTACTTAAGCAAACCAAAGCGGGCGGCGCGGTCACCTCTTGTGGTTTGGCGAGCGGCGCTGAGTTTTCGATGTCAGTGATACCTTTTATCACCCGTGCGGTGTCATTATTAGGTATCGATTCGGTCTATATTCCACTGGCTGATAAAAAAGCGATTTGGCAGCGTGTCTCCACCGATATGAAACTGCCTAATTTAGAGAATTATTGCGAAGAGATTACGCTTGAGCAAACGCCGGAATACTTAGATCGCTTTATGGCGAGTCAAACGGTTGGGCGTTATGTGGTGAATGTTCGGGGTTAGGGTTAGCGTTATAAATAAAAGGCAGCATCCTAAAAGAAATGCTGCTTTTTTTTGGTTTTAGGAAATTAAATCTGCGTTCATTTGCGTTCATTTGCGTTCGCAAAATACTTTAGAACACTGTCATAGTAAATCTATTCAACGCGATACAATCTAAAATTCTTCAATTATATTTCTGGCAATATCTATGGCTTTTTTCGTATTACGTTTATCAGTAAGCAAACCAAGTTCATTGATTCTATATTTGATTGATGTTTTACTGACTCCAAAATGATTAGACAAATGATTAATCGTTTTAATAAAATCATGCTGGTTTATAGTTTGATCATCCAAGTAAATATGATCAAAGCTTCTAATTCCTAGATTTTTTCGATATGTTATAAATTCATATATGAACAATGGTTTGGGTAAGAATAAAGCAACTGAGAATTGGTTAGCTTGCCACTCAATCCATTGTTTTTCATTAACTAATAAGTGTTTATCAGCGAAAGCATTGTAATGTGAGTCTTGAAAACGCTGATAATGTTCTTGGTTAATTTTCAGTTTAGAATGAAGAAATATATGCCCTAACTCATGACCTAGAACAAAGAAAAATCTATTCGTATTTACGATAGATTTATCAATACTTATTACTCTGTTCTTAACATCGCAACAACCAAATAAATTAGTTCCATCGCTTGATATTATTCGGTTATTAAGATCGAAATTGATATTATATTTTTGTCTCAAATAATCTAAAAAACTAGAAGCCTCTATCGGTGTTCTTGTTTTCCTATAATTACTTATAACTTCAGATGCAATAAACGCAATATCTTCTATAGAAAGCTGTTCTAATCCTAAAACTTTATTAACACCTAGAGTATCTCGGATAAAGTTAAATATTATGTTTGCTACAGGATCTTCACTCTCTTTATCCTCATTGTCACTTTTTCTATGTAATATAATATTGTAATCGTCTTAGTGAGCCTCAATTAGCATCATTCCTGTGCTTTTTGCAAAGTTGAAGGCTCCTTCCTGAAAAGAACGTGCAGAAATCATAATTGCTTTAGCATTTTTTCCTGACACCTGATCTACTTTTGATTCGAACTCCTCTACATCATCAACAGGTACATCTTTAGTACGATAATTCTTACATTCAATAATAAGTAGCATCGAGTAATTTTTAGCATCTTCAGGCCATATCTCTATAGCGAGGTCAAAAATTATGTCTTTTTTTCTTTTATCTGAATAGTACTTCTTTTTCCTAAAAACTCTAGCATGAGATGCACTTATCCCTAGTTTGTCATTCTTCACTGCGTGTTCGATTAGGTCATAACATTTATCCTCAAATATATCGCCTATTTTAACTGTGTTCATAGATACTCATCATTTGATATAGGACTATATTGGTAAGGTTTAAGATAGCATATTGACTACATGTTAAGAAATAGAAGTTGGCTTATTGTTTGGTGTCAAGCCTGGCTTAGCTTGTTTCAACCAAAAAAAACACCCAACCAAGTTGAGTGTCTTTTTATTGCTATATTGAACTAATCAGATTTTTAGTTTGCTCTGATTAAAAGCTATTCCCACTCAATCGTCGCTGGTGGCTTGCTCGACACATCATAAGTCACACGTGATACTTCGGCGATTTCATTCATAATGCGATTCGATACCGTTTCAATCAAATCATATGGCAGATGCGCAAAGCGAGCCGTCATAAAGTCTACCGTTTCAACCGCACGTAGCGCGATTACCCACGCATAGCGGCGGCCATCACCGACCACGCCAACCGATTTGATTGGTTGGAATACCGCAAACGCTTGCGCGGTCTTCTCATACCAGCCTGAGCGTTCTAACTCTTCCATAAATATCGCATCAGCAGAACGCAGGATATCGGCAAACTCTTTGGTCACTTCGCCCAAGATACGTACGCCCAAACCCGGTCCTGGGAACGGATGACGGTTGATCATTTTCGCAGGCAAGCCAAGGGTAATACCCAATTTACGCACTTCATCTTTAAACAAATCACGTAATGGCTCAACCAATTCAAACGCCAAATCATCTGGCAAACCACCAACGTTATGATGGCTCTTAATGACGTGCGCTTTACCTTGATGCGATTTAGCTGATTCAATCACGTCTGGATAGATCGTGCCTTGCGCTAAAAATTCGATGACTTTACCATCGCTTTGCTCGCTGACTTCACGGGCGCTATTAGCGAATACATCGATAAAGGTTTTACCAATGATTTTACGTTTAGCTTCAGGATCAGACTCGCCAGCCAATGCGGTTAAGAATAGCTCTTCAGCATCGACACGAATGACTTTTACGCCCATGTTTTCTGCGAAGATTTGCATCACTTGGTCGCCTTCGTGTAGACGTAAGAGACCAGTATCAACAAATACGCACGTTAATTGATCGCCAATCGCTTTATGCAGCAATGCTGCGACGACTGAGCTATCTACACCACCTGAAAGACCGAGCAATACTTGCTTATCACCGATTTGCTTTTTCAGTTGCTCAATACGCATATCGATGATGTTATCAGGCGTCCAGCTACCGGCGCAGCCACAGATTTCATGGACGAAACGACCAAGTAATGCAGACCCTTGTGCGGTATGCGTCACTTCAGGATGGAACTGCAAACCATAATAATGGCGCGAATCATCTGCCATGATCGCAATCGGGCAGCTTGGCGTGCTGGCGACGATATCGAAACCTTGTGGGGCATCGACCACTTTATCGCCATGACTCATCCACACATTTAGCTTCGCTGCTGCGTCTTCGATACCATCAGTCAGCGTTGATTTGCCATCGATATTGATGGTTGCTGCGCCAAATTCATGGATATCACTGGCATGAACTTTACCACCGAAGCGCTCTGCCATCGCTTGCATACCATAGCAGATACCCAATACTGGTACGCCTAGATCAAATACGGCATCATTGATGCGTGGGCTGTCATCTGCGTGGACGCTCTCAGGACCGCCAGATAAGATAACACCTTTTGCGCCAAAATCGATAATGCGCTGAGTGTCGATATCATAAGGAAACATCTCACAGAATACGCCTGAATCACGGACACGGCGGGCGATAAGCTGGCTGTACTGTGAGCCAAAATCGAGAATTAAGATGCGATCTTCTTTAATAGTAGGAACGTTGGCAGCAGTTGTCATAACGTAGTGTCCATCAATAAATAAATTGGTGCGCTATTTTAACAAGTTTCACGAATGTAGTGGCGGTTAGATATGCGTTTATTATTGTCTATTTTTGAATTATTCTACTAATGTTTAGCATATATCAAATAAGCAGATCATTTGTGATATGCTAATTCGATAAAGAAAAATATCCTCATTGCCTGATTATGGACAATGAGATAGCCACAGTAGCGACACTCAAACCGTGATTATAAATAGATAGGTTAAATTTACTATGAGCAAAATTAAATCCTTTATGCGTAAAACGTCTAAAACTGCCTCTATCTCAACGACCTCTCCTATTGATAATACCAGTTTAGATACGCTCTCCAAAATAGATACGTCCGTCATTACGCCTGCCAACACACCTATAGAACAGACGCGCTGGAATGGTTGGGGCAATGTCAGTATCAATAAAAAAGTCTCGCCACATGGGGCAAAACTGATCAAATCCCATATCGGTAAAACTAAAAAACTGTCTTCTATCAGCTTACAAAAGGTGCTCAAAACCGTTCCAAAATCACGCTTACCTGCTGCTATGATTGAGCTTGATACTGTATCTGTCGATAACGAAGTAAGACTCAGACACGCCCGTGGTCAAAGCTTTCCGGATTGGATAGCCATGCACGGCGGCGACTTTGAGGTTTTTCCTGATGGCGTGGCGCATCCGCAATCAACCGCTGATGTCGAAACCTTATTAAAACTAGCCAGCGAGTACGACCTGATCGTCATTCCTTTTGGCGGTGGTACCTCAGTCGCTGGTCATATCAATCCGCAAAAGGGTTCACGCCCTGTATTGACTATCGCTATGAGTAGGATGGATCAGCTGATTGACTTGGATATAGAGAGCCAAATTGCTACTTTTGGCGCAGGGACACAAGGTCCAGCAGTCGAGGCGCAATTAAATGCTCACGGTTACCGTTTGGGACATTATCCGCAGTCGTGGGAATTATCGACGCTTGGCGGCTGGATTGCAGCACGCTCTAGCGGTCAGCAGTCTTTAGGTTACGGACGTATCGAGCAGATGTTTGCTGGTGGTACTTTGGTAACACCGTTAGGGGTACTCAATATCGCTGATATTCCAGCGTCAGCAGCAGGGCCTGATCTGCGTGAAATGATGATGGGCACTGAAGGCCGCGCCGGTATTTTTACCGAAGTCAAAATGCGCGTGCAGTCGCAACCGGAAGAAGAGCTCTTTAAGGTGGTGTTTTTGCCCAATTGGGAAGCGGGTAAAGAAGTGCTTAGACAAGCCGTGCAGAGTAATATTCGCTTATCCATGCTGCGTCTGAGCAATGCGGTCGAGACTGATGCTCACCTACATTTGGGCACGTCACCAAGTCAATTTTTAGCCATTAATACCTATCTAAAAGCTCGCGGATTAGGTTCACAAAAAGTCATGCTGACTTATGGCGTATCAGGTGATAAAGCACAGAATGCGCTGGCACTGACGCAGTTTAAAAATCTATTAAAGCAGCATGGTGGCATCAGTGGCAAGCTTGCCAATCTGATGGGCAAGATATGGTCACATGGACGTTTTAAATTTCCATATTTGCGCGGTACTTTGTGGGAAAAAGGCATCATGGTGGATACCTTTGAGACCGCGACCAATTGGCATAATATCGACGAGCAAATGCAGCAGATGCAAGAAGCGGTGCAAACTGCACTGGCAGACGAAGGCGAAGCCGTGATGGCATTTACGCATATCTCACACGTTTATAAGCAAGGTGCTAGCCTTTATACTACCTACTTCTTTAGAGCGGCACAAGATCACGCCAGTACCTTAAGTCGCTGGCAAAAAATCAAGCATGCTGCCAGCTCAAGTCTGGCAAATGGTAAAGCGACAATATCGCACCAGCATGGTGTCGGTCGTGACCATGCCCCTTACCTCACTGCTGAAAAGGGTAAGCTAGGTATTCAGGTTACCCGTGATATGCTTAAAAGTCTGGACCCTGAGCAGCGTATGAATCCGGGTGTTTTGATTGAATAATAACTTTATTCAAAAACCTTGTTTATAGTTAGTTTGGTTTAAGAGCGTTACAGCGCGGCTGGCATTGATTTTTCGCAGCCTCTGTCGGCGTAGGCACAGCACGCAAGGAAAATTAATACCAGTCGCGCATTATAATATAGTGTATTTATTTTATTTAGTAACGACTATGAATTAGATTATTTGGATAACATACATAGTTGAAATTAAGTAACAATTAAAATGAGTCGTCTATGAACCGAGCTAATCAACATCAACAACGCCAGCAAGCATTAGCACCACTGTCTCGTTCTGACCCATGGGATATGCTCATTATCGGTGGCGGGATCACTGGTGCTGGTATTGCTCGCGAAGCAGCAAGGCGCGGCTTAGCAGTCCTATTAATTGAGCAAAAAGACTTCGCTTGGGGCACCTCCAGCCGCTCAAGCAAAATGGTACATGGCGGGTTACGTTACATTGCCTCAGGCGATTTCAAGACGACACTGCACAGCGTACGCGAGCGTGAACGCATGCTGAATGAAGCAAGTGGCCTCGTTAATGAGATGCACTATGTCATGCCCCATTACAAAGGCAAGTTTCCACCGCCATGGATATTTAATAATCTACTTAGGGTATATGATAAGCTCGCGGGTAAGCACTACTTTAAGTACTTTAAAAAAGACGCCTTTCTTAGCCTTAATCCTCATATTAGACAAGATAAGTTTTTGGGTGCCAGTCAATTTAGTGATGCTGTGACCGATGACTCACGGCTCGTGATGCGGGTATTGGACGAAGCTATTCATGATGGCGCGCACGCGATTAACTATCTTAAAGCAGAATCACTCATAACCACTGAACAAGGCTTAGTGGTGGGGGCTACTCTAAAAGACAGCTCTCCTCAACATAGCACTCATACTTACGACGTTCGGGCCAAAGTCGTGGTCAGTGCCACGGGCGCTTGGGCAGATACGTTACGGATGCAAGCCAGTCAGCAAACGGAACAAACCTTTCATAAGCAAATTCGTCCATCGCGTGGCAGTCATTTGGTGGTCAGTCAAGAGCGCCTACCGCTCAATCAAGCCTATACCTTTTTGCATCCTGTCGATAAAAGAGCAATCTTTGTCTTTCCGTGGGAGAACCGAACCGTTCTTGGTACTACTGATTTGGACCATCCACCCTTAGATGATACAGAAGTCGGCATTACCAATGCTGAGGTGGACTATCTGTTGACCGCGACCAACGATCTTTTTGATGATGTAGATATTAGCCGCAAGGATGTCATCAGCTCATGGGCAGGCGTGCGACCACTGATTTCTGATGGCAATGATGGTAAGCGCGTCAGTCCTAGTAAGGAAAAACGCGATCATAGCGTCTGGTTGGATAATAATCTGGTCACTGTAAGCGGTGGCAAATTAACCACCTTTCGCCTAATCGCCCTTGATGTACTAAAAGTCTGTCAAAAGGTGCTCGAACTCGATGAATCAGCTACTCAAGATAATGTGTTATATAGCAGCCAAGTTTTTAGCAATCAAACCTCAATCAATCCTAAATTTACTGCCCTGCCGCTACCATTACAACAGCGCTTAAAAGGTTTTTATGGCCTACAGCTCGATACTTTGCTAGAGCTGGCTCATGACGATGACTTGGCTTATGTAACCGATAGTAATACCATTTGGGCGGAGATTCGCTTTGCTGCTCGCTATGAGCAGGTTATTCATTTGGATGATTTATTACTACGACGCACGCGCTTGGGTCTTATATTGCCCAATGGTGCGATGACCCCGCTAATCAGTCAGCGAGTCAAACAAATATGTCAGCAGGAGCTAGGCTGGGATGAGCAAAAATGGCAGCAAGAGGCTGACCGTTATCAAGCCTTATGGCAACGCTACTATTATCTGCCTGCGGCTTAGCGCTCTTTTACATCCTAATTTATCTATACTAAACTCAGTGTTGAAAAGATATGACGGAACTGGGATGAATTTTTTTAGCCTCTATCGGCGTAGGCACAGCAAGCTAGAAAAATTAATACCCGTTCCGCTTGATACTCTAAGTTAGCTTCAACCTATATTCCCACATAGTTAAGGATGACTATGACCGACAACTTTGATGCGCCTATTTATTTCTTAGCGATCGACAATGGCACCCAAAGCGTCAGAGCGCTTATCTTTGATCAATTCGGCACCGAGATAGCCAAAGCACGCGTCCCTATCGAGCCGTATTTTTCTGAGCAGCCTAGTTTTGCCGAGCAACATGCCGATTACTATTGGCAAAAATTAAGCGAGGCCTGTCAGCAGTTGTGGCAAAATTGCGATATCACGCCAGCGCAAATTGCCGGCGTCAGTCTCGCCACCCAGCGCTATACCATGATATGTTTGGACAAGGATAAACAACCGCTACGTCCAGCCATTGTATGGATGGATTTGCGTCGCGGCGAGAACAATGACATAGGCTTTCTAGGTCCACTCACCAAAGTCATCGGTATGGGCGAGCTGGTACAAGAGGCGCAGCAAAAAGCACGCTGTAATTGGCTTGCGCATCATGAGTCAGAGATATGGGAGAAAACTACTCATTATGTCAATTTATCAGCGTACCTCACCTATCAGCTCACAGGCGAGATTGCCGACTCTACTGGTCATGCCTTAGGCTACCTGCCTTACGATTACAAAGCGCAAGCATGGTTTAAGCCAAACAACATCAAATGGCGATTGTTCAGTTGCCGGATAGAGCAAATGCCTAGACTCATTGCACCGGGGCAGCTACTTGGTCATATTACCGCTCACGCTGCCGCCGCTACTGGTATTCTTGAAGGCACGCCAATGATTGCTGCCGCCAGTGATAAAGCTTGCGAAGCGTTGGGTTCCGCCGGACTTGCCGCCGATACCGCCTGCTTAAGCTTTGGCACTACTGCGACTATCAATACCACGTCGAGCCGTTATATTGAGATACTCAAGCACATGCCCGCTTATACCGCCGCCGCGCCAAATTACTACAATCATGAGTATATGATTTATCGCGGCTTTTGGATGGTCAGCTGGTTTAAGGAGCAATTTGCCCACTATGAAGAGCAACTAGCAAAAACGCAAGGTGTTGATACTGAAAAACTACTCGACAAGGCAGTCAAAGACATTCCAGCAGGCTGTATGGGTTTGATGATGCAGCCATATTGGTCACCCGGTGTTCGTCATCCGGGGCTTGAAGGCAAAGGTGCGCTTATTGGTTTTGGCGACGTACATACGCGAGCGCACGTTTACCGCGCTATCCTAGAAGGGCTGGCTTATGAGCTAAAGCTTGGTTTTGATACCATTGAGAAGCGTACAGGCAAAGCCATTAAACATCTGCGTGTGTCTGGCGGTGGTTCCCAAAGTGACTCAGCGATGCAACTGACGGCAGATATCTTCGGTATGCCCGCTTATCGACCGCATACTTATGAAGCCTCAGGCTTAGGCGCTGCTATCAATTGTGCGGTGGGACTTGGCGTTTATCCCGACCATTTAACCGCAACTCAGGCCATGACCCATTTGGGTGATGGGTTCTTACCTATCGAAGCCAATGTCCAGCTCTACAAACGCCTTTATAATGAGGTTTATCTCAAAATGTATGAGCGCTTAAAGCCTTTATATCAAAGCATTCAAGATATTACGGGTTATCCAGCTAAGTAATATAGTCAGTTCGATATAAAAGAGGCATGTTAAAAATAGCGTTATGCTGGGATAAACTTTCCTCGCTTGCTGTGCACTTCGCACTCCAGAAGCTTCGCAAAATTTATCCCAGCAGCACCGTATTCTTTTTAAATTGAATCGACTATATTAAAAACATCGCTATTTAATGCTGTTTGCATACGGTTTAGCCCTTCTATCAGCAGCGCTTTAGGACACGCCACATTAAGGCGCATTTTAAGATGGCCTTCACCACCATATTTAATCCCTGCACTCAGCTCAACCTTGGCCGCTCTCAATTTGTCATAAAGCATTTGATTTTCTTGCGCATATGCCGAACAATCTAGCCAAATCAAATACGAAGCTTCTGGACGCATCACCTTAATTTTAGGTAAATGCTCTTCTAAAAATTGCAGGGTTAAGTCAATATTGGCTTCAATATAAGTCAGCGCCTGCGCCAACCACTCGTCACCTTGCTCATAAGCACTACGCATCGCTGTATAAGCAAATAAGTTTAGCTCATGCTCGTCACTTAAACGCTGCTGCTGGTTAATTTTACTCAGTAATCCGCTGTCTTTAGCAAATATCATCGAGCCTTTGATACCGGCAATATTAAAGGTTTTGGTCATCGAAGTTAGGCTGACGACTTTGTGCTCATAGCCTGTTGCTAGGGTTAAAAAAGGCGTGAATGTATGCCCACTCAAAGTTAAATCTTGATGAATCTCATCACTCACAATTGCCACATCGTGCTTTTTGCAAATCGAAAGCAGCGCTTCAAGTTCATCCGCCGTCCATACCCGCCCGCCCGGATTATGCGGATTGCAGAACAAATACAGCTTAACTTTATGCTCGATAATCTTAGCTTCTATATCAGCTAAATCAAGATGATACTTACCTTCAACCTCCTTTAATGCAGAGGTCACAAGCTTACGACCATTGTCCAAAACCTTGGTCATAAAAGGCGTATAGATAGGATCATTAATGAGTACCGCATCCCCTTCCTCGGTAAATACTTTCATCATCAGCACCAAACTTGGCACGACACCCGGAGAAAACAGGATATCCTGCTTATCCAGCCACAAGTCATAACGACTGCCATGCCAGTCGATAATCGCTTGATACAACGGCTCGGTCGGCACGGTGTAACCCAATATGCCATGCTGCGCTACTTGTTCAATCGCCGCTAAAATAGGCTGGGCGGCCTTAAAGTCCATATCCGCGACCCATAGCGGAATCGTGTCATCGGTATAGTGCCATTTAAACGACCCCGTATCACGTCTGTCTATTATTTCATCAAAGTTGTACAACACCAGCATTCCCCTTTACGATTGCTTTATATTATAACTGTTCATTCGTCGGCTTAAATGATATTTAAAAATATAACATCATCATTATTTGAATAATGGCTAAAAATTAGTGTTACATTAATATTGCGGACTCTACATATGATCAAGTTATTTATGCCAGAGTACGCTGATATTGCAAGGATTGTGATCTATCAGCTTTTACCCAAACCCCCTACTAAGCCAAGATGGCTTGTCTAAAAGGATTTAGCATGATGAAAATGGATTCCCTATCAAAATTAGCACTCAAAATCAGTTCCCTTACTCTCGCCATTGCCGCAACTTCTGCATGCACTGCTATGGCAACAGGTGCTGACTCCCAAGTTTCAAATACCCAAACCACTACGAATAGTACTGCCATTACTTTAGGCAATAGTGCTATGTCTAGCGGCACTAACGACACGGTTGCTATCGGTAATATGGCCAATGCAGGTCTGAACTCAGCAACCGCTGTCGGCGGTCAAGCCAACGCTGCAGGTCTAGGCTCGACGTCTATCGGTTGGCAATCCAAAGCCACAGCTGAACGCGCGCAAGCCTTTGGTCATCTAGCCAATGCTAGTGGTGTTCGCGCTACCGCAGTTGGTGAATCAGCCATGGCTGGTGGCACTAACGATACCGTCGCTGTCGGCAATAAAGCCAATGCAGGTCTAAACTCCGCAACCGCTGTCGGCGGCGAAGCCAATGCCGCAGGTCTAGGCTCGACGTCTATCGGTTGGCAGTCAAAAGCCACTGCCGAACGCGCGCAAGCCTTTGGTCATATCGCCAACGCTAGCGGTGTACGCTCTACCGCAGTTGGTGAAGCGGCAGCCGCACAAGGTGCAAACTCGGTAGCGTTAGGCAATAAATCTATGGCTGGCGGCATAAATAGCATCGCTATCGGTAACGGAGCAATGGCGGCGAAAAATAACCAAGTCGTCTTAGGTAACGCCGGACAAGTGCAGTCTAGTACCGCAGCACAATCAGGTACTGTCAGAATCGTCACTATCGATGACAACGGTACGTTAGGCACTATGATGGTTGACTACTATAAATCAGCTAAATAATTGTAGTTGAGCAGTTAATACTGAAGCTGGTGTAGTTATAGCCAGTTATACTCGATAAAATAATGAGACCTCGCCATGGCGGGGTTTTTGCTATTTGAGATTACGGTACTAGGTTTAGGGGTTTGGCGTGGGGCTTTAGATGGTTTGGGAATAGTTTAGAATTTGCGGATTAGAAGGTGAAACCGTTGCAGTAATAAGGGGAGCCAATCCTGCCATCCGCTATTATCTGCTTATCTAGGCGTGGCGCGGCCACGGTTTGGGTCATTCCTGTTTGGTCACGATACTGTCCCAAAACCTAGCCTTCGCAACACGCCTATTCAAGCAGGATAGCCGCTACTGTCAGGGCTAGCTGTTACATCATATTCTTGCTTATAGCTGTCGTAATCGAAACTGCTAACTACATTTATACCAACCTCCTGGACTAAAAACTAATTTTGTGACATGCTTGACAATATAGCGAAATATTGAATTAAATCGTGTACTAATAGCGCCTTAATTCATATAATCTCTATATTACTTTAATATTGTTCATAAAACAGGCGTCTAAATGTCATTTAAAGTGCTAGATTTGTTCTCAGGTGCGGGCGGAATGGCTGAAGGCTTTCTTCAGGCTGGTTTTGTCATACCTTATGCAAGCGATATCAGTGAGCAAGCCAAAGAAACATATACAAACCGTCATAAACAGTTAGGCCACGATATTAAATTTTTTCAAGGTGATATCAATGAATTGAAAATATCAGAAAATTTAAATAATTTTCTTGGTAACGATATAAACAACATTGATGTAGTGACAGGTGGGCCACCATGCCAAGGATTTAGCTTAGCTGGAAGACGAGACGAAAACGACACTCGAAATAAACTAATTCATAGCTATATTGAAGTACTTGAAACCGTTAAACCTAAGTATTTCGTAATGGAGAATGTATTAGGTATTTTATCATCTGAACTTAGTATTTTTGATGGGCTAGCAGATACCTATCAGAACGAGAAGCTAACTACAATTCTAGAGAAAGAATTTAAGCATATTGGCTACTCACATGTGGTACGTAAAGTTATGGACGCCAGTCAGTACGGCGTACCTCAGAAACGTATGAGGGTGATATTTTTAGGGACAAGAGATGATATCTATCCTAAATTAAAACATCCAGAGCCAACATTAGACTATTTGAATTCCGCTCAATCCGCTATTGAAGATTTAGAGAGTATTGATATAGGCAAAAAGGTTTTACAATACAATAAGTCGGCTACCTCAAGCTATCAATTAGATTCTAGACAAGGTAGAACACCAAATATAGATGGAAAAACAATTGAAGCGACATCTCTTCACAATCATGAAGCTAGCCGACATACCGCGATTGTGACCGAGCGATTTAAGACTCTAAAGTCAGGCGAAAATATTCGCAATATGCTCGGCCGTCTCTCGTCTGAAAAGGCAAAAAAACTAGCTACCAAAAAGAATAACTGTAAAAAAATTATAGCTGAACAACCTTCACCAACTGTATTAACCTTACCAGACGACTTGGTTCATTATAAGAAAAATAGAATCATGACGGTTCGAGAAATGGCCCGACTTCAGTCATTTGATGATAGCTTTGAATTTTTAGGAAAGCGTACAACTGGTGGAAGTAG
Organism: Psychrobacter sp. ANT_H59; assembly: GCF_008369225.1. NCBI lineage: Bacteria > Pseudomonadati > Pseudomonadota > Gammaproteobacteria > Moraxellales > Moraxellaceae > Psychrobacter > Psychrobacter sp. ANT_H59. Next base: position 511,833 of record NZ_VOBE01000002.1, read on the forward strand.
ACGCAAAAGTGAGACTCCTCAATATACGCTTGTAGGTAATGCTGTTCCACCACTCTTAGCCAAGGCAATTGGTAATGAAATAATGGCATGTTTAGTGAAGTCTAGATCAATTGATACTAAAAATAGCGAAGTAGCTTCAAAGGAGTTGTTGGATGAAGTTTAAAACAAGTTCTGGTATTAAGAGTATTGTCGGTAAAGACTTAATAACGGATCGTTATGTTGCCATATTTGAGCTCGTTAAAAACAGCTACGATGCTAGAGCTACGGAAGTAATTGTCTCTTTTAACACTTCTAATGATTCTGCAGAAGGTATTGGCTCATTAGATGATGGAAAGATTTACATTGTCGACAATGGTGTCGGAATGTCTAAGGATGATTTAGACAATAAATGGCTTAGACTCGCCTACTCAGATAAACAAGAAGGTTCTCTTGAAGAAGAAGATGCTGATAAAAATAGCTTCAGAGAGATCAAAAACCGTGTTCTAGTTGGTTCAAAAGGAATAGGTAGGTTTTCTAGCGATAGTTTAGGTTCAGTCATCACTATACGTACGAAGGTTAACTATGAAAATATTGAGCATCAATTAACTGTAAATTGGGATGATTTTGACAGAGATCTTAAAACACTATTTGAAGATGTTAGCGTTGAGTATAAAGAAAGTAGTCAGTTATCTCGTTCTAATATAGATAGCTATACAATTATTGAAATTTCAAATCTTAGAAATACTTGGACAGAGGAACAGTTAGACGGTGTTACCGAAAAATTAAGACGGTTGAAGAATCCATTTATTGAAGATGATGATTTAGATATCTATTGTGGTGTAAATATATTTATATTGAACCAAAAGTACAACCTTAATAAATCTAATCTTATTTATAGTAACATTGCAAACGTACTCAAAGAAAAAAGTATTAATATAACTGCGTCTATAAACCGCTCGAATGAAGGGGAATATAAAACTACTATTGCATTACATGATAGAGGAAATCTAGTATATATAGTTGAAAAATCAGATGATTCAATTTTAACGCATGTTGATGAAATAGAAATCTCGGTAAACTACCTAACTACTAGTGCTAAATCTACATTTACGAGGCGTATGGGTATTCAGCCAATCAACTATGGCAATATTTTTATATATCGCAATGGTTTCCATGTTAGCCCTTATGGTGAAGAGCACTATGATATCTTTGGTTTGAATCTGCGAAAAACACAAGGTTATAGCCGCTATTTGGCTACGCGTGAGCTTATAGGATTTATAAGTATAAAGGATAGCAAAAACCTTTTAAAAGAAACATCTTCAAGAAATAATGGATTTATCGAAAATGGTTATTTTAAAGCTCTTAAAGAGTTTTATATGGATTTTATACAACGTCCACTTGAACGTTATGTTCAAATAATAAACTGGGGAGAAGTAAGAGACACAGGGGAAGAAATTTATCTCACAAATAAAAATATAGATCAAAACATCAAGGAGAATTTTAAAAAATATATTTCTAGAAACAATTTTAGGGTTATTGAATTTAATTCAGATTTAGATTTTGAAAAAAACAAGCCTGAAAAAATAATTGAACGTATCGAAGAAAGCTTAGCTAATCCTAGCTACGCTAAAAATAACAAAAAACTGGAAAGCGATACTAAAATACTTAGCAAACAATTCAAAAGTCTCGAGAAAGAGAGAGCAGAAGAAAAAAGAAGAGCTAATCTAGAATTAAAGAAAAATGAGGCCTTGGTACGCCAAAATAAAAACTTGAATGCTAAAAGAACTGAAGAGTCTTATAGCCAACAAATATCTCATCATTTTAAAAAATTCTCATCTCGCCTTAGAAGCTCTGTTGAAGACCTTGAAAAAATAAAATCTTATATACCTGAGCAAGAAAGTTTTAACTTTAATAACGCTTTAAGAAAAATATCTCGTACTCAATATGAACTTACAGCATTTCAAGAGCTGTTAACTAAGACAGAGATTGAAACTAGAAAAGGAACTCTAATTAATTGGGTGGAGTTCTTTACTTGGTATTTCGAAGAGAAAGAGTCTGCTCGACTTCAGGTTACTATAATCTGTGAGTTGAAACATCCCTATAGTGAGTGGGAAGTATCAAAAACAAATGCAGTTGAAGTTATAATGATGCTCGAGAATTTTTATGAAAATGCCTTGGAAAGAAATGCAACAGTTCTTGATATCACCTTCTATCAAAATAAATTCACTGTTGCTAGTGACTCAACTCCAATACCTGAAAACTCAATAAATGATATTTTTGATCTTGGTTTTTCTACTAAAAAGAATGGGACAGGAATAGGGTTAAATCAAATTATGAAGTTCCTAAAGAAAAGAGATATGGAGATAGAAGCTAAAAATTTAAACAACTTTGTTCAATTTACCGTTAGTAGGAATAAAAAATGAGATTAGATTTTAACTATGTGATTATTGATGATGATTTCGAAGATGATGACGACAGTATAGATGTAAGAAATCTTATAAATAAAATTGACTTAAGTTTAAAAAATAAGGGTTTTAATCCCAATCACCATGAATATGAATCTAAAAGTGAGTTTGAAAGGGCTATAAGCGCGGACAATATTTCGACAAAGCGAATTGATTTGTATTTAAGTGATAACAATCTAGGTGACGACTCTGACGACCATGACAATGAAGGTATAGAGATATATTTAGAACTGAAAAAGAGTTTTATATGTGATTTTGCGCTATATACGCGTTCTAACACATCTGAAATTGTCAAAAAGATGGCTAGTTATCTTGTTGAGCATCAGTATCCTGGTCTTTTTTCTAGATTTACCTTTATACCTAGAACACCAAATAACGAAAGGTGGCATGATGATGTTCTAGTTTTACTAGATCATATAATAACAAAGCGTGAAGAAATGAATAATTTAAGAGGCCTCTTTGCTGAAAAAATATCAAAGATAGATGCCCATTTGAGGACAGTTTTTGCATCTAATGTTAATTTAGATGATAACCTTAAAGCTATAATCAACAAAATTCCAAACGATAGATTTAATAAATCTAATATTGAAAAAAACCAACTCGATAGATTGAGACAAATTAGAAATGCATTATTACATCAGGATGAACAATACGACTCTGTTAAACAAGAATATAGAATAATATTCGAACTTGAAAGTAATAAAGGTAAGGTAATGATAACTGAAGGCGAATGCTCAAAATACCGAACTCAATTAAATGAGGTATGTAGAGAAATTCTATCTTGGAGTTAAATCAGAGTCCATAGCTTTAAATTTTTAACGACATTCTATAGTTTTTATTTTTCATTATTGTCTATTTATTTAGAATTAGAGTTGATATGGTCAAGTAATATATTATACTACAACCTATCAGAGTAGCAGTGTAATATATGATATTAGTAGATAACTATTTCTGAGTATAGTAAAGAAACTAACTAAATCTTAATATAGAAAAAGCTTTGAAAACCAAATTATTTACAAAGCTATCTCCCCTTAAACTCAGCCTCACGTCTCTCAACCATCGCCATCACGCCCTCTTTGGCATCTTCTGAATGAAAGAGCGATGGCAGATAACTATGGATATTGGCTAATGCAGTCGCAGCCCCATTACGGCTGGCATCTTGCGCTGAAGACAGTAATCCTTGCACGCCAAGCGGTGCAGCGTTGCAAATCTCTTTAGCGATAGTTAGCGCGCGCTCGTATTCTTCTCCATTTGCCACCACTTCGCTGACCAAATTCAGTCTATCAGCCGTTTGCGCGTCAAAGTTTTTACCTGTTAATAGATACGGCATGGCTTTTTGCCAGCCAGCTGCTGCTACAAAGCGTACAGTCGCGCCACCAAACGGCATAATACCGCGCTGAACTTCCATTTGCGCAAAGTTGCAGTTATCACTGGCGATAACCACATCACTACTGAGCATCAGCTCAATCCCAGCGGTAAAGCACGTGCCTTGTACCGCAACCACAATAGGTTTAGACCGTAACTTGCCACCGATTCCCCACGGATCGATTTCGTCGGCAGCAAACTCAAACGCGCCTTTATCCCATTTATCCTGTAGCTCCATTAAATCAAGCCCTGCAGTGAAGTGCTCACCGTGAGCGAATATCAGCGCACAGCGAAGATTGGCATCGTTTTCATAATTAGTGAGTGCCTCAGACAATTGCTTAATCATATGGCTATCAAAGGCATTGCGTTTATCGGCGCGATTTAATCCAATCAAGCAGATATAATCTTGGATGTCATAAGTGATGCGAGTGTCTGTACTAGTAGTACTTTCCGTAGTCATATTTTTATCCCTATTAGAGCGATCGTTTTATGGTTTGTCACATGGCGAATTAATACTGCTAAAAATCATGTAACTTACTTTCAATATAGACATACGCTACGTGCAACGCAAGCATCGTTTTAGCATGAGCATCAATAGCTGGTATCGATATTAGTTGACCTCATTTACGCTAATATGCAACTATTATCCAACTCAAGAAATGAATCAGAGCACGTTATGGAATTTTGGCACGGTTTTTTGCTTATCACCAGCGTCCATCTACTCGCTGCCGCCTCTCCGGGTCCTGATTTTGTATTGGTCTCGCAGCAGACTTTAGCAAAAGGTAGACGCACGGGTTTGATTTGTAGCCTTGGCATTACTTTAGGTCTTGCGATACACATCACTTATTCGGTGCTAGGACTGGCAACGGTGATTGCCCATTCGCAGCCATTACTTACTGCTATTAAATGGTTAGGTGGCAGTTATCTTATTTATTTAGGTTGGCAAGGTATTCAAGCCAAAGCTAAAAAGCCATTAGACTCAGAAAATTCAGCAAGTGCAACCGATTCAGTTGTTAGAGTTTCACAAAATACGCTTGCCAAGCAAACGACCCTTAGCACTCACACATCGCTTTCTAATAAAGCCATTTCTAATAAAAAACCGCCTACTGATACAGACTCAACCGCTTCCATTCTACGCCGTGGATTTTTTTGCAATGTGTTTAATCCCAAAGCGCCCGTCTATTTCGTCGCGATATTTACCCTCGTTTTATCACCCGATATACCGCTGTGGCAATTGGCTATTTATGGCGTATGGATGATGGTCTTGCAGATGGCATGGTTTAGTACCGTGGTGATGTTACTGTCTATTCCTGCCATTCATCGTCGCTTTCAGCGTTTTGAACATTGGATCGACCGTGTATTGGGTACAGCGATGATAGTATTGGGATTAAATCTGATTTTACGTAGTCGATAAGACGCTAGTGACTCGTGAAATCTGCTAAAATGGTGCATTATATTCAAACATCAAAGCCCGATACTATGACCAGTAAGCCTATGAACCGTCGCCCGACCGCCAACAATCACCGAAACAGATCGCCTGAGACTGCTAAAAAATTAGGGCAGCTACATCCGCGCAATCCGCACCAAGGTCGTTATGACTTTGAAGTATTGACTCGCGCTTTGCCTGAGCTTGCTAAGCACACCATTACCAATCCTAAAGGTGAGTCGACGATTAACTTCTCCGACAGTGCCGCCGTGCGCGTACTGAATCAGGCGTTACTAGCTCATTATTATGGCGTGAAATTTTGGGATATCCCGGAAGGCTATCTATGTCCACCGATTCCAGGACGTGCCGATTATATTCACTACATTGCCGATTTACTCGCGCAGACGACGCATGTTAATAAAGAGAATACCCCGCCGACTGGTAAAGAAATCCACGCCCTCGATATCGGTACTGGTTCTAGTGCTATTTATCCGATTGTTGGTAGTCAAAGTTATGGCTGGCGCTTTACTGCCTCTGATATCGACCCTATTTCGGTCAATACCGCCGCGCTGATTTGTGAGACCAACCCAAAGCTAAAAAGCGCCGTTAAAGTCAAACTACAGACCGAACCTAAATTTATTTTTAAAAATATCATCGGTCGCCAAGATTACTTTGATGTGGTGGTATGTAATCCCCCGTTCCATGCCTCATTAGAAGAAGCGATGGAAGCCAATAGTCGTAAGCAGCATAATTTACAACGACATCGTGGTAAGAATGAGAATGAACAAATCAGCCGCAGCTCAACAAAGCCTGGCAATGCCGCGCAAAACCTAAACTTTGGTGGTCAGCATAAAGAGCTATGGTCTGAGGGCGGTGAGATTGCCTTTTTAACCAAAATGGCAAAAGAGAGTCAAGATTTCGCTGAGCATGTTGGCTGGTTTACGACACTGGTATCTAAGTCAGAAAACGTAAAACCTCTGCAATTACTGCTAAAACAACTTGGTGTTGCCCAAATGCGTATCATCGAGATGAGTCAAGGTCAAAAAAGTACTCGTATACTTGCATGGCGTTTTAACACTGATGAAGAGTAAATACTAGTTAAGATTATAATAATCACAGTTTCATGTGAAACAAAAAAGCACCTCTTTGATCATCAAAGGGGTGCTTTTTATTGTAGAGAATTAATCCAAATAATGGTGCTTATTAACGGATAAACATAACCTTTATACCAATGGCTATCAATACCAATCCACCAAGTATCTCAGCTTTATCCTCAAGCCACGTTCCAGAAGACTTACCTAAATAGATCCCAAAAAAGCCAAATCCAGCGGTAACAATAGCGATGATGGAGCACGCTAACCACGCATTAAGTGCCAGTAAATTTAAAGTAAATCCTGCTGCCATGGCATCAATACTGGTGGCAATAGCCAGTGTAAACATCATGCGATGATTGATTTTTTCTTGCATATTTCTATCAAAACTGTCTTCTAATACCGCTTCAATCTCACCATTAAAAGCTTCATATAACATCTTAGCGCCAAGTAAAATCAAGATACCACCGCCAATCCACGGTGCAGCAGTCGCTAACCAGCCTAGCAATACTGCACCCAATAGATAACCAATTAGCGGCATAGCGCCTTGTGCGATACCAAAATACAGTGCTGCATAAACCGCTAAACGTAAAACATAAGCGGACGATTGTTTTTGGGACTTAGCGCCTAAACCAATTGATACCGCAAACGCATCCATTGCCAATGCTATAGCAAGTAAAATAACTTCGATCATTTCTATATCCATTATTTAAAGCATTTATTCAATTAAGTTTCACGTGAAACAAGCTTGATATTAAAAAACCACCGCATTGGTTGCCAAAGCGGTGGTTTTTCATTGATTCACAATATTATGCCATTTAGATATCTAAATTAGAAACCGTTAACGCATTTTCTTCGATAAAGATACGACGCGGCTCTACATGATCACCCATCAAGCAGGTGAACATATGATCCGCTGCGATAGCATCTTCAATATTGACGCGCAGCATACGGCGGTTTTCAGGATCCATGGTAGTATCCCACAGCTGATCGGCATTCATCTCGCCCAATCCTTTATAGCGCTGGATCGCTAGACCACGACGCGCGTCCAGCATCATTTGCTGCCACAAATAATCGAAGTCACGTATTGGGATGTCTTTGGTTGTACCCGCTGTTGCGTCACGGCGAATAAAAGCATCTTCATCAAGCAAGGTATTCCATTCAGCTGATAAACGCAGCAGCTTAGTATACTCACCCGAATTGATAAAGCTGGCATCGAGCAAGTAATGATGGGCCAACTGATGCACATAGACCGTAATACGTGGCAGCCATTGTGCTTTTGCGACTACCGCTTCAGTGTCAGAGCTATCACTTTCTTCAACGGCAACGACAGGTTTCATACCCAGTAAATCAGCGGCAGCGGCATCCATATTTTTAGGCTGCGGTGCATGAATATTCACCAGCTCAATCTTAGGATTTAAGTCACTACCAAAGTGCTCAAGCTGGGTCTGTAGCGTGTCTTTCCATGCTTGCATTGCATCTTTATCATACGTCATATCAGTACTAAGCTTTGGCGTATGAGTCAACGCATCCAACAAAACGGCTGGATAACGAATCTGCAAGCGCGCTTTAATAAGCTGCGTTTGATTATAGTCGTTTAATAAAGTCTCTAACGCTTGACCAGTAATCGCAGGAGCATCAGCACTGATATGCAGCCTAGTATTATCAATCGTTGAAGATAATAAATACGCTTTAAGCGCTTCATCATCTTTTAGATACAGCTCTTGACGACCTTTTTTGACTTTATAAAGCGGTGGCTGTGCGATATAAATATAACCACGTTCAATCAATTCAGGCGTTTGACGAAAGAAAAAGGTCAATAGCAAAGTGCGAATATGCGACCCATCAACGTCCGCATCGGTCATGATAATGATTTTATGATAGCGAACTTTATCAGGATTATATTCATCAGGACCAATACCACAACCAAGCGCAGTAATTAGATTACCGACTTCTTGTGACGATAACATCTTGTCAAAACGCGCGCGCTCAACGTTTAGGATTTTACCTTTTAAGGGCAAAATTGCTTGCGTTTTACGGCTACGACCTTGCTTGGCTGAACCGCCAGCAGAGTCCCCTTCCACGATATATAACTCTGATAATGCAGGATCTTTTTCTTGGCAATCTGCCAATTTACCCGGCAGACCTGCGATATCTAATGTGGTCTTACGACGCGTCATCTCACGCGCTTTACGAGCGGCATCACGAGCACGAGCAGCATCAATGATTTTACCGGCAATTAATTTACCAGCGCTTGGATTCTCTTGCAGATAATCATTAAACTTATCGTGCATTGCTGATTCGACGGCAGATTTTACTTCACTTGATACCAGTTTATCTTTGGTTTGACTCGAAAACTTAGGATCTGGAACTTTAACAGATACAATAGCAGTTAGACCTTCACGGGCATCATCACCAGTCGCAGCGACCTTCTCTTTTTTGAAGAGATTTTCACGATCCATATAGGTATTCAAACAACGCGTGAGTGCTGAGCGGAAGCCAGATAAATGCGTGCCGCCATCGCGCTGTGGAATGTTATTGGTAAAACAAAACACCTTTTCGTTATAAGTATCTGTCCACTGCAACGCCACTTCGACACTGATACCATCATCTTGATTACTGATAAAATGGAACACATCATTGATGCCATCTTTACCAGCATTAATATAGCTGACAAACTCTGACAATCCACCTTTATGTTCAAACTCATGACGCTTATCAATACGCTCATCAGTCAAAACAATACGTACGCCAGAGTTTAAAAATGACAACTCACGTAAACGCTTGGCTAAAATATCATATTCAAAAATAGTACCAGTAAATACGTCATTGCTAGGGTAAAAACGGATTTGTGTGCCAGTTTGATCTGTCGCTTCCATTTGCTGAATATCGCCATCAGGCACACCATCAGTATAAGTCTGATGATAATGATAACCTTCACGCCAGATATTCATCTCAAGCTTTTTGGATAATGCATTAACGACTGAAACGCCAACGCCGTGCAGACCACCAGAGACTTTATAGCTATTATCATCAAACTTACCACCAGCATGCAGTACCGTCATAATAACCTGTGCGGCAGACACACCTTCTTCTGGATGAATGTCGACAGGGACACCGCGACCATTATCCATCACGCTGACAGATTCATCTTCGTGGATAATGATATCAATTTGATCACAATGACCAGCAAGCGCTTCATCGATAGAGTTATCCACCACCTCAAAGACCATATGATGCAAGCCGGTACCATCATCGGTATCACCAATATACATACCAGGACGCACGCGCACCGCTTCTAGTCCGCGCAGTACTCGAATGTCTTTCGAGCTGTAATCGGAGGGTAATACCTCAGGAGCGACAGCGGCGGCAATAGTCTCAACTGCGCTGTCTGACGTTAATTGCTGGTGGTCGGTAGGTAATGAGTCACTCATGTGCATTCCTTGATCTAGCCATTATCAGCTGTTTATCATCAGCTCACCACAGTGGTGATACTTAATGATGCTATCTATAATATCGTTTTGTAGTCATATTCTGTCTTTATTAAGGTTGGCCCAAGCTTTTTAGAAAATAATATAGAGGCAAAAAACCAGATTGAAAAATATGTCAGGTCTGCATACTCTATTTGATCCATACTGCGATTATTCTTAAAACTATGAAGTTTAAAAATATTGAATCAAATTCATTGTTATCAACAACTTAAGTCCTTACAACCAATAATAAAAATCCATATAAAACGGTAAGATAACTTGCTAAGAATAGGACAAAAATAAAGCTCTATTTTAGCATTTTTTTGCCTGTAAGTCACTGTTTAGGGAACGATTTCTAAGTAGCAGAATGCGGTATAAGATGAGGGTGAAATATGCAAGGGGAAGGGTGCTTAAGGACATAAAATAAGGATTAATAACGCAGATATCAGTACCCTAGTAAAAGCTACTGAGCTGATAAAACAGCTCCTTGTTTCATGTGAAACACTTGAGATTTTTCCCAATATTTATGTATTAAAGGTAAAATGCTGTCTGTCAAACTGGTCACAAATACCTGGCATGGTAGCTGTGCTAATGTTGATAATAAAATCTCTATCGCCTTATCATCCAGCTCTGCGGTAATATCATCTAGTAATACCACTGGTGTAGCACTTAATTTAGCCTCACTGTTATATAGCTCGCTATTAGTTTTAGCATTAAGCAACAAGGGTAATTGTGATAAACGCAATGCCGTAATCAACAGTTTTTTCTCTCCACGAGATAAGATATTAGCTGCCTGCTCTTTTAAAATAGGCAGTTTAACAGTCGAATCCGCTGATAAAGGTGAGTTTAGATTCTCATCAGCTATCTGTCTTGAGCCTATCGAGCGCCAATGTACGTGAATATCAGCACGATGGTTACCAATACGGGTATAACCCAACTGCAAATCCTGCTCTAGGCGTTCATTAAGCTGTATGTCGAGCGCTATACCAGTATCATAGCCCGCATTGTAGCTCAAGCTTAACTGCTCAGCATAAGCAGGCAATAACTGTGCAATGCTCTTAGAAAAATAAGGCTGCCAAGCTCCAAATATAGCTTGACGGTAGTGATGAATCAGCGCTGCATGACTGGAAAGCCCTTTATCCCAAGCTTTAAGCTCAGCAAGCTGAACCTGAGTTAAATGACGCCGTTGCTTTAGTAAACTATTGCGCTGTTTTAAAAGACGTTGATAAGCAATCCACTGGGGGTGGAAGCCTTGTTTCATGTGAAACACTAACCAATCCAATAGTTGGCGACGACTGGCACTACCCTGCTCTAGCATGTCCATCGTTGATGGGTCTATAAGCAATGTTGGTAGCTGCTCAGTCAAGATGCTTTGGTTGTAAACGGTGGTTTGATTTAAACGCAGAATAGTCGTTGCATCTGCTTTCTTTTGGATAGCTAAGGTACGGCTGTCATTGAGATTAGCATGTATAGTGGCAGACTCTTGATAATGTTGGATATAGCGTTTAGGCTGATGATGACGGAAACTTTTGCCTCTTGATAACAAGAATATAGCTTCAAGTAACGAGGTTTTACCACTGCCATTAGCGCCGATAATAACATTACAAGCTGCAGGCGATAAATTGATGTGCGTTAAATTACGCAAGTGAGAAATTTGTAGACGTTCAATCATAATACCGACAGCCGCCTATAAATCCTGCTTGTATTTTAGCAGGCAAAAGTTTAATTAAAATATAAGATTTTAAGCTTTGGAAGCTTAAAATTATCGATATGATTAGGGTTAAAATCCATAACAATTATAATTTTCAACCCTAATCATCTATCATTTAAAGAATAGATTATATGCGCATTGGCATAATAACGTACTGATGAAACTCATCATTTAACTGATTAACCAATACCGACGCATTTGACTGGCTCATATGCATTTGCAAGTCGCCTTGGATGACACCTAGCACGTCTTGTAGATAAGCAGCATTAAAGGACAACTCCATCGGCTCACCTTGATACTTAGCTTGAATCATCTCCACCGCTTCATCTTGCTCTGCATTATTGGCGCGTACTTCTACCATACCATCACTGGCAAAATTAAAGACTACTCCGCGAGACTTCTCATTACTCAAAATCGCGACACGGCGCAACACATCCATCATTTTTTCTTGATTAAATAGAGCAAGTTTGTCCGTATTGCTAGGCATCACACGGCGATAATCAGGGAATTTACCATCAATCAGACGCGCGGTAAAAGTCACCATCAAATCCTGACTAACCTGCCCTGCACTATCCACATCACCAAATGGTAAGCTCACTTGCAAAAATTCACGACCGAAACTCAACGTAACGGCATTGTCTTTATCACCAAGCATTTTGCCCAGCTCGGTAGCCAAACGCTCAAGCTCAATTACAGCCTTACGTGGCAAGATAGCCTGCATACTTAAATCAGCACTGACTTCAATAACACTACGTGCTAATGCCAGTCTATGACCATCGGTTGCAACCGTCGTTAACTGCTGCTGTGATACATCAAATAGCATACCCGTTAGATAATAACGGACATCTTGAATCGCCATCGCAAATTGGGTCTTATGAATCAAATCAATAAGACGACTACGGCTAATCGTCAATGGCGTGATATTTTCAGGGTTACCCAAACTTGGATAGTCTTCGCTAGGCAATGTACCTAAGGTAAAACGACTTTTGCCACTGGTCAATAAGCAGCGTTGGTTTTCTTGAGTTATCAGACTGACTTGTGCTTGAGCAGGCAAAGATTTACAGATATCTCTTAATTTAGTGGCAGGCAATGTCGTCGTACCTGCTTCAACACAAGCTCCAGCAGGCAATTTCAACGTCGATGTCAGCTCTACTTCTAAATCAGAAGCGGTCAAAACAAGCTCTGATTCAAATAGCTGTAGCTTGATATTACCCAAAATAACCATATTATGGCGTTTATCAGCAGCCTTGGCGATCAAGTTAATGGCTTTTAGTAACGACTCTCGATTAATCGATAATTGCATGCTTAGTTACTCTTATTTGATTGATTCTTTTTGTAAAAATAAAGAATATTGACTTAATATACCCTGTCTACTTACGATAATCTATTAGGGGTCTGTATACGCCCGTTTTCAACATTATAAACCATATCTATCTACTAAAATATAGTGATAGTAGAGCCTTCTAACCAGCTTGCAGCATCAAAGCTAGGGTCTTGTAATCCTTGTCAAACGCTGGATCGGCGGCACGTAATTCATTCACTTTATCACAAGCATGCATCACTGTTGTGTGGTCGCGTCCTCCAAAAGACTGCCCAATCTCAGGAAAACTCTCGCTGGTCAACTCTCGTGATAGTGCCATCGCTATTTGGCGAGGTCTAGCAATACTACGCGTACGCTTGCGACCGAGCATATCCTTAATCGTCACATCATAATATTCAGCGACCACTTTACGAATATTATCCATATTGACGGCTTGTACGCGCATGGCAACAATATCTTTTAAGGCATATTGCACCATTTCAAGAGTAATAGGGGCGCCGGTTAAGTTAGCATTGGCAAATACCTGGTTTAAAGCACCTTCTAAACGTCTCACATTAGAAACAACATTTTGAGCGATGAATAACGCACATTCTTTAGGAAGGCTCATTCCATAAGAGGCGGCTTTCCTTTGTAAGATTTGTACGCGCGTATCAATTTCAGGCGGATCAACTGCGACCGTTAAGCCCCAAGAAAAACGAGATCTAAAGCGCTCGTCAAATTCAGTCATTTGTGATGGATGCCGATCAGATGCCAAAATCAGCTGTTTATCACCACTAGTAAAATCTGCAAACAATGTTAAAAACTCATTACTACTTTTAGTCTTTCCAGCTAATACATGAATATCATCTACTATTAATAAATCTACTTTTTTTATTTTCTTTTTAAAGTCTTCTATTTTATTATTTCTTAATGAATAAACCAATTGATTAATAAATTTTTCAGAAGTGAAATAATAAAAAGTTTGATTATTTTTTAAATAGCGATGTGCTACTGAATGCATTAAATGGGTTTTCCCCAAACCAGAAGGTCCATATATAAACAAAGGATTGTGACGATTTTTTGATTGACGTTTACCAAGCTCGTAGCACGCCTTATAAGCAAGATTGTTAGACTTACCTGTGACAAAGGTTTCAAAGGTAAAATCAGGATTTAAATAATTTAAGGATTTCGCATCAGCAGAGTCAATGGCTTCCGCATGACGCATATTGGCATCGATATCTGCTTTAGCATTATTATGATGAATCGTTTCAAAATCATGATTTGAAGGGGTAGGGGAGAGGTTATCTTCTGAGAATAATGATCCCGATTGCAGCGAGCTAATATCATCGATATCGCGACCAGCGTTATCAACACGTACAATAACTTCTTCAATACTTCCCTGACTATGCTTAGCAACCAGCTGCTGAATATCCTCTAAGTGGTTCTTTTTGATGTAAGTTACAAAGTAATCATTAGGTGCAAGAATGATTAAAGTGTTGTTTTCTTGATGAGCTGACAATGGTCTTAACCACATGGTAAACACGTTATCTTTGACATGATAACGTAAGTCGTTTAGGCATTTATCCCAAATATTTGCTGTATCTATCATGAATATCAGTAGCCCTATAGTTCAAAGTATTAGCATTTTTTATTGTAAGAATGGATCGAATTAGGTTTAAAAAGGCGTTGAGGTTTACGTTAAACAACCTATTACAAAGTACACTAACACCTTATATCTTATAGGGGAGTAATCTACCACAAATAACCTGTGGATAAAACCTTGTTTTCTGGGGATAAGCCTGTGGATATTTTTGTGTATAAGTAATCATATTAAGTTATCCATATTCCACCCACAGGTTATACACAGGGTTACCCATAGCTTAAATTTTTGATTATAAAGGAAAATCAACACTTAGCCACAGAAAAACAGTACCCCAATAACAACAATATCTATATATATTAATCAATTAATTATTATAAGAATCAACCAAAATTGTGGATAACTTTAAAAATCATCGCCAATAATACAAATTGTTTTCAAACTAGATAATAAGATTTACAGTAGTAAATTCATCAAGTACGCAAAGGATGACTAACTTCTTAGATGAGTTTTTAAAATCCATCAGCTTTATACAAAAAGTAAAAAATCGAAGAGCAATATAACGCTGCTTTAAAACGTAGTGAATAGTTTATTGACCCACATCCTATGCAATGATATAATCCTCCGTTATTACGAATTTAGTCCATTATTTTGATAGGTGAGTTATGAAACGTACATTCCAACCAAGCGTGATCAAGCGTAAACGTACTCACGGTTTCCGTGCTCGTATGGCAACTAAAAAAGGCCGTCAGGTCTTAGCTCGTCGCCGCGCTAAAGGACGTCATCGCCTTACTGTATAATCAGTAGATTGCGATAAGCATGGCTCATAGTGCTTGTTGTGTTTCTATTATTTATAGATTGCGATAGTCAATCATCACAACTGACACTTAGCCATATATTAAAAGCGCCCACATCGGCGCTTTTTTTGTCTCTATATTTTGTTATTATTTCTACCATCGTTATCATCTCTTATACTAGGTTGTACTATGTCTAATACTCCTCCAACGACACTAAATGCCCGCTTTACTAAAGAGCAGCGTTTACTCACGCCTGCAGCCTTTCGTGAGGTCTTTGACGCGCCTGAGCGTAAGCTACATCAGAGCCATCTGATGGCGTTTGTGCGTACTAACACTCATGAGCAGCCACGAGTCGGTATGGCGATCACCAAGCGCAAAGTCCCTACGGCAGTTTCGCGAAATCTAATCAAACGTCAAATACGTGAGCAGTTTCGAATAAAAGCTTCTAGTTTAGAAAATAAAGACATTGTTTTTATCGTTAAAAATTCTGTTAAAGGCTTAAGTAATAAAGAAATAAAAATGGAAGTAATTAATATTTTTAAAAAAATAGAAAAAAAATAATATGAGTTTATTTATAAAAATAATAAATAAATACTTATATAAGTTAATATATAATTTTATTGATTTTTATCAAAAAATAATAAGTCCCATATTACCTGCTCGGTGTCGATATTATCCAACCTGTTCAAACTATGGTAAGCAAGCTCTAGCTTGGTATGGTGTTTGGAATGGGAGTTTACTGTTATTAAAACGCATTAGTCGCTGTCATCCATTAGGCGGACATGGAGTTGATTTTGTGCCTCTACCTTTAGCTTCCTATCGCTATCAATACTTGTCCCGTAATCTAGTAGCTCATGGACAGTTTCATGGTTTTTATGTTTATCGAGATAATCATGGCTATGTTACTCGCCTAAATCATATGATGAAATTGACCTAAGACGTAAGCTTTACTAGGCGTTTCAGCATATCTACCTAGTTACCCACAAGTTATCCACACTGTTGGTATCATTTAGAATCGTTTTTTAGTAAAATGATGAACATTTTATGTGATTGACTGCTGACATTACCGTTCACTATCTGGGCCAATGCTGTGTGGTGGTCATAACACATGCCCTAGTTTTTTTATTCCCTAATTTTTTAATCTAGGAAAGGTTTATGCAAAAGATATTTCGGGTGATGATCATCATTGCGATGTTAATCACCGCTTATCTGCTGATTTTGGCATGGCGTGATGATTATGCAGATGCCCCAGCTGTAGACACGGTGCCAGAAACTGCAGCTTCAGTAGGAGCCGATATTCCTTCTACTAGCGGTGCAGCAGGTGATATTCCAGTACAGACGCTACCTGCCGACAACGGTACAGTTGATAGCGCTGTGACTGCTACACCTGCTACTGATGCAGGACTAATCACAGTCACTACTGATCGTTATGACATCAAAATCAATCCAGAAGGCGGTGACATCGTTTATGCTGCGCTAAAGCAGTATGATGCGACCCTTGATAGCGATAAGCCTTTTGTATTGCTAGAAAACAACAGTAACCGCGTTTACGTGGCTCAGTCTGGTCTGATTGGTCAAAATGGTATCGATACCGCAGAAGGTCGTGCCAAATACAGCCATACCGCTAACAATTACGTGATGGAAAAAGGCCAGCAAACGTTATCAGTGCCGCTTACGTATAAAAAAGATGGCGTGACAGTCACTAAGACTTTTAGCTTTACTCACGATAAATATCCTATCGATATCAGCTATAAGATTCAAAATGCTTCTACAGCGGCATGGCAAGGTCAGATGTTTGCGCAGCTAAAGCGTGATGATAGTAAAGATCCCGGTATGTCTGATAAAGGTGCGCTTAGTATGGCAACCTATTTGGGCGGCGCTTGGGGTACACCCGATGATCCCTATAATAAGCTGAAGTTTGGTAAGTTTAATGATGGTGAATTGACCACAACCAGTGATAAAGGTTGGGTTGGCATCGTGCAGCATTACTTTGTGTCAGCATGGACGCCTGAAAACTTTACTGGTAAATTCTTTAGCCGCGAAACAGGTGATGATTACTTTATCGGTTTTAACAGTCAGCCTGTCAATGTTGCACCAAACAAGCAAGTAACCTTAAATGCGACGCTATACGCAGGCCCAAAGGTACAATCTGAGCTTAAGGATGTAGCAGTAGGGTTAAATCAGACGGTCGATTATGGTCTGTTATGGCCAATATCAAAGATATTGTTTGGTATTTTGGATGGTATTCATAAAGTCATCGGTAACTGGGGCTGGTCAATTATTCTATTGACTATCTTAGTGAAGCTGGCATTGATGTGGTTCTCAAACAAGAGCTACTACTCAATGGCGAAGATGCGTGCGATTGCACCGCGCCTTGCTGCATTAAAAGAAGAGCATGGCGACGATCGCATGAAAATGTCGCAAGAAATGATGGCAATGTACAAAGAAGAAAAAGTCAATCCAATGGCGGGTTGTTTGCCGATTCTAATGCAGATGCCGATTTTCTTAGCCTTGTATTGGGTACTGGTTGAGAGTGTTGAGCTACGTCATGCACCGTGGATTTTGTGGATTCAAGATCTATCAGCGATGGATCCGTGGTTTATTTTGCCACTATTAATGGGTGCATCGATGTTTATTCAGCAGCAGCTTAATCCACAGCCAGCTGACCCGATGCAAGCGAAAGTCATGAAATTCTTGCCGATTATTTTCACCGCGTTCATGCTGTTCTTCCCAGCAGGTCTGGTACTATATTGGACTGTGAATAACTTATTTAGTATGACGCATCAATATATCGTCAATAAAAAAGTAGAAGAAGAGCAAAAGCTTCGTACGGTTAAGGTACTGGATTAACCATTTAATAGTTTATAATTTTAAAAAACCATCGCTACGGCGGTGGTTTTTTTATGCCCTTAATGTCATATCTGGTATGAATACCTACTTAAGACTACGCCATAGTCGCTGCAGTCAAGCTAGATGATATTGGAAAAGACTTACAATGAGGAGATTACGCTCTTTAAAGATTGTTTTGTCAGTGTGCGTTAAGCCGTCTATAATGGAGTTTTTAGTTATTGAGAGTGCTTGTGGATTCCCAAGAGTTGGCGTTAGCCGCCCCTGAGTCATCAAAAAATCTCGGTTTTTCGAGTCTGCCTACCATTGCCGCTATTGCTACACCGCTTGGACGGGGTGGGGTCGGGGTTATTCGTCTGTCTGGCACACATGCGTATAGCATTGCTTGTACACTGACAGGTAAGTCAGCATTTAAACCACGCATGGCGAGCTTCTGCCGATTTTATCAAGCAGATGGTACGGTTATCGATGAAGGGTTGGTGCTGTATTTTAAGGGTCCGCACTCGTTTACTGGCGAAGATGTTATTGAACTGCAAGGTCATGGCGGCATGATTTTGCAAAATCAGTTGTTGGCACGTGTGTTTGAGTTAGGGGCAAAACAAGCCAGCGCTGGAGAGTTCTCTTATCGTGCCTTTGATAATGATAAGTTAGATTTGGTACAGGCAGAAGCCATTGCAGATGCGATTGATGCTACCAGCGCCGCCGCTGCTAGCAGTGCTATTCGGTCACTCAGCGGCGAGTTTTCACAAAAGATTAATCAGCTACTTGAGCAGTTAATTCATCTGCGTCTGCATGTTGAAGCAGCCATCGATTTTCCTGATGAAGAAGACGTTGATTTTTTATCAGATGGGGTCATACAAGGTAAGCTTGAACAAACACAAGAAAAAATCCAGCAGGTCTTGGCGACTGCTAAGCAAGGACAATTATTACGTGATGGTATTCATGTGGTATTGGCAGGTAGACCTAATGCTGGTAAATCAAGCTTGTTGAATCGCTTGGCAGGGCAAGAGCGTGCTATCGTCACTGATGTGGCGGGTACAACGCGTGATACACTACAAGAAACCGTTGTCCTCAATGGTTTGACGCTACACTTGACTGATACGGCAGGCCTGCGCGAGACAGAAGATACGGTCGAGCGTATCGGTATTGAGCGCGCGCGGACAGCGATTGCTCAGGCAGATATGCTGTTAATGGTTTATGATGTAACCCGTGATCTTGAAGAAGAAAGTACCCCATTACAGCTCGCTGAGCAGTTATTTGGTGAGCTACCAGAAGCCAAGCGCTTGTTAATTATCGCTAATAAAAGTGATTTATTAAATAATAATAGCAGCAAAGAAATAACCTCTATTTCGCAACAACAAATTCATAATCGCGGTTACGAGCAAGTTAATGTTTCATGTGAAACAGGCGCAGGTATTGATGATTTAGTCGAAACTCTGTGTGCCAAAGTAGGGTTTCATCCACCCGAAAATAGCTTGATAGCTCGTACGCGTCATTTAGATGCATTAAGAAGAACGGCCGAATATTTAGCAGAAGCTCATGAGCAACTAACCGTTTTTAAAGCGGGTGAGTTAGTCGCTGAAAGTTTGCGTCAAGCTCAGCATAGTCTGGGCGAGATTACCGGGGAGTTTAGTGCAGATGATTTGTTGGGCAAGATTTTTGGCAGTTTTTGCATTGGTAAGTAATCTTATTTACGGTTATAAATTTGAATGATGTAGCTGTAAAGATGGGATTATGACTCGTTTAATAGTGCTTCATATAAAGACAAGGAAAGCCGTATGCATTGCCCTTATTGTAATGCGTCAGAGACAAAGGTAATCGACTCGCGTCTTGCTGCTGAAGGTGCGCAAGTGCGCCGCCGTCGTTCATGTAATAGCTGTCAAGAGCGTTTTACTACCTTTGAAGTGGTCGAAGTGGTGATGCCGCGTATTATCAAGTCCAGCGGTAAGATTGAACCTTATGATAATGATAAACTACGACGCTCAATTTTATTACCACTACAAAAACGTCCTATCACTATCGATGAGCAAGAAGGGATGATTAGCCGGATTGAAAAGCGTGTACGGCAAATGGGTGAGCGTGAGGTCAGCAGTAAAGTCTTAGGTGAAATCATTATGAGTGAGCTTAAAACGCTTGATGATGTCGCTTATGTGCGCTTTGCTAGTGTTTACCGTGACTTTCAGGATATTGATGCTTTTCATCAAGAGATTGCCAATATACGCCCTAATGATAAATAACATTGAGTTAAGGTTTTGATGCTTTCTTAAGCCTATAATTTTATGTGACTTCATGAAACCATTGATAATAATATCTCATCATTTATTAAGTCCTTTTTTATGTCAAATTCAGACCATTCTCAAAATGCGAAAGACCGATATTTTATGATGCTTGCTATTGAGCAAGCAAAGCTTGGCTTGTATACCGCTCGACCCAATCCTGCTGTAGGGTGTGTCATTGTTCAAGCAGAGGAAGTTGTCGGTCAAGGCTTCCATCCTGAAGCCGGTCAGCCGCATGCTGAGGTATTTGCTCTAAAAGATGCTAGTATAAGAACAGTTGGTGCTACCGCTTATGTCACTTTAGAGCCTTGTAGTCATACGGGTCGTACGCCGCCTTGTGCAAAAGCACTGATAGAGTCTGGCGTCATACGGGTTGTCGTTGCTGGACTAGATCCAAATCCACAGGTCGCAGGTCGTGGTGTGAAATTGTTAGAACAAGCGGGTATTGAGGTGACGGTTGGTATCCTTACCGCGCAGGCAGAAGCGTTAAATAAAGGCTTTCTAAAGGCCATGCGTATTCAAATGCCTTATGTCAGGCTTAAGATTGCGACCAGCCTTGATGGTCGTACGGCGATGGCGACAGGTGAATCAAAGTGGATTACTGGTCCTGCTGCGCGCGAAGACGTACAAAAGCTGCGGGCGCAAAGTGGGGCTATTATTACCGGTAGCGAAACGGTTATTGTCGATAACTCTCAGTTAAATGTACGCTCTAACCAACTAGGTATAGCAATTGAAGAGGTTCCACATCCTAAAGTGGTGATACTTGATAGGCGAGGTCGTTTAAAGCATGATCTACAGTCTGATTACCAGTTGTGCCACCGTACTGACATACTGTATTGGCGTGAAGATAATTTAAGAGAGTTATTAAAGGTATTAGTCACTGAGTATCAGTGTTATGACGTATTGATAGAAGCAGGTGCCAGTGTTGCTGGTAGCTTCTTACAACAGCAATTGGTAGATGAGTTGATTGTGTATCAAGCGCCATGTCTGTTAGGGCAAAAAGCGCGAGCGATGGTTGATATTAATCCCTTATCGCTAGCTCAGCAATTGCGTTTTGATATTCAATGTCATGAACAGCTTGGTTCTGATCTGAAATTGACCTTATTACCCATTTAATTGTTAATTATCTATCCACACTCTTAATGCAAGATATGATGGTTAGGCATAAATAATGACTGCTCATATTAGTTTCACATGAAACTGTGTATAACTTTGTTCCACATGAAACTTTTGATTTTGGTTAAATGTTATTTATATAGATAAATTATAGTAAAATCAAATACTTGCATAGTAGCGATTAGATATATAAATATTGAGTCAAAACAATATTAATTGTGGATAACTTGTTAATAACTAAGGCTTTTAAGCTTGCAGGTAAGTATATCCATTACTTATCCACAGTTTATCCCGAAATATATGTGATATAGCACGTTTATTGCTGAGAAAAGCTATGTATAACGACAATAAAACAATGAGAAGAGGTTGATATGTTTACCGGAATTATAGAAAGTGTGGGAAAGGTTAAGTCGATGCAACCTACAGGCGGCGACATTCGCTTGACTATAGAGTCTAATGGCTTAGATTTTAGCGATGTGAAGCTTGGAGACTCTATAGCTTCTAACGGTATCTGTCTGACGGTTGTAGATTTCGGTAGTAATCATTACTCCGTTGATGTTTCACGTGAAACTATAGCGCGAACAGCGTTAGAAGATTTGAAACCGGGGCATATTGTCAACTTAGAGAAGGCAATGCTACCGACTACACGTTTTGGTGGGCATATTGTCGCAGGTCATGTCGATGGAGTAGGGGTCGTTAGTAAGTTGCAAAAGGATGCACGTTCTATATATATCGAAATTGAGGTACCAAAAGAGCTGGCGCATTATACAGCGACCAAAGGATCTATTACTCTTGATGGTATTAGCCTCACGACTAACTTAGTACGTGATAATATTGTTTCACTCAATATCATTCCGCATACAGCTCAAGTGACCAATATTGCACAGCATTGGTTGGTAGGAGATAAGGTCAATGTGGAGGTAGATATTGTGGCTAGGTATTTGGAGCGTTTATTAAATAAGTCGCAGGAAGACACTGCAAATATTAGCCCGCAAAGCAATATTACTGAAGCTTTTTTAGCAGATAATGGCTTTATGAAGTAAGTCATATTTGATACCACAGTCTTATCTTGCTGCAAATTTTATATTAGCAGTAAGTGAAAAGTATAGAAGCTATCTTGTTTTGGCATGGTTTTGTATAAGTGATCACTAACATTCTTTATGAGTTTTAGTAGTATTTTTTAGGGTTTAATTAGTGCTGTTAAGACGTCTTGTAGTTTATCCTTATTAATAGGTTTGGCTAAAAACTCATCCATACCTACCTTTAAGCACGCTGAGCGGTCTTCTTCAGTATTGTTCGCTGTAAGTGCAACGATAGGAATATCATCGCCTTGCGCTCTAATTGCCTGAGTTGCTTGCAATCCATCCATCACTGGCATCCGGCAATCCATCAGAATAAGATCAATCTCTTGACGCTGCGCTTGCAGTATATGTAATGCTTGCTGACCGTCTTCTGCCACCACGCTACGATAACCAAGTTTGGCGAGCATTTTGCAGGCAATTTTTTGATTGGTAGGACTGTCTTCTACCACTAAAATCAGAGGTGAGATAATTTCATTAGACCTATTATCTGCTGACACTACAACGCTGTCGTTATACTTAATATCTGCTGCTTGTATGAGTATCTGTCTGGTAGGAAGTGTTAAGCGCAGTAGCTCAGAGAGTAGTAAATTCACATCTAGCGGCTTGGTTAAAAATCCATCACATCTATCTAGTAGCATAGAAGCGATGCGGCGCTCAGACTTCATACTTAGTAATATCTTTGGTAGCGATACATTAGCCAATAAGTGATTTAATGTATGCTGTCTGTCAATATTGCTAGATAACGTATTTGCTAAATCTTCTTCTTTTATTTGTTCCTCTACCATATTGGCATGGATGCCTTTTTCATCTTTCATCTTTGATTGATTAGATAAAGCAAGCGTAATGCTTTCATAATAATCGTAGTCGAGGAGCAATATTGGAGCGAGTGTACGCTGGTTTTGCATCAGTTCGTCGTTGAGCTGTTGTAGGGTCACGCTATCAGTAGACGTAAAAATAGTGACTCTTATAGATAAATGGGTACATAGGCGTTTTAGATGTTCAGCGGCAAGTGGCTGATTGATGATGGCAATAAGATGCAATCGCGTTAACTGTTGATTGAGATGGTAGATGGGTTGATAGTTTGGATTTTGGCAAGGCAGATAAAGATCAAAGGTACTTCCAATATCAGGTGTGCTATGTAAATCTATAAAACCACCCAATAATTTAGCAAAACTATGAGCAGTTGTCAGTCCTACATCTGCTTGACTGACTTGAGTATGAATTTGGCTGGCTTTTTGCGAGTAACTTGACTGGTCTAATTGCGTGTTTTCTATTTGAGCTGTTTGATTAAAATAACTATGAAGTTTATCTCTCTGGGTTGTCTCTAAGCCAATGCCACTATCTTGGATACTAAAGCGAACCCAGTCATGCGCTGGGTTTGTTTTTCTGTTGGTATTATCAGGCACTAATTTATTAGTTGTACCGTTCACTAAATCATTAACCAGAATGGTATTTTTGGCTGATAGTTGTTCTGTATTCACAGCTTCAATCGTCAGTACAACGTAACCTGAACTGGTATATCTAATAGCGTTATCCAGTAAGTTACGTAAGATTGTCTGCAGACGTTTATGGTCGGTATCGATGAGGCGAGGGCAATCAGGAGTGAAAAAGTATAGTAATTCAAGCCCATGTTGTCTCGCATCTTTTGTGACTAAATGACTGACATGTTGCCCTATTTTATAAATGTCGACAGTTTCAATATTCAAACGAGTTTTTCGAACTTCTATCTCCCCTATATCCAGCATCTCGTTGAGCATAATAAGCATAGCATGACTGGTTTCAATCAGAGTATTGACAATCTGGTGCTCTTTGACAGTCAAAACGCTAGTATCAATCGGTTCTAAAGTATCAATCATAGCCTCTAATGGCAGCCGTAAGTCATGACCCATCGTTGATTTGAGTGCATTAAATTCATCAAGTTGTCGCTGTATTTCTATATTTTGTTGCTGCAGCTGTTCGTTTTGGCTTGTTAAATCATTTACATTATTCAGTAATACGGTAAAACCGTGAACCTGACCATGCTCACCAAACCACGGGGTAATATGTAGCTGATAAGCTTTTTTATTAGCCAGCCCATATACCATAAACGTACGCGTAACACGAAGACTTTCTAGTTGTTGCAGCAGTAACTGGGTGGATTCATCTTCAGTAAAAACAAAATCTGTTAATTTATAATTGCTGTCATTTTGAAAGGCTGTCGAAAATACTTGCTCAAAACGTTGATTAAAGAAGCTAATTTGACCTTGTCTCATAATCATCAGCATCGGTAGTGGGGCGTGATCAACCAAACGCTCTAGGCGATGCTTTAGAGTAGTAATATGACGATGATTGTTATGCAATTGATAGTTAATCCGACTAAGTGCATGACCCAATTGCAAAAATTCAGGCGTAGATTCTTTGCTGACAAACGGTGGTGGTGTATATGCCTCTTTTGCATGACTGCTTAAGTTGTCGGTATAAAGCAGTAACTGCACCCAATTGGCGCGGCGTTTTAAGGTATATAGTAGTGCCAAAGTAAAAAACATGATGGCGGTCATTAAAGGCAACCAATAGCGATAAGATACCCAGTTAACATCGAGCGGCTTATGACGCAAAATGGTATAAAATTTATGGCCGCTTTTAAGCTCGATGGTTCCGACTAGTTTTTCGTTGGATAACGTATAGGTGCTATGAGTATTCTTATTTGATAATAGCGAAGTCTCAATGCTTGGAAACATAATCCCCGTAAATTCAGGTTCATCAGCTTCAGTTTGATGGTAAATGAAAGTTTGGCCGGAGGGCATCATAAAAATCAGCTGATAACTGATTCCTGCCAAAAAAGGCTTTTCTACTATCTTTTTAACGGCAGGGTTTATAGGATTATTAAGCTCGGAAATTTGATACTGCAAGGTATGAAACGTCTCTACACTGTGCTGCTTACTCTCATTCTTCATCTCATGAAACATGATGAAATAATACAATGACAACATGGCGAGTAATGTCAAAGTATAGAAAGCCAACAGGCGTTGCAGAGACTGAAATTGTGGCATAAAGGCATGACCCTAAGTCGGCATAATAATACACAGTAAATTTAAAATGGTTTCGTTAGATTTTACTGCTATATTCTTTATTATTAGCCTACAACAAAGCAATAAACAATATTGATAGCTAGCTAGTATATGACAATGTGAAAAATGAGACTGAATCTTATTGCTATTATAAAGATAATCAGACGCATTAGTAGCGCTTGATTGTGGCTATTACAATCATGGCACAACGCCACAAACTCACCTATAATAGCTTTATTACTTATTAATATTGCCTAAACTATGACCACACTTGCTTGTACCCCTGATGTATCTCTTAATAATGATAACTTTAAACCGACGCGTACAGAGCCGTTAAAAGTGGTATTTGCTGGCACGCCTGAGTTTGCCGCCGTGAGTCTTGAGGCATTAATCAAGCAGCAACAGGCATTGAATATCAGTATTGTAGCGGTCTATAGTCAGCCTGATCGTAAAGCTGGCCGCGGACAAAAGCTGGCGGCATCTGCGGTCAAGCAAGTAGCATTGGCACATGATATCGCTGTTGAACAGCCAGAGACCTTTAAAAAATCAAGTATAGAAGGGGTAATAGCAAGGCAAACTTTGCAAGATTATCAACCCGATGTAATGATTGTTGCTGCTTATGGGTTGATTCTTCCTGTTGGTGTCTTGAATACGCCGACTTATGGTTGCTTAAACATCCACGCCTCATTATTACCACGCTGGCGTGGTGCAGCGCCTATTCACCGCGCATTATTGGCTGGTGATAGTGAGACTGGCGTTACTATTATGCAGATGAATAAAGGGCTTGATACTGGAGACATGCTTTATAAAGTCAGTGCTAGTATTGAGTCTGATGATACGGCTGCCAGCCTACATGATAAAATGGCTGAGCTTGGTGCGACCGCCATTATTACTGTGCTACAAGATTTACCACACTATCAAACTCAGGCTATAGTACAAGATGACAGTCAAGCCAATTATGCTGAAAAGTTAGTCAAAACTGAGGGTGAAATTGATTGGACGCAGTCTGCCACTGTGATTGAACGACAAATTCGTGGCTTAACTCCTTGGCCTGGTGCTTATACTTTTTTGGCAGGTCAGCGTGTCAAAATTTTAGCCAGTTTACCTGTGAATGCATCGCAACCAACCGATAAACAAGCAGGTACAGTTATTAGCGTTGGGCGCAAGGCGATTTTAATCGCTTGTGGTAAAGATAATAATATTGATACTGATGTAAATAGCGAAAAACCTCAAGCCAGTACTTTAGCTATTACTCAGCTACAGTTTGCAGGCAGCAAACCTGTGAGCGCCGAACAAATCTGCCATGGCAATCAGCTTAATGATGGCGACCAGTTTAGTAAAGAAACGAAATAACTCCATTTAGATATACCTAATCCAAATCGCACAAGACGCTAATTATTAGACGTCAAGGAAATTCAATTTAATGAGACAAACCAGCACTGCGCCAAGAAACAACAAGCTTAAACCGTCAAGTAACCTTATCATGAATGGTAGCGTCCGCGTCCGCGTCATTCGTACTTTACTAGCGATTCAAAATGGTCAGTCGCTTGCAAGCGTCCTTGACCCGTTACTAAACAGTTTGCATGACGGTGATAAGGGTTTTGCTCATGCGTTATTGCTAACGACGTTGCGCCAGTGGTATGCCCTTGAGCGTCTACTCGATAGTCTGGCTGATAACTCGATTGATGAAAAAGAGGTGCGTACGACGATTCAAGTAGGTTTGACGCAGCTGCTGTATTTGCAAGTGGCTGACCATGCGGCAATTCATGAAACGGTTGAAGCAGCAAAAGAAATTGAGTTTGCGCATGCGACGGGTTTAATCAATGCCATCTTGCGTAAGGTTGCTAAGAACCCAAGTAAGTTCCGCAAGAAGTGCGATAAAAAACACAGCTTACCGAATTGGCTTGCCTATCAGCTTAAGCAAGATTGGAGTGAGCAGTATGACGATTTGATGCAGGGTCTACGTCAACCTGCGCCAATGTTTTTGCGAGTGAATACAGGGGTTACCTCGGTAGAAGATTACCAGCAAGCATTAGTAGAATTTGAAGTTGAAGCAGATTTGGTTGAGCTAACGAGTGGTTTACAACTTGAGAAATCGTCGGCTACAGCGACATCTAATAGCATATTAACCCAAGGGTTAAGATTGCATCAAAGTACCGCAGTCAATGCTTTGCCTCAATTCGCTGAAGGCGCTGCTAGTGTACAAGATATGCATGCTCAGCTTGCAGCGCCGCTTATCCATAATGCTCTACTTAATAAACTGAGTATTAAAAACAATGATACAGACGGCGATGTAGATACAAGCAACGACGAAGTCCGTATTTTAGATGCTTGTGCCGCGCCCGGTGGTAAGCTTGCTCATTGGTTAGAATTAATCAGCTCAAATGAGTCTTCGTTGTTTCACGTGAAACAAGACAATGCTGAAACGTTGCCTGTGATTTCGAAAGTGAAGATTACTGCGATAGATAATGAAGCGCCACGTATCGAGCGCATTCATACTAATTTACAGCGCTTAAATTTAAGTCAGCACGACTTGCAGCAAGCTGAGAAAAACATCGAGCTCAATATCGTCTGTGCTGATGCGACGACATGGCAAGGTGCTGGTAAGAAAAAGAGCAAGCTCGTATTTGACGCTATATTGCTAGATTCACCTTGTACGGCGACTGGCGTGATTCGTCGTCATCCTGATATTAGTATCTTGCGTACTGAAGAAGACGTCGAGCAAACAGCACTTTTGCAAGCCGATATCCTGCATAATCTATGGCCACAACTTAAAGTTGGTGGTTATCTGTTATACGTTACTTGCTCTATTCTAAAGCAAGAGAACGTCGAGCAAATGCAGGATTTCATGACTCATTATAATAATGTAGTAGCTGTTGAATTTAGCGACGATTGCAATTGGGGTATCGAACAAGCGATTGGTCGCCAGTGTTTGCCAATTGATAGCGAGAGCGGTGATGGCTTTTATTATGCTTTGCTGCAAAAAACTGCTGAATAAACTGTTTTAATTAATCATCTCATTGTAGACAGGACAATCTAATGAAATATATCAGTACCCGTGGTCAGACAGCGCCGATGGATTTTAGTGATGTGTTATTAATGGGTCTTGCACCAGACGGTGGTTTGATGTTGCCTGAGCACTATCCGAATATTGATAGTGCGACGCTGACTGAATGGCGTACGCTGAGCTACCCACAGCTTGCGATGGCGATTATGCAGCGCTTTGCGACTGATATTCCTGCGGCTGATTTGCAAGACATCATTGAGCGCACTTATACCGCTGATATATTTGGCTCTGATGAGATTGTTCCTGTCCGCAAACTTGAAGACAATTTATATATTCTAGGATTATCAAACGGTCCGACGCTGGCATTTAAAGATGTTGCTATGCAGTTTTTGGGCAATGCTTTCGAATATGTGCTTAAAAGAAAAGACGCGCGTATTACTATTATTGGTGCAACCAGTGGCGATACGGGCAGTGCGGCAGAATATGCACTACGCGGCAAAGAGAATATCGAAGTCTTTATGCTGTCACCGCACGGCAAAATGAGCGAATTTCAGCGCGCACAGATGTATAGCTTGACCGATGATAACATCCATAATATTGCCATCGACGGTATGTTTGATGATTGCCAAGATATTGTCAAAGCGCTACAACAAGATGCTAAGTTCAAAGCGGCTTATAATCTAGGTACGGTTAACTCTATTAACTGGGGTCGTATCCTTGCGCAAATCGTTTATTACTTTAAAGCTTATTTTGCCGTCACTTCAAACAACGATGAAAAGGTGAGCTTTAGCGTGCCATCAGGCAACTTTGGTAATATTTGTGCTGGTCACATCGCCCGAGAAATGGGTCTGCCAGTTGATCGTCTAATCGTCGCGACTAATGAGAACGATGTACTGAACGACTTCTTTAATCAAGGTGCTTATCAGCCACGTCCGACTGCCAAAACCTATATTACTTCAAGTCCTTCAATGGATATCTCTAAAGCCTCTAACTTTGAGCGTTTTGTTTATTTGCTATTAGATAAAGATAGCGCGCGCGTCCATGAACTATTTGAAGGTGTGAAATCTGGTCAAGGTTTTGATTTGCCTGATTTGATGGAGGCGGTCAACACTCGCTACGGTTTTGCTGCAGGTAAGTCGACCCATAATGACCGCCTGCAAACCATTAAAGCGCTTTATGAGCAGCATGGAGAGCTGGTTGATCCGCACACCGCTGATGGTATCAAAGTTGCTAAAGAATTACAGCGCGAAGGCGAAGTGATTGTTTGTGCCGAAACGGCACTACCGGTTAAGTTTGCCGATACGATTGTTGAAGCAATAGGTCAAATAGATATTGCTCGTCCAGCCCATACCGAAGGTTTAGAGAGCTTACCGCAATATGTGGTGGTACTTGATAATGAGGCTAAGTTGGTTGCTGAGCAAATTCGTCAACAGGTCACGCCAAATCCTGCCTAGTCGATTTTATTTTTATTTAGTTGTTAAAATGAATATCCAGTCTAAGGTTACGCTATTGTAAAAAAGTGTTTATGATTGTGTTATGGTGGATATAATTGTAATATTAGAAATCGCGTCGGTAGGTCATCGGTTTACCAGACGCTTTTTTAGCAATCATACCTGTCACTCATATCAGTCACTAACACTGAATAGCTGCTCTATAGACGTTATGATAAGGTGCTATAAGTCTTTATTTTTCCTTAATTCTTTGTTGTTATTTTTAAACAAAGGTAAAATAAGCCAACTTAAGTAGCCTTGATTATGGCGCTAACAGCGTTACATATTGTGGATATAACCATGAAGATGAGCTTAAAAAATATCGTAAAAGCGCTATTGGTGACAACCTTTAGTGGTGCAATGCTGATGAGCACCGCCCACGCTAATAATCCGCCGCCGACCATTAAAGCGGATGCGCCCAATCGCTATATTGTCAAAAAAGGCGATACTTTGTGGGATATCTCAGGACGTTATCTGGATAGTCCATGGCGCTGGAAAGAGATTTGGGCGACCAATAAGCAAATCAAAAACCCTCATCTTATTTATCCTAATGATGTTTTGATTTTATGCGTCATACAAGGTAAAACTCTGATCGGCGTTGATACAGGCGAGGGTTGTGCAGGGATTGAAAAACAGTTAACAGGCAATGTGGTGACTACGACAGTCGCTGTTACTTCTGCTGTCAATAGCATTCCGCCGATTCCTTGGTCTGCCATTCAACATTGGCTTGATAAGACACTGATTGTTAATCCGCAAGATTTTAATACCACGCCTTATATTCTAGCCTCTAAAAAAGGCAATTTAATTACGGCTAGTGGTGACAAGGTTTATGCCAAAGGCGTGCCACTGCTTGTAGGTCAACGTTATGGTATCTACCGTGAAGGCGAGATGTATATCGAGCCAAAAACGCAAAAAGTCATTGGTTTAGAAGTCACACAAGTGGCAACGGGATTGGTTACGGCTACGGCAACCAATGGCGTGACGAGCTTGCAGCTTATCGACAGTTACGGTAAAGAAGTTCGTGAAGGCGATCGAGTATTTGTTGAATTAGACAATGCTATCCCACCAGTCTTTTATCCGACGCCTGCAACCGTTAATCGCGGTGGTATGATTGTTCGTGTGATGGATTCTATCAGCTCAGCTGCCAAAGGTAGTGTGGTGGCAATTAACTTGGGTCGCATACATGGTGCGAAGCCGGGTGATGTATTGACTGTTTATCAAAAAGGCGCAGTCATACGTGATATTAAGGACAATGATACACCGGTACGTTTGCCGAGTGAGCCAAGCGGTATGGTGATGGTGTTCAATAGTTTTGACAATATCAGTTATGCTTATGTGCTTGAGTCTGAGCTGCCACTGAGTATTGGTGATCAGCTGTTGCCACCTCCTTATTTATAACACTGCCTTAAGTTTCAGCGAGCAGATCTTAAATAAGCCTATAAGAGTCATACGATGATGACGGTAGCCACTTTTACTTTATCAGATGAGCAGCGTGCGGTACTGGCGCTGTGGTTTGAGTTAAATGCGTCATTATCATCTTATCATAAACTCATTCATAACTATGATAGTGCGCAGCTTGCATGGCAAGCTGGCGTAGAGTCGTGGCGTCAATTAGGGATTCATCATAGCCATTTAACTCGTCATGAACATCCAGAGAAAACGCGCGCCAGCATCGATACCATTCAACAAGCATTGATAGAAGAGAAGTACGGTCTATTATTTGCCGACCAACCTAATTATCCTGCTCAATTGTTAGAAATCTACGATCCGCCGCCGCTGTTATTCTATCGAGGTAATAGTGAATTGTTGCGTTGGGCACAAATCGCTATTGTTGGCAGTCGCAAGCCAACGGCACACGCGCAAAAAATTACCTTTGATATGGCACAGTATCTTGCACAAGCAGGCTACGTCATTACCAGTGGACTTGCCATTGGTGTGGATAAACGTGCCCATCTTGGCGCATTGGCACAGACCGATGTAGCGTGCCAAGGTCGCACAGTGGGCGTTATGGGGACGGGTATTGATGTTAATTATCCCAATCATCATGATCGTCTGTTTAGCCAAATTATTGAGCAAGGTGGTTGCATCATCAGTGAACTATTACCGCATACGCTACCACATAAGCATACTTTTCCACGTCGCAACCGCTTGGTTGCAGGGTTGAGCCTTGCGACCATCGTTACTGAGGCAACGATTAAAAGTGGTTCGCTTATTACTGCGCGCCTCACATCCGAGCAAGGTAAGCAAGTTTTTGCAATTCCAAGTCATATAGACAATAGCAATGCTGAAGGGTGCCATCATCTAATACGTGAGGGTGCGACCTTGGTTTATCACCCTCAGCAAGTATTGGATGATATCAGTGTGCAATTGCCAAGCCAGTCTCAGCAGCATCAACTTGATCATAATTCAAAAGCACAAAGTCTTGATAAGTCAGTATTTAATCAGTCTGCTACCATTAAAAAAACAATAAAACCTCAGGAAGTGAAGCCAGCGCCTAGTATTACTGTACCTGAGCATCTAACCACCTTGTTTGAAAAGTTGGACTGGCATGGTCAAGATTTGGATGCACTTATCCTTGTGACTGATCTTGTGCCCGCACAATTGATTGGGCAGTTGATGGAGCTAGAGCTATTGGGCGCAGTGACGGTCCAAGGTGGACGCTATTTACGTATTTAAATATACTTGCAGCACTGCATTTTTTGTAAAATAAATTCACGCTATCTCTTTTCATTCTCTTTGTTCGAAAGGCATTATTTATGTCCTTATCTACACCCCTTATTACTGACTCTACTATTCAAGCGGCTACTTGGCTTAAAAAGGGGCAGCTACTTGCTTACCCAACCGAAAGTGTGTGGGGCATTGGTTGTGACCCATTCAATAAGCAAGCAGTCATGCGGTTACTTGATATCAAGCAGCGCCCAATAGAGAAGGGGATGATTGTGGTCACTGATAGTCCCAGCCGCATTACGGCTCTGCTAGAAGGTCTAACGGCTGTAGAGCGGCAAACCGTACTTGATAGTTGGCAAGCTGATTCGAAAGACACTACTGCCAAACAAGCGCATACTTGGCTACTACCTATTCCAAAAAATCTGCCGATTACTATTCCATCGTGGATTACGGGTACTCATGATAGTGTTGCCGTCCGTGTCATTGATCATCCATTGGTCAAGCAACTGTGCGCGCAGATGGTGTCAGTTAGCAATCCTTACGGTTTTGTCGTCTCAACAAGCTGCAACCCATCAGGAAAGCCACCTGCTATGTCACTCATCGAAGCAAAAGGTTATTTTTTAAATCACAATGAAAACTCAAATGAGTGCGTTGGTTATCTTAAAGGGGAAACACTAGGCTATCAATTGCCAAGCCAAATAGGCGATGCATTGACAGGACAAGTTATTCGATAGTTTAATATTTAATAGCCAAAATTTCGTATCACTATCTCCGATTCTCATTACTCAGCCCTAACGTCTACACTTGTCCCCTTGTTTTCATAGTGTGCTTTTTGTCACACTGATGAGAATATAATCAATAATAAGGATAATAAGTGATGAATATTCTAATCAGCGGTGGTTCGGGATTTTTGGGTAGTGCTTTTAGCCAAGAGCTCTTGATGCGCTATCAAGAGATGGGAAAAGCGTTACAGATTACTTGGTTGACCCGTGATAGTAATCAAGCACATCCTAGTGATATCACAATGATGACCTATGATGAACTTGCAAAGTCAGATGCATACTTTGATGTGATTTTAAATCTAGCGGGTGCCGGTATTGCTGATGCGCGCTGGAATGACGATCGTAAAGAGCAATTGCTAGCCAGTCGAATGAAGCCGACAAAAGATATACTGGCATTTGTTGCCCGCAGTCATGTAAAGCCAAAATTGCTTGTTAGTGGTTCAGCGATTGGTTGGTATGGCAATCAAGGTGATAAACCCTTGACCGAGAGCAGTGGTTTTCAGACAGATTTTGCCCATCAGTTATGCGATGACTGGGAGCAACTAGCGCTACAAGCAACTGAGTTTGGTGTGCCAGTGACGCTTGTGCGTACGGGTGTGGTCATCCATCCTGCAGGCGGTATGCTTAGCAAGCTCTTAAC
Organism: Psychrobacter sp. ANT_H59; assembly: GCF_008369225.1. NCBI lineage: Bacteria > Pseudomonadati > Pseudomonadota > Gammaproteobacteria > Moraxellales > Moraxellaceae > Psychrobacter > Psychrobacter sp. ANT_H59. Next base: position 545,991 of record NZ_VOBE01000002.1, read on the forward strand.
CCCTTTTAAAATGGGTATTGGTGGGCAGTTAGGTAATGGTCAACAAATCATGAGTTGGATCAGCCGTGATGATTGGGTAGCGGCAGTAACATTTGTTATAGAGCAGCAGCTTGATGATAGTACTTTTCAGGTTAATGAGAATACGCTCCATCCAGCAAGCAATAACGATATGAAAATTTATAATCTAACCGCGCCAAATCCTGTAACTAATCATACTTTTACCAAAACATTAGGCGCTTGGCTACATCGTCCGACCTTTTTTACTTTGCCGGCGTTTTTACTCAAGCTGATATTTGGTGAAATGTCGACACTGCTTCTTGATGGACAGAAGGTGCTGCCGAAAGCATTGCTTGATGGTGGGTTTGAGTTTAAACATCAAACGCTTAAAGAAGCTTTGGAACAACAAGCAGTAAAATAGTCCTCAGCAAATCTGGCATAATAAATCTATAGTAAGCGCTATAGCTATTTCATAGACTAAAAAAGCGGATTGTTCCACATGAAACAATCCGCTTTTTTTTGGTTTTTATAAAGGGATAAAAACATAAATAGTGTCAGGTTTCAATAAACAAGAACTCTGTCTTCAACAGGTAAGAATATTGACGTACTATACGTGCGTCTTTGGCTGGTTAAATTTTGTTATGTGGCTTTTTATAATAGGTACGCAACTACTGGCGTTTATGACGAGTATGATATTTTGGTGGTTAATCAAACCAAAATCTCGCTTTAGTCGTATAAGTTTAGTCCTCAGTATTTTTGTGATTAATAATACTTTTCTTATCTACGGGCTGAGTGAGTTTTGGCGAGAGCGCTTTCATGTCTATCTGGCCGCCAGTATTTTGCAAGGCTTTATGTTGTATGCTGGTTTGGTCACCGCTATCATTGCTATTATTTATACTCAGGTTTTTAAACGGAAGCTCAATAACGTATCCATCCGCGCGTTTGCAGTCGCTGTTTATACGGGGATTATAAGCTTGGCAGTGTTTAATGCCTACTCTCCAGTCATTCATCATTTGACGGTAAAAACGGAAAAAAACTTAGTCAAACCGATGAGAATAGCCTTAGTTTCTGATACCCATTTGGGTAGATGGTTTGGTAATCAGCAGATAGATAAAATGGTTGCGCTAATAGATGGGCAAAATCCTGATGTGGTGCTTATCGCCGGTGACGTCATGAACGACTCTACTGATGCTTATGATAAAACCAATATGCATGAGCATTTATCAAAATTAAGAGCGCCACTTGGTGTCTATGCAACTTTGGGTAATCATGATTACTCTGGTAATGAGATTGCGATTGCCGAAGCGATTGAGCGTGCCGGCATACAGGTGATTGATAATAAAAGCGTATGGTTGGATGATGCTGTATTGCTGGTTGGGCGTTCAGATGCGACAGACCCTAAGCGTCCTGCTGCAGCAGATTTGATGGGTGACATTCAAACTGATAAACCAGTGCTGTTTTTGGAGCATAGTCCTGAGGCTTTAGCAGAAATAAAGGACTTGCCGGTTGATTTACATTTATCAGGGCATACCCATGGCGGTCAAATATTTCCTTTAACCGTTTTACTAAAATGGTTTACGCCTTTGGTTTATGGCTTTAAAGCAGTAAATGGTAGCCAGTTTTTGGTCACTTCAGGCTATGGTATCGGGGCGGTGCCATTTAGGCTAGGGACGCGCTCTGAGATTTGGTTGATTACTTTACAACCGACCTAATGCGCTTCAATATATTGTGATTAAATGAATTTAGCTCAGAATAAACACACAGTGCTTAAACCCCGCTCAAGGATTTCCTCATGCGTTACGCCTTTATTCTCACCATTATTGTGCTGCTAGAGCTTTTTAGCACGGGTGCAGCGCTCAGCTTGCAGTGGTGGCTGCAGCCTTGGATAGATTCTACACCTACATCGATTGCGGTATGGATAGGGGTGTTTTTAATCACTCATGTTTTATTATTACTAAGCGTTACCAAGCTATTTTCTAATAGCTATCGCTGGATGAGTGGTTGGATGTTAGTGATGCATTTCATGATGCTGACTGCGGTAGCGACTGGTATATTGTATGGAGGGTCTTGGCTTTTAACCCCCTTGCTTGATAGTACGCTTGACCATTCAGAGATAATTGCTGCTGGATTACGCATTTTTGCGCTGTTGTTTTTTATAGGGCTGTTTGCATATGCTTTATATAGTGCTTATATACCCGTTGTGCGTGAGCTGCCGATTCATATTCATAAACCTTTAAACAATCCATTGCGTATCGCGGTCGCTAGTGATTTACATTTAGGTCGGCTATTTGGTAATAAAGCTATTGAGCGGCTGCATATCATGCTAAGCAAGTATCAAGCAGATATCTTATTGATGCCAGGCGATATCATGGATGACAATACACAGGCATTTAACACTTATAATATGAAAGATAGCTTGGCAAAACTTGTCGCCAGTTTGCCATATGGTGTCTATGCGACGTTGGGTAATCATGATTTATATGGTCATGAGCAGCCCATCAGTAACTCTTTACGCGCGGCGGGCGTGCAGTTATTAAATGATGAAGCAACACACTTCATCCATCAAGGAGAAGTGGTCTGGCTAATGGGACGCTTTGATAATCACAAGCGTCAGCGTGTCGCAACGATTGAGCTGCTCGCACAAGTCAATAGTACCGAGCCCGTGGTTCTTTTAGATCACAGACCCAGCGCTATCATCGAACACAGTCAGCTACCAATAGATTTACAAGTATCAGGACATACCCATAACGGTCAAATATTCCCTGCTAATTTTATCGTCAGCGCGATTAACCGTTTGGGTTATGGCTATGAAGCCATTGGCAAAGGACATTTTGTGGTGTCCTCAGGCTATGGATTTTGGGGGATACCGTTTCGACTAGGCTCCCGATCAGAGATTTGGATAATCAATCTTATAGGTACCAATATAGGTACTCAAATTTAAGATCAATAAGCACTCAAATATTAAAATTCTAATTAAGCGCTCAATAGCGCCCTTGTTTTTATGATTTCACGCACAAAATTAGCAAACCCTGTGATGATATGCTGAGTTTCTTGCCCTAATCTTTGATGAACGCTCATAAAGTGAATAAATCCATGCGGTGCGCCAAGTACCGTATGGGTTTGTACGGCTATACCATAACTCTTTAGCTGATTGGCATAAGCAAATGCTTCATCACGTAAGACATCTAATTCTGCCGCAACGACATAACTGGGGCAAACCTGTCGATTGTCCCCAAGCATCGGTGAGGTCAGAATATGCTGACGCGGTAACGGACTATTTTCTAAACAAGCGGCATCAAAAATGGCAACATCAGCATGGTCGAGTAATAGACCTTCACCATATAATTCCCAGCTTGGATAATCGGTCTCAATATCGGTCACAGGATATAAGGGCATTTGTGCCATAGGATGTGGTAAACCTTGTAATATATCAAAGGTCTTTTGACCTTCATCACCTAGATCTAACCAAGCCTCTTTATTTGGCGTGATGATTTGCTGAGCCATCAAAGTAGATAATCCACCACCTGCGCTATCACCTGCTAATACAATGCGTGATGGTAAAGCACCAAATTCTTCACAATGTTTAGCCAACCAAGCATAGGCACTGATACAGTCTCTTACGGCAGCAGGGGCAGGGTGTTCAGGTGCTAAGCGATAATCAACACTAATGACCGGCCAACCCGTCTGCTCACAAATAGCATGACAAAATTCATGATGGGTATTAAGGTCACCAATACAAAATCCACCACCATGAAAAAACAATAGCACGGTCTCATCAGGATTACTGGTTTGCTCTTTTTTAAAGCCAAAACCATTATCGGAGGTCTCATTTTGATAGCAGCGAATGGTCATATCACCGTCGTCGGCATTGGCAATCGTTCTATCTTGCCAACTGATGGCGCTATCGCCTTTTTTATGAAACTGTTTTAAATTGCTAAGCAAGTTGTCAGAAGCCTGCTGCCATACTTTTGGTGCTTGCATAGCGACCGCATCTGTTGCAAAACGTTTACGCAGCTCAGACATCTCTATCAGCTGCAAAGGCGTTTTTAGCTTGCTATTGACTGCAAGTATTAAGCGCAGATGGGCATCAACATGCAAGTATTGCTTTGAAGTAGGTCCATCTAAACACTTTATCAAACTCTCAAGAATCGGCGTAGGTAAGCAGCCAAAGCTTTTTATGGCATAGTGCAGTAGATGCGGTTGATAGTTGGTCATCAGATGGTGCTCGAGTATCTTTTCTTTAATAGATAAGCCTTTATCCTCGCGACTATCTTGCAAAGCACTCTCATCTATATCCATTATTTCAGCTGATATATTGATATCAGTGCTTTTGGGGTTCTTATCTTGTCCAAATGACATAAGATTTAGGGTCTTCACCGCTTTATTGAGTAAGGTGTTGACTGATAGTACTGTTGAGTTAGACATAACACCTCTTAAAAATCATGGTGAATACTTATTAATGGTAAGTATTCACTGTTAGTATTTTGCTGACATTTGGCAAATGTGTAATGACTGTTATGCAGTCAATTTTGATTATAGCAATCATAAAATAATCGAAAATTAAGTTGGGTATTCTTTGGTAATAGTTTGGGTACAAAGCGTAAAGGAGTAGGAATAAATGACGACTTTTTGTACCTTTTGTTGGCTTAACTACATATTTATGGTTAATAAAGATCAGCAATGTGTATGCGAAATTGATAGATATCCGGCTATTTTTTCTTTATTTGCATAGTGTTTTTTATTGGTGAGAAAAATTCCTTGCGCTGGGCTTGAAATTTGCCTTCACAACCTTTATCAAGCAGCTATTGAAAGGTGATTACATATAGTTATACAAAGAACCAGTAATAAAGGTTAAGTAGGCAGTATAAGCCTATGAATTATGAGTAAATGCATTAGTAATAACCACAAAGTGGCGAGCGCTGCGCTAATCTTTTGTGTGCTACATTGCATCATTATTACGACGCTATTAAATTATGACACTATCAAGGAGTTATCATGAGCGAGCAAAATAACAACCACGAATCGATCGATCAAAATGTTTCACATGACAATGTCTCACATGACAACGTGGTACATGATGAGAGCATCTTAGAAGAGACTTTAAAAGAATTTGACCCACAAAATAATGCTGGTGAAGAAAGTGTCATCGAAAATGATATTGATCTTGATACTTTTAAAGCCCGTATCGCTGAGCTAGAAGGCGAAGTTAAACAAGCTAAAGAAAGTACCGCTCGTGCCAATGCCGAAACTTACAATGCGCAAAAGCGTATGGAGCAAGAGGCAGATAAGAGCAAACGTTTTGCACTACAGAAATTTGCCAAAGAGCTTTTGGAAGTAGTGGACAACTTGGAACGTGCGATTGAAAACGTCAATGCAGACGATCCTGTTACTGAAGGCGTGAGACTGACACATAAAGCATTGCTAGATGTGCTGAACAAAAATGGCGTCGAAGTGGTCGAGCCACAAGGCGAAAAATTCAACGCTGATTTTCATGAAGCGGTCGGTATCGACGCTGATGCGCCAGCCGATACTGTTGGTACAGTCTTGCAAAAAGGCTATAGTTTAAATGGCCGTTTATTACGTCCGGCGATGGTACGTGTCGGTCAGTAGTAAGTAGGACAGGCGCTAAAGCGGTAGTATGCTAAGCATATAACGTCGCCAATGTAGTCCTAGATGCTTATAGAGTATATAGGCAAAAGATATTCAGTCTTTAACTGTGCTAAACCTTATTATTAGTGAGGGTTTTCACAAAAAATCACACAAAAGGCATTATTTGCATGGCTATCGACTTGAAAAAATACATAAGCAAACCGATATAAAGCAACAAGTGATCGACTACGATCTAGTGATCGACGGTCTGATGAAATAAAATTTTATTTAAAAATAAATTAGGAGCAATTCATTATGGGTAAAGTCATTGGTATTGATTTAGGTACAACCAACTCATGTGTCGCAGTAATGGAAGGTGATAAAGTTAAAATCATCGAAAATGCTGAAGGTACTCGTACCACCCCATCGATTGTCGCTTATAAAGATGACGAGATCCTTGTTGGTCAGTCAGCCAAGCGTCAAGCGGTTACTAACCCAAACAACACGCTTTTTGCTATCAAGCGTTTGATTGGTCGTCGTTTTGATGACAAAGTCGTGCAAAAAGACATTGGTATGGTGCCTTACAAAATCGCCAAAGCCGATAACGGTGATGCATGGGTTGAAATCAACGGCAAAAAACTAGCACCACCACAGGTTTCTGCGGAAATCTTGAAAAAAATGAAGAAAACAGCCGAAGATTATCTTGGTGAAGCGGTTACTGAAGCAGTCGTTACTGTACCTGCTTACTTTAATGATTCACAGCGCCAAGCAACTAAAGATGCCGGTAAAATTGCGGGTCTTGATGTAAAACGTATCATCAACGAACCAACTGCTGCTGCTCTTGCTTATGGCATGGACAAAAAGCAAGGTGATAGCACTGTTGCCGTTTATGACTTGGGTGGTGGTACCTTTGACGTGTCAATCATCGAAATCGCTGACGTTGATGGCGAGCAGCAGTTTGAGGTACTAGCAACCAATGGTGATACATTCCTTGGTGGTGAAGATTTTGACTCAGCATTGATTGATTTCTTAGTCGCTGAATTCAAAAAAGACCAAGACGTCAACCTAAAAGGTGACTCTCTTGCGATGCAGCGTCTCAAAGAAGCGGCAGAAAAAGCGAAAATTGAGCTATCAAGTGCCCAAAGTACTGAAGTAAACTTGCCGTATATCACTGCTGATAGCAGTGGTCCTAAGCATTTGGTTGTGACTATCAGTCGCTCAAAACTTGAGAGCTTAACTGAAGAATTGGTACAACGTACCATGGGTCCTTGTAAGATTGCCCTTGAAGATGCAGGTATAAAAATCGGCGATATTGATGATGTCATCTTGGTTGGTGGTCAGACTCGTATGCCATTGGTACAGCAAAAAGTACAAGAATTCTTCGGTCAAGAGCCACGTAAAGACGTGAACCCTGATGAAGCAGTAGCAGCCGGTGCAGCTATTCAAGGTGCGGTATTGTCTGGTGAAAAAACCGACGTATTGCTACTTGATGTGACACCATTGACGCTTGGTATCGAAACCATGGGTGGCATCTTGACGCCAATCATTGAGAAAAATACCATGATTCCGACTAAGAAATCACAGGTATTCTCAACGGCTGAAGACAACCAGCCAGCGGTTAGCATTCAGGTTTATCAAGGCGAGCGTAAAATTGCGAACCAAAATAAACAGCTTGGTCGTTTTGACTTAACTGATATTCCACCAGCACCACGTGGTTTGCCACAAATCGAAGTAAGCTTTGACATCAATGCTGACGGTATCATGAATATCTCAGCGACGGATAAAGGTACTGGTAAAGCTCAAAGTATCCAGATCAAAGCGGATTCTGGTTTATCGGACGAAGAAGTTGAACAAATGATTCGTGATGCTGAAGCTAATGCTGCTGAAGATGAGAAATTCGCAAATCTTGCGCAAGTGCGTAACGAAGCAGATGGTCGTATCCATGCGGTACAAAAAGCGCTAAAAGATGCGGCTGATAAAGTATCTGACGATGAAAAATCATCAGTAGAAGCGGCTATCTCTGAGCTTGAAGCAGCGGCGAAAGAAGATGACCATGAAGAAATCAAAGCCAAGCTTGAAGCATTAGACAATGCCTTCTTACCAGTTAGCCAGAAGATTTATGCTGATGCAGGCGCTAGCGCCGAAGGTATGGATCCAAACCAGTTCCAACAAAGTGCGGATAATGCTGGCGAGAGCAACCAAGCAGACGACGATGTGGTCGATGCTGAGTTCACTGAAGTAGAAGACGATAAAAAATAATTATACTGCTAATAAGTAGTTAAATAAAAAACGCATCCTTCGGGGTGCGTTTTTTTATTTCATTAATAAGATTGCAATTCACATGTCACGCTTTAAAAGCGCTTATCATCAGCACATCATAAGTCAAATTCACATAAGGTTGACCGTCTTTATTTAATTCAGAAAACTGTTGCCAATAATCTTGCTCAAATTGTTTTAGACGGGACTTAGTCCATGTAAATGGCTGACCACTACTTGACTGATCTTGCGTTCGATTAGTCGAAACCCCTGTCAGCTTCATATGTTTAAGAACAGCGTAGGGATTGGCAAAAGGTACATCAAAGCGCTGAGTTGATAGTTTGATATTCTCAAAACCTGCGATTTCTAATGCTGATTGCCACTCACTGATAGCTGGATAATGTAACCCTTGACCCGTTAGTTGCTTAATTTGCAAAAAGTTATCTGGCGTAAAAGTATTAAAGACTAATTGCCCTCCTGCTCGCAAACATTGGGCAGATTGTTTTATAAAGTTCAATGGATTATCAAACCACTGTACCGCATTTGCACTGACTATTAGGCTGTGCTCTATCAAACTAGGGTTTATTGAGTTAGAGCCTTTGGATAATTCAATGGTTTCAGCATCGCCAATTATTATGTTGGCTGTTGGTACTATCGATTGCAACATCGCTGCCCTTTCAGAACACAGCTCATTGATAAACCAGTGCTGACTTTGAACGTTCTCTGCCAACAACCGTGTCATCTGGCCTGTGCCTGCACCGATTTCAAATACGCTATCTTGCTTAGTACGAGCGATAAGGGCAAGGAGATGCTGACAGATTTGCGCTTGAATATGGGCATGCTGGTCATAATCGCTAGCAGTGGCAAAGTGACGCGCGATGGTTTGTTTTCTTGTGCTGAGAATGTCAGGTATAGCAGGAGGTTTCATGTTGTTTGTTGCATCCAAATAATTCGCTTAACGCTAAAAGAAAGTAGTTACTAAAAAATAATCGCATTATAAATGCGCTATCAGCCGCTGACACTCCTCATGGCTAAGCGCTGCATTCATCACTAAGCGAATACGAGCAGTATTGGCAGGAACAGTAGGCGGTCTGACAGGTAAGGCATAAAATCCTGCTGCTTGTAGCTGCTTTGCTTTTTCGACAGTGAGCGCATTATCGCCTAGTATATAAGGCACGATAGGAGAGGCATAGCCTGCATCTTGATGAATTAACGACACGCGATATCGTTCGGGAATAGCCTCACTAAGCGTGACGGATAACCGTGCCAAATGAAGGCGCTGCTCCGTTAAGCTTGGCATTTTTGCTAAAATAAAACGTGTCCATGCGTGGTTAATGGGTGGCAATGCGGTGCTAAAAATGAGGGGGCGCATCTGATTAATTAGCCAGTGTTTGACGACATCATCACACATGATATAAGCGCCAATAGAGGCAAACGCTTTACCAAAAGTCCCCACCAGATAATCAATATCAGCCAGTGTTTGGGTTTCTTCTGCCAATCCTAAACCTGAATCACCTAAGATACCAATAGCATGGGCTTCATCGATATACAGCTCAATACGAGCATCTTTTGCTTTTAGTTGTACCAATTGCGCCAAGTCAGCGCGGTCACCATCCATACTAAAAATACTCTCCGTGACAATGATAATGCGCTCAACACTTGAATCTGCTTGCTCAATAAATTTGGCTAAATGCTCATAGTCGTTGTGACGATATCGACGATAGCTAACCAGCTTACTTTGGCTTAGGCGTATGCCATCAATAATACTAGCGTGCACCAGTTTATCTGCCAAAATGAGCGTTTTGATTGGCAATGTCGTCAGTGCAGGCAAAATACCTATATTGGCATGGTAGCCGCTGTTGAATACCAGTACCGATTTTGATGAGGATAGGTTTTTCTTGTCTAAGGCATTTTGATACCATTCTTGTAGTTCAGACTCCAATGCATGCAGATGTTCATCGTTACCTGTCAAGAGCCTAGAGGAGGTGGCACTCATCCTAGGCATACTATCGACTGGAAATTGATTGAGTTGATTAAGGAAATCGCTCTGGAGTTGCTTATTACTGCCCAAGCCAAGATAATCGTTGCTAGCGATATTGAGTAATCGCTTGCCTTCACTAATCACATATCGCTCATGGTGTTGCAAGTTAGGTATCTGACGGTATTGATTCGCTGCTTTTAGCGCGTTGAGCGACTCTTGCAGACGATTGATAATAAGAGCAGTCATTGATATCCCTTTTTTTATTTAGTCGCTTTTATTTGATCGTTTTTACTTATTAAAATGAGTTTCTTAGTAAATCGTCTCAAGAATAAGTAGGGATTATTGCACAAACTGAGTGGTTGTAACAAAAGATTTCATATATCGGCCTTTGTAACTTGAACACTGATAAACACTTGCAAAACTTAACTTTCTTACCATTAAACACTGACAGAGTTTCTGACATGGTTTGTTACTATGTATACATCGTTAGCAAACAAGGCGATATGACTAAAAAGTCCACATAAATAAATAACTTGTTTGTCCACAGTGATTTTAAGGAGATACACATGAAAACTCTACAGAAAACTCTAATTGCATTAGCAGCCGGTTCATTACTAAGCATGGGTGCACAAGCTGCCGTTTCTTATGGCAACGGCTACACTGGTCAACCATACGTTGGTGCTAAAGTCGGTCAATTTGATTTAGACGTTGATGGCGCTGATGATCCAACCGCATATGGCGTATACGCAGGCTATAATTTCGATCCTAACTTTGGTATGGAAGCTGAATTTGTAGGCTCAGATGACGCAGATTACAGAGGCGGTGACATCGACGCAAAAACTTACGGCGCTTATGGTACCTACCGTTATGCTTTCCCAAATACTGGTCTGTATGCTAAAGGTAAGCTAGGTGTTGCAAGAACTGAAATAGAAGCGACTGGTACTTCTCCAGCAGGTTTTTATAACGGTTCAAACAAAGATACTAGCTTAGCTGGTGGTGTAGGTCTTGGCTACTCAGTGAACCCTAACTTCAGCGTTGAAGCTGAATATGACAAGCTAGGTAGCGACGCGGATCTAATGACCGTTGGTGCACAGCTAAAGTTCTAATATTTTGATACTTAATCTCTTTATATTAAAGTATTAATAAGAACGCCCAAAATAAAAAACGATCGCTTCGGCGGTCGTTTTTTTTGCTTTTTTTAAGCACAATATAGATAGTCTTAGTTTAAGGCAAATATGGATGCGCTTTAATACTAAGAAAGTTAATAGGATTAAGACATTGTTTTTATAGTGCTTTTAAAACGTCCTTAGAGGAGTAAATGTGCTACATTGAAAGCTAGGATAACAAAGATAGGGAATAAAGCAATGATGGAGACTCTTTGGATGATTGAACCTTGGCATTGGCTGGTATTAGGCTTTTCGCTGCTGATTGTCGAGATGTTTGTGCCAACCTTTGCCAGTCTTTGGTTTGGTGCTGCTGCTATCATAGTGGCTGCGCTTGCATGGCTTCTGCCTGTTTCGGTATCCGTACAAATCATTATCTGGTTACTCCTCTCCGCTATCTTTTTGCTGGCATGGTTTAAGTTTATCAAACCTTTATCGGTTGATCGTACTAAAGCAGGACTTGGTGGCAGTGTGATCGTTGGTGAAACAGGTATGATTATTGCGCAGCCGCAGCCAGATAGGGCGGGCATGGTGCGTTTTAATGTGCCTATTGTGGGTGCCACTGAATGGATGTGCCGTACTCGAGGTGAGCAAGTGGCAGTCGGTGATCGAGTAGTGGTCACAGATATCGTTGGTAACGAGCTGATTGTGAGTAGCATGACATCGAAGGCAGCTGTGAACCAAAATATGCGCGTATAATAATAAGGATAAATTATGGAAAGCTTTAGCATTGTTATGGTGGTTTTGGTTGCACTGGTAGTCTTTACCGTGTTTAAAGGTGTGCGAATCGTACCACAAGGGTATAAATGGGTGGTACAGCGCTTAGGGAAATATAGCCAAACGTTAGAGCCAGGTCTAAACCTTATTATCCCTTATGTCGATGATGTTTCTTACAAAGTCACGACCAAAGACATCGTCCTTGATATTCCGTCACAAGAAGTGATTACCCGCGATAACGTAGTGATTATCGCTAATGCTGTGGCTTACATTAATATTATTCGCCCTGATAAAGCGGTCTATGGTATCGAAGATTATGAGTATGGTATCCGTAATCTGGTACAAACGTCTTTACGTTCAATCATCGGTGAGATGGATCTTGATAGTGCCTTATCTAGCCGTGATGAAATAAAAATGAAGCTAAAGCATGCCATCTCAGAAGATATTGCAGATTGGGGTATCACGTTAAAGACAGTAGAGATTCAAGATATTAATCCGTCACAAACCATGCAGGCGTCAATGGAAGAGCAGGCAGCGGCAGAGCGTCTACGCCGAGCGACAGTGACCCGTGCTGATGGTCAAAAGCAAGCGGCTATCTTAGAAGCGGATGGGCGTTTAGAAGCCTCACGCCGTGACGCTGAGGCGCAGGTGGTACTGGCGAAAGGCTCAGAGGAGTCTATCCGTCTGATTACTGCGGCAATGGGTACGGAAGAGATGCCGATTGTCTATTTACTTGGCGAGCAGTATATTAAAGCGATTCGTCAGCTGGCTGAGTCTGACAACTCAAAAATGGTGGTATTACCCGCTGACATTCTAAGTACCGTAAAAGGCATGGTCGGTGATAAGCTTAAGGTTTAAGCAAATGTGCTTTGACCACATGCTATAAGCACAAAGTATAAAAAAAGCCAGTGAGTATGCTAAGCACTGGTTATTTTTTTGCCTTTAACTTATCTATCATTTTTTATGAAATACCGTTTTTGAATACTCAGAATATTGAGATAAGGAAAATGATAATGACTGAGCAGAAGCTAAATATAGAAGTAATCTCAATTGTGGATTTTCCGCAAGGCAGTCCATTACCTTATAGCGTGCTTGACGCAACGCATACTAATGCTGCCTATCCTGAGAAAAATTTAGAAATACGCGGTGGCGGTTATGGCTCGGACGCTGCAGCACATCCAAGCAATGCCAATCAATTCTATGTACTTACCGATCGAGGTCCCAATGCGGACTTTGATGGTATTGCTGGTCAAGGTAAGCAGTTTTTAGTGCCCAATTATACGCCGTCTATTGGACTGTTTGAGTTGCAAGCTGATGGCAAAATCATCAAGGCAAAAGAGATATTGCTTAAAGATAGCAATGGCAATCCTATCTCTGGACTACCGAATCCAAAAGCCTTTGGCGGCACCAATGAAGTACCTTACGATATCAATGGTCAGCCGATGACGGTGAATCCAGATTTACCTTTTGATGAAGTGACCAACCCTATCAGAAGTGATATCAATGGTTTAGACCCTGAAGGACTTGCCGCGCTCAAAGATGGCAGTTTTTGGGTCAGCGATGAATATGGTCCACATCTTGTCCACTATGACGCGGATGGGGTGGAAATTGCCCGTATCAATCCTTTTGCGCATGACGAACGCAATAATGTGATTATTAACGGTAAGCAGGTGTTATTACCAACAGAGTTTACCAAGCGCCGAGCCAATCGTGGTATGGAAGCATTAACTATAACGCCAGACCAGACTACGCTTGTAGGTATCATGGAGTCCTCCATGGACAATCCTGACAAATCGGGTCGTGGCTCTAGTTTGGTACGTATCGTCACTATTAACTTAGTTTCAGGGAAAATAGAGCAATATTTATATCGTCTTGACGCAGCAGAGCATGTAGCGTCAGGGATAGTCGCTATCAATGAACATGAATTTTATCTCATTGAACATGACCGCAAGTTTCCTTTACAAGATAAATCGGCAAAAAAACTTATTTATAAAATAAATATCTCTCAGGCAGCAGATATTGAAACCATTATCAGTGCTGATAATCCACATATCATCCAACAAAATGAGACTTTCGGCTTGATTATTGACGGTCAAACGCTCGAGCAATTGATAGCAGAAAACGAAGCAAGCTGGCAACTACTCGAAAAGCTAGCTATCAAGCCTGTTAAAAAAACTTTGGTAGTCGATGTGCTTGCTATTCTAGATTATCCGCATGATAAGCTTGAAGGATTATGGTTACGCCAAGATGGCTCGTTAGGTTTGCTCAATGATGATGATTTTGCGATGACAGATACAGAGATAATCAATGCAACAAGCACCGTCGAGCAAAAATACCTAGATAAAGAAAAAACCATAGAGGATGCCAATCGATTATATCTTGTGATGCCTACTGCATAAAGACGGTCTCTAATAATAAGACATTACATTTATCACTAACCAAAAAAAGACTTCAATCGAGGTCTTTTTTATTATTTATATTTTAGAGGCTAATGATTTAAATAACTTTTGAGAAGCGGTCTTTATGTTTTTTATCCAGATATTCATCGAATACCATGGCTACATTACGACCCAATAAGCGACCTCTTGGTAATACGCGAATGCCAGCAGCATCCATATCAATCAAGCGGTCTTCTTGCATTTCACCAAGCTGTTGAATCTCATTAATAAAGTAGGTAATAGCATCGATGCCAAATTTCTGATTGATGTCTCTAAAGTCCATATAATCGTGACACAGTAAATTCATAATCACGTATTCGCGTAAGCGATCTTTGATAGAGGTTTTAATCACATTGACCGCTGGCATGATGGTAGGATTATTACGTGCCGCATCGATATTGTCTTTATATATTTGCAAATCAGTATGATTTTGTAGGATATAACTGCTGTTGGCATTGGCAATTTGACTGATTGAAGACACGCCAAAGCCCAATAAATCACAATCGCCCATGATGGTATAGCCCTGAAAATTACGGTGCAACTTGCCCTCACGCTGGGCGATGGCCAGCTCATCATCAGGTTTGGCAAAATGGTCAATGCCAATATATTGATAACCGGCTTCAGTTAAGGTATTGATGGTATTACCGAGCATTGTGAGCTTATCAGATGGAGTAGGTAAATCGTCCTCTTTGATTTGACACTGCGCCTTAAAGCGTTCAGGCAAATGAGCATAATTAAACACCGACAAGCGATCTGGCGACATCTCGATAATACGGCGTATGGTTTTATCAAAGGTTTCAGGCGTTTGATGTGGTAAGCCATAAATCAAATCGACATTGATAGAATGAAAGGCTAATTCGCGCGCCTCATTTAATACATTTTCAATAAGCTCTGCTGAATGTACACGATTAACGGCAATTTGTACGGTCTCGTCTAAATCCTGTACGCCTAAGCTGATGCGATTAAAACCAAGAGTACGCAATACTTTTAATGTCTCGCTACTGAGCTCGCGCGGGTCAATTTCGATAGAGTAATCACCTTGATCTTCTGGTAAAAACTCAAACTGGGTCTGCAAAAATTCCCACAATTGTATCAGCTCATTGTCTTGTAAAAACGTTGGCGTACCACCACCGAAATGCAGCTGTTTAACCAGTGGTTTTTTACCGTCTTCTGGTGGCGTTAATAAGCTACGTTTATGTTTAATTTCAGCAATTAGATACTCTAAATAATCGCCTGCATCGCTATTCTTTTTGGTGATGATTTTATTGCAAGCACAGTAATAGCAAAGATGGCGACAAAACGGGATATGGAAATAAAGCGATAACGGCGCATGGACTTCGCGCGCTTGCAGAATTTTTGTCTCAAGCCCTTCTGGTATCGATAAAAATTCTAAAGCAGTTGGGTAAGAGGTATAGCGTGGTCCCGAACGATTATACTTATTAATGATATCTTGATCGAATGCTGGCAGCTGTTTGCTAGTGATGCTGCCACGAGTACTGGCATAGGGATTGTCCGGTTGCATAACAGGACGCACTGTAGTGGGCTGCTCGCTCGCATTGATGGCGTGTTCAGGTGTGCTATTGATATCAAGTTGTTCTGACATGCGAGATTCCTCGTTTGACTGTATCGATCGCTATTTTGAATAAGACATTTATGGCTTTTCTAATAGCTGTATTTCTTACGAAAGCTAATAAAAAACGATTGAAATAAGTAATGACTAGTATAACAAATCACAGCTTATAGTGGCATGGACAGCGAGGTTGGTTATACAGCGACGCTAATCATACAGCTATAAAGTTGTATAGTTAGGTGATAAAAAAAACTCTAGGATTGTCCTAAAGTCTTTTCTATTACTATCAAATGTTACGCTAATTTTATTCTCTTAATTGAATCTTATTGCCAATGGCTTGCTTAGAGATTTCACCAGCGCTAAAAGGCAGACGAATCCAGTCTTTAGCAGAATAACGACGGGTCTGATCACGATGGAAAGGACGAGTCGTATCACCAGCTTGCGAGAAGGCTAACAGCGCTTCAACGACAGGGCCTTTACTATCAAACGTTACTGATTGCATATAAGTTGGACCATTGGTCACAGGACCATAAGTGCCATCGCTGTTTTGACTTGAGCTTGCGACGTTGAAGACGCCTTCAGGACCAAAGCCACCATGCATAGGAATTTTCTCACCGTTTTTGCCTGCATCAATAACGAATTGCAAGCTGCCTAATGGGGCATCAAGCGCGATATTTTTACTGTTAAAGTAAGCAATTGAGTCACCTAATGCTCTACGCGTGTTCTCATTAATGATTAGATCACGTGGTGTATTCACTGGATCGGCTTCGTTAAAAGGAGTTCTGAATCCTGCATTAGTAAGTCCACTAACACGAAGGTTGGTCCAAAATTTTCTAAAGATATGAGCGCCTTTGCTATCAAGATTATTACGACGATCCCAAGTAGCTAAGACATTACATGCTTGAGTGGCATCGATAGTACTACCGCCAGTCAGAGGTAATATAGGAAGTTCTTTACAATTAGCTATTACATCATTGAGTACCAGTTCAGCCGCATAACTACGATTACCATAGACAACTTCTTCCATATTTTTTATGTTAAAAGTAGTACCGCCTAAACCATCTTTATTATCTAATCGATCCAAGATTTGCGTAAACGCCATGCGAGTTCGCAATGATAATGGAGTGGCTTCAGGAGTTGATACTCCAGCGAAAGACACTAAATTACGTTGTAGTAGTGGTGAGAATCCAGTTAATGGTTGTTTTGCATTACTGAGCCAATAACTGTCGTTAGAATTAAGGGCATAATCATCACGTATTATGAATGGTAAGTTTGAACCACCAAAAATCCCCGCTTGCGGAGAGTCAGCATCATTACCCCATTCACAGGCAGCAGTACTACCATTAAGTGCAGGTAAGTCTGAGGCAATCAGCAGAGGAAGAGCAGCTCCAGCGTTAGCACTACAGGCTGCTAGCTTTTCTCTAGTGACATTAGGTACGGTTGAAATATCAGCATAAAGCGCTTTACCGTTACGATCAGTAGCAATGGTATTGACAAACCCTAGGCCTAGAATGTTTTGCATTCTATCGACGAGATCCTCAACGCTAGTGGCCATATTCATACTACGCCACTGATTAAGTGCTCTTGGATTTTCAGAAGCTGCGTCACGGATAGTATAAACGACGTTATTAGCATCACCCCATGCTGGTAAATTAGGATTAAGTAGTTTAGCGTTTAATATTGGTCCATATTGTGAAACATATATGTTTCGAGTCATTGTTTGATTGTTTGGCATCTTAATAGTGACTGGAACCGTTTCAATGTCACGTTGTTCAACCATGCCTGCGCTGTTGACATAGTTGTATTTAAAAGGATTACCCTTGACTAGACTAAGCTGATAAAGCGTAAAGCGCTTAGCAGTCGACACCGTATGGCTCCAAGCCACGTCTTTATTAAAGCCGATATTGATAAAAGGTTGCCCTTGCTGAGCTGAACCCATCACGTCAAGCTCACCTGGTATTGTGGTATGAAACTCATAAAAACGCTGTACGCCTTCCCATGGTTCATGCGGATTGCCATACATCACGCCACTATCAGTACCTGTTACTTCACTACCAAAGGCATAAGCGTTACTACCGCCGTCTAATACATTGATAGTCGTCATATCGAATTTTTCATCCGACTCTGCTGTAGGTTCAGGGCTACTCATTCTAGAGCTACCCATGACGATACCTGACACTGGGGGAGCTGTGTCTACGATTTGTCTGACGAAGTTAGAGAGTCCGCCACGTAAGTTGGCTTTGCCATAAACCGTCAACAAATCATCTAGCGTGATCTCACGTACCCATTCGGCATTGGCACAAGCAGGATCAATGTTAGCCACACCTGTATCACGTAGATAACGGCTAAAGCCTGCAGCATAGCCTGTGACCGCATCGATAGTTTCAGGGTCTTGCGCTGCTAAAAATTCAGCACGCCTAGCGGGAGTGTTATACCAGGTGTAAAAAACGTCGCTTCCTTCGTTGCCTTGAGCCCCTAAATAAAGCAGGCTTTCACCTCTAGCAACGACAACTTCACGCGCTAGCGAACAAAAATTATCTTCGGCAAAGGCATAACCTACACCATAGCCCAAGCCCTTATAGTCTTTAGCGGTGATATGCGGGATACCAAACTCAGTGCGCTGGATATCCACTGCATAGGTGTCATTAGTATTTCCATTGCTACTAAGATTGTCACTATCCGAACAACCAGACAATCCCAACGAGACTGCCGCCGTTAATAGCGTAAGTGTGTACACACGCCGATTAAGCATTTTGATGCTCATAAGCTTACCCATCCATGGTTAATTGGTATTATTTAAAGCTGTAGCAGAAAATCATTCAACATGCTTTAAACGATCAATAAATTCCTTTTATTGCTCATGCTTTTTTATTGTTTAGGTTTATTAATCGTCAGGCTTTTCAGTGGTTAATCGTGATGTCAGTTAAAACATCAAAATGTACTTAAAACCTATAGAAATTTGATGAATAAGGTAAACAAAAAGCATTTCTCAATCATATAACAATTTCAAACGTCTACGCCAGTGAATAAACCAAACAAATAAATACGCAACATTTGCGCACTTATTAATAATCCTCTATGATCGATAAATCTCTCTATAGGAAAGGCTTATGTCGTTTGCTCAAGTCTATACCCGCTCGGTAGTCGGGCTGCACGCACCTGAGGTCATCATTGAAGTGCATTTGTCGCAAGGATTGCCAGCATTGACCATTGTTGGTTTGCCTGAAGCGGCGGTACGTGAGAGCAAGGATAGAGTGCGCTCAGCGATACTCAATTCTGGATTTCAGTTTCCTAATAGACGTTTGACGATTAATTTAGCACCCGCCGATTTACCAAAGGATGGTGCTCGCCTTGATTTACCGATTGCTATCGGTATTTTGGCAGCCAGTGATCAGTTGGATCCAACGGTATTGTCAGGGTTTGAGTTTATTGGGGAGTTGGCGCTCAATGGTGAGCTGCGGCAAATAAGCGGTAGTTTGGCGGTTGCACGAGCAATGAAAGCTGAAGTATTGGCGACGCAACTGTTAAAAGGTGATGAGAAGATGATGTCGTCAACACGGCAACTCATTGTCCCAACCATCAATGGGGCAGAGGCTAGCCGTGTGGAAGGAATAACCGTATTGGCAGCGCCAAATTTAAAGGCTGTATGTAATCATTTGCAATCACTTACCGATAGCAGTTTTTTGGATGAACGCTTAACCGAAGTAGAACCGAATCAAATCCAGAAGCATATAGGCTATCAAGTAGATTTGGCAGACGTAAAAGGACAGCATCATGCACGGCGTGCCTTAGAGATTGCAGCAGCAGGTGGTCATTCATTGTTACTTACAGGACCACCGGGTTCAGGCAAAACCTTGATGGCGTCACGCCTGCCAACTATTTTGCCGGATTTGAGTGCAGAAGATGCGTTAGAAGTTGCCAGTACGTATTCGGTTGCTGATAGTGATTATGATTATGGCACACGACCTTTTAGACAAGTTCATCACACCATATCAGCAGTGGCATTGGTCGGTGGCGGTTCACGTCCTAAACCGGGTGAGATTACCCTTGCCAATAAGGGCGTACTATTCCTTGATGAGTTGCCTGAATTTGATCGTACGGTGTTAGAGGTACTGCGCCAACCACTAGAGGCAAAACAAATCACTATTAGCCGTGCCAACTCACAGATGACCTTTCCGGCAAATTTTCAACTGGTGGCAGCGATGAACCCGTGCCCGTGTGGCTATGATGGTGATGGCTCAGGGCGTTGTCGTTGCAGAGCTGAGCAGATTAAACGCTACCAAGATAAGCTATCAGGTCCGCTACTTGATCGTATTGATTTGCATATCACCGTACCGGCATTGCCGATTGTGGATCTGCAAAACGCTCAAGCGGGAGAAACCTCCGAGCAAGTACGTACTCGAGTATCGGCAGCACATAATCGCCAATTAATACGACAGAACAAGGTCAATAATGAGCTGAGTCCTAGTGAAATTGATAAATATATTCAGCTAGGGGCGGGCGAGCAGCAGCTATTACAGCTCGCCCAGCAGCGCCTTAATTTATCTGCTCGTGGCTACCATAGGGTACTACGCGTTGCACGAACGATTGCTGATTTGGCGGACAGCGCGGATATCACGAGCGCCCATGTATCTGAAGCGCTCAGTTATCGTAGTAAATGATAGTTTTAAGATCCAATTATAGTAGATACACTTTTAAAAGAATACAGTGCTACTGGGATTAATTATTCGCAGCCTCTGTCTGCGTAGGCACAGTAAGCAAGAAAAATTGATACCAGTAGCATCTTATAATTTTTGTACTTCTTTTATTTAAGACTGACTATATTTGCAGGCTAACTCTTTAATAAATAGTCCACCAAAGCGCTAAAATTATCAAAGGCTTCGGTAGGGTTGAGCTCACGAATATCTTGCCCATAGTTATAACCATAAGACAATGCGAGCGTGTCCATATTGGCATTTTGTCCCGCTAAGATATCATTTCTTGAATCACCAATCATGACCGCTTGTTTTGGAGTAACATTCAACGTCTCACAGACATGTAATAATGGCGCGGGGTCTGGTTTTTTGCTAGACAAGCTATCACCGCCAAGCACTTCGCTAAAGATGTCTTGCCAGCCAAAGGCTTGCAGTATTTTTGGCACAAAACGAATCGGCTTATTGGTGACCAATGCCAGCTTATATCCTGCTGCTTGTAGCTTTCTGAGCCCACTATCAACATCGGGGTAAGCGACAGTTTTGCTGCCACTGATATTTTTATAAGCGTCAAAAAACACTTGCTCAGCATGGTCGACGGCTTCTTTGGCTAATTCACCCTCTAACACCTCTATCTTACCTACCAAAGCGCGCTCAACAAGCATTCTTGAGCCATTACCGACCCAGTTACGAATGCTATTGAGAGGATAGGGCGTTTTGCCAAGGGTATTCAGCATCGCATTGGTCGCATCTGCCAAATCTGGCACGCTATCAATAAGGGTACCATCAAAATCAAAAATTAAAAGTTGCTTATCCATTATTTCTACCTGTTAAAAGTGCTGCATTTTTTATTCATACTTGTTCGGTGGTGATTACCATAGCATAAGAAAACAGTAAGCCTTAATGTTGCTATCCTATTCAATATCTTTATAGCGCTCACGGTGTTCAGCTTTCATCGCTAAATAATCTTTATTTTCACGGCATAAATCCCATTTTTCTTTAAAGATACGTGCTGACTCTGCTTTGATAGGGTCTTCAATTTGTCGTGGTAACTCTTCGCGACCATGCGCGCCGCTTTGACCTTTTTTATCATCAGGGACAGCCCCTTTATATTTTTTGCCACCTTTATGATTGGCATAGCGGCGGGCACGGGTAAAACCCATTTGAATAAATTTGCGTGCCATATCAGCGCCTACAAAGTCATTGGCTGCTAGATAATCTAAAAACATCTGATAAATAGTATCGCTACTCTCAAGCGCAATCTCAGGGGTGGCAAAACGCCAGTGCGGCAATATCTCAGACTTATAAGGCTCTACCAATAACACCCCTTGCTCGCCACGACCGACACGGTACAGCTCAGGCTGCACGCGCAAATCTAAATTTTTATAATCCAAGTCATAATCAAATTCTCTCATTATCTTACCTATCGGCTATCCATAGATGCCTTAGTATAAAGAGACTACACGATTTAAATGTAGCATAGATATGTTATAGATAAGTGAAAGTGAGCATTAACAGAAGTGAGTCATGATTGCAGGCATAAAAAAAGCCTCAAACAGTGATGTTTGAGGCTTTTTAGAATGCTTTAACGAATGGTGGCTCGAGGCAGGTTCGAACTGCCGACACACGGATTTTCAATCCGTTGCTCTACCGACTGAGCTATCGAGCCGTCTTCGTTGAGGCGCTATTAAACTAAATATAGCGCTTACTGTCAAGAGGTTTTTGCATTATATGTAATAAAAGGGCAAAAATAATGAACGAGTCATCGAAATAAGCCTATTTAGGCTAAAATTAATCCTTGACGCGTAGTAGATCGTATTCACTCATAATACGATGAATGTCGGCATCAACCGGAACAAATGCACGCACGCCTTTTTTGACTTCAGCATCATAAACCAGTTTGATAAACTTAGCATCGATAGCACGACCGCGATTTTGCAGATGTACGGTGAGATACTGCAAGCGTTTGGCATCGGTCTGCCCATCATCAAAGCAAGCAACTGCGGCGATAGGCTTGTCATTAAACATACCGACATACAGCGTTTGACCACGTTTAAAACCTTGCTCAATAATAGCCAATACGTCAGCACCATCAGGCTGGCTATCATCGGTGTCATAGAGCGCTTCTAAGCGCTCGGCTAATTCGTTTTCACGAGCAGGCTTTTTGATGAGTGGCGCATCCAAACTATTGATGGCAATGGCTTCTAAAGGCATTTTTAATTCCTATAATTTGATACAGCAAGGCATAATAGAATCAGCAAAGGTGACGATTGATAAAACTGAAGCTATTATTTTAGCAGAATACGAGAATTTTGTGCGTGGTTTACTGCTTGGTCATGGCAGTAAATGGTAGGGTTTGCTATGATGAAGATAGACAAGGTTCTGTGTGCATCAAGCCTCAAATTTTGGCTTGTTGAACAGGCTTTTTGAATAAGCATTGAACTTATTTTTAGCCTGATTGTTTTATTATCTATTTTAGACACTAGTAAGAATATATTGGGCGTTTTTCGCCCTATTTTATTGACCGCTTTTCATTTATAGAGAGTAGCCATGACCGCCAATTTAACGACGACAGCCAATATACCCAATACAGCTGAGCAAGATCCTACGCAAAAACTAAATTTACATGGTCGCCCTGAACGTATCGCGACTGTTGAGCGTATTACTGCTGAAACCCAAGTGACCTGTACGGTCAATCTTGATGGTACAGGGCAAGGTACTGTGGACACTGGCGTCCCGTTTTTGGATCATATGATTGACCAAATCAAGCGTCATGGTTTGTTTGACTTAGACATCAAATGTACGGGCGATACCTTTATTGATGATCACCACAGTGTTGAAGATACAGGCATTACGCTTGGTCAAGCATTTAACAAAGCATTAGGTGATAAAAAAGGCATCCGTCGTTATGGGCATTTTTATGCGCCACTAGACGAAGCATTGACGCGAGCAGTGGTTGATTTATCCGGTCGTCCAGGTTTACATATGGATATTCCCTTTACGCGCTCGCATGTCGGCACTTTTGATGTCGATTTATTTAGCGAATTCTTCTACGGTTTTGTGAATCATTCGTGGATGACCGTGCATTTAGACAATCTAAAAGGCAAAAACAGTCATCATCAAATCGAATCTACCTTTAAAGCCTTTGCTCGTGCCCTGCGTATGGCGTGTGAATACGATGAACGTGCGCTAAATACCTTGCCATCGACCAAAGAGGCGTTTTAGATGAGTCGTGCCACAAAAATTGCACTATTAGATTATGGTATGGGTAATTTGCACTCAGCCAGCAAAGCATTGTCAGCGGTCGGGGCAGAAGTTTCTATCACCAACGATCCAAAAGTCGTCGCGGCAGCAGATAAGATTTTCTTCCCGGGTGTTGGTGCTATGCGTGATTGTATCGCTGGAATGCATGCAGCAGGTATTGACGAGGTCATACGTCAGGCGATATTTAATAAGCCTGTTATGGCTATCTGTGTTGGCATGCAGGCGTTATTCGAGCAGTCTGCTGAAAATGGTGGCACGCCTTGTTTGAGCATCTTAGATGGCACGGTACCCGCTTTTGATCCAGCATGGAAAGATGAAAAAGGCGCACAAATAAAAGTACCACATATGGGCTGGAATACTATTAGTGGTATGGATTTTGAGCATCCATTGTGGAACGGTATCGAAGACAAGGCGCACTTTTACTTTGTACACAGCTATTACTGTGAGCCAGCAGATAGCTCGCAAGTGGCTGCCATTTGTGATTATGGTCAGCCGTTTTGTGCCAGTATCTTGCAAGATAATTTATTTGCCACCCAGTTCCATCCAGAAAAAAGCCATACCGCAGGTTTGCAGTTATTAAAGAATTTTGTAGACTGGGATATTTAAAAATAAGTATGACATATTTGGTTGCGCAGTCAGGTTGGCAAAGGCACAATCTGAGCGAGGAAGGAACACAGTACTGCTTTGCTCTCGCGCAAAGGAGTTTGCATGGTCGCAAACTCTTTTTTATTCTTATTTTAAGCTTAATGACTTCCTACTCTCTTATATGTGGAATAAATAGTGGACTTTTATCTCTTTAAAAACGGCGTCGTGAGTGCCACAGGATTAGAAAAAGATGCCCTACATATCTATGTGGGCATCAGTGTTTATCTATTGAGCGTTATTTTGCTGCGTCCAATCTTCAAAAAATACAGTATCAGAGCGTTTATCGCTTTAATTATGGTGACCTGTATTGCTTTATTAGGCGAGTATTTGGATAACCGTCAGACCATTACCGAGCTAGGTCTCGCAGGGATAGAAAGCGCAGAGCTGATGGCAAGTATCCACGATATTATCAATACTTGTATGCTGTCGTATGTGCTTTATGGACTTACCATGTGGACGAAGATTTTTCAGTCAATCAGTACAGTCAAACCTATGATTAAACGACAGAAAAAAACGGACTATTCATAAGTCCGTTTTTTTTACTATGTAACTATTTTTATCATTGAAGTTATGATGCTTTGCTATTTTTAGCCGCATCATATAACTCGCGTACCACCTCACCAATCACTTTAATACCATCAGTTAGCGTCTGCTCGTCAGCCGCGATACTCATGCGGATACACTCGTGCGCATGCTGATAATCGCTAACATCGACACCGGGGAAGAAATACTCACTTGGTACTATAAGGGTGCCTTTTTCTTTTAGGCGCTCGTACAGCTCAAGCGTACTAATCGGCAAGTCTTTAAACCACAACCATAGGAAAATCGCGCCTTCAGGCTTATGGATCATCAGTGGATAATCACCCAACGCTTCTTTTAACAGCTTCACAGCGAGGTTCGCCTGCTTTTGATAAAACGGCTTAATTTCATTATCAGATAATTGCTTGATACGATCGTTTTCTACCAATGGCGTGGCAATGGCTGCACCAAAACGCGTGGGCGCTAGATTCACTACCGCATTCATCGCGCTGACTGCTTCGATCACTTTGGCATCGGCAACGATAATACCCGTACGCATACCGGGTAGGCCAATTTTAGACAGGCTAAAGCAAAGAATTGTATTGTTATCCCAATTCAGATGCGCGTCCGAATAGATGATATTGGGAAAGGGCATACCGTAAGCGTTATCGATAATCAGCGGTATGTCATAGCGTTTGGCAATCTTGGCCAAATGTGCCATTTCCTCATCGGTCAGTACGTTGCCAGTCGGGTTGGTCGGGCGTGAGCAGCAAATCGCGCCGATACGGCCTTCCTTTAGTGCTGGCAAGTTCTCTAATGCGTCAAAATCGACACGATATTTAAAGAAACCTTCCTCACCATCATGAGTCACTTCATCGATATGCGGCAATACCGCTGCGAAATGCTGACCTTCGACATGCACGTCGCTATAGCCAATATACTCAGGGGTCAATGGCAATAGAATGGATTTGTCGATAGATTCGCTATTTTCATCAGCGAAAGCGCCGCCAAATAGATTAAACAAATAGAAAAACGCGTTCTGTGAGCCGTTGGTCAGAGCGAGATTTTCTGAGGTCAGATTCCAATCATAATGACGGTTAAAGAAGCCAACCAAGGCATCGATAAAGGCAGAATCACCTTGCGGATTGGAGTAATTTGCCATACTAATAATCGCGCTACTATTGGCCTCACCTGCATCGTTATCATTACCAAGCGCTTTATACGTCTCCAAAAACAACTCATTGACGGCAACAATTTTGGCAGGGTTACCACCGCCCAGCATGTTGACTGGCTGATCGCTTTTTAGCGCATCGCCCAGATCATCCATCAATTGTGAGATGCCAGTGGGCTGAGTAAATTTTTGACCGAACTTTGAGAATTTCATAAGACTACCATGCTGTTTTGGAGGACTTTGTAAGAAGGAATTTGATTGATAAAAGTTAGGCTAGTATAGCAAATGAGGGCTATAAAATAAGCAAAGTGAATGGCTGATATTGGTTTATATTCTTATTCTTTGAGCGAATCAAAAAATACCATTTGTATGGATGAAAACTTTATCCTCCTTCTATCTAGCTAAGTTATATACTATTATTTGAACTGTATGAATAATGAGGTTAAGTACATGTCGTATATGCAATTGAAGGTTGCTTTTGAAAATATCACTAAAAGCGTTTGGAACGTTTTAGGAGATGCTTTTGAACATGACCTAAGTTTCGGTGAAACAAGTATTTCAGATATGATTTTGCTTTACCTGATAAAGCTCAATAACCCTAATATTTCTATCAAGCAAACTAAGCAAAATGAAGAGGCTGATTTTGGTACTGATTGGAAGTGATGATAAGGGGTGGGTAGCTTTCGCTGTACAAGCAAAGAAATATAGTACCAAAAATGACAGGTATAACTCATTGGCACATAAGGTAAAAGGTATTTCTCAAAGCGATATATTAAAAAGCTATTCTGATTCTATTCAGGCTGTACCAATATATGCTTTATATAACCATGTTCTAAGAAAAAATTTTAGTACTGGTATAACAGGATTAATATTTAATTACCCAGAAAATATGTATGGAGTTACGTTAGCTTCTTTAAATGTAATTAAGGAAGCTACGAATACGAGAGGATGTCGAAATTTCAAATTCATACATGACAAACTCAGCACAATTACCTTGCCAGACCTAATCTGTGAGACAGAGACCTATTTAGCTAACTATGCGAATAATAAGAATAAAATTCATCTGTTCGAGGTGTATCCTAAAGTTCACTCTGATATTCTTACCAATGAACTTATTAAGACAAAGACGTTTGTAGTTAACTCAAAGAGGGATGAGGTTCAAATTAAGGTATATGCTAAACGTCAGCTAATAATAAACATTGATAATGATGACAGGCCTATTAATTAAATGAGTTTTATAATAAAGCTAGACGTCAATTAAAGGCGCGGTTTAGCTCTAAGAGTAGCAGTTGTTCTAATAAATTAGGCAAATTATAGCTACAGTCTTGTTGAAAATTGTGGATAATACAAAATCAAAAACCCCCTATTAAGGAGGTTTTTTCGTATCAAGCTAAAATACAATACGCCTAAATCATCGCCCGTACTCGTGCCATAATCCCGCGCCCAATCACCAGTCTCACATAAATAATGGCAATAGCAAACAGCAATACGATTAATGCCGCACCGCCTATAGCCAAGCTTGTCCACGGCACACTAAACTGTAGGTTAAACCATTGCGTGATGGCCGCCCATGCACCCACGCTAGCGATGACGACGGCAAATGTCGCCGCGCTAATACCAAGCACACCCAGCTCTAAAATATTGAGCATATACAGATCACGCTTTTGCATCCCTAGCAGCCTAAATGAGGCGCTTTCTTGCAGACGGTCTTGTGAGGTGGATAATAACGAGCTAATCAAGACCATGACACCAGTCAGTAAGGCAAGTAGCGTAAAGACGTAGACCAAACGGCTCATTTGCACTACAAGCTCTTGAATTTGCTGAGCAATTGCGGTCCCGTCTATCGTCGTCACCGCAGGGAATTGTCGTACCATTTTTCCTTGCAGGTCTGGAATATCCTCAGCGTTTACATGGGCGGTGGCAAATTGAATCTGCGGGGCAGCAGAGAGAACCGCTGGCTCAAATAAAAAGTAGAAATAAGGACTGGGACCTTGCTCGAAACGCGAGCGGATACTGGTAATCTGCCCGACGATTTCAATCCCTTGAATATTAAAACGCACCTCATCACCCATGCCAACATTTAATAAACTGGCGGCAGTGTCCAAAATAGATAAAGGCGCAACGGTTGACGCTGGGTCTTTATTTTCAGTGTTAATGGGCGCGTAAAGCTGATTGTCTACTACAGCATCCGTAATAAATTCAGTGTCCATCACCGCATCTGCATAGCTTAAATTAAAGACACGCGCGGGATCATCAAAGCCATCAGCAGGCTCGATATCCTGTACCGGTATATTATCGGCAGTCACTACTCGAGCGCGAATAACAGGGTAATAGCTCACTGGTGCGCCAATAATGCTATCAATCTCATCATGCTGATTACTCTGAATATCTAACAAAAATAAATTGGGCGCATCTTCAGGATAAGCGTTAATAAACTGGGCATTGATACTGTGATTGAGCGTTGTAATGAGGGTCAGTACGGCTACCGATAGTGCTAAGGTGACGAAAAATAATGCCGATTGGTTGCCCTTACGCGCAAGGTTATGAATCGCAATACGCTGCATCCAGCCGATTTTAGTGTTACTTGCGATACGTGCCAGTAACCACAGCCAGCCGCGTGCCAATAGCCAAAATATACTCACAAAGCCAATTAAACCGATTAATAACTGCGCGCCAAATAACCATCCGCCTACTTCATAAACAAAAAACACATATAGACCAGCCAGCATCAACCCATACCAAAGTAACGGCAAGCGTTGATACCAAGGCAGGTGTTGCACAGCTGAGCTTGCACCTTGATTAAGCAAGGTAGCAGGTTTGGTGGTGTTCAATGTGCTCAAACCGCGTTGGGCAATGAGTAGCGT
Organism: Psychrobacter sp. ANT_H59; assembly: GCF_008369225.1. NCBI lineage: Bacteria > Pseudomonadati > Pseudomonadota > Gammaproteobacteria > Moraxellales > Moraxellaceae > Psychrobacter > Psychrobacter sp. ANT_H59. The sequence continues at coordinate 574,856 of NZ_VOBE01000002.1, forward strand.
GAGTACCAAAGCTATGACGGTGGTTTTGATGGCACTGATAGGATTAATAGCCAAGCTGACATCCGCTGGCAAGATAGCCACAAGATAAGGCTGACCGACTTTGAGTAAGCCAAAGCTGACTAAAATCGCTGCGATACAAGCGATGATGGCAGTGATAATAAGGAGCTGATAGTAGCTGCGTTTCAGTGACTTAAGGGGCTCACCCAGTGCCAAACGTATCGCATTGCTCGACTGCTGCTTGGTCACAAATGCTGTGATGACACCATACATAGCCACTGCGGACAATAACAATACGGCAATGACCAAAAGCTTTAAAAACATCAATACATTATCAGAGATACGCGACACCGAGGTATCTGCAGACTCGGCATCAGAGAGCTCGATATCAGGATAGTTGGTCAGTATTTGCGTCAGTTTATCGCGCTGGGTCGCCATCAATTCTGCATTACCTGCCAGCTCAATACGGTAATTAATACGGCTACGCTGTCCCAATAGATTGGTCGCCTCTAACGCCTGCTGTGGCATCAAAATACGACCACCGAAGCCAAAGGCGCTCAGTGGACGGTCAGGCTCTTTTGTCAGCACATCACTAATGATGAATTGCGCATCACCAATAGTAATTTGGTCACCAATATCGGCATCTAAGCTTTTGAGTATTTCTGGAGCGACAACTACATTATTGGCTGTAAGCTGCTGCCATAAGGGCTGTCCTGATGCCAGCTCGACGTCACCATATAATGGATAGGATTGAGAAACCGCTTTTATGCTGGCAAGCAAAGTCTGCTCATCAGTGACGACCATCGCGCTAAACTGATAGTCAAAAACCGTTTGTGTATCAGCAATGGTATCAATCTGCGTTAATACTTCGCTTGGCCAGTCTTGCTTACTGTTTAATATTAAATCGCCACCGACCAAAGCGCGCTGATTGTCATTGATATAGGTGTCAACTGACTGCTGGATAGAGTCCAGTGTGAGGTAGGTCGCAAGTGACAGCGTCAAAGTCAGTAAAAATAATACTGGATATATCCAGCGCTGCCACCAGCTCCGACTAAGTGCTTGCGCGCCCAATCCTTGTAAGCCTAGTTTTTGTAAACCAAGGGTACTCGTCAATAGCTGGCGTACGATACCGCCACTAGCGTCTGACTCTTTAGCCATGCTGTCGGTATTATCAGTCGATAAAGTGTCTTCTATATTCTTATTATCCATCAAGATATAATCCGCCCATCATGCATGGTGATAACGCGATCTGCCATGTCAGCTAGTGCTGAATCATGGGTGACCACCACCAACGCCGAGCCAGTTTTCTGACGCAAATCCAATAATAGCTGCATCACTTGATTGGCATTTTGTTCATCTAAGTTACCGGTAGGCTCATCAGCAAATACAATCTTTGGGCGTGATACCAATGCGCGTGCAACTGCTGTACGCTGCTGCTCGCCACCGGATAATTGGTTTGGCAAGCTATGACGCCTATGACCCAAATCAACCGCCTCAATCAATTCATCGACACGCGCCGCATCTGGACGACGGGCGATGTCCAATGGGAAAGCAATATTTTCAGCAACGGTTAACGTTGGTAGCAGATGAAAAGACTGAAAGACAAAACCCATATCGCGCTGACGAATAACCGCCAAGGCATCTTCATTTAATCGGCTTAAGGTTTGACCTGCCAACTCAACGTCGCCGCTATCAGGATAATCTAATGCCGCTAACAAACCCAACAAGGTGGATTTGCCAGAGCCAGATTTACCCATGATCACCACAAACTCGCCAGCATTAACATGAATGTTGACGTCTTTAATAATAGACAAGGACTGGTCACCAACGTGTACGGTTTTATTTAGCTTAGTGGCAGTGAGCAGCGCTGCTTGCGAAGTAGGTAATGCTAATGTCATTGTGCAGTCTCAGTAGGCGTGTTGGTCACATTCGACGGATTTATTTTTTTAAGCTCAGGCTGTAATATCGGCAAGATATTGTTATTAACGATCAGCGTATAACCTTCTTTGGTCGGATGAATGGCATCGGCTTGATTGAGCTTAGGGTCACCACCTACACCGTCTAAAAAGAACGGAATAAGTGTCAAGTTCATGTCTTTTGCCACTCTTGGATATATCGCTGCAAAGGATTTTACATAATCAGAGCCAAGGTTATCATAGATCTGCATACCACCTAAGATGACCACGCTATCATTGTCCTGTAAGCGCTTTACGGCAGTACGAATATTGGCTTCAACCGTCGCGACATCAATACCACGAATAGCATCATTGGCACCAATGGTCAAAATAGTAACATCAGGTTTGGTCTGTAATACCCAATCCAATCGATTGACCAAGCCCGTACTGGTCTCGCCACTCAATCCTGAATTAATCACTTTAAGGTCTTTATAACCCAGTTCCTGCAAGCGTGTTTGTAGCTGAGCGGGATAATTGGCATTATTATCCACCCCAAGCCCTTCTGTTAACGAGTCACCTAATGCCAATATGGTCAAAGGCGCTTGTTGTTCAGCAGGGTTCGTTGTAGATGTGGTTTGAGACAATTGGGTATCGGAGGGTTGACTGCTGTTTTGAGTACTATCTTGAGTGCCAGTATCCGTCTGAGCTTCATTAGCATCAGGCGTTTTTTGACAACCACTGATTGCGATTGTTATCGTCAATGCTACAATCGTGAGCAAGCGCTGCGGTAAGCGGAAAGGTCTGTTTATCATAATTCTACTGTCCTATAGGCAATAGAGCCAGTCTAGCAGAATCAGATAAACAGCAATATGGTGCAAAAGTTAATTGATTCATGATAAAAACTAAATCTTCTTCCCATCGACCATCACCGGACGGCTGACCAGCCACGCAAATCCTACGTTTACCACCATCAATATCAGCATAATAAGTAAGGGTAAATCCCAGCTATCCGTTGCTTCATGTAACCAACCAGTCCCCAATGGACCAAAAAACGCAATCAAATAACCGACCGCTTGCGCCATACCCGACAGCTCACTTGATTGATTGGCGGTATAAGTACGCATCGAAAACAGCATCATACTTAAGGTAAAAATCGCTGAACAACCAATGCCCATCAGCGCCGACCACAACCACGCCAAATCAGCAGATAAATAGCTGACACCTAAGATACCAATCACATTTAAAACCGCTGCAAGTACCGCCAGTGCCTGAATAGGTCGTCCACGATTGACCAGCCACGTTAAGCTTAAAATTGCCACAGGCGCCATAAACTGGAATACCGAGTTCATCTGTCCCGCACTTACTGCTGACAAGCCTTTACTGAGCCAAATCGACGGTAAAAAACTGGCAGCTGTATAAAAAATCAGCGATTGTAAACCCATGAATATGGCAATTTGCCAAGCAAAGGGTGTGCGCCACATAGAGATGGGCGATGGGGCTTGAACGCCTTCAGCAAGCGGTACTACGGGCTGATGGTTTGAAGAACCCAAACGCAGTCGTAGCAGCACCCATATTATTAAGGCAAACACGCCCAAAATCGACCAACCACCAAGCGCCCATTGCCAGCCTACTTGCTCAGATAATGGCAAGACCACGCCCGCGACAATCCCTGCCGACACGGTCATAGTGAGACTGAATAATCCAGTAACTAAAGGAATATGATTGGGTGTACGTTGCTTGATAACAGGCGCCGCAAGGGTATTGGCAAAACCAATCGCTAACGTCAGCAGTAATGTGCCGCCCAAAAAACCCATCCAAGTCGGAATAAGGCTGCGAATAATCATACCTATTGTTAGAAGGCTAATCATCGCAATTAAAGTGTTTTCAAGCCCAAAACGCTTACCAATCGCTGGCGAAATAAAAGCCCCAAGTGCAAAAGTCAGCATCGGCACCGCGCCAAGCCAGCCAATTTGGGTTTCGGAGATATTGAGCGCTCCTTGAACCACCGGTGCTATAGAACCTAGTGCCACAATCGGCGAGCGCATATTGGTCGCCAATAGAATCATGGCACACAACACCAGCCAAAACGTAAAGCGCGAAGAGGGCAGCTGAAACGGTGCAGGAGTATCCGTCTGAGATGGTAAAGGCAAATCATTTTGCACATTAGGAGAGGTAGACATGGCAGCACGACTATTATTAGAATAAGAAAAAGGACACGTCATTAAACAGCGCCGAAGAGTCGTCGCTTGCAAAATAACACCGAAAAAATCTCACAAAGAAGATGAGTGAGACGAAAAAATAGAATGTCGAAATATTGGCAGAAAGCAATTCATATGAACTTGCTACCTTAACGGGTAAGGCAATATGAATATCTATAAGTAATGATATGGAACAATAACGCTGCGCCATAAAAAATAGCGCCAGCCCTTTTTTTATAAGGTCTGGCGCTATTATAAGAACAAATGACGGCTAAATACTACCAGCGTATGGTAACAAACCGACTATTTATACCGATTTGCCCAATTGAGCCGCTTTTAAAGCGTTCTCTTGTTGTTCGGCGATTAGAGAATCGCATTTATTAGGATCATCACCGCAGTACGAGCATTTCTCATTGCCCATCAATTTGGCAACACCGCCACAAGACCCTCTAAGCGGCTTTTTATTGACCATATAACCGATACCCATAAAGATAAAAAACAGCATGAATACGGTAAAGGTGATAGCAAGCATGGGAAGCAGTTGGCTAAGCATAGAGGAGACCTCGTGTTAAAAGTAGGACAGTTATCTGTGTGATAACCTCTTAATAGTATAGCAAAAATTCATCTTGTCCGTTTGAGCTTCTCAGCTGAGTAAGACAATTTAAGAAAGATACCGAATTAGCTTCTATTAGTGTTTTTAGACTTAGCTGGACTTTTTATCAGCACGTAATGCTTGCATAGCAGGTGTTTGCACCACTTGCCAATCATCAATGCTGTCCGCAGCTGCTTCTATGCTCACACCATCTGCCAACACGACAAACAATGCCGCTATGTTTTGCTCCTTGGCGACGCTCAAAGCTTTTTTGTAAGGCATAGCAGTTAAGGCGGTTGCCCAAGCATCAGCCAGCGCGACGGTGTCTGCCGCGACGGTTACCGATGGCGCACCACCTACAATCGGCTCACCTGTGGTCGGGTCAATGGTATGACTGTAGTGCTTACCATCAAAGACGACTGAGTTGCGATAGTTGCCAGAGGTCGCCAGATGCATCGTGTTGCCATTATTTATCGGTTGGCGAATCACTGCCATAGTTTGACGCTCGCTGACGGTACTACCTTCAATCGGTGCATCAATCGCAATTTGCCAAGGTTGTTGTTGCGCACTGACACCAGAGGTTGCCACCTCACCACCAATCTCAACCATATAATTGCGAATTTGATAATTGTTTTTTAGCACATCAGCGATGACATCGACACCATAGCCTTTAGCCACTGCTGAAAAATCAAGCCCAATGCCATCTTTGGCTTTATAGATAGTCTTATCTTTTTGAATGATACTTTCAAAGTCGACCAAGGCTTTGGCTTGCGCAATCTCAATCGCCGTCGGTGGGCTTTGCAAACGCTCAACGGTCATCGTGCTACCAAAGCCCCAAGTGTCTATCAATGGCATCACTGTAGGATCAAAGGCACCACCCGATAGCTCATAAACTTGTCTTGAAGCTACCAACACATGATTAAAATCTTCATCGATGGTAATAGACTCATCTTTGCCTAATTGATTAAATTTAGAGATGGTAGAGTCCGCTTGATAAGTGGACATACTGTCATTGATATCTTGCAGGCGCTTATCGATGGCTGCTTGTATGGCCACTTCATCAGCACCCTTAGGCAGCTGATAGCTAATATGATAACTGGTGCCCATGGTCTCACCGCTCAGATTATTATAATCGGTCTTTTGCTGGCAAGCGCTCATCCCTAGTGCAGCGCTTATAGCAATAATAGGTAGTAGGGCGGTATTCATCGATTTCACAGAAAATGAGAGTGGTATTGATTTTTGCATGCTTGGGTTTTTCATATGAGTCATCACAACTTGATATAGCGAAGGGATAAATGAGGTGTTAGCTATTAAATAAGCTAAGCGTTGCCTATTTTACACCCCTTGTCACCCATAACGCCAATTGTCGGCTTAAAACATTTTCAGATATTGATTGCTATGTAATATATATAGCTAAAATACCTAAAAAAGCTACGGTAGGGCTGGTATGAATTTTTTGCGGTCTCTGTAGGCATAGCAAGCAAGAAAAATTAATACCAGCCGTACGTGATGTAGCGATATCACATGTCACTAACTATAGTTAATTAACATGCTAGATTTATTTGACTTGAGACTCACGAATGAGCTTATAAAGTTTTGGCGGTGATAGGCGATTAACCTTGGTGGCGAGCTTTTCTTTGCGACCAGCAACGATAATATACTCTTCTCCTTTGATAAGGGCTTTGACGACTTGTTTGGCAAAGCTAGTCGCAGTTAGTCCTTTATTGGTTGCCGCATCCATCGTCCCTTGTGCACTACCGTCGCCAGTCAAGGCATTAATAGAGATATTGGTTTGAATAAATCCTGGGAATATCGTTGCTACTTCTATCCCTTGCTCGTGCAATTCAGCACGCAGACTGTTCGCCCACATATGAATAGCCGCTTTTGCCGCACCATAAGCACCGCGATATTGTGTACCGAGTAACCCTGCAACACTTGATATCATCACTATTTTGCCGCCACCTTGTTCGAGCATATCTGGCAATACCAATCTGCTCAGACGCGTCTGCGCAAAGTAATCTATGTCCATAATTTGTCGCTCGACGTCTTCAGTGGTATCCATGATAAGCGCGCGTTGACTGATACCTGCATTATTAATCAGCCAATCGATTTTTCCTGCTTGAGTTTTAGCGGTAGCGTATGCTAGTTTTGCTTGCTCAACATCGGTTATATCAAAAGGGATAACGATATGTTTTTTACTATTTTTACAGCGGCTTTTTACCAGTGCTAGTTTCTCTTTATCACGTCCACTTAGAATAATACGAGCGCCGCGTTTGGCAAAGGCGATGGTTAATGCTTCGCCGATACCGCTTGACGCGCCTGTTACCCAAATGGTCAAATCTTTATAGTTGGTTTTCATAGGAATCCTTTCCGTTTCGCCCATAAAAAAAGAGCCTCAATTGAGACTCTTAATTTAGCATATATTATTCTGTTAATTGTGGTTGCTTAACGATTAAGCTTAACCACCCCAATTAACCACCAAAGTCATCAAGCATGATATTCTCATCTTCAACACCCATACTGTGCAGCATATCGATGACCGCCGCATTCATCATCGGTGGCCCACACATATAGTATTCACAATCTTCTGGATTTGGATGGTCTTTGAGATATTCCTCTAACAAGACATTATGGATAAAGCCTGTATAGCCATCCCAGTTATCTTCTGGTAATGGATCAGACAATGCCACATGCCACTCAAAGTTAGCAAACTCTTCTTCTAGCTGATCATAATCTTCAACGTAGAACATCTCACGAATAGAACGCGCGCCATACCAGAAACTAATCTTACGATCAGAGTTGAGGCGTTTGAGCTGATCGAAAATGTGCGAACGCATCGGTGCCATACCAGCACCACCACCGACAAATATCATTTCAGCTTCGGTCTTTTTGGCGAAGAACTCACCATAAGGACCAGATACTGTGACTTTATCGCCAGGTTTTAGACTAAAGGTCCAAGAAGACATTTTGCCCGGTGGAATACCATCAGGACCGCGCGGCGGCGGACTGGCAATACGAATATTAAATTTGATTAAACCTTTTTCATCTGGATAGTTAGCCATTGAATAGGCACGGATAACAGGCTCATCAACTTTTGAGACGTATTTAAAGATGCCAAAGTTATTCCAATCGTCTTGATACTCTTCAGCAATATCAAAATCTTTATAATGCACTTCATGCGGTGGCGCTTCCAACTGTACATAACCACCAGCACGGAAGTTCACTTCTTCGCCATCTGGAATCTTCAGTACCAATTCTTTAATAAAGGTCGCAACGTTATCATTAGAGATAACTTCACATTCCCACTTTTGCACATCAAAGAATTCAGGATCGATCTCAATTTTCATGTCTTGCTTGACGGCTACCTGACAGGCAAGACGCATATGATTGCGAATCTCACCTTGGGTAAAGTAACCTTCTTCAGTAGGCAGAATAGATCCGCCTCCTTCAATCACGCGGCAACGACACTGCGCACAAGTACCGCCGCCACCACAAGCTGAAGATAAGAAAATACCTTCGCTTGCCAATGTCTGTAGCAGTTTACCGCCTGCAGGTGTTACAACGTCATTCTCGGGATTATCATTGATATGGATAGTAACATCGCCTGAACTGACCAGTCGTGAGCGCGCTGCCAAAATAATGGCAACGAGACCCATGATGATCAAGGTAAACATAGCAACGCCACCAATCGCCGTAGCGTAATCCATGGTAGGTATCCTTAATCTATGGAGTAGGGGAGCGAAAAGACGTCATTGCGTTTTTTCTGCACCCCTACCGAATAAATGAATTAAATAGGTCAAATCGCTAAATAAGCTTTTAAGCTCAGCTGTTTAAATTGACATACCGCCAAACGACATAAAGCCAAGTGACATCAGACCAACCGTGATAAAGGTAATACCAAGACCGCGCAGCGGTGCTGGAATGTCTGAGTATTTCAATTTTTCACGAATACCTGCCAATGCGGTAATCGCCAGTGCCCAACCAAAGCCTGCGCCGACACCGTACACCACTGATTCACCAAAGTTATAGTCACGTTCTACCATGAACAGTACGCCACCTAAGATGGCACAGTTAACGGTAATAAGTGGCAAAAACACACCGAGTGCGTTATACAGACTTGGGACGAACTTATCCAAGAACATCTCTAGAATCTGTACGGTGGCAGCAATCAAACCGATATAACTGAGTAAGCCTAAGAAGCTTAAGTCGATATCAGGGAAACCTGCCCATGCCAGCGCACCATCTTTTAGGATGAACTGGAACAGTAGGTTATTTAGCGGTACGGTAATGGCCATCACGACAACGACTGCTACCCCAAGACCGATAGCGGTTGAAACCTTTTTTGATACGGCTAAAAAGGTACACATGCCTAAGAAGTAGGCCAGCGCCATATTCTCGATAAAGACCGAGGTTATAAATAAACTGACATAATGTCCCATTAGTGACCGCCCCCTTGAGCCATGCCTTTAGATTGCGGCTTCATTACAAATTCAGCATCTTCGACCTGATCAGGTTTCCATGTACGGATAATCACGATAAACAGGGCGATAATGAAGAATGCTGACGGCGGTAGTAGCAATAAACCATTTGGTACATACCAGCCACCGTCGGTCGCAGTTTGTAAAATGGTGATACCAAACCAGCTGCCTGCACCCAAGATTTCACGAATACTGGCGACAAATAATAATACGGCTGAATAACCCAAACCGTTACCGATACCATCCAAGAAACTTGGAATAGGCGGATTGCTCATGGCAAATGCTTCAGCACGTCCCATGACGATACAGTTGGTGATAATCAAACCAACAAATACCGACAAGCCTTTACTGACATCATAAGCGACCGCTTTTAGTATCTGATCGACCAAGATAACCAATGAAGCAATAATCGTCATCTGCACGATAATACGAATACTCGATGGGATTTGCTTACGGATAATAGAGATAAAAAAGCTTGAAAATGCTGTGACCAAGGTCAATGCCACGCTCATCACTAGTGCATTTGCTACACTGGTCGTTACCGCCAATGCCGAACAGATACCTAATATCTGTAGAGCAATAGGGTTATTATCAAAAATGGGCGAGGTTAAAATACTTTTTGTATCAGCCATGTTATGCCTCCTTGCCGTGTGCTGCTGGTATCACTGCTACCAGTTCGGTTACAGAATGCGCCTGCTGTTGATGTAAGTTTTGACCCAGTTTTTTATAAGGGCTTTGACTTGCTTTTACTTCAGCGTCTACCAGTGTTTCACCACTCTCTTTACGCAGCTGATCTAAGTACGGCTTATAGCCTTGCTCGCCAAGCCAAAACTGGATCATGTTACTGACGCCGCGACTGGTCAAAGTTGCACCACTGATACCGTCAACCCAGTTCTCTTTTGGGTTACCAGCTTTGGTTACGCCAGTAGCAACGGCACCTTTGTCATCATAAGAATGAATACCACTCCACATCGCACGCCATTCTGGCTCTTCGATACGAGCGCCTAGACCTGGAGTTTCTTTATGGTCATAGAAACTGATACCTTTGATGGTATTCATGTCGCTTTCAAGGGTCAAGAAACCATAGATAGTACCCCAAAGACCGTAGCCTTGGATCGGTAGTACCACTATTTCAGGTTGTCCAGCGTCGTCATTTTTGACATAAACTTTGGCATATTTAGGCTTACGACCGATACCGGCAGGATCATTACCACCCAAATCTTCACTCAGTGCTTTATTCTTAGTTGCTTGGCTGGCGTCATAAGCATTACGGTCAGGGATGCCAGCAGCGGTCAGCGCGTCATCATCAAGGTAGTTGCCTTTATTTAGGTCAACGATTTTTACCTCAAAATCTTTAAAGCGCTCCGCCACATCTTCATTGGTATCAGACGCAGGGTCAAACATACCAGCGGCAACCAAGATGTTTTTATTACGGTCTAAGCGCGCGTTTTCTACTTGCGCAGGCTTTAGACCCACAGCCGCAGCTGAGACCAATACCGAACACACCAAGCATAGCGTCAACGCCACACTGATGGTTTTTGCGTTATTACTTTTGGGCTTGGACATAGCGAACCCTCCGAGCAGTTTGGCGTTTGATATTTGCTTGAGTGACAAAATAGTCAAACAGTGGCGCAAATAAGTTAGCAAATAAAATGGCTAGCATGATGCCTTCTGGGAAAGCTGGATTAATGACACGAATCAATACGGTCATAAAACCAATCAAGATACCGTAAGCCCAGCGCCCTTTATTGGTATGCGCAGCAGATACTGGATCAGTTGCCATAAACACGGCACCAAAAGCAAAACCACCGATCACTAAGTGCCAGTAAAACGGCAAGCTCATCATCATATTGTCTTCAGAGCCAATCATATTAAACACAAGAGATGTGGCAATCAGACCAACCACACAACCTGCCATGATGCGCCATGAGGCAATGCGCGTCCAAAGTAGGACAGCAGCACCCATTAAGATAGCTAGCGTCGATACTTCACCGATACTGCCTTGCATGTTGCCTAAGAATGCATCACTCCACGTGATGGCATTGCCATAAACATCGACAAAATCTTGTGGGACAACCCCAAGGGCAGCAAGACCAAGTGGCGTTGCACCTGAAAAACCATCAACCGCGGTCCATACTGAGTCGCCTGACATATAAGCCGGATAAGCAAAGTATAAGAACGCACGACCCGATAGGGCAGGGTTAAGGAAGTTTTTACCTGTACCACCGAATACTTCTTTTGCCACGACCACACCAAAGATAATACCTAAGGCAACTTGCCATAATGGGATATCGGGTGGCAGACATAGTGCAAACAGTACAGAGGTAACAAAGAAGCCTTCGTTGACTTCATGACCACGGACGACGGCAAAGATAATCTCACAGAGAATACCAACCCCAAAGGTCACAAGATAAATCGGTAAGAACTGCATAGCACCGTAGACGAAGCTTGCCCAGATACTGTCTGGGTTGTAGCCTGCCATACTGGTGATAATGGTGCGCCAGCCTTCAGGCTGTAAGCCAAGGGTTGCAATCGCAGTTAATGCTTGATGACCGATATTGTACATACCCCAAAACATGGCTGGGAAGGTACATAACCAGACGGTAATCATAATACGCTTAAGGTCAATACCGTCGCGTACATGTGATGAGGCGTATGTCGTTGAGCTTGGTTGACGCAAAAACGTATCAAACATCTCAAAGATGGCGTAGTATTTTGTGTGTTTGCCACCCTTGGTGAAAGACGGCTCCATACGATCGAACATATTGTGTAAAAATTTCATCGTGGTTAGCCCTCCAGCTCAATGCGCGTTAAGTTATCACGCAAAATATCGCCGAATTCATATTTGCCAGGAGATACGAAGGTGCATAATGCTAAATCTTCTTCGTCCAATTCAAGTACACCCAAATCTACAGCCGTGATAATGTCTTCGACAATCAAAGCACGTAATAGCTGGGTTGGCAGATAGTCTTGTGGCATGACTTCTTCATAGACACCGATTGGCACCATCGCTCTAGGTGAGCCATTGCTTGTGGTAGTGAAGTTATATTTTTTGCCACCAAAAAACTGCGAAATATAGATAGGCAGTTTAGAGAAGCGGTTGGCGCCTGGCGTAAAGAAGTGGAACGCTGGACGCTCACGACCTTCTGCTAGCACACTGACTTGATTATCAAAGCGACCAAGATAGGCAATATTGCCAAATACTTGACGCCCAGACAGCACTGAACCTGAAATCACACGGTTCTCGCCAGCTGTCAAATTACCTTTGGTCAAGGCAGCAATATCCGCACCGCGTTCGGTGGCGATAATATGAGGATTGCTAACAGCAGGACCAGCTAAGCTCAACAGGCGACGAGTATATAAACGCCCGCTGGTAAATAGCTTACCAATCGCAATCACATCTTGATAACCAATCGTCCAGACGCTAGTGCCGCGCATGATAGGGTGCAAGAAATGAATGTGCGTGCCTGCAAGACCAGCAGGGTGTTTGCCAGCAAAGCTATGATATTCAGTGACATTATTAGCTGCGGTTTTGGCAACTGGCGTCAACGAACTATTGCCATGATGGCAGACAAAGGTTTTGGGGCTGAGTGTTGACAAGACAGCAAGACCATCATTGAACGCCTGCAGTTGCTCGTTAATCAGCAGCATCGGGTCAAACGCCAACGGATTGGTATCCATGGCGGTGACGAAGATAGCATGAGGACGAGCACCGATTTCAGGAGCACGGCTATAGGGACGCGTACGAAACGCCGTCCATTCACCAGAGGCAAGCAGTTGGGTTTCAACAACTTCAGAATCTAGGTCAGCAAGTTGCTGGGAGTCGTAGCGCTGAAATTCTACTTCCGCACCATTTGGGTCGACCGCAATTACAAGACTTTCAAACACACGACGTTCACCGCGTTTAATGGCGATGACTTTACCAGCAGCAGGCGCAGTGTAGATAACGCCAGCCCGTTTTTTGTCTTCAAAAACGGGTTGACCTTTTGCTACGATATCGCCTTCTTTGACATTCATCGTCGGCTTCATACCAACGTAATCATAGCCAATAAGTGCCACATGGGCGGGTCTGTGCTCAGATATCTCGCGGGAGGGTTCACCAGTGATGGGTAAATCCAAACCTTTCTTGATGGTAATCATAAGCGAAAACTTAGTCCATAGTCTAAAACGATACCAGACGTCCTGTGTGGTATATCGGCAGCATGAATGGTAACGCCATCACTAAAATAACCAAATCATATCTTATAAAAAGACAGCGATAAGGTTTTTAATAATGACACTTCATGACTACTAGTAAGAGTATTAACGCTGACCTTAGACTCCTTAACAACACGTTAATGTCTTATTCGAATGACCAAAGTGGCGACTGGCTACCAAGGTGTATACTAAAACACTGCACTCTAATTCTCATCTCTTAAAGAAATGGTGTTAGACAAAATACGGTTTTACCATACGATTTATTAAAATCTTAAAATCCATACTATTTGTGAGATTTAAGCAGCACCACCCATTTGCTTAAATACAAATGAGAGATAAATGACTTATGATACTGAGTAGAAGCTATCTAAGCGCTATTGAATAACCTATGATTATAGGATAAATATTAGGACTGAGTAACAGCCGTTGCTAGGCGAAACGTTTAATAGCGTATCAATACCGCATTATCATCTATCTTGCAATGATCGAAACCATCTATAGGTAGCAGACGATCCGGCTTTATCGCACAAATACAAATTTACCTAGGATTATACGCTAAACTGACCTAAAATTGCCAGTTGGTAATCGAATTTACCCAATGTTGCTAGTAATCCTTTGTGCTAAAACTTATGGTTATGACTGTCTGTTTTCTGCTGCAATAGAGAGAGAACTTTAGTTGATTTCATGACTAGAGTACCTACATCATTTTTAAATCACTATCAGGCTTATACATCTTTGGTAGTGAATTGACTTTATCGTGACCTGCTTAAATTGGCAGTTCTAGACATTTTATATTAAGTTTGTGTTTAAATAGCTCTTGTAAGCTAACCTACCTCCAAGTTTTGATTATTAATATCGTTTTATAAGGAATCCTATATGTGCGCTGTCCCTGTGATTATCCCTGCTATCGATCTCAAAGATGGTAAGTGTGTGCGCTTAAAACAAGGTCGTATGGAAGATGATACGGTATTTTCTGATGACCCTGTGGCGATGGCGGCACGTTGGGTAAAAGAAGGCGCGCGCCGTCTGCATTTGGTCGATCTAAATGGCGCATTTGATGGGATTCCAGTGCATAAGCAAGTGGTGCATGACATTGCAAAAGCTTTTCCTAAACTGCCAATTCAATTGGGCGGTGGTGTGCGCAATATGCAAACTATTGAGCAGTATATTACTGCTGGTCTGACCTATATTATTATCGGTACCAAAGCGGTTGAAGATCCGGATTTTATTACTGAAGCGTGCCGTGAGTTTGCTGGACACATTATCGTTGGTATCGATGCCAAAGATGGCATGGTCGCAACCCATGGTTGGGCAAACGTGACTGACACCAAAGCCACTGAGCTTGCCAAACGTTTTGCTGATGTTGGTGTGTCTTCTATCGTCTATACCGATATTGCCCGTGATGGCATGATGCAAGGCGTTAATGTCGAGCAAACCGTTAATTTAGCACGTGAAGGTGGCTTACCAGTGATTGCATCAGGCGGCGTCACCGATATGAAAGATATTGAGTTGTTAAAACCTTATGGTGATTGCATTGAAGGTATCATTACTGGTCGTGCTATCTATGAGGGCACGTTAGATTTGGGCGAGGCACAACTTTATTTGGACGGTAAATAATATTTAAAAAATATGCTTATCAGATTTTGAATAGATAATGCGTAATCAAGGATGCTTATGGCCACTTATTTTGACTGCATTACATCACGCAAGTGCCAAAAAATGTGGAGTCAATGGCTGTTGCTATTAAGCATCCTATTAAGTTTGCCAGCTTATGCCGCTCAAGAAAGTGAAACTGTTAATCCTATTGTATTAGACAGTAATACTGCCAAGCCTGCGCTTGATAGCAACGCATTACCTAATGCGGCTAATTACATTAATAGCACCCCTCTTCCTAGTAATACTCCTGAAAGTGGCACTTTGCCGGCTCAAGCGCCAGCTGTACCACCTCCGCTAACCCCTATTTCAATTGAACCTGCACCTTCTATCGATGGCGAGAGCAGTAATAACACTCAAATTGAAACCGCTCAAACTGTGCAACATGATAATGACATCCGCCAACGTATCAGTGGGATATTCTCAGAAATTGAAGGCTTGCAAGCAATTAATGTTGGTGTCACTCAAGGCGTTGTTACTTTAACCGGTGAAACACCCAACGAGAAAAAAGCCCAACAAGCCATTAATCTTACCAATCGTTTGACAGATGTTGTCACAGTTGAAGATAAGATTAATCGAACGCTTGATGTCCAGGATAATGTCACGACGGTTTATCAAAGCATCAAAGCTCAAGCCAAAAACCTTATCAAAGCTGTGCCGTTATTATTGGTCGGAATTATTTTATTTGCTTTAGTAACTTGGTTTGGTAGTTGGTTGTCCAATCGGCAAAAAATGTGGCAGCGCTTAACGCCCAATCCTTTTGTCGCAGAATTATTGTCGCAGACCGTCAAGGTCATCTTTATTATTCTGGGGCTTATATTAGCGTTAAGCCTGATCGGCGCGGAGACGATTTTGGGAACGCTACTTGGCGGCGCTGGGGTCATCGGTATTGCCGTTGGTTTCGCGGTTAAGGATACTATTGAAAATTATATTGCCTCTTTAATGCTCAGTATTCGCCAGCCATTTCGCGCCCGCGATCATATTTTGATTAATGCTCAAGAGGGAATAGTGGTGCGCCTGACGTCGCGTGCGACTATTTTAATGACGTTAGATGGCAATCAATTACGTATTCCCAATGCCGAAGTCTTTAAAGCCACGATTTTAAATTACACCAAAAATCCTGAGCGCCGTTTCACTTTTGAATTAGGCGTTGATGCCAATGACGATCCGCTTGCTGCCATCAAAGTGGGTATCGATGCGATTGCTCAATTGGATTTTGCCTTAGATAAGCCAAAAGTCACCGCGATTATCAAGGAGGTAGGCGACTCAAACATTATTTTGCAGTTCCAAGTATGGGTCAATCAATCAGAAGCTGATTTTTCCAAAGCCCGCAGTATAGCTATTCGCGAGACCAAGCATGCTTTAGAAGATGAAGGTTTTAGCTTACCTGAGCCCATTTATCAGTTACGCTTTAACCATAATCTAGAGCAAGCTTTTGAGTATTTCCAAAGCAGTCGAAATGGTGATAAGTCTCAAGAAGACATAACAGTAACGCCTATCATCGTTAAACCTTCTAATGATTCTAAAATAGCTAATGATGCTCAAGCGGCTGAAACTACGATTGAAGATAAAGATAAGCAACAAGCAAAGGCGCGGGCGAAGCATATCTTGCAAGGTCGGAATGCCGATCAAGTGCTTGATGCGCGCCCTGACGAAAAGCTAATGGAAAAGGTTGAGCAAGAAATTGCTGAAAATTCAGATGAAACTGATTTATTAAGTAATAGTAGCCCGCAAGAATAGTGCTGAATACCAACTATAAAAATCGGCATAGAAAATGCAGCGAAATGTTTATCTACATTTTATCGAACTAGACGAGACATTTTTATGCAAATGAAACATCTGATTATATTCGCGGTCGTTGGTATGGTTGTGTTATTGGGTTTTAATGTCATGAATGGCAGTCAACGTGAACAAAACCGAGAAGTTATAGCAGCGAGTAGTGAGGCAGCTGTATCTGAAAATAATGGTTCTGATACGAGAAATGCTAATGACAGCCATACATCAGATATCGCAAGCAAGCCCTTAGGTCAGGAGCCGAAAGCCATTCTAGATGATGCTACTACCAAGATCGATCAGGCACAGCAAGCAGATGCTGCGCGCTTAGAGCAAATGAGTCCTGCGGAGCAGTGATAGATCTGTTATTAGAAAACTGAAGACACAAAAAAGGCTAACGATAACGTTAGCCTTTTTTAATACTTATAGATTCAAGCTAGTTTAGCTCTTTTTACTACTGCCTCTACCACCACGACTGCCGCTTCTCTTCGCAGGTGATTTCTTTGGCTGATCTTTGCTTGTGGAGCTGCGGTTTGGCTGACTAGAGTTTGAATGATCTTTCTTAGTTTGATTCATTTTACTAGATTGCAGCTTTGCTTGTAAACCAAAGTCAATTTGTAGCAGATCCATATTAACGCCAGCTACTTTAACTTTAACCAAATCGCCCAGCCCAAACACTGTGCCTCTATCTTTACCGATAAGCTGTTGCTGCTGCTCATCATAAACAAAGAAATCGTCACCAACGTTTGAGATATGCACCAAACCATCGATATACAAATCCGTCAGAGTAATAAATAAACCAAAGTTTGTGACGGTAGTTACGACACCATCGAACTCTTCGCCGACATGATCTTTCATATAATGACATTTGAGCCATGATTCTACGTAGCGTGAAGCCTTTTCAGCACGGCGCTCAGTATCTGAGGTTTGCATGCCAGCACCTTCTAATGAAAAATCCATCACAGGCTGTTTGGCATTTGTCACTTTCGCCTTGATCGCACGATGCAACATTAAGTCAGGATAACGACGAATCGGCGAGGTAAAATGACTATACTCATCGTAAGCCAAACCAAAGTGACCGATATTGTCAGGTGAATAGTTCGCTTGCATCATCGAACGAAGCAGCATGCTATGAATGCTAATCGCATCCGGTCGCTCTTTAGTTGCTTCAATGATACGCTGATAATCTGCTTGAGTAGGATTTTCTTCTGGGAAGCTTAGACCAAAGTTTTTGGCATATTCATGGATACGCATCGACTTTTCGCCATCAGGCTTATCATGATTACGATATAACACAGGCAGCTCATTTTTTAGCGCAAAGTTTGCTGCACAGGTATTGGCAAGCAACATGCACTCTTCGATAAGCTTTTGCGCATCACCGCGCGTACGAGGCAAGATGGCTTCGATACCACCTTTTTCATTGAACTTAATATAAGTTTCAACGGTCTCAAACTCCATCGCATGACGCTCTTCACGCTTTTTGAGGAGTAGCTCATACAGTTGATGTAAGGTATCGACAGATTTTTTGACCTCTTTATTTTCTGTCAACGATTTTGGAACGCTACTGTCTTTTGGATTCTCAAGATAAGCGTTCACTTGATTGTAAGTCAAGCGCGCTTGCGAGTGCATGACGCCAGGATAAAACTCATAACTGGTGATTTTACCAGCACGTGATATCTTAATATCAGCAACCATACAGAGGCGATCAAGATTAGGGTTCAGCGAACAGAGACCATTAGACAGTACTTCAGGCAACATAGGAATCACTTGATGCGGGAAATATACTGACGTACCACGCTCGTAGGCATTTTGATCAAGTGGCGAGTTCGGTGTCACATAATAACTGACATCCGCAATCGCTACCAAGACGCGATAATTACCACCAGAACGCTTTTCTGCAAACACAGCATCATCAAAGTCACGAGCATCTTCACCATCGATCGTCACTAATGGCAACTCACGTAAGTCGACACGACCTTTTAGATCTTTTTCAGTCGGCTCTTTATAATCATTTGCTTGATTGAGCGCCGCTTCACTGAACTCTGATGGAATATCATAATTAAGTAACGTAGTCTCAATGATCAGTTCGCGATCATTGTCATCAGATAAGACTTCAGTGATTTTGCCCGTGGCAAATTCATGCTGATTTGGCCAATCAATAATATCAACTTTTACCGGCGAGCCTTGCTTAGCATTGAAAGCCTGTACATTGTCTTCTGTAACGGTAATCGGCTGATGGTTATTTGGGCTACCAAGCTCAACGCAGTAACCGTCTTCATCATGAGCCAGCGTACCGATAAAATGATTTTGACGACGCTCAACGACATCAACGATACGACCTTCAGTACGACCGCGGTTGTCTGTTGACGTGCCAACGGCTTCTACTGTATCGCCATTAAAGACCCAACGCATTTGTTTTTCATGCAAGAATAGGTCAGGCATATCACTTAATAATACAAAGCCAAAGCCCTTTGGATGGGCTGTTACTGTACCGGTGACAATATCGTGCTGAGTGACTGTACGATAGCGATAAGGGCGACCGTCACGATTGACTTGTCCATCGCGCGTCATCGCTTTTAGGCGGTTGCCCAAAGCGTCAAACTGATCAGGATCAGCAATATTAAAGGCTTTTGCCAATTGCTGATGGGTGATTTCACCGTGTTCATTAATCGTGCTTAATATAAGCTCGCGACTAGGAATCGGGTTATCATATTTTTGTGCCTCACTTGAGGCGTTTGGATCATTCCAACTCATAAATTACCGTATCTATTTTTAAATTATTAATAATGACTATCTTAACACGAACAACGTCCCAATATCTTAGGTCAATTGTCTTATCTGTATTTGATAGCGAGTAGTCGTTAGTGGTCAAATTTTATTAAAAGTGAATGCTTATCTAAATCAAATATCAATATCGACCGTATTTGATTGATTGGTTATTTTTTCCATGTTCAATTCTTTTGACACTTCTAATACCGTGGTCTGATTAGATTTATCGAGGTATTTTTGGGCTTTATCAACCTCAGTGGTCAAGGTATTGACCGTTTGCTTCATATTCTCAAGCGCTTCAATTTTATAATTGCTAATCATATCCATGGTGTCATAGACATTATTGAAGGCATTTTGCAATTTATCAAGCTCAATAGTGCTGCTGGTCGCTTGCTCATGAATCTCAAGTGATTGACGCTTGAGCATTACCGAAGTTGATTCAATCAAGCTACTGGTCGTTTTATTTAAAGCAGTAATTTGGTCAAGTACCAGTTTTTGGTTAGTCATGGCTTGTGCGACAACCACTGCCGTACGTAGGGCTGAGATAGTGGTAGTAGTGGCGCGATCTACCCCTTTAATCAGCTCTAAATTGTTTTTACGGATAGTATCCAATGCTAAATAACCTTGAACGTTTACCGCCAATTGTGTCAAAAAGTCGGTATTTTTTTGGCGGACATAAAACAGCATCTCTTCTTTAATAATACGTGCTTTCTCAGGGTCAGTCGCTTCTATCGCATAGACTTTTTGCTCGAGCTGCTCATCGATTTTTTTACCTACATAGATATATTGGCGAATCGATTGCATCAGCTCCCACATATTAATTTTTTCTTGCTCAATCATCGCATTGTCTTTGAGCAGCTCATCTTTACCATTATATAGACTCGTTACTACCGCATTAATATGAGATTGCGCTGACTCATACTGACGGAAATAATCTTGTACTTTATTACCAAATGGAATCAAGCCAAATAGCTTGCGTGAGCTGGTCAGCTCTTTTTTGCTGGGGTCCAAATCTTCGACGATACCGCGCAGCTCCGTCAATGATTTTGCAATAGGGGAGTTATCAAATAAGCTGTCATTCAGGCTTTTAGCGGGTAGCTCTAACATACGGTTAGACACTTGCGCCGATTCACGGATTTCTTTATTACCCAAATGATGAATAGATTGGACGTTCTGTTGAAATTCAGAGCTGTGTACAGAGTTATTGATAACATGATCGACAAAAGCATCGACTTTGGCATCAAGCTCTGGAATATCACTGTCATCTAACTTGACCATCTGATCTGCTTCACTTTTTTGTATCTCTTTAACAGGTTCTGGCGCGGTTAGAGTAATCGTTGGTGTAGAGGTGTTAGCAGGTGGGGTTAATTCTTGCATAAGGCTTCCTATGATATCTAAAAGAGGTTATATTTTTTATCAGTGACATTTGTAGTCGAGGCATGGATTATTTTTATCAGTTTAATTGTTTTTATTGAAATTATGATTCATAAAGATAGAGTAGGTCTTTAGATTACCGTGTAATGAAAAGGTTGAGAAGATGGGTTTTGTAAAGCACTGTCGGCTTCATATATTTAAGGTGAACGATAGTCAAAGAGGTACAAGTGTCATAATTAACTATAAATATGCTTATTAAGCCCTACATACTAAAAACCACCAATATGCCGTAGCATATTGGTGGTGGGAAATCATGAATATCTATATAAACACAGCCACTACTAAGAATAGACGATTGAAAAGTCTATTTCTTCTTAGTAGGTCCTAACAGCATACCCATTTGACGACCTTCCATCTTAGGATACTGTTCGACGTTTGAGATATCAGCCGTATCTTCAATGATACGATCAAGTTGCTTGCGACCAATTTCTTGGTGCGCCATTTCACGTCCGCGGAAACGGATGCTAATTTTAACTTTATCCTGATCTTCTAAGAAGCTAACGATTTTTCTCAGTTTAACCTGATAATCGGCTTCTTCAGTGCTAGGACGTAGCTTCATCTCTTTTAGCTGAGTCTGCTTTTGGTTCTTTTTAGCTTCTTTCGCCTTTTGCTTCTGATCATAGAGGAAATGTTTATAATCCATGATTTTACATACTGGCGGTTTGGCTTCGGGAACCAGCTCTACTAAATCTAGACTGTCTTCACGTGCCGCTTTCATCGCGGTGTCGATATCGACCACGCCCATTTGTTCACCGTCTTCTTTGACCAGACGGACTTCTTTGGCACTGATATCTTCATTAATGTTCAAACGGTTTGACTGTTTAATAGGTATTACTCCTGATCTATTTTTGGGATCTGTCGGCCCTTTTCGGCAACAGCTGCTTCTACTAATGTGATAAATTCAGCGACACTCATCACGCCCAGATTTTCGCCTTCGCGAGTCCTAACGTTGACGCTGCCTGATTCGACTTCTTTATCCCCTAATACTAGCATATAGGGAATACGTTCTAATGTTTTCTCTCGTATCTTAAATCCAATCTTTTCGTTACGCAAGTCACTAATGGCGCGTAAGCCTGCTTTTTTCAACTCATTGACCACATTTTCACACGCATCTGCCTGTTTATCTGTGATATTCATGACTACTACTTGTTGCGGCGCTAGCCATACTGGCATCCAACCGGCATAGTTCTCAATCAAGATACCGATAAAGCGCTCAAATGAACCTAAGATGGCACGGTGCAACATAATCGGTACTTCGCGCTCGTTTTGCTCATTGACGAATTCGGCATCAAGACGCTCAGGCATATTTGGGTCAACCTGAATAGTACCGCACTGCCATACGCGACCTAATGAATCTTTTAGACTGAATTCAATCTTGGGACCATAGAAGGCACCTTCACCTGGTAGGTAAGCCCAATCAAGACCGGAACTATCCAATGCATCGGCTAATGCTTTTTCTGCAAAATCCCAAGACTCATCGCTACCGACACGTTTTTCAGGACGAGTCGATAGTTTCATAATGATATTATCAAAACCAAAATCTTCATAAACAGCAAGGGTCAGCTTAATAAAATCAGCGACCTCTTGTTGAATCTGCGACTGTGTACAAAAGATATGAGCATCATCTTGAGTAAAACCGCGAACCCGCATCAAACCATGGAGCGAACCTGATGGCTCGTTACGGTGGCATGAACCAAACTCTGCCATACGTAATGGCAAGTCACGGTAAGATTTTAAGCCTTGATTAAAGACTTGCACGTGACAAGGACAATTCATCGGTTTTACCGCATAATCGCGATTTTCGCTCGAAGTAGTAAACATATTGGTGGCATAGTTGCCCCAATGTCCAGAACGCTCCCACAAGCTACGATCGACAATTTGCGGCGTTTTAATCTCTTCATAACCATTATCGTGCTGCACTTTACGCATATATTGCTCAAGTACTTGATAAATCGTCCAACCATTGGCATGCCAAAACACCATACCCGGCGCTTGCTCTTGCATATGGAATAGATTTAACGCTTTACCAATTTTACGATGGTCACGTTTTTCGGCTTCTTCAATACGCTGGATATAGGCTTTTAAATCTTTCTTATCCGCCCATGCTGTACCATAAATACGTTGTAGCTGTTCGTTCTTAGCATCGCCGCGCCAATAAGCACCTGACATTTTGGTCAGTTTAAAGACTTTTAGAAATCGTGTATTTGGTACATGCGGACCACGGCACATATCGACATATTCTTGATGATGATAGAGACCAAAGGCTTCTTCGCCTGGCATATCATTAATCAGCTTAAGCTTATAGTCCTCACCACGTTCTTCAAAGATTTTAATAACTTCAGCACGTGGCGTTATTTTTTTGATAACGTCATAATCTTGCTTGATGAGCTCCATCATGCGTTTTTCAATGGCTGCCATATGCTCAGGCGTAAAAGGCGTTTCGCTATAGATGTCATAATAAAAACCATCATCGATAATGGGACCAATCACCATTTTCACATCAGGATATAACTGCTTAACGGCATGGCCTAATAGGTGAGCACAAGAATGACGAATGATATCGACACCGTCATCATCTTTTGGTGTCACGATTTCAACTTTCGCATCATGGGCGATAGGGTCATGCGCATCTACCAACTGACCATCCACACGTCCAGCGACAGTCGCTTTAGCAAGCCCTGTCCCAATACTTTGCGCCACTTCCATGACCGTTGTATTACCTTCGAAGTTTTTTACGCTACCATCGGGTAAAGTAATCGCTACCATAATCTATTCACCTTTTTGCGTCCGTTGGCAGTGATGATTGCAACCATCAATCATATAACCGTAAGACTGCGTAAATTATATCTAATTACTATGATATGTTGTAAGAGATGGTATTACTTAAAGGCAAGGCTCAAAGCAGCAGCTTCTTAGCTAAGTCTTAATAAACGAAGTGCCATTAAGTAATATTATAAAGTCAGCTATTATAGCAAAAAATGTCTATTAACACTAGATAGATGGAGACTAAGGGCAGTTATGAATAGCCATCTATATGGTCGTTAACAAGTTTCCATATATAGGTGCTTTCTATACCAATATCAATATACTCAAATAAAAGGCTTTTTAGCGATAAAGCAGCTACTCAAAATAGATTGATAGTAGGCAGTGGTAATGCAATTAAATAGGGTCATTTATGACTAAATGTGCATTTACAAGATTATTTAATGACAGTAAAGATAATTAATGCGTTAAGTATTTGAAAACAATAGACTATTTAAACCCTACTTAAATTAGTTTAAAAACCTTTGATAAAGCAGTTGACACTCCAGTCAGAATCTATATAATACGCCCCACAGCAAAGGAAGCTAGGCAATAAGTTAACCAACTTATCACTTAGATTACCGAGTTGAAACAAATTAAGAAAAGAAGTTGACAGACTATTAAAACATGATATGATGGTCAGCTCGCTAAATAGGATAAGCCAGATTGGTTTAGCATATTTAGTAAGAATACTCTTACTGGACGACAGTAGAGA